>JBBTWH010000012.1:0-20372 GCA_038062835.1 Patescibacteria group bacterium | reverse complement strand
TCCAGATGTTCAGGCTGCCGTCGGCGACCGGCACGCCTGAGGCGTTGGTGATGCGGGCTTGGTAGTTGAGGATCTTAGGGATGGTGTTGGAGGCGGAGGCGGGCTTGGATCCCAAAGAGATAAAGGAAGATAAAACTATGCTAATCAAGGCCAAATAAACAAAACCGCCGTGCAACACCAAAGTCACGCGGCGGGAGTGGGTATATCCGCTAAAAGCAGCCAAAATATTGTAAAATTTCCCCCTCATTTGTCTTTGTTTTACCCGTAGGCCTATTTTTGACCTGTGGATACGCGGTAAATTATATCATTTTTTTGGCTAATCATCAAGCTTTTCACTGTTTTTAGGCCAAAAATAGGCAATCCTCCTATCTTCGCTTAAAATTTGGTACACTGGAGCCATGCGGATCGGTATAGATGCCAGATTTTTTGGACCTGTCGGAAAAGGACTCGGCCGCTATACCGAAAGGCTCATTGAGAACCTGGAGCGCATCGGCGGTGAGCATGAGTTCGTGGTTTTTTTGCGAAAAGAGAACTACGACCTCTACCGCCCGGCCTCGCCGAAGTTCAGGAGGGCGCTTGCCGATTTCCGCTGGTACTCGCTCACGGAACAGTTGCGCTTCCCTCCCCTCATCCGGCGGGAAAGGATCGACCTGATGCACTTTCCGCACTTCAACGTGCCGGCGCTCACGCCCTGCCCGTTCGTGGTGACGATCCACGATCTCATCCTCTTCCGCTATCCGACGAGGCGGGCGACGACGCTGAACGCGGCGACGTATCGTCTCAAGTACGCCGCTTATCGGCTGACGATCGCCATGGCCGCTTGGAGATCCCGCGCGATCATCACCGTGTCGGAGTGCACCAAGCGCGACATCGTCCGCGAGCTGCGCGTGAGGCCGGAACGCGTGACGGTGACGTACGAGGCGGCCGACGGCGTGGAAATCGGCCAGCTCACGATTCCCGGCACGTTCAGTCCTGAGTCGAAAGGCGTCGTCAAGCCCTACTTCCTCTACGTCGGCAACGCTTATCCGCACAAGAACCTGGAACGCCTGCTGGAAGTATTCGCCTTGCTGCGGAAGGAGGGTCTCGATGCCCAGCTCGTGCTCGTCGGCAAGATGGATCATTTCTACATGCGGCTGAAGCTCGAAGCTGAGCGACTCGGCCTGCTCGATCGCGGCGACGCGGTCTTCTACGGCTACGCTGAGGAATCCGAACTCGCTGAGCTCTACCGCAAGGCCCGCGCTTACGTCTTCCCGTCGCTTCTCGAAGGATTTGGCCTGCCGCCGCTCGAAGCGATGCGCTACGGTACGCCCGTCGCGGCCGCCGGAAGCTCCTGCCTGCCCGAAATACTCGACGACGCCGCGATATACTTCGATCCTGAAGACGTCGGGGACATGGCGAGGGCGATGCGCCGGGTCTACGGAGACGAAGCGCTCCGCGGACGGCTTGCCGAACGCGGCAAACGGCGCGTAGCGCGATTCAGCTGGCGCGAGTGCGCCGAACGTACCTACCAGACATACCTCACTTCTCTGCGACCATGAGGGAGCAAGAACGCAAGGAATTCCTGTCCGTCTTCTTCGGGCGAGTCGTATCGCGCGAAGTCGTGGCTTTTGCCGACCAGGGCAGGGAAAAGGTGCCGCCGCGCGCCTGGTCGGCCCGTACGCGTTCGGCCGCGATGCCGAAAGAGATTCCCATCAACGCGGCGGCGCAAGTCTCGCGCCACGTCGTCGACCTGACGCCTTTTTCCGCACGGCCATCGGTAGGACCGCGCCCTCATCTGGATTTTGAGCAAAAACTGAACGTCTTCGTCCACGCCTTGCGCTCCGCGATGCCCGGCGATAGCGACGAACATCGCGACTTCATGCCGTCGCGCCCGGACCGCAAGGCCTCGCGCGCTTCCATCGGAGGTTTCTTGAAACTCCCCTTCGCGCTTCTCGCACTGCCGTTCAAGGCCAAGCCAAGCAAGGCGTCGACGCAGCCTTCGATAATGAGACGTCCGGCCGTCGTCGTGCGCTCGTTCTCCGCGCCGCACCCCATGCGGCAGATCCCGCAGGCGTCCCGCGTCCCGATGGCTTCGCGTCCTTACAAGACGCCGACGATCAAGGTCATGCCGACGCCGGAGCGTCCGAAGATGTCTTTCGTCTTTCAGTCGAGATGGCTGCGGCGCGCGGCGACATTCGCCGTCATCGCTCTCATCGTGAGCCTGCCTCTCCAAGCCCTGCTTTCGTACACGGGCCTCCTGAAAAAGGCCGGCGTCATCGCCGCCGGCGCGAAGGAAGCGGTCGGAGGGCTTCGCGACGCCGGCAGCGCCGCGCTCGCCCGAAGCGGAGAAGCCGACGCTTCTTTCGGACGCGCCGCCGGCGCTTTCGCCGAAACGCGCGGGCGCGTCGACGACATCTCCGTGCGGCTCGCCGCCATCCTGACAGGCAACGGCGATAAGCTCGCCAGCGGAAAGCGCCTCTTGGCCGCCGGGGAAGCCGCCGCCAAAGCGGGCGAAGAGATGGCCGCCGGGTACGAATCGATCGACGGTTCTCCTGAGACTGTCGCGAAGAAACTGGAACGCATGAGCTTCGCGCTCGCCGCCGCGCTTCCGCATCTCGAAGCCGCTTCGAGCGAGCTCGACGCCATCCCGCTCCGCAGCCTCCCGGAAAGATTCCGCGCGCCGTTCGCAGCCATACGCGAAGACGCCGCAGGCGCGGTGTCGGACATCAGACGCGCGGCGGCATCTTCCGATATCCTGCTCGACGCCATCGGCGCGAACGGAAAACGCCGCTACCTCGTCATCTTCCAGAACAGCCGCGAACTGCGCCCGACCGGCGGCTTCATCGGATCGTACGCGCTCATGGACCTGAAGGACGGATCTATCGAGAAGATCGAGATCCCCGCCGGAGGATCGTACGACCTCCGCGGCGGATCTGATCAGCGCGTCGAAGCTCCCGAGCAGCTGCGCCTCGTCAACGCGCGCTGGGAGTTCCAGGACGCCAACTGGTTCGCCGACTTCCCGACCTCGGCGCAGTCGCTCGTCTGGTTCTACGAGAAGAGCGGCGGCCCGACGGTCGACGGCGTCATCGCCGTGACCTCGAACATGATGGAAGACCTGCTCGCCGCCGTCGGCCCGGTCGCCATGCCCGAATACGGCAAGACCATCGACGCCGGTAACTTCCATCTGGAGACGCAGAAGTCCGTCGAGATCGAATACGACCGCGAGACCAACCGCCCCAAGCAGATCATCTCCGACATGGCGCCGAAACTCCTCAAAAGGCTGCTCGACAGCGGCGCCAAGGACATGCCGAAGCTGGCCGCCGTGTTCGGCGGCGCGCTCGCCGGCAAGGACGTCCAGGTATGGTTCCGCGACGCGGAAGCGCAGGCGGCGGCGACCGACTTCGGCTGGACGGGCGAACTCGCTCCGCCGGAAGGCGGTGACTTCTTGGCGGTCGTCGACACCAACATCGCCGGCGGCAAGACTGACGGATCCATCAAGGCCGACATCCGCCACGAGACGCGCATCGAGGAAACCGGCGCCATCGTGGACACCGTCACGGTGACGCGCACGCACCGGGGCAAGAAGGGCGATCTTTTCACCGGCATCAAGAACATCGACTATCTGCGCCTCTACGTGCCGAAGGGCAGCGAACTCCTTTCCGCCGACGGATTCGAAGCTCCTGGCGCCGGCTACTTCCTGCCTGAAGACGACACGCTCAAGCCTTCGACGCTGCTCGCCGCCGTCGAGGGGCAGGCCAAGACGCATGAGAGTACCGGCACGCGCGTCACCGAGGAATCCGGACTGGCCGTCTTCGGGAACTGGGTACAGCTTGAGCCAGGCGAGACGCGCTCCGTGAAGATCAGCTACCGACTGCCGTTCCGCATCCAGGAGCTCGTCCGTGAGCCCGTGACCCGCTTCGAGAAGGTCCGCGACGCGCTCGGCGCCTGGTCGCCGACCGCCACGATGAAGCTCGTCGTGCGCAAACAGCCAGGCACTCTCGATCGCGACTTCTCGAGCCGCATCGACTTGCCGAAAGGCTGGCGCGTCGAGTCCAGCCTGCCGGACGAAGCCTCCGCCGACCATGGCGGATTGACTCTCGACACCAAACTCGACCGCGACCTCTTCGTAGGCATGCTGCTGGTCAACCGCGACTGAACCATTATGGAGGATCTCGAACGGAAAAAACGCGCCGAAGACATCGGCAAAGACCTCAAGAGCATCTACTCCGATCAGGAGGGCAAGCTTCCTGATTTCACGCGGCTCGACGGCAAACCGGGCAACAGGCTGATCTCGGCGGTCTTCGGGACGCTCGCAGCGCTCGCCGTCTTGGGCGGGGCCACGTGGGGCGGACTGCTGTTCTTCTCGCGCACGTCCGGCTTCACGGGCGAAAGCGTCGACATCGTCGTCGAAACGTCCGAAGGGTTCGCCGCCGGAGCCGAAAGCGACGTCGTCATCCGCTACCGCAACCACGAGAGGATTCCGCTCGCCCGCGCGCAGATCGAGTTCCGCGCGCCCAAGGGATTCGAGATCGTCGGATCCGAGCCGGCTTCCGCCGAAGCAGGCGCCTGGTCCGTCGGCTCGGTCGCGCCAGGCGCGGAAGGATCGATCACGGTACGCGGCTACGTGCGCGAGCAGCTCGACGCGGCGTTGACTTTCGAGGCCAAGCTGAACTACCGCCCCGCCGACTTCAACGCCGACTTCCAGAAGGTGGCGTCCCATACCGTCGTGGTGACCGGTTCGGTCCTGGCGCTGAAAGGCACGGGCCCCGAGCAGATGACGCCCGGAGACGAGATAGCCTTCGTCTACGAATACGAGAACGGTTCAGGAAGCGCGCTCGAGAACGTCCGACTCGTCGTCGATCCGCTGGAAGGCTTCATATTCTCATCGTCAGAGCCCAAGGCAGACGCCGATGTCGCCATGCGTTGGACAATCCCTAGGATCGAACCGAAATCGAAGGGTACCGTCACCGTCAAGGGAACGTTCTCCGCCGCCTCCCGCGGCCCGAAGGCCCTTCAGGCCCGCATGGGCTTCGTCGACGACGCGGGCATCGTGACCATCGCCAAAGCCGACGCGACGACGGACGTCCTCAAGAGCAATCTCGACCTGGACCTCATCGTGAACGGTTCCGACAAGCCTCCCGTCGCCTCCTTCGGGGACCAGCTCTTCTTCACCATCCGCTACGAGAACGCCGGCGACGTCTCGCTGAAGGACGTCTCGCTGATCGCGGAACTGCCATCGGACCCGGGCGGCGCCGTCCTCGACTGGGTCTCCCTCAAAGATGATCTCGCCGGCGTCCGCAAGGACTCGACAATCGTCTGGACGAAGAAGGAGATTCCCGCGCTCGTCTCGCTCGCGCCGGGCGACAAGGGCGAAATCAATTTCTCGGTCCAAATCATCCGTAAGCCGCTCTCACAGGGGGATAAGGCCGACTATGTCGTCCACGCGGCCGCGAGCGCCAAGATCGCCAAGGCCGGTAACGTCTCCGGCGCGCGCCAGGTGGACGCCGTGCCGATGGACATCCGCCTCCTATCGAACGCGTCCTTCAACGCCTATGGACGCTACTACTCGTCCGACGGAGTGCCGCTCGGCAGCGGTCCCCTTCCGCCCAAGGTCGGTGAGAAGACCGTCTACCGCGTCCACTGGATCATCAAGAACGACCTGCACGAGCTGACCAACCTGAGCGCCACGACGCTGCTGCCGCAGGGAGTGAAGTGGACCGGCGTCGAACGCGAGGTCGCGGCCGGAGGCCTGGACTTCGACGATTCGGGCCGCAAGGTCACTTGGCGGCTGAACCGCATGCCGACGACCGTGCCGGAAATCCTCGTCAGCTTCGAGGTCGAACTCACGCCGGAAGCGGAGGACATCGGGGAAATCATGGACCTGACTGGCGACAGCCGCTTTGAGGCGCTCGACAAGGACGTGAACGCCGTCATCCTTAAGACGAACCCCCCTATCGGCACCGACCTGATCGGAGACGAAGACGCCGCCGGCAAAGGCGTCGTCACCGACTAGCGGAGGATATATTCGACGGAGACAGTTCCCGGAAGCGCCGCGAGGCGCTTCTTCGCTTCCTCCAATTCGTCGCGCGTGGACGCTTCCTGAAGCTTGACCTCGTATCGGTACATCCCGTCGAAGCGCTGCTCCGCCGTGACGCGGAGTTCGGACAGCATCCGCTCGTGCGATCGCGTCGGCAATCCGGCGAGCGACAAGACGAGCCTTCGTCCGTCGGCGAGCTTGCCGTCCGGAAGGCGGATGAATCCTGGACGCGGCTCGCACGCCCTGCCGCACGTCGCGACCCACAGACGGCTGCGGCAGGCGGTCGGCATGGACCGGTCGGCCGGAGCGCTGATGGGCCGGGCGGCGCATCCCGCGGGACACGCCGAAGCGAGAGCGACGGAGGCCGTCCGGCACTCGCGGTCCTTGAAGTCGAGCAGCTTGAGCGGCGCTCCGTCCGTCAGCACGCCGAAACCGGCGACGAGGAGCGTCGCGCCGAGCAGAAGGCGTGCGGAGACGGTGCGCATACGCCATCATTCTGCCGATTGGGTCGCCAAAACGCAAATCTACAAATCCTCACGTTCGTGAAGATTTGTAGGAGGTTCGATCGAGTTTTCGGAGACGAAAAAACCCCGCATGACCGGGGAGTTTTCATGGTGCACCCGAGACGATTCGAACGTCTGGCCTCTTCCTTCGGAGGGAAGCGCTCTATCCAGCTGAGCTACGGGTGCACGTCGCTACCGATTCGGAGTATGCGAATCGTAGAAGAAAACGATCCTTGCGTCAACGTCGGCGGAGTGCCTGTACGAATCGGTATACGTCGTACCAGTTCTTATCGATGGGCACGTCATAGGCGCCAGGATACGCGACGTATGTTCCGCCGAAGCCGCGCTTGAAGCGGGAGATGCCGGCCCAAGGATGACCTTCCGCGCCTTCCGGAGCGACACCCCAGAAATCGTAGTCGCGATAGCCCCATGATTTGGCGTCAAGCATGGCGGTCCAGTGCAGCAGGTGCGGCGCCATGAGTTCGCGTCGGGCACGGCTGGAAGCTCCGTGGAGATAGGTGGCGGTGGAGCCGAAGTACACCATGAGATTGGCGGCCAACACGCGGCCGTCGTGCTCGGCGAAGACGAGCCGGGCGACGGGACGGAGCGCGCCTTCCTTGGCGGGATCGCCGGCGAACGCTTCCAACATCGAGCGGTAATACTCCTTGTCGTGCGCGCGGAAGCCGTCGCGTTCCGTCGTCTCTTCAAGCAAGTCCCAGAAGACGTCGAGCGCGCCGTGGTCGCGCTCGCCCGCCACGTAGACCTTCACGCCCTTCCGTTCCGCCAGGCGGATGTTGTAGCGCCACTTCTCGTGCATCGCCGCCATGATGGCTTCGCGTTCCGGCGCGAGATCGACGATCAGGGTCTGGCCCGGCTGGACGTCGCGGACCTTCGCGGCTTGCATCGGCGGCGTCGACGGTTCGATACGGAGGAACAGCGCGCGCTTCACGTCCGCATCCAGCGCGAGCGAAGGCAGCGCGCCGAGCGGACCGCGCGGGCAATACCAGTAGGACTTCCCGAACGGGAGGCGCATGCGGATCATCTGGGCCATCGCGCCGTCCTCGCGGAAACGCAGGACGTCCCGGCCGAGCGCGCGCTGGAATTCGCCCCATTGCCATGACTGCAAAAAACCGCCGCCCAGGCGAAGGACGTCGGCGTTCCAGCCAGCGGGTTCGGTGGCGCGTGAGAGCATACTTTTTAAAAATGGATCCTTCGGCTCGCTGCGCTTCGCTCAGGATGACCGGGCGCGCAATGTCGCTCCCCTAGATTGCGCCCGGTCATTTGGCCAGCACTTTCAACGCGGCGCGGATGCGCTCCTCGGTGGAACCGTCGCCGACGGCGCCGACGGCCTCGCGCACCCTGGCGCGCGGGTAGCCGAGGTTCTCGAGCGCGGAGACGGCCTCGTCGCTTCCGCCGCCCGGCTCGTCGTCGGTGATCAGCTTGCCTTTGAGTTCGAGGATGACGCGCTGGGCGCTCTTGCGGCCGACGCCCTGGGCGCTCTCGAGATAGGAGACGTCGCCGCTCTCGACCGCCTTGCGGATGCTTTCGACCGGGCCGAGCGACATCAGATGCAAGCCCATCTTCGGACCGACGCCGGAAACGGAAATCAGCTTCAGGAAGAAATCGAGCTCCTGCGCCGTCGCGAAACCCATCAGGTCGCTGGCATCCTCACGGACGATGTGGTGCGTGTAGAAACGCGCCTCTTTCCCCTTCTCCGCGGAAGCGATGAGGTGCGTCGGAAGCTGGACCAGATACCCGACTTCGTTGCACAGCAAGATGACGTGTTCTTTGCCTTTTTCGAGGACGGTCCCTTTCAGGTAGGCGATCATATAGGGCAAGTCTACCGCCCAAGTTCCTTAATGAAAAGACCGCCTGGAGGGACCAGGCGATCAGTCGAACGAGATGCCGTAGAAGCGCACGTTGCCAGGAGGGACGCTCGGTCGTCCGTCTCCGTAGCACCTGGCGCAGGCTGGCAGCCATACTGCCATGCCGGGGGCGAAGGATATCTCCGGGTAGTGCGCGGACATCACGCGGACGAAGTCGTCCGTATGATAGGCGTTCCGCGCACCGCATTTGGCGCAGTAGCTCCGAACCTCACCCGGAGCGACGCAGACGTCGCAGAGCGGCTGTCGACGGTTCGACGCCGATTCCTTGCCGCAACAGACGCAGGACTTCTGACACGGCGGAATGACATCGGGAATTTCGACCATAGGAAAGACCTCCGTTGGCGGACGGAGGACTTTGCCACGAAAAAGCGATCCTGTCAAGACGCCCTTCGTCGCGTACGCCGTTCTATCTCATCGTTGAGGCGTCTCTGCAAGAGATTCGCGATGCCGCCGCCAGTCTGGTCGATAGCGTCCAGGTAGGCGTCCGCCTCTTGTCCGGCGTCCGGCATCTCGCCGATGATGACGTCGGCTTTCCAGCCTTCCTTCTGCTTCTCCTTATTGAGGGTCGCGTCCAGGGTGACGCGGGCGTAGGCACCCGTCCTAGGATCGGTCAGTTCGAAAAACGCGTCGACACCGAGCTTGAGGTCGATGATCGAACCGACCGCGCTGTAGAATTTCAATTCGTCGCCCTCGTCCGTGATTCCGAGCGCGTCTTCGACCGCGACGCGAAGGTCCGTCGACATCGACGTCTCGCCTCGTTCGCCATGACCTGCGCCGAGATAGTTCCGCTTGAAGGAGTCGTACAGCTGGCCCACGCTCCTGAAGCGCCCTCGCTCGTCCAAGCCGATCTTGTCGAGATCCAGGAGGAACTGCGGGTTCACCTGCGCCGTGCCGAAAAGACGGCTTTCAAAGGTCCTTCCTGTTTCGCCTCCGCCCCGGAATTCGCGTGCCATTGTCCTTCTTTTTTTATTGATGCCAGCCGTCCGTCTCTCCTTTCGGCAGGAATGAGGCGAGGGCGATGAGGTCTTCTTTCTGGTACTCCGGGTAGTGGCGGGCGATGATATCCGCGTTCTCGTCGAACTTCGCGAACAGCTGTTCTATGGCGCCGCGCTTGATATCAAGCAGGCGAGGGCGCGTTTCCGCCGGATACGCCATCGTTTCCTCGATGATCGCCAAGGCGCGCTGGCGGATTTCTTCCTGCGTGGGTCGTGCCATAACACGATCATTCTATCATTTTTCCGAGCTTTTTTCAAGCGGCAGATATTGACCGACGCCATTCGGCCACCGATGACCTAACCCAGGACGTCATATGCTTCGAGGGTCTTCTCCATGTCGCCAGGCGCGAGCTTCACGTAGTCTTCCGGCTTCAACCCGGCCTTTTCCATCAGTTCGGCGACGGTCATGACGCGCACGGCCTGCTTCTCGCCTTCTTTCAGCTCTTCCGGCGACCTCAGGTCCGACGTCCATTCATGTTCCTTGACCATGGCTGGACGGATGGGAGCGCCGGGGTGGACCGTCCAAACCTCGTTCGAACCCGCCTCGCCGCCGGAGCGGCCGACGATGACCGTCGCGAAGTCGGTCTTGGGCATATCCTCGACCGCGCCTCGAATGACCGTGAGCGATGCCGGAGCGTAGCCTTTCTCTTCCGGATCGCTCTTGCCCTTCTCGCGGCTCATCAGCACTTTCGTGTCAGAAGGCAGCTCGCTCACCTGGATGATGCCGAGCCGGCCTTCGACGCCTTCTACCTTATAGTAGAGCGCTTCAGGCAGGCCGGCGGGTGCATCGGGTCCTTTGGTGGCCGGCAAGAAGGCCGAATCGGGAGCACCGGCGGCCTTCAGCGCTTCGCGGTCGTCCGCGCGTTCAGCCACGCGCTCCGGCAGGTCGCCGCGCATGGCGATGACCTCGAAAATGTTCGTGACGCGGGAATCTTCGAACTTCGACCCGCCCTCTCCGGGTCCGCAATGCATCCGATCGGTGCTGCCGTAGTAGCTCATGTTCGCTTCCGGCAACAGCTGCTGCAGGTCGTTCGGGAGCTCCTTATACGACTCGGCCAAGGGTTTCGACTCGCGTCGTTCAGTCGTCATAGTGAGGATATTTTACCACCCCTTCGCCTTCGCGACGATCTCAGGGATGTCGGCTTCAGTCGCTTCGCCCAGCCAGACGTCATCGGGCATGATGGCGACCGTGACACCTTCGGTACAGCGGTCGAGACAACCGGATTTGGAGACGCGCACCGTCAGGTCAGCTGCTTTCATCGCCTCCTTCAGCTTGAAGTGGAGTTCCGCCGCGCCCTTCATGCCGCAGCACTCTTTGCCGTTTTCCTTGACGTTCGTGCAGACGAGGACGACTTTGCGGTATTTCTTGCCGATGTCTCGCATATGCTACCTCTTGGCGATGCCGATCTTGAGGACGTTGCCATCGGACTCGACCTCGCACGTCGCGAGCGCGCCTTCGAGGCCTTCCTTCAGGTCATCCGCTTTCACGTCGACGAGAATCGCCGTGCCGTGCTCGCCCAGCGTCTCTTTCCAGAAGCCTTCAAGGCCCTCTGTCATGAGCGTGACGCGGTCCTGAATCGTCAGTTTCGCTTCCTTGCGCATCGAGTTCACGGCGCGCGTCAGTTCGCGGGCGGCGCCTTCGCGCTTGAGTTCCGGCGTGAGCGCCGTGTCGAGTTCGACTTCCGTCGCGGCGGCCTTCTCGTAGAGCGCCTCCTTCACGTTCACTTCTTCCGCGAGGATCTCGAGCATCCACGGCTCGAAGGCCCATTCGGCCTTGATCGTCAGCTTGGCGAGCACCTGGCGCACGGGTAGCCCGGCGGCGGCGCGCTTCTCGAGGCCGAGCGAGCAGGCCTGGCGCACGCGCTTCATCTGAGCCGATAACTCCCCCTCGCCCCCTCTTGCTTCAAGAGGGGGAATCGAAGGCCACACGTCGAGGTGAACCGATTCTTTCTCGCCGCCCAATTCCTTGTAGAGTCCTTCCGCGACGTGAGGCGTGAACGGCGCGAGAAGTTTCGAGATGGTCAGCAGGCAGTGGCCGAGCGTGGCGACGGCGGAAGCTTTTTCCTCATCGTTGCCGTTCTTGAAGCGATCGCGGGAACGGCGCAGGTACCAGGTCGAGAGGTCGTTCGTGAAGTCGGAGATGGCGCGGCCGGCGGTGACGACGTCGAACTTCTCAAGGCTGTCGGTGACGTTCTTGGTGACGGCGTTCAGTTCGGAGATGATCCAGGCATCAAGCGTATGCGCGGCTTTCGGCGCTTCGGAGGACGCCTTCGCGTCGCCCGCATACATCTTCCAGAACGAGAGGACGTTCCAGAGGATGAGGAACAGCTTCTTCACCACGCCGTCGACTTCCTTCTCGTCGAAGCGCTTGGCTTCGCCGGGTTGGTTCACGGTGTAGAGATGGAAACGCACGGCGTCGGCGCCGTACTTGGCGAACATGTCCCACGGGTTCACGACGTTGCCCTTCGACTTCGACATCTTCTGGCCTTTCGAATCGAGCAAGTGGCCGAGGCAGATGACGTTCTTGTAGCTGGGTTCCTTGCCGAGCAGCGTCGAGACGGCCAGGAGCGTGTAGAACCAGCCGCGCGTCTGATCGATGGCTTCGGAGATGAAGTCGGCCGGATACGCCGCGCCGGCATCGACTTTCTCCTTGTTTTCCATCGGATAGTGCCACTGCGCGAACGGCATGGCGCCCGAGTCGAACCAGACGTCTAAGACCTCGGGGACGCGCTTCATCTCCTTGCCGCACTCGCAGGCGATGGTGACGCCGTCGATGAAGGGCTTGTGCACGTCGAGGGCGCCTTTGTGGTCGAACGGCCAGTTCGGGACGGACAGCTCGCGGAAAGAACCGGTCCTTATGTAATTATCATCCCCGAAACGGCGGAGCGCTTCGACGCCCCATTCCCCGGTCATGGCCGTTTCCAGCACCCAAAGAGGATCGCCGTGCGAGACGATGGCGATGGTCTTGCCTTGATATTTCCGGTCGAGATCGAGCACCGCCGCGACCATGCGCGCGCGGACGTCCGTCAGCGTTTCGCCGCCTGGCGGCGCCTTGTCGATCTTATCGATCCAATAGTTCGGGAAGAGCGCCTCGTAATCTTCGATCTTGCGTCCGTTATATTCGCCGAAATCGAGCTCGCGCAGACGTTCATCGAACGCGAGTTCGGCTCCCGTCGCCTCCTTCAGCAGTTCGGCGGTCTGCTTGGTGCGATTAAGATCCGACGAAACGATCAGATTGACGCCTTCTTTTTTAAGCGTCGCGGCCGTCTCCATGACTTTGGCGTGACCCTCTTCCGTCAGATGGATATCGCCGTTGACTTCCGGCCAAGAACTGACGATGCCATTTTTATTGCTGACGGCGCGGCCGTGCCGCACCATGAAGAAGCGGTTCTTGCGGAAGCGTTTCTCGTTCATCTCGGCGAACGATCCGACGGCGCGGACCTTGCCGCATTCGCACTCCCAAAGCGGAAGCGGCGTGCCCCAATAGCGGTCGCGCGAAATCGCCCAGTCCTTGATGCCGCGCAGCCATTCGCCGAAGCGCCCGTCCTTGATGTGCGCCGGTTCCCAGTTGATCTTTTCGTTGCCCGCGACGAGCTCCTTCTGCAGCTTGCTCATGGCGATGAACCACGAGTCCTTCGGGTAGTAGAGGAGCGGCGTCGAGCAGCGCCAGCAGAACGGGTAGTCGTGCGTGTACTTCTCTTCCTTATAAAGGAGTCCGCGCGACTCGAGATCCTTGATGATTTCGGGGTCGGCATCCTTCACGAACTTCCCGGCCCACGGCGTGACTTCGGGGATGAAAGCGCCGTCGAGTCCGACCGTCATCAGGACGGGGAAATCGTTCTCCTTGATGACGTTCATGTCGTCCTCGCCGAACGGGGCCATGTGCACGATGCCGGAGCCGTCGGTGGTCGAGACGAAACTTCCCGGCACGACGCGGTGCGCCGGCTTCGAAAGCGGCAGGAACGAAAAGAGGGGCTCGTATTCCATCCCGACGAGGTCGGAGCCTTTCATCATCTCGACGATTTCCGCGTCGCCGAGGACGGACAGGCGTTCTTTCGCGAGGATGTAGTCGACGCCGTCCTTCTCGGCCTTCACGTACTGGACGTCGGGGCCGACGGCAAGCGCGGTGTTCGAAGGGAGCGTCCAGGGCGTCGTCGTCCAAGCCAGGAAATAGGTGTCCTTCTCCCCCTTCACCTTGAAACGGACGTAGAGCGACGTCTCTGTCACTTCCTTATATCCCTGCGCGACTTCGTGCGACGAAAGCGCCGTGCCGCAACGGGCGCAGTACGGGACGATCTTGTGCCCCTTATAGAGGAGGCCCTTCTTCTCGATTTCCGCGACGATGTTCCAGACGGACTCGACGTATTCGTTCTTGTAGGTGACGTACGGATGCTCCATGTCGACCCAGTAGCCCATGCGCTTCGTCATGCGCACCCATTCGTCGAGGTACGTCCAGACGGATTCGCGGCACTTCTCGTTGAACTTCTCGACGCCGTAAGCCTCGACATCTTTCTTGTTCTTCAGCCCGAGCTGTTTCTCGACTTCGAGCTCGACCGGCAGGCCATGCGTGTCCCAACCGGCCTTCCGATCGACGCGGTAGCCCTGCATCGTCTTGAAGCGCGGGATGAGATCCTTGAAGGCGCGGGCCAGGACATGGTGGATGCCCGGCTTGCCGTTAGCCGTCGGCGGCCCCTCGAAAAACACGAAATCGCCCTTCGGGGCGGGCTTCTCGAGCGTCTTCTTGAAAATGCCCTTTTCCTCCCATTCCTTCAGGAGTTTCTCTTCGAGTTCCGGGAAATTGGGTGCGGCCATAGCATTCAACGTATATAAAGGTACATTAGAGGGGTTTTCCCGCCTTGTAAATGGTCGGAATGCTGTATAATGGGGTCCATATGATCTACCTCGGTTCCGACCACGCCGGGCATGAGCTGAAAGTCGAGATCGCGGCCTATCTTGATGGCCTCAATGAGGAGCTCAAGGACCTGGGCAACACGTTCAACGACCCCGACGACGACTATCCGGACTACGCGTTCGCCGTGGCCGAGGCGGTCGCCGCCGACCCCGACTCCTTCGGCATCCTCGTCTGCGGTTCCGCCCAGGGCGTCTGCATGGCGGCCAATAAGGTGAGGGGCGTCCGCGCGGCCGTCGTCGCCACCGCCGACGAGGCCCGCATGACGCGCGAGCACAACGCCGCCAACGTGCTGTGCCTCTCCGGCTGGAAGCGGACGATCGAGGACGCCAAGCCCGTCATCGACGCCTTCATCACGACGGAGTTCAGCGGCGAAGAACGCCACGCCCGACGCCTCACGAAAATAAGCGAATACGAAGACAATGCCCGTTGAGATCATCCCCGCGATCCTCGCGAAGGACGAGAAGGAATTGCGACGCAAGGTCGAGTCCGTCGAAGGGTCGTGCCAGACGGTGCAGATCGACGTGATGGACGGAAAATTCGTCGACAACTCCACCTGGGCCGACCCCGAGCGGTTCCGGAAGATGCCGTTGCCGATGCCGTACGAGGCGCATCTCATGGTGGAAGATCCGCTCGAACGGCTCGATGCCTGGTCCCTGGCCGGCTGCCAGCGCGTGCTCATCCACGCCGAATCCGTCGAGGACCTGGCCGAAGCGCTCCGCGTCGCCAAGTCCTACGGCATGGAGGCAGGCATCTCGATCAATCCGGAGACGCCCGTCGCGGACATCGAGGCCGCGATAGCCGAAGCGGATGTCGTGCAGGTCATGGGCGTCCATCCGGGCTGGATGGGGCAGGCCTTCCAGGAAGTCGCCGTCGAGAAGGTGGCGGAGCTCCGCGAAAAGTTCCCGGATCTCGTCATCGAGGTCGACGGCGGCGTCGCGGTCGGCGTCGCGCGGCGGCTGGCAGACGCCGGGGCCGATCGCCTCGTCGCAGGAAGCGCGGTCTTCAATTCCGGCGCGCCCGCCAAGTCGCTGGACGCTTTGCGCGCGGACGTGGAATTCGAGGAATGATATGCGAAAGCGCGCACGCGACCCTCTCACCGTCGCCATCCTGATCTTCTCCCTCCTCCTCGTGACGCTGATGCTCTTCCTCCTGACGGCCGTCGTCCGCAAGAAGACGCCGGCGGCGGCTCCGACGCCAGCGACGACGCCGTTCATCCCGCCCGGCTGGGTCAATCCGACATCGCCGCCGCCGACCGCCGAACGGACGGCGGACTGAACCGGACCTGAAAAGCCTCCTTGACGGGAGGTTTTTTCGCGCATATACTGGCTCTTTCCCGCCCTCCTATGCGCGATTTCATCCGCTACGTCATCCGACTGCTCGCCCCCTACAAGGCCATCGTCCTCTGGTGCTCGTTTTTGGCGCTCCTGGCCGCGGGCATGAGCATGATCGGACCGACCGTGCTCGGACGCGCCATCGACGGCACGCAGAAGAGCGGCGCGCTCACGGCCATCTTGATCGGGGTCGGCGGCTGGCTCGTCCTCGAATACGCCGCCGAGACCTTCCGCACCTACCTCGGCCGGCGCGGCACCATCATCGCGCACGACGCCATCTCCCAGTATCGCCTCAGGACCGTCGACATCTTGCTCCGCAAGCCGCTGTCCTTCCATTACGGCCAGCGCAACGCCGACCTGACCCAGAAGCTCTCCTCGTTCGAACAGGAGACGCTCTACGTCATCACCGGCATCATCTTCTATCTCTTCCCCGCCTTGCTGACCGTCATGGCCATGCTGGGTTACCTGGCGTTCCTCGACTGGCGCATCTCGCTCCTCCTCGGCCTTTCGGTGGCCGGGCTGGTCTTCTACAAGTACAAGACCTTGCCGGAAGCGATGCGCTCGCAGTTCGCCTGGCGCGCCGCCGACCGCGAGGTCAGCTCCGTCGCTTGGGACGCCATCCGCAACATCCTCGTGGTGAAATCGACGACGACCGAGGACGTGATCGGCGCGCGCCTGAAGGCCAACCGCGGGAAATTCGTCGAGGCCGTGAGCTACGATGCGCGGCTCGATGAGCGCATGTACAACCGCCAGAACCTGATCACCCGCAGCGGGTCGGCCCTGGTCCTCTTGGTCGCGCTCCTGAACGTCATGAACGGCGCCTTCACCGTCGGCCAGTTCACCGCGGTGGCCGCGTACACGATGGGCATCTTCGGCCACGTACAGTTCGTCCAGTGGCAGCTGCGCAACCTGACGCGCGCCTCGGCGACCCATATCGAGCTCGAAGGCTTGCTGGAGGCCGAACCGGAAGACTACGAGAGCGGCGAGACGCTCGATCTGAAGGGCAGCCTCGAATTCCGGAACGTGCAGTTCCGCTATCGCGACGACGTCCCGGTCCTCGAAGACGTCAGCTTCAGGACGGAGCCCGGCGAGCGCATCGCCGTCGTCGGCGAGTCGGGCGAGGGCAAGACGACGCTCATCGACCTGATCGGCCGCTACCACCTGCCGCAGGACGGCGCGATCCTCTATGACGGCGTCGATGCCAAGGACGTGAATCTGCGCTCGCTCCGCTCGCAGATCGGGCTGGTGCCCCAGGACCTGCCGCTCCTCCACGAGTCGCTCGGCGAGAACATCCGCTTCGGCCGCCCGGGCGCGACCGACGAGGAGATGCGCGAGGCCGCCAAGCTGGCCAGACTCGATTCCTTCATCGAAGGGCTCCCGGACAAATACGCCACGGTCGTCGGCGAGCGCGGCCTCAAGCTCTCGGGCGGACAGCGCCAGCGCGTCGCCCTCGCCCGCGCCTTCATCCGCAACCCGAAGATCCTCATCCTCGACGAGCCGACCTCCAACCTCGACAGCAAGACGGAGGAGGAGATCCAGCGCTCGCTCGAGATGCTGATGAAAGGCCGTACGACGTTCATCATCGCGCACCGTCTGCGCACCGTCCGGGACGCGAATCGCATCCTGGTGCTGAAGGGCGGGCGCATCGTCGAGCAGGGACGGCACGGAGAACTCGTCGCCAAGAACGGCGCCTATGCCTCGCTGCTCCGCTCGCAGACCGGCCTCGTCGCCGCCGACGAAGTGAAAGAAGAAGGAAAAACCTCCGCATAGCGGCGAAAGTCCCCCGAAGCCTCCGGCGAAGGGGGATTTTTCGTCGTGGCTTGCCGCGTGGACCCGAAGGGTCTCTACGCGGTATACTGGCAACATTAAAGAGGATTATGGGACACCTCAGCGACAAGCGCATCAAGGAACTCGAGATCATCGCTAATCAGCTGAGGATTTCGACGATCGAGATGGTGGCGCACGCGGGCTCGGGACACCAAGGCGGGCCGCTCGGCATGGCCGACGTCTTCGCCGTGCTGTACTTCCACGCGCTCAACCATGATCCGAAAAATCCGGCGTGGGAAGATCGCGACCGGCTGATCCTCTCGAACGGCCACGCCTGCCCGATCCGCTACGCCGCCATGGCGGAGTCCGGATACTTCCCGGCCGAAGAGCTGAAAACGCTCCGCCGCCTGGGCTCGCGCCTCCAGGGCCACCCGGAACGCCTGAAGCTTCCAGGCGCGGAAACGACCTCCGGTCCGCTCGGCGCGGGACTCGCGCAGGCCACCGGACTCGCGTACGCGGGCAAGATGGACAAGAAGAAGTGGCGCGTGTTCTGCCAGACCTCCGACGGCGAGCACGAGGCCGGTCTCCACTGGGAAGCGATGCTCTTCGCCGGCAAGTACCGGCTCGACAACCTCGTCTGCATCGTCGACCGAAACAACATCCAGATCGACGGGCGCACCGAGGACATCATGCCGCTCGAACCGCTGCGTCAGAAATACGAAGCGTTCAACTGGCACGTCATCGACTGCGACGGCAACAACGTCTCGGCCGTGGTCGACGCTCTTGAAGCCACCAAGTCGCTGTTCGACAAGCCGATCTGCGTCCTGACGCACAACATCCCCGGCAAGGGCGTCTCCTACATGGAGAACAACTTCATCTGGCACAGCCAGCCGTTCAAGCCCGGCCAGGCCGAAGCGGCCGTGGACGAGCTGAAGGCCGTCGGCGCCAAGCTCGAGGCCGAACTCGCGAAATTGTAATATGATCCGCACCGAAGCGAAACTCGCGATGGACCTGCTCGATTCCAAGATCGCGCAGAAGCCGACGCGCGACGGATACGGCACGGGCGTCATCGCCGCGGCGGAGAAGGACCCGAACGTCGTGGTCGTCTGCGCCGACCTGACCGAATCCACCCGCAACCTCGATTTCAAGAAGAAGTTCCCGGAACGCTTCATCCAGGTCGGCGTCCACGAGCAGTTCCTGGCGGCTGGCGCGGCAGGACTCGCCATGGGCGGCAAGATCCCCTTCATCACCTCGTACGCGATGTTCTGCCCGGGGCGCGCCTGGGAAATGGTCCGCACCAATATCTGTCTGAACGACGTGAACGTGAAGATCATCGGCAGCCACGCCGGCGTCTCGGTCGGTCCGGACGGCGCCACGCACCAGGCCATCGAGGACATCGCCATCATGCGGCCGATCCCGAACATCACCATCATCGCCCCCTGCGACGCCGTCGAAGCGGAAAAAGCCACGCTCGCCATCGCGGAGTTCAAAGGCCCATGCTACGTCCGCTTCGCCCGCGAGAAGACGCCGGTCTTCACCACCGCCGAGACGCCATTCGAAATCGGCAAGGCGACGACGTTCCGCTCCGGCAAGGACGTCGCTATCATCGCCTGCGGTCCCTTGGTCCATAACGCGCTCCTCGCCGCCGAAGAGCTCGTGGAGGAAGGGCTCGACGTCATGGTCGTGAACTCGCACACCATCAAGCCGCTCGACGAAAAGGCCGTCCTGCATGCCGCCGAAACCTGCGACGCCATCGTCACCGTCGAGGAACACCAGATCACCGGCGGACTCGGCGGTGCGGTCGCGGAGTACCTCGCCAAGGTCCGACCGACCATCCAGGAGTTCGTCGGCGTCCCGAACGTCTTCGGCGAATCCGGCTCCCCCGTCGAGCTCATCAGCCGCTTCGGCATGGACGTCCCCGCCATCAAGAAAGCGGTCAAGAAAGCCCACAAACGGAAGACGGCGCGATAAGAAAGGGCACCCGTCATTTTCTGTCATTCCGATCGAAGCGGAGCGGAGAAATCCCTCCGTTTTTCGTACCATGGTCGGCTCATGACGGAATCGCGCGGTTCCCTGTCAATCGGAGGGATCCCTCGGCTGCTCTCGGGATGACAAGCGGTTGTGGCAGCCGCGAGGTAAGGGAGAAACGAAAAAACTGCCCGCACTACGACGTAGTGCGGGCAGTCCGTGTCCAAGTGCTGAACCAAGGACGAAGCGCCCAAGGGACCAAGCGCTACTTGCGAACGACCAGGAACAGGTAGCCGTCGTACCAGCGGTACTCGGGGTCGTCCCAGTACAGGTTCAACCAGCGGCCGTCAGCACCCTCGCACAGGTACGGGTACGGGACGCGGCGGTGGCCGTCGGGGCCCACCCAGGAGGAACCGAGGGCGAACACCCAGTCCTTGCCGTTCCACTTCGCCTTGGCGTAGGCGAGCTGCTCGGCGAGGGTGGCGGGTCGGAAGCCCTGCCTGTCGATGGCAACCTCGATCTGGGTGGTGGTCATGTTCTGGCCGCCGAGGTCCTTCTGGCTGACCGTCAGCATGTCCGCAACGTCCGCGACCGGGCTGCCGGTGAGCGGGAAGTTCGCCTCGGTGATGTAGGGGTGCGGCGGGTAGTCGAACCGGCAGGCGGCGATCATCGCGGCGAGGGTCCGGCCGTCGCGGCGGGGGCTGCCTTCCTGCTGGGCAGGAAGGGCTGACCGTCCGGGTCTCCGACCGCTCGACCGGGCCAAGGCCGTTTCCGGCGGAGCGGGCTGGTACGACATCTCCTCGAACATTGCACTGAAACGCTGCGACACATCCGTATCGATATCGGCCGTCTTGGCCAGTGGATCAGGCATCGTCGGCTCCTTTGAAAGATCCGTTCCTATGCGGCGTTTATACGCCGAAAAGGCCGGATTGTCAAGCCGCTGTACTAGACGGATACATGGGTAACAACTTCTCGTGGCGGTAGATGAAATTGA
>JBBTWH010000011.1:0-28711 GCA_038062835.1 Patescibacteria group bacterium | reverse complement strand
CAATTTCATCTACCGCCACGAGAAGTTGTTACCCATGTATCCGTCTAGTACAAGGCCTTGACACGGCGGCCGTTTTGACGTATGGTCCGCGGTCGGCAAAAGGCCGCGAAAAGGAGCTCCTTTCCCCATGCATGCATCGAATCTCGTGGTGACCTTCAGGACCCCGACGAAGCGTCCGGCCGCTCCGGCCGGCGATATCTTCTGCGACGAAGTCGAGCGGTTCGCCGCCGCCGATCCCCGCTGGCGCGACGCCCTCGCGATGGCCGCCGCCCGCTTGAATCCCCGCGCCCTGTGCACGCTCGGCGTGGCTCTCTCCGGCCTCGAAGCGGGTCCCCTGCCGGGGCTGTTGTCCTTCGACTTCGGCCCGGACGACATGTACGACATGGAGCGCGAGGACAAGCACCTGGCGCCGGTCATCCGCGAGGCGCTCGGACTGCTCACCCCGGAACGCCTCAGCCTCACGAGCGCCGAGACCGCCGCGGTCCGCGGCATCATCACCGCCGTCCACCGCCTCCTCCGCATCGCGAAGACCCGCCCCTGACCAGGAACGGGTCTTTTTCAATTCGTCTTGTTGGCGAGCTGGCCGCACGCCGCGTCGATGTCTTCTCCGAACGTGATGCGATGCGTGACGGAGATGCCGCGGTCGTACAGCACCTGCTGGAAGGCCGTGCGCCGCTTGACCGGGCTCGACGGGAACGTGCCCTTGCCCGTCGTCGGATCGACCGTCAGGCCGAAACGCTCGGCGGCGGAACCGAGGACTTCCGTCGTGTGATACTTGATGAGGTTCACGTGGTAGAGCGGCGTCGGCTCCCCGCTGCCGTCGGGGTTCTCGCGGCAGAGCAGATCGGCCAGCTCCTCGGCGATCTCCTGCGAATCGTTCACGCCGTCGATCAGCAGGTATTCGAACATGATCTTGCGGTTGGTCTTGCCGATGTACGTCCGTATCGCGGCGAAGAGCTTGGCGAGCGGGTAAGCCTTGTTGACCGGCATCAGGTTCGAGCGGAGCGCGTCGTTCGGGGCATGCAGGGAGATGGCCAGGTTCACGCGCATCGGATCGTCGGCGAGCTTGAGGATGCCGGGGACGATGCCGCAGGTGCTGATCGACATCCTGCGCACGCCGAAGGCCAGGCCTTTCGGGTCGTTCATGGTGCGGAGCGCCTCCATCATCTGGTCGTAATTATGCATCGGCTCGCCCATGCCCATCAGCACCACGTTGGTGACGACATCGCCCTCCGTCTTAAGCTTGCGCGCGAAGTGAAGGACCTGATCGACGATCTCGTCGGAGGTGAGGTTGCGCTTCAGGCCCATCGTGCCGGTCGCGCAGAAGGCGCAGGCCATCGGGCAGCCGGCTTGGCTGGAGACGCAGACCGTATTGCGCTCTTTCTCGTGGCGCATCAGCACGGTCTCGATGAGCTGGCCGTCGGCGCACGCGAAGGCGCACTTCGTCGTGTCCCCTTTGGAGGAAATCGATTCCGTCGCGAGCGTCAGGCATGAGATAGGCGCTTCGTCGTCGAGCTTCTCGCGAAGAGCGGGCGGCAGGGTCGTCGCTTCGGACCACGAAGAGACCAGCGAGCGGTATTTCGCTTCACGGACCTGGGAAAGCCTGTATTTCGGCTCTCCCGCGAGGATGTGCTCCAGCGTCTTGAATGCCATAGGACGCCTGAAGTTACCACGCCGGAGCGGATCTGTCCAGGGTTCAGCGATGCTTTTCGGCGACGCGGATGGCGTCCTCGTAGTGCTCCGGCAGGACGTAGAGGTTTATCATGTCGATGACCTCGTTGTATTTCTTGAGGAGGGCGCTGTAATGCTCGACGGGCGTGAAGACGACTCGGCCGAGATTCTTCTCGCGAACGTACAGGCGCGGCTCGCCCTTCTTCCCGAGCTTGCGGAACGAGTCGAGCTTCGAGAGGTACTGGTGCGAAGCGATGGCGAAGAACGGCACCTTCTCCTTGGCGAGAGAGGCGCGCAGCTTCCGCATGGTCACTCGCGATTCCGGGTGGTCGCCGCTGGCCGTGAACAGGCGCTTGGCAGGCTTGCGGCCGACGAACCGCCGCGACCAGACGTTCTTCGGATCGCGAGCGGCGGCGAACAGCGCTTCCAGATACGTGCTGTCGCGCATCTGCAGATAGCCGTCGACCGTACCGGGCACGTCGATGAGGACTTCGCGCTTGACGAAGGCCTGCTTCAGGAAATGGTCGAAGCCGTTGATCGTCTTGTGATGGTAGACCTGCAGGAACATGTGGTAGCGCGCCAGCAGGAAGTCCTCGAACGCGCGCATCGCGGTCGAGTCGATGGTCAGCGTCGGGCGCCCGCGCAGGTAGGCGACGCCCAGGTTCCGCACCAAGTGGTCCATGTCGTAGAAGCCGTAGGCCACGCCCGTGTAATAGGCGTCGCGCAGGAGGTAGTCCATGCGGTCGACGTCGAGCTCGCCGGAAATGAGCGAGCTGAGGAGATCGTGCACCGCGGCGCGCTTACCCGAGAACCGCTTCTTCCATTTCGCGGACGGTTTCACGCCATGGTGAAGCAGCGAGGCGATGTCCTGCGACTCGTCGGATGAAAGCGGGACGTCCGGATCCTTGCCGAGCGCGCCGACCATCATCACCGAATAGTCCTCGTGCTCGGCCATGCGCTTCGGGTCATGCTCCTTGTACCAGGGCTTCTCGACCTCGAGCGCCCCGAACTTCGGCATCATCTGTTCGGAGGCGTGCGAGAACGGCGCATGGCCGACGTCATGGAGCAGCGCGGCGAAACGCAAGACGCGGCGGAAGTATTTCAGGTCCGCGTCACTGAACATCTCGAGCAATGCTTCACGGCTGACCTTCGCGATGTTGTCCCAGATCCTGCCTGCGACGTGCATCGCGCCGAGCATGTGGCTGAAGCGGTCGTGCGTCGCGCCCGGATACACCAAGTACGACAGCCCGAGCTGGCGGACGTAGCGCATGCGCTGGAAGACGGGGTGGTCGATGACCGCCTTCTCGTCATCGTCGAACTCGATGGTCTGATGGATGGGGTCGCGAAGTTCGTACATATCTCTATTCCAGATTAACAGAGAAGACGGCCCCCGCACAGAGTAGCCGTCAGGTCTTGCTGATGATGACTTCCGTGCCGACGTCAGCCCATTCATAGAGCTCTTTCGCGGCGCCGACGCCGAGTCGGATGCAACCGCCGGAGACCGGCGTGCCGAGATGGTCCTCCCCCTCTTTCTTGCCTCCGGGCCACTCCGGCAGCTCGTGCAATCCGTACTTGGTGCCGATGAACGGCATCCAGTACGGCATCCAGAGCTTGGCGGTGGCCGACCAGGCACGCGGCTTCTTGTCGAGGATGGCGTACGTGCCGAGAGGCGTCGGGTGGCCGGGACGTCCGGTCGAGACCTGGCGCGTGGCGACCGCGCTCTTTCCCAGGTAATACGTCAGCTCCTGCCTGTCGATCGAGATGACGATGCGCTTCTTGATCTTTTTCGGCGCTGCGTCGAGCGGGTCGTAGGCGTTGAAGATCTCTTGGCCGTCCGCATAGCCGTCTCCGTCCGTATCCGCCGCGAGCGGGCTGGTGCCGCGCGCGATCTCGTCGCCGTCCGAGAGCCCGTCGCCGTCCGCGTCGTTCGCCGCGAGGCGCCCCGATCCGTACGGCGACCAGCCGTTGGCGATCTCCGTCGTGTCATCGTAGCCGTCGCCGTCGGAATCGAAAGCGCTCGGCTCGCCGGCCCTGACAGGGGCGACGAAGCCGAGCGCCGTAATCATGAAGAAAATGAAGGCGCAGGCGCGCCAGTCGATCCGTAGTACGGGATTCTGAACGAGCTGGGACAGCGGCATACCGAAGGCAGTATACCACTTTTCGGACCATATTTCAAGTGCCTTTCAGCGCGTTTCAGCGCGCTCGTCGGCATCGTCGTCCTGCCGGAGATTCTCCCGTCCGCTCGAAGGATCGTCGCGCTTGCGGCGGTCTTCCAAGCCGACGCGCATGCGCTTCAGTCCCTCGCCGATCTTCTCCGCGCGCTCGCGACGGCGGAGTCCGCCTTCGCGATCATCATCCCCGTCGCCGACGTCATCGGTCGAATCCTGTTCAGCGAGGTCGTCTTCGAGCGAGAGCGCCGCCACGATCGGGTCGAGCATGATGGAGGCGACAGAGGCCTCCGCGCGCGTCGCCGATTCGACGAGGCGCATATGCCGATCAACCATCCCCTCGGCGGTCTTACGCGCCTTCTCCCGCACGTCCTCGACGTCTTCCATCTTCGCCGCGATCTCGTTCAGGACGAAAACGTGGCCTTCGTAACGATCCATGGCCGCGCGGACCCGCGCGGCGCGGTCCTCTTCTCCGAGCTCCTGGCGCTCGAGGAGCTCTTCCGTCTCCGCCAGGCGCGACGAGGCGTGCGCGGCCTGCACGGCGAAACGGTCTTTGGACGTGACGGCCACGCGCTCACGCACGTTTTCGGCGGCGAGTTTCAACGCATAGAGCGCCTCGCCCGGCAGTGCGTCGTGCGCAGCGACGACGGTGCCGCCGCCGGTGGCGACGACGGCCACGATCATCGAGACCACGGCTGGACGCCAAGCGGCCGCCATGAACCACGCCGAGGGCCGACGGAGCATCGGAGCGGCTTCGATCCGCGCGACGAGCCGCAGGCGGCCGGAAACCAGCGCCCCTGGAGGCACCGGGAAGCCGCGAAGGCTCTTCAGTTGTCGGACGGCGTTCCAGCGCATAGGTTCTTGAGTTCTTTGACGGCCCGATGGATGGCTACGTACACGGCGTTCTTTTTCTTGCCGGTCGCTTCGGCGATATGCTCGATCGGCAGGTCGTCGATGTATCGCATGACGAGCAGGTCGCGGGTCTCCGGCCGGAGCTGTGCGAGGAACCGGGCCATCTTCTCTCCCGCCAGCGTCCGATCGAGCCGCTCGTGCGGGTCGCCAGGCGCCCTCAGCGTTTCCTCGATCTCCTCGCTTATGGGAACGGCGGCGCGGGAGTTCTTGCGATAATGGTCGATGATCAGGTTGTCGGCGATGCGGTAGAGGAAGGCCTTCAGGTGGCGGATCTCGGTAGACTTCTCGCGTACGACTTCCCACGCGCGCACGAACGTCTCGCTGGCTATGTCATCAGCGACTTCCGGCGAGCTCGTGCGGAACAGGGCGTGCCGATAGAGCTTCGGGGCGAAAAAATCGTACGCTTCGATGAACGCCGTACCGCTTCCGGATTGGATTCGGGCGAGAAGCAAGGCTTCCTTTATCCGGTCCACGGTTCAGTGTCTACGTTGATTAAGACGGCAGTACAGCAAAAAACTTACCGTTCGTCGACCCCCGGACCGAAAAAGCCCAGTATTCACGAGGCTTGGTCGTCATCGAAACGGACGGATTCTCCCGGACCTATGATCCTGGGTCGCGGTGGCGCGGGTGCGGCTTTCGGGGCTTCAGAAGTCGATTTAGGCGGCTCGACCGAAACCGCTGCCGACGCTTTCGGAGTCGCATCCGGCGCAGGTTCGGCGGGTTCAGGAGCGGGCGCTGCGGACATCGAGACCGCCGGGTCCTTCGAGGCCGGTAGCACGTCAGGCTCATCAGCGCCCGTCACGATGCGGATCTTTCCGCCGAACATTCCCGGCTTCGGCGGCGGAAGCGGCGAGCGCTCTGGCTTCGGAGCCTCTGATGTATCTGTCTTCGGCGGCGTCGGACGCGCTTCCTGGCGAGGAGACTGCCGTACTTCTTGACGAGGAGCCGCGGGAGCCGGCGGTTTCGGCGCGGGAGGACGCGGCGCTTCCTGGCGCGGAGCCGCAGACGGAGCTGCCGGCTTAGGCGCAGGCGGACGCGGAGCGGATGGGGCAGGAGGCCGCAGCGCGGGACGCGGGGCGGCGGCGGCCTCGGTTCGGGCAAGCGGCAGGCATTCCTTGCAGTAGAACGGACGAGCTGGGTCGGGCGGGAACTTCAGGTTAAGTTCCTTGGCGCAGCGCGAGCACGTCGCCTTGTATTGTCGTTCCGGATCATGGAACGGCATGCCGGTCGGCGCCGCGCCCGCAGCGGCGGCGGGACCCTTCGGGATGAACGTCCCTGTCTCCTCGTCGAAGCCGCTCCACTGATTGACCTTCTTCTCGATATCATCGCGCTTCATCGAATAACGCTCGCGCGAGGAGGCGACGACCTTGTCGCGGCTGTCGGTCCGCTTGGCGATCGGCGGCAACGTCGAAGCCGAGAACGCGGTGGACGCGACGCCGTCGATCATCAGCTTCAGGTAGATGTCGAACTTCGCCAGATTGAGGAGGTCCTCGCCGCCCTCGACGAACGTCGGCGCGAATTCCTTGGCGAGATGCTCGGCGTCGCCGGCACCGACCCGGAAAGCGATGATGGTCCCTACGTTGCCGAAGACCGCGGCGGCGACCTCCTCTTCGAGCTGCTCGATGTACTGGTGGGCCGTGATGAGGTTCAGACGGTACTTGCGGGCTTCGGACAGGATGTTGGCGAACGATTCGGTCGCGAAGTTCTGGAACTCGTCGACGTACAGGTAGAAATCCTGGCGGTCCTTTTCCAGCTGGTCGACGCGTTCCATGGCCGCGAGCTGAAGCCGCGTGATGAGCATGCCGCCGAGCAGCTTCGACGAATCCTCGCCGACCTGGCCTTTCGACAGGTTGACGATCAATATCTTGCGCTCGTCCATGATCTTGCGGATGTCGATCGTGGACTTCGGCTGCGCGACGATGTTGCGGATGACGGTGTTCGAGAGGAACTGGCCGACCTTGTTCTGGACCGGCGCGATGGCTTCCGACGCGAACTTGTCGGTGTACTTCGCGAATTCGTTGACCCAGAAGCCCTTCACGACCGGATCCTTCACGTTTTCGACGATCTTCTTGCGGAAATCCTTGTCCGCCAGGATGCGGCTGATGCCGAGCAGGGTCGATCCGGGCGTGTCCAGGAGCGCCAGCACGCAGTTCAGCAGGATGTATTCCATGCGGGCCGACCAGACGTCGGGCCAGATCTTCTTGAAGACGCCCATCAGGCCCGAGGCCACGAGGTGCTTCTGGTTCTCGTTGGCGATCTCCAGGATGTTGAAGCCGACCGGGAACTCCATGTCCGCCGGGTTGAAGTGGACGACGTCTTTGATGCGCCACGGGGGGATGAAGTCCAAAATCTTGTCGGCAGTGTCGCCGTGCGGATCGACGTAGCAGACGCCGTGGCCGGCGTAGATGTCGGAGAGCACGAAATTCTCGAGCAAGGTCGTCTTGCCCATGCCGGTCTTTCCGATCACGTAGACATGGCGGCGGCGGTCGTCCGTCTTGATGCCGAAGCGGCGGTTTTCGCCGCGGAAGTTCGTCTGGGCGAACGGGATGACTTCGTTCTCGTGATCGTGGTTGTACGGTTCCACGTTTATGGCGGCCATAGCTTTCATTCTTTCGGTTCAGGAAGCTCGTCCGGCGCGAGCGGGATGGTGAAAGGAGGCTCGACCTTCCGGGATTCGACCTTCTTGAGCAGAGGTGCCTTGATGAGGATCTGCGGGAAGTGCCAGAGGCTCGCCAGCTCCTCGGCGTTCATCACGAACCTGCTCGCGCCGTCGCTCGAACGGGACGAGAAACGCTTGATGATCTTGGTCTTCTTCTCCTCCGCGCTCCAGCGCTGCCAGAAGTAATCGGTCTTCGGGGCGGCCTTGCCGTAGTTCTTGAGGCTGTTGCCGTCGGACGACCCGAACAGGCCGAGCGCGCCGCGGACCATCGAGATCATCGGTCCTTTGCGGAAGGCGTTGCGCTTGCCGACGTAGACGAAGCGTATCTTGGCGCCGAAACCCATCTTCGAAGCCTTGATCTCGATCTGCTCGAGCATCTTCTTCTCGCCCGGCGACAGGTTCATCACCTTGTTATCTTCCTTCTTCTCAGGCTTCTTCTCCTCCTCTGCCCCGACGCCGACGACCTGGCTGATACCGGCCGTGACGATGCTGAAGCCCGACTCGACGGTCGTCTGCCAGAGCGGCGTCGGCTTCTTCTTGGGCGGGCGGCCTTTCAGCTTATCGGTGAGGGTCAGGGACTCGTTGCGCCAATCCTGGTCGCGCGGCGTGACGAGGATCTGGATCCAGACTTGCTCGCCTTTCTTGAGTCTCGAAAGCGTCTCAAGAAGGCTGGAGAGCGGATCCTTCAGCTCCTGCGAAAGGGAATGTTCGAACTCCGAGAAGACGCGGATGGGGTAGGCGGACGGTCTCGCCAGCACGAACTCGGTGCCCCAGCAGTCCCATTCCGGATTCGGATGTTCGTGCGGCACGTCCTTGGTATAATCGGAAATCTCGACGACCTCGGCCTCGGGATACTGAGAGTAGATGGCGGCCTCGACCAGGTCGCGGTATTGGACGGGGGTACGGACGACGAATTGGGTGTAACCGTCGATCGAGGCGTACTCGAACGAGAAGGACGGCGTGAACTTTCCTTGGAGCCACTTCTCCTTGAAGTTCGGGCTGGAGTACGTGCCGGCCAGGTGCGTGAACATGTGCTCGACGGCCTTGGGACTCTGCTCGTTCATCCGCGGGATGCTGATGGAGAGCAGCATATACTGGATGGTCGAGGCGTACTTGCCCTGCCTGGAGTTCAGCCACATCTTCGAGAAGCCCTGCCAGAAGATGACGGCGATCGGAATCCATCCGCCATACACGAAAATCGTCCAGTACATCTCTGGAAGAGGCTTGTCCATCAGTCCGTAGACTCCGGAGAGGTCGATGACGATCTGCGGCAATATCACAGAAAAAAAGCTACGCCTCCGTGTTCGACGGAAGCGTAGCATATTTTCGGCCCGATTGGAAGCGGCTCCTATCCCCTCGTTTCAGCGCTTTCCGGCGTCGCGGAGGTGCCAGGAGACGAGCAGAGGACTCGCCAGGAAGATCGAGGAGTAGACGCCGGTGCCGATGCCGACGATCATCGTCAGGACGAAATTCCTGGTCGTCTCGCCGCCCAGGAAGTAGGTGGCGAAGAGGACCAGGAGGACGGTCAGCGAGGTGTTGATGGAGCGTCCGAGCGTCTCGTTCAGGCTGCGGTTGACGACGTCTTCGAAGCTTTCGCGCCGCGCGCGGGAGAGGTTCTCGCGGATGCGGTCGAAGACGACGATCGTGTCGTGGACCGAGAAGCCAAGAACCGTCAGGAGCGCGGTCACGATCCAAGCCCCCACCTCGACGCCATGGAAGTGGCCGAGGGCGGAAAACACGCCGACGGGGATCATGACGTCGTGCGCCAGAGCGACGACGGTCGCGGTGCCGTACTTCCATGACGCGACCGGGTGCGAGACGCGGCGGAAGGCGTAGGTGATGTAGAGGACGATGGCGATGATGGCGCCGACGAGGGCGTAGACGGTCTTCTTGCGAAGCTCTTCGCCGATCAAGGGGCCGATCGATTCGAAGCGTTTTTCCTCGATCGTGACGCCATCCTTCCCGTAGGCGGTCTGAAGGTCGGCGAACAGCTTCTGATGGCCGGCCTCTTCGAGAGGCGGCATGCGGAGGACCATGCCATCTTCACCGAGCGGCTGGGCCGTGAGCTCTTCGCTGCCTGTCGAGGCGATGGCGGTCGCGACGACCTCCTCCACTCCAGGGCGCTCTCCGGCGAATCCTACTTCGAGGAGGGAGCCTCCGGTGAAGTCGATGCCGGGCTTGAGGCCCCATGCCAGCCAGGCGGCCAAGGAAAGGCCTGTGAGAGCGGCCGAGAGGAAGTAGTATTTCCGGCGGTGGTGCGTGATGCGCAGCATACGTTTACTTGAAGAGCCAGAGATGCTTGGCCGCCCATGGAGCGACCAGGCGAAGCAGCGTGCGCGTGACGGTGATGGCCGAGAACATGGAGATCAGGATGCCGAGCGCCAGCGTGACCGCGAAGCCGCGGACCGAGCTCGAGGTGAAGCTGTACAGGATGGCGCAGGTGATGAGCGACGAGATGTTGGAGTCGTAGATGGACGTCCAGGCGCGCTTGAAGCCCTCGGCGATGGCCGAATCGAGCGGGCGCGCGTTCTTGAGCTCCTCCTTCATGCGCTCGAAAATCAGGATGTTGGCGTCGACGGCCATGCCGATCGAGAGGATCACGCCGGCGATGCCCGAAAGCGTGAGCGTGATGCCCCAGAGCTTGAAGACGGCGAGCAGGAAGACGGTGTACATGCCCAAGGCGATGGAAGCGAGGACGCCCGGCAGGCGGTAGTACAGGATCATGAAGGCCACGACGATCAGGAAGCCGATGAGGCCGGCATGGAGGCTCTTGGCGAGCGAGTCCTGGCCCAGCGAAGCTCCGATGGTCTGCTGGGAAAGCAGTTGGATCGGGACCGGCAGGGCTCCGGCGTTCAGGCGCTGGGCGAGCAGCTTGGCTTCCTTGAAGTCGAAATCGCCGGAGATGACGGCCGTACCTTCGGAGATTTCCTGCTGGACGCGCGGGATGGAAATCGGCTCGCCGTCGAGATAGATGGCGACGAGTTTCTGGATGTTGCGCTTGGTGATCTCGGCGAACAGCTGCTTGCCTTCGTCGTTGAAGGAGAGCGTGACCATCGGCTGGTTGGAGGTCGGATCGAATTCGACCTGGGCGCGGCGCACGTGCTTGCCGGAAAGGCCGGTGTTCTTCCACGGCTCGGCGTCAGGACGGACGTCCGTGACCGTCGCTTTCGGGAAGCGCACGCGATCGAGGTCGTAGCGCACGATCGGGCGCTCGTCGGCCTTGTAGATGAGGTGGTAGCCGAACGGCGATTCCACGGGCCCTGAAATCTCGCCTTTCGCCATCGCGAAAGCGGCATCGGAGAATTCCTTGACCATCATGCCCGGCGCGAACCATCCCAGGTCGCCGCCGTTGCCGGACGCCGTCGGGTCGGTCGAGTAGGCCTTGGCTTTCTCCGCGAAGTTTTCCGGGGTCAGCTCCGCACGAAGCTTGTCGATCTGGTCGAGCGCCGCTTCTTTGGAGAGGGGCTCTTCGCATCCCTGCGCGTCCTTGAAGCAGATGAGGACATGGCTGGCCTTGACCTCCTTCCCTTCGGCGTCGCGCGCGTTGACGCGCAGGACGTTCCAGGCGTCGGCCTGCTCCACGAGCTGAGGAGCCTTGACGCCCTTGTGCGTGTCGGCCCACTTCCAAAGCTCGGGCTGGACCGCCTCAGAAACGAGGCCGAGGTTTTCCCAGGTCATCGCCGCGCCCGGAGCTTTCGCCTTCCTGAGTTCCTCGTCGGCCTTGACGCGGATGCCCGCGTTCAAAGCGTCGAGTCTCTTCTGCTCTTCGGCGGTGAGCGGAATCTGTTCGACAGGATTCTCTTCCTTGAATTCCAGGATCGGAGTCTCGCCGATCATGCGGATGGCGTCGCGGACGTCGCGGACGCCGGCGAGTTCCACGATGATGCGCCAGCGGTCGCCGGCCTTGTTCGTCTGGACGATCGGCTCGGAGACGCCGAACGCGTTGACGCGGCGCTCGATGACGTCGCGGACGCCTTCAAGAGCGGCGGCGCGTTCGGAGTCCGGGATGTCCTTCGTGTCGGCTTCATAGACGAGATGCGTGCCGCCTTGGAGATCCAGACCGAGCTTGAACGGCACGTTACGGAAATGCGGAAGTTTCAGTTTCGACGGCAAATTGAACCGTTCGACGACTTGAGCGTCATAGAAATCGGCGCCGCGGTCCCAAGCCTGCGGATACGCCAGGAAGCCGGAAGCCGCCGTGAGGAAGAGAACGGCGAAAAACGCCCAGCGGGTCTTGCCGCGCTGGGTGGGTTTCATCAATCGGCCCAGTCCCCTGCCGAGCCAGGTGAACGGAAGCGCGACGTAGTAAAAAAACGATCGGCCGCTGCGTTGTGTCATAAGGGGAAAAGTCGGTTCAGATCAGCGCGAAGAGTCGGGCTATCCACAAGTACGGAGGAAGTATAAAGAAGGCTCAAAAAAAAGGCAACGCCGTACGTAGAAGCCGGAAATTGACTTTTCGGCCGCGAGAAGCTAAGCTGGCTGCCGCACCTTTCATGGGAGGAAACACATGCCTTCGAGCGGATCGAAACCATTCTTCTCGTTCCTGACCTTCGCGTTCCTGACGACGGCGCTCGTCACCGGCGCGCAGGCCATCGTCCAGTGGCGGCATCCGGAGGCCCTCGGCTGGCCGGATCAGATCGAATCCGCGCGGTCGGGCGCCTGGGGAACCGCGGCCGCCCTCGGACTCGGAGCGCTCCTGGGATTCATCTGCCTCGCCTTCGGCGCTTTCTTGATGACGCGGCGTCGCCGCACGATCGGCCTTGCCGCCATCCTGTTCGGCGCCGCGATGTTCCTCGCCCCGCATATCGCGTTCCCATGGACGCTATATGCAAGCGGCGGCTCGCTCGTCCTCAGCTTCCTGACGCTCAAGGTCACCGACGTACTCGGCAAGCGCATGTCCTCTCCTTCGAACGCGCCGGCCAAGAAGGCCGGCTGATCCCGAACCTGGTTCGGGATTTTTCTTTTACGCCGGACGCAAGGCGCGGGCTTCCGCGAGAGCGCGGAAAGCTTGCCGGTCGCGCGCGGCGCGGACGTCGAAACAAAAAAGACCGCTTCGAGGAAGCTGGTCAGGGGCGGTCCGGGCCTTCATCGCCCGAAACGATCTCGATGTATTCGGGGTCATCCGGCGATCTGGCCGTGCGCTCCAGAAACTCGGCCAGCGGCAGCCCTGGCAACGCCCTTTTCAGGACGACGATGTCCGTGCCCACGTACGGCAGGCGCTTGTACTCCACGTCGTACGTGCCGGGCGGGACATGGACCGTCCGCTCACCGTCGCCGCTTGCGGCGTAATTCTTCAGCGTGCACGCATGCCGGAGAACGATTCGCGTCTTCTTTTCATGCATCGTCGCTCTCTCCATTTCGGTCCGAGAAATGACCTGCGGCGACGCTATCACAGCGGGACCGGGGCGACAAGCGCTTCGATTCTCGATTTCAATCCCATCTTCTCGCCGATCGCGCGCACGTCGACGTCCGACGCGTCGATCATGACGGCTCGGTGCTTATCGCGGTTTTCGCGGGACGAGAAATAGGCGTCATACCGACGCGCGACGTCGATGGAGACGTCCGCCGCGCCGGTCTCGAAAGCGCGATTGCGTTCCTTGATGCGCTCGATCAGGAGATCATCCGGCGCATCGAGCACGATCGTCGCGTCCGGCTGTGGGAACACGCGTTCCGCCCATGCGAGCAGACGCTCGAACAAGGCATGTTCGACCTGGTCCGGCAACGCGGTGTGGAGAAAGAAGAGGTTGCTGAGCCAGAAGGTGTCGATGATCACGTCCTCTCCCGCCCGTTTCAGCGCCAGCGCGTCCAGATACTGATCGATGGTCTGGCTGAAGAAATGGAGCTGCGTCTGCAAGCCGTTCTGGCCGGAAGCGATGTTGCGTTTGACGAATTCAGGAAAGGTGTCGGTCTCGCCCTCGAGAAAGACCTGCACCTGGAAATGGGCGTGCAAAGCCCGTACCAAGGTGCTCTTCCCCGAGCCGATGCTCCCGATGACGGCGATGATTTTTCCTTGCTTCGATTCGTGCTGTTCGGGAGGCATGATGGCAAGGGTTATCCACAGTGACAATTCTCGGAACGGCGTACAGTATTCACCTGTCCGCTCATTCTAATTCGTGACATCGATCTTGGCAAAACCATCGCAGCCACAAGGAGGCCGCACGTGCAACACCCTATCGCCAAAGGGCGCGCGCAAGCTCTCAGCCTGTCAATCCAGGTGCTGAAACAGGTGCGCTCGCGCATCCCTCCGGACCGCGTGAAGAACGACGTGGATTGGATCTTCTATGTCTGGCAGCTCAACCGTCTCACCCGGTACGCCCAGGAAAACACGGGCGGCCGCTGGGACATCGAGAACGCCCAGCGCAAGCTCGCCGAGTCCGTCGATCCGACGCGGCTTCCCAACGTCGCCGGCCACAGCTGGCACACGGGTATCATCTGCCACGAGCTCGCCTCGCGGCATTTCCCGGAAGTCGACGCCGGCAGGAGCGCGATCCTCGGCCTGAAACACGACATGATGGAGCTGATCACCGGGGACGAGTCGCCGATCGACGAGAACGGCAAGAGCCTGGGTTCACACGTCTATTCGCCGGACAAGATCCTGGCGAAAGACGAAGCGGAACGCGCCGCCATCAGCTGGTACCTCGATCGCTTCTATCCCGACGAAGGGCGCGCAAGGGAAGAGAACGATCTCCTCGAGGCCTTGGCCTGCACGACCATCGAAGCCATGTTCGTCAAAGGCATCGACCGCATGGTGCCGACGGTGGAGATGCTGGGCTTCATGCAGCGCGGGTACACCGACGGCCACCTGAGCCAGTGCATCACCCATCTCTACTCGGCCCTCTGCTACTTCCCGCCGATCCTCCCCTACTACCGCGAGATGGAGGAGCGCATGATCGTGAAGACGGCCGAGCGGCGCAAGGTCCCAGTCGAGCAGGTGCGTGCTGTCCTGATCACGGACGTGGACTATCAAGAAGCCTGCCTGACCGTGGACGAGATCCAGAAGACGCTCGAAACCGCCCCCTAGGACTCACTCTGCCGCTTACGCGGCAGTTTTTTTTCGGCGACGCGATGTCCCTATCTCAGGCTGATCGAGCAGTCGCCGCCTTCGACGCAGACGTACGAAAGCGTGAGGTCCTCGAGCAGCGCCGGCCGGAGCGAGGAGATGAAGGCCGTCAGCTTGACCGTCTTGCCGTCCTTCAGCACGGCGGTGACGTCGGCCGTATCCGGCGTACGCGTCTCGTCGTATGGCACGGTCGGCAGGACCGGCATGGAGCCGAGGTCGAAGAGCAGGGCGGTCGCGTCGTCTTCGGCCTGAGTCGGCAGGCTCTGCGGGCGGAACAGGTGGCCGCCGGCATCGTTGAATTTCACGAAGACGCTCTCGTACTTCGTGAGCGGCTTGCCGTCTCCTGAAGCCTTCACGCTGAGAAAGGCCTTGGCGATCCGACCGCTCACGGCCAGTGAACCGCCGCGGACCTTCTCGTCGTCGATTTCGGCGCCGGGCGTCCAGCTGGCGAAGTCCGCCGCCAGAACGAGGCGCTTCATGCCGTCGAGGTCGTCGTAGGCCTGCGTAGCGCTTTCGGCGGTCGACGGGGCGTTCGAGGTCGAGTCGAACGGCGTCTCCGCCTTCTCGCGGTTCTTGAGGGCCGCGCTGAAGAGCACCGCGGCGGCCACGATGAACACGGCGGAGATGGCCGTGTTGAGTTTCCGAATCATCTTCTCGTCCATACGGAGGGAATGGCGTTAGGCCGCGAAGTCCGGTTCCAGGGCTTCCACCTGCGCCGAGGGCTCGGCGGACAGGTCGGCAGGTTTCTTCGAAGAGGGCTCCTCCTGCCGCTCGTCGTCTTTCTTAAAATTGACCGTGAACGACGGAACCCAGCGCGTGTCGTACTCGTCGATGACCTCGACTGTCTCCCCTTTCGTGTACATGTTCAGGGCGATGTCGGAGAGCAGTTCCTTGTCGGACTTGATGTCGAGACCGAGCAGGTCGAGCTTATCGGCGTCTGTGGACGCGGCGGCCCAGGCCTGGTTCTCGATGGATTTCCTCTCCTCCTTCAGCGTCTTGAGCTGTTCGGCGACCTGCTGGTAGCGGGGATTGTTGACGAGCTCGTCCTTGAAGGCTTTCTGGATCTCGCTTTTCTCGCGTTTCTTGGCGCGCAGGCGCGCGTGGACCTCCTGGAGGCTAGGCATCGTATGTGGGGATAAAAATCGATGGCGGGATTTTACCACCGGACCGTGCGCGGGGCCAGCGGAGTCAAGACGCGCGGACGAAGAAACGCATGAGGCGCTCCCTGATACGAGTGCGGAGCGGCATTTTCCTCTCGACGACGACCGTGAAAAGTCGGCGCATCCTGCCTTCGGGACAGGCGAGCGGACGGACGGCATGCCAGGAATGATCGCCGCGCGCGAAAATCAGGCTGCGATTGCCGACCGATTCGACCGCGTATTCCTGCCTGAAGTCGTCGAAGTCCGGCGCCGATCGGTAATCCATCTTCCCGTCGTCGTCGAGGACCAGGGTCGCTCCGCCCCAAGCGCGGTCCCATTCCTCCGGATCGTCGAGATAGAAAATCTGCGCGCCGACCTTGCGGAGACCGTCGCAGTGGGGCGAAACGGAGCAGCCTCTGCCGGCGAAGAGCCATTCGAAACGAAGGACGATATCGCTCCGACCGAAGAACGATTCGACGAATCGCCGGTACCGCGCGCCGGACAGTTCCGCGATGAAATCCTTCCAGGGCTTCGGTAACGTCAGGCTGGAGTCGTATCGCAGCTCATACCGGTCATGCGGCCTCTGCCCATACGCCCGTTCCATGCCGAACGTCGCCCGGAAAAGCTCGGTGGCCGGAAGCTCGGAGCGCAAGGCCTTCCGACCTTCGTCCGTGAGGGCATGCGCCGGATTCACCCAAGGATAGGGCCGCGCCGTGCGGAACGCCGCAGCGTCGACGCCGTCGAGGACCTCCCAATCGAGATACCCCATACCTAGACGCGATAGGCGCAGATGTCGTTCGCGGTCCGGAAGGTCCGGTATCCCTGTTCCGCGAGCAGCCGCTCGCACGCCAAACGGACGTCCTGGGAGAAATGCATGCTCTCGAGGTTGATGAGGCTCGGCGAGAACCGCCCGAAGTCGAACGTCTTCAGGATCTCGTAATCATAGCCTTCGCAGTCGAGCTGCAGCATGTCGATCGACGTGACGGCGTAGGTCCGCGCCAGGTCCTCGAACGAAAGGACGTCGATAAGCGTCCTCTGGATGTAGGCGTCCGCCTCGGCGCCGGGCGGGAGCTTGTTCTTCAGGGTCTTCCTGAATACCGCCTCGTCGAACGAAGCGATGCCGGTCACGCGCGCGAAATTCTTTTCCGTCTTGAACCCAGGCTTCACCGTATAGAACGGCATCCTTCCAGTGACGGCCCCGATCGCGGCATGGACGCACCGGACCCCTCTGAAAGATCCGTACGTCCTCGTAAGCATCTCGTACACGTCGGCCTGCGGTTCTATGGCGATGCCGGACAACCCGTATCGGGTGACGTACGGGTAGATGGGATCGTTGGTCTTCCCGTCGTTCGCTCCGACCTGCACGAAGAAGAAGGTGCGGGGGTCCGCCTTGGAGAAATAAAGGTTGAAGAAATCCTCGCGCGTGATCGGCTTCTGCCGCTGCGGATCGCGAAGGACCTTCAGGTTCATGAGGGTGTAGCCGGACCGTTCGACGATCCGTCGCAGGATTCCCTTCAAAGGTGACGCCATGGTCTTCACTATAGTATCGGCGCTGGAAGCCCACAAGCCTCCTTCATGGTACGCTATGATCATGCATCCTCGCCTGAAATCGTCGATGAACGCGCCGTTGCTGAGGCTTCAGCGGATGTTGCGGACTGACGTCGTTTACGCCGCGAAGGGCGGTTTTTGGCTGTCGCTCGGTTCCGCCATCGGTACGCTGTCATCGCTGATCATCGTCGTCGCGTTCGCTAACCTGGCGCCGAAGGAGACCTACGGATCCTATAAGTACCTGCTGGCGATCGCCGGAACCCTGGCGGGCTTCACCCTTTCGGGCCTGGGGGAAGCGCTGGCCGGCGCGGCCGCGCGGGGCCGCGACGGGACGCTGCGCGTCCTGGTCCGACGCGCCTTCCAATGGAACCTGCTGATCGCTGGCGCAGCCTTCGCCGGCGCCAGCTGGTACTTCTGGCACGGGAGCGCGATGCTCGGCTGGGCCTTGCTCGCGGTCGGCGCGTTCCTGCCGGTGACGCAGAGTACCGGCCTCTACGCCGCGTTCCTGCGCGGACGCAAACTGTTCCGGACGTCGGCGGCGTATAACGTCGTCCGTACCGTCATCCCGGCTGCGGCGATGATCGCCGCGTTGACGTTTTTCCAGGAACATCCCGCCGCGCTGGTCGCCGCTTTCATGGGCAGCTCCGCGCTGACGTCGCATGCCGCCTATCGTTCCGTCCTGCGAGGGCGCACGCGAAACGACGACGTCGAACCGTCTGCGCTGCGCTTCGGCGCGCACGTCAGCCTCCTGAACGCGCTGGGGAGCGCGGCGGCCAACCTCGACAAGATCGTCATCTTCCAGGCGGTCGGCGCCGCGCCGACCGCGGTCTATGCCTTGGCCCAGGCGTTCCCTGAACAGATCGATGCCGTAGTCTCGAACGTCAGGACGCTCGCGCTTCCGCAGTTCGCCGGCCAGACTGTCCGTAGCGGCTTCGCTCCGATGCTGCGAAAGACGGCGATCATTTTCTTCGCAATGATCCCGCTCGCCGGTGTGGCGATGCTGGTGACGCCATTGGCCTTCCGGTCGCTATTCCCTGCCTACATGGACGCCGTACCGTACGCGCTAGTCCTCATGGCGGCGCAGATACCCATCGGCGCGGCCCACCTCCCATTCGCCTTCATCACCGCGCATCATGACATCCGCGGAAGAGCGGCCGCAGGCGTCATTACGCCCGTCGTCTGGATCGTCTCGCTCCTGCTGCTCGTCCGACCCTACGGACTCATGGGCGCGGCCGTCGCCAAGCTCATCGCCAAGTCCTGCGGCCTGATCCTGACCATCATCGCCTCCGCTCTTTTGAGCCGCCGAGTCCCAACCCCTCCAGCGTCGTCATAAGATCGCCGCTGCCCTCGAGATACTTCGCCGCGCGTTCCGCAAGCTTCGGCGCGGCTTCCCGACAGGCATCGGCGAGGCGCTTCGCCGCATCGGGCGCAGAGGCATCGAAGCCGTCGGCCAGACCATTCAGGACCATCCCATCAAGACCGTCCATCGAGGTCTTGAGGACGAAGACCGGCTTTCGCATCGCGAGGACGTCATACAGATAGGACGTGTAGACGCCCAAGACGGCATGTATCCGATCCAAGACGGACGCCGCATCCGCCACCGCTTCCGCGCGGGCGGGGTCCGCGCCTTCGAGCCCGTAGAGCCGCATCTGCACGCGGACATCCCAGTCAGGCCGCGTCTTGAGCCAGATCTTGACCTTCCCGGAATCAGCGAGCTTCTTCAGATCGCGGACGATCTCGTCGCGCGGCGCCTCGGTCTCGAACGGCACGAGAAGTTCGATCGGACCGTCGACGGGCGGCGGTATGTATGGTTTCGCTTCCGACGACTTCATGTCCCCTTTCGGATCGCCGCCGATGCGGATCTCGCCTTCCTTGAAGTTCGTGCCCAAGCGCAGGAGTTCCTTCTTCCAATACGGGCTCCAGACGTGCAGGGTGTCAGGTCGCATCCCGTCGCTTCCGCCCGCCTCCGCGGAAAACCAACCTACGTGATATTTCGTGAAATGCCCGTGCTGGAAGGCGTGGAACGGGATGCCGAGCGAACGGGCCGCGGCACACGCCTCGTGGTAATGACGCGTGTCGTCGATCGAGAGGATCGCTTTCGGCCGCAGCCGCGCGATGACGCGGCGATACCATCTGATCCTGAAACGCGAGACGACGATGCCGCGCAGCATCTTCTCGGCCAGCGCGCGGACGAAGGGGCGGTCGGCCTCGTCGAACTCCTCGCACGGCAGGGCGGAGGCGATGCGGCGCGCCTCGGCGTCGCCGCGATGCCTGAACCGGATCATCGCGGCGAAATCGAACGCTTCGTGATACACCGCGCTGCGCTTGCGGGCCCAGGCATGCCGGAAGAACGCGCGGCCGAGGCGCGCGTGGAAGATCTCGACGTATGCCAGGCCTTCCGTCTCCAGGAACCGATAGAGGCCTTCGAGACGGAAATCCCGCCCGCCTTTCGAGCTGATCTTGTCCACGCTGAACACCATGACGTCCGCTTTGCGGAACGCCGCGGCCCAAGCCGTCAGCGCGCAGGCGACCAAGCCGGCCGCAGCCAAGCCCGGCGTGATCTTCGCTTCGGTCTCGGCGACGCGGAGCGCTTCGACGGGGCGCAGATGGTATTCGCGGAATGCCGAAAACAGGGAGGCCTGCCGCCATTGCAGGAAATCATGCTCGCCGCCGACCAATCGAGCCGAAAGTTCCGGATGATGCGCGACCATCCGGTTGAACGCCTTGAGACGGCGTAGCGCTGACGTGAACTCTTCCATAGCCGAAAGGTGATGGGAAAGCATGCATAGCATACCACGCACGAAGGGGAAGGAGTTTCAACGCGAAAAGAAAAGGCCCGCCGTCATTCAATGACGGCGGGCGCAGGCGTCGCGGCTCTTACTGCTGGCCGTTTTCGGCGACGGGCGTCATGAAGCGTCGGACGGCGTCGGCCGCGCGTCGGGCGTTCTGGCCGTCCAGCCGGTAGTAGCCGGGCGCGTCCAGCCGCAGCCTCTTCGATACGTCGCTGAGGATGCCGGTGAGGATCGAGGCGAGGACATCGACGTCGTCGATCATCGCGGCCACGCCCGCTTCCACGGGCGGCGGCAACAGCTCGTCGGACCCTTCCATCCTCAAGTACTTCCGATCACGGAGGTAGACCACCGCCTTGCGGCGGCAGAGGGCGAGCAGCGGATCGCTCGAGAAGGACGTCATGACTACGTCGGCCATGCAGAGGGCCTGCGCGTTCGTGAGCGTCCCGACGTCGAGAATCCTGACTCCGGCTTCAGTGAGCGGCGACTCGTACGCTTCCTTGGACACGGAATCGCGAGGATGATGACGGAAGACGAACCGGAACGGCGTCTTCATCGACCCGAGGCGCGTGGCCATGGCCTGGACGAGTTGAAGGAGCCCGGGCGAAGACGCGAAGAACACGACGCTCTCCTCGGGGCCGACGCCGAGTCGCCGACGGGCGTCGGCGCCGATGTCGGCGGTACGCTCCGAAGCGATGACGTCGCAGGCCGGCTGGCCGGTCACGACGACGCGGCCGGCCAGCTCCGGGAACGTCTCGACGGCTTTCCGGGCGGAGACCGCGTCGATGGCGCAATAGCGTTCCGGGAACGGCAGTCGAAGCGCGCGCAAGCGCTCGAGCCAGGCGTAGGACGTGAAGTAGTTGTCCTCCACGGCCACCAGCGGGACGCCGGGGTAAATGGTCCGCGCATGCGTCTCGAGCTCGTTGCACGAGACCGAGGCGCTGGTCAGGACGGTTCTCGGCGGCGCCTCAAGCGGCGCTTCCTCGAGCTCGTAGCGCTTCAGGAAGATCTGCTTGGCGACGAGGTCTGGAAGGAACCTGATGTCGATGGCCGGATCGTCCTGCCGAAGCCGTTCGATCACCGGGATCAGCGCGTTGGCGCTACCTGGATCGCGGCTGACGACCAAGACGTCGGGAGCGGTGCCGGCATGGGAAGAGAACCTATACGATGCCTGGATTCCGAAAGGATGATGGATGAAGAGTTCGGTCACGATGATGCCTTTCTGGCTTAGGTCAAGCCGTCGGATTTGGTCGAGAACAACCGTTAAGTATCAAAAAACGAGCGTGATGTCAAGCCGTCAGGCGTCGAATAAATATCGACAGGTGCGCCGATGTCGACGAGGCGGACGATCCATGCCATTCGGCGCGTCAGACGCTCGCGACCACGTCAAAATGCACGCAGAAGAAGGCGCGGACCGGTTCCGGGAGGCGGCGTTCCAGGAAGGCGTGCAGGCGGTCGTAGAAGCGGCGATAGCGGACCTGCCAGGCGGTAGGCAATCCGAGTATGGTCTTCGGCAGGACGGAGAATCCGAAAGGGTGGATGACGGCATCTCGGAAACCCGCGAACAGTTCCGCGACCTCTCGACGCGTGAAATAGCGGACCGGACCGTTCTTGCGCCCCTGGCCGATGAGCCTTAGGCACGAGAGGTACGCCCATCCCTGAAGGCCTGTCAGTCCTCTCGTGCTGGGGAACGAGCTGATCACCATGACGCGGCCGCCCGGGCGCAGCACTCGCCTGATCTCCGCGATGGACCTGCGGGTGACGTCCTTGTGGTTATGGAGATAGACGGCCGAGACGATGCAAGCGTCGATCGTGGCGTCCTTGAGCGGGATGCGATCGATGTCTCCGAGCGCGAGCACGAGCGGCGTCGCGCGCTCCGCTTCCGAGGCGGCATAGCGCTCGTGGAACTTCTTCAGCATGACCGGTGAGCAATCGACGCCGACGTAGGCCTCGAAGCGCATGCCGGGCAAGAGATATTTCGCGAGACGACCGTAGCCGCAGCCGAGATCGAGGACGCGCGTCCCCGGCGAAAGGCGCCCCATGAGGAACGCGACGTTCTCACGGCTCTTCCGTTCCTCTTTCGCCTCGTTGAACGTGGAGATGGCGGCATGGATCTCGTTCTCGGCTGCGAGCGCGTCCCAGTTGCCGCCCTCGTTCTCGCGGTCGTCAGTCGTCCAAAACGCCCTGTGCCTGCGGACATGGGGCGCGAGGATGCGATGTTCCGGCGCTGATACGGTTTCCGTAGGCGTCTCGACGATCGTGCGGATGGCGGCTACTTCAGGCATGTACAGGCGTCTTTCGTCCGTCATCGATATGAAAACTGCCTTGTCAGCATAGGATCATAGACCCAGGAAGTCAAAGCGTCGGCCTCAACGGAGGCATCGGGCAGTAAATGAAAAAGCCGGTCATGCGACCGGCTCAGGCGAATTCGACGAAAAGCGGGCTATGGTCGGAGACGATATCCGGCAGGACTTCGAAGCGCTTCAGGACGAGGTCATGCGAAGGCATGACGTAGTCGGCGAAGTTCGGCTCGGCCGGATTCTCGTAGTGGCGGTAGAGCGGGGTGCGCGTCGAAGTGACGCCGTGCTCGACGACCAGGTTGCGGAGTCCCGCTTCTGTCTCCAGCATCCGCACGGAGGCCGTGTCGGGCAGGAGGTTGAAGTCGCCGACGAGGACCTTCGGACCGGGGTGCTTCGCGAGGGCCGCGACGATGTCACGGGACTGCGCGATGCGCTCGGACGTGTCGGTCTTCGGACCGTTCACCCAGAGGCCGTGGTAGTTGGCGATCAGGAGATCGCCGCCGTCGCGCCCTATGCGGACGGTCTGCAGCTTCCGCGACGAGAGCACCGCCTTGCCGTCGTCCATCGGGAAGGCGGGTACATGGACGATGAAGTCCTCGATGGCGGCTATCGGCAGCGACTTGCGGACGAAGACCGCCAGGCTCATGCGGCTCGGATCATCCTCGAAGCGCGCGAAAGCGCCGGTGAAGTCCGGCAGCTCGCCGCAGATCCTACGGAACATGTCGCCGCGCACGTGCTCGTCCGGGCGCTTCGCGTCGAGGACGGACTGCTCGCAGTCGAACGCCTCCTGGATGCAGAAGACATCGGCCTCCTCCTTGCGGTGCCGGAAGAAGCGCATCAACGGATGCATCGAGCGTCCGCCCCAGGCGTTGATCGTGATGATCCTCATGTGAGTCCCTCCGCACCGACGATACCAAAAAACGACGGCTTGTCAACCGTCGCCTTTCTTCCGGCGCTCACGCCCCATGGCACTTCTTGTATTTCTTCCCGCTGCCGCAGGGGCAGGGGTCGTTGCGGCCGACTTTCGGGAGGCCGGGGTCGATGGAGGTGGCAGGTGATTTCTTGGAAGTCTGGGCCCCGGCCTCCGCCGGGGTGACATTGGAATCCTTCGCAGGCGCGCTCAAAGTGATGCCGCCGCGCTCGAGGAGCGACGGGGCGATCTGTGCCGCGACCTGCACCTTGAAGACCGAGTAGACGATCTGCCGCTCGATGGCGTGCAGGAGCTCGTTCCACATGCGATAGGCCTCCTTCTTGTACTCGACGAGCGGGTCGCGCTGGCCGTAGCCGCGCAGGCCGATGCCCTTGCGGAGGTGGTCGATGGCGTCGAGGTGCTCGATCCAGAAGGTGTCCATGGCGCGGAGCGACAAGCCGCGGCAGACCTGGACGAAGAGGCTCGGCTCGATTTCGCGCTCGACGCGGTCGAACTGCGCGCGGGCGACGCCGGTCAGGTACTGGATGATGGCGGTGCGCGCGTGGATGCCGGCGAGCTTGTCGCCCTTGGCCTCGAGCGCGTGGTGGATACCGTCCATCTTCACGCGGGCTTCCGGCGGGACGGGGCAGATCGTCGAGACGACCTCGTAGATTTCCTCCAGGTTCCAGGCCTTCTCGTCGTCGCCGGCGGCGTGGAAGAGGACGACCTGCTCGAGCTCGCGCTCGACCATCTCGAAGACGCGCAACTTGACCGTCTCGTCGTCGGACAACAGGATCTCGCGGCGGCGGCGGTAGAAGCCCTCGCGGTGCTTGTTGAGCACGTCGTCGTATTCGAGCAGATGCTTGCGGATGTCGAAGTTGTGGCCCTCCACCTTGTTCTGTGCCGACTCGATGGACTTGGAGACGAGGCCGCTCTCGATGGGCATGTCGTCGGGGATGCCGAGCTTCTCCATCATGTTCTTCATGCGGTCGGAGCCGAAGATGCGCATGAGCTCGTCCTCCATCGAGACGTAGAACTGCGAGGAGCCCGGGTCGCCCTGACGTCCTGCGCGGCCGCGCAGCTGGTTATCGATGCGGCGCGACTCGTGGCGCTCGGTGCCGATGACGGTCAGGCCGCCCAGTTCGCGCACCTCGGCCGCCTGCGCTCCGTCGTACGGGTTGCCGCCCAGGATGATGTCGACGCCGCGGCCGGCCATGTTGGTGGCGATGGTGACGCCGCCCTTGCGGCCCGCCTGGGCGATGATCTCGCCCTCGCGCTCGTGGTTCTTGGCGTTCAGCACCTGGTGCGGCACGCCTTCGATCTCGAGGAGATGCGAAAGCTCCTCGTTCTGATCGATGGAGATGGTGCCGACCAGGACCGGCTGGCCTTTCGCGTTCCTGGCCTTGATCTCCTGCACGACGGCGTCGAACTTGCCCTTCTTGTTCTTGTAGACGCGGTCGCCGGCGTCGAGACGCTGGGCGGTCTTGTTGGTGGGGATGGCGGTGACTTCCAGCTTGTAGATCTTGGCGAACTCCTCCGCTTCGGTGGAGGCGGTGCCGGTCATGCCGGAGAGCTTCTTGTAGAGGCGGAAGTAGTTCTGGAAGGTGACGGTCGCGAGCGTGCGGCTCTCCCGCTCGATCTTCACGTGCTCCTTGGCCTCGATGGCCTGGTGCAATCCCTCGGAATAGCGTCGGCCGGGCATGAGACGCCCCGTGAACTCGTCGACGATGACGACCTTGCCGTCACGGACGACGTATTCCTTGTCCAGATGGAAGAGCGCCTTGGCGCGAAGCGCGGCTTCAAGGTGGTAGATGGAGGAGATGTCGGAGGCCTTCCACGGGTCGCTTCCGAGCGCCTTCGAAAGGCGGTTCTGGCCGTCCTCGGTATACGTGGCGGCGCGCATCTTCTCGTCGACGTTGTAGTCCTTGCCCTCCTCGAGCAGGGCGACGACGTCGGCGAAGCGGTAATAGAGGTCGGACGATTCCTCGGCCGGCGCGGAGATGATGAGCGGCGTGCGCGCCTCGTCGATCAGGATGGAGTCGATCTCGTCGACCACGGCGTAGTTCAGATCGCGCTGGACCATCATCTCCGGGCGCGTGGCCATGTTGTCGCGCAGGTAGTCGAAGCCGAACTCGTTGTTGGTGCCGTAGGTGATGTCGCAAAGGTAGGCTTCCTTGCGGCCGATAGGGCGCATGAAATCCATGTCGACGCGGAAACTGGCCGTGGCGTCGCGCTCGGCGTCCTTGGCTTGTTCCTCTTCCGTGCCGTGCTCCACCTTGTAATGCGCGTCGTACTGGTACGCGATCATGTGGTTGATGCAGGCGGTGGTCAGGCCCAGGCGATGGTAGACCTGGCCCATCCAGCCGGCGTCGCGGCGCGCCAGGTAATCGTTGACGGTGATGAGGTGCACGCCCTTGCCTTCGAGCGCGTTCAGGTAGACGGCGGCGGTGGCGACGAGCGTCTTGCCTTCGCCCGTGCGCATCTCGGCGATGCCGCCCTGGTGCAGGACCATGCCGCCCAGGAGCTGGACGTCGTAGTGGCGCTGGCCGAGCGTGCGGCGGGCGGCTTCGCGCACCGACGCGAAAGCCTCCGGCAGGAGCTCATCGAGCGTCGCGCCTTGCAAAAGGAGCTGCTTCAATTCACCGGTCTTGGCCGCGAGGCCTTCGTCGGAGAGCTTCTGGACCTCGGCCTCGTAGGCGTTGATCTTCTCGACGACGGGGCTCAGGCGGGCGACGACGCGGGCGTTCGGATCGCCGAAAATCTTCCGTAGCAGTGACATTCGCTTTTGTTCTTGACTAACCGAGCGTCCGTTCGCGTTTCACGATCTCCTGCCACAACCCCTTGAACTCAAGAAGGCGCTGGAGGATGTCGCGAACGGCGCCTTCGCCGCCTTTCTTGACGGAAACGTACATGACCTCGTCCCGGACTTCCTGCACGGCGTCGGACGGCGCGGCGGAGAATCCCGCCAGGCGCAGGAGCGCCAGATCCTGCACGTCGTTGCCGATGAAGAGGGTCTCGTCCCAGGCGATGCCGAGCGAAGCCACGATGCGTCCGACCTCCCCCACCTTGTCGCTGACGCCAGTCCGGCATTCCACGCCGAGATCGCTGGCGCGCTGGCGGATCGCGGGAGAATTCCTGCCGGTCACCATCACCACCGGGATGCCGTTGCGCCGGCACTCCTTGACGGCGATGCCGTCTCCGGTGAAGAACTGGTAGCCCTCGATCCTGCCGTCCTCCGCGCTCGCGAGATAATGCATCACTTCGGCGCCGGCTTCGTCGCATGGCATGAGGCGCGCCGCCTTGCCGCCGACGTGGAGCCCGAAGACGAGCTTCCGATCCGCGTCCGGTTTACCGTAGATGGTCACCAGATCGGACGTGTGCACGCCGTCGACGTCCGTCACGACCAGGCGCACCTTCCGCGCGGCTTCCTTCAGGTCAGGCACGCTCATACGGCGTGGGCTTCCGCGACTTCGCCGACGACGCGCGCCGCCATCATCTCGCGCACGCGCTCGAGATCCTGCGGCGTGTTGACGCCCAGGTTCCGGTAGTCGCCTTTGACGATCCGCATGCGGATGCCGTGCTCGAGGATCCGCATCTGCTCGACGCCTTCGTAGCGTTCGATCGGCGTCTGCGGGAGCTTCAGGAACGCGTCCTGGAATTCCTTGCGCATCGCCAAGGCGCCGATGACGTGATAGTGGTGAAGCTTCGCGTCCTTGTTGTGCCTGTACGGCGCGGCCGACCGCGTGAAATACAGCACGTTGTCCTGGAGGTCCGTCATGACCTGGACGATGCTGGGCTCGTGAAGCATGGTCTCGTCCGTGATCCGGTCGCCGAGGACCGCGACCCGCAGCGATGCGTCCTCGCGCATGAGGGCGACGAGGTCGTCGATCGCCTGCGCCGGATAGAGCGGCTCGTCCCCCCAGATGTTGACGACGATGTCGGGCGTGAAATCGGCGAACCGGTCGGCGGCGTAGGCGACGCGGTCCGTGCCGGTCGGGAGCTCCGAAGGCGTCATGATGACCGGGACGCCGAGGCGCCGCACGACTTCCGCGATGCGCTCCGAATCGGTCGCGACGACGAGGGCGTCGAGCGACTTGGCTTCCTTGGTGCGTTCGACCGTCCACTGGATCAGCGGCTTTCCGCAGATGTCCTCCAGCATCTTTTCCGGGATGCGGGACGATCCGAGTCGGGCGGGGATGATTCCCAGCACTTTCTTGTCCATGAGGTCCTGTCCGTCCATAGGTGAATGCTAGACGCTCCTGCCGACCGCCGGCGCCACGTTCCTCAGGGCATCCATCAGGATCGAGAAATCCTCCGGCAGCACGGCCTGCTTGCCGTCGCACATGGCGTCGTTCGGCCGGTGATGCACTTCCATGATCAGCCCGTCGGCGCCCACGGCGACGGCGGCCTTGGCCAAGGCCGGGATGATGTCAGGACGCCCGGCCGCGTGGCTCGGGTCGACGATGACCGGAAGATGCGTCGCGTGCTTCAGGACCGGAACCGCGGAGATGTCGAGCGTCGCGCGCGTCGCGGTCTCGAACGTGTTGATGCCGCGCTCGCACAGGATGACGTTCGGGTTCCCGCCGTACAGGATGTATTCGGCCGCGCACAGCCATTCCTCGACCGTCGATCCGGCTCCGCGCTTGAACAGGATGGGCTTCTTCAGCTTCCCGAGCTCCTTGAGCAGCGTGAAGTTCTGCATGTTGCGGGCGCCCACCTGCAGGACGTCGACGTCATGCTCCAGGAAGATCGGCACGTGGCGCGCATCCATGATCTCGGAGACGACCGGCATCCCGTTCTCCGTTCCGGCGGCCTTCAGATAGCCCAAGCCCGCGCCTTCCAGGCCCTGGAAGCTATACGGAGAGCTCCTGGGCTTGAACGCGCCGCCGCGAAGCATCGTCGCGCCCATCCCCTTCACGATCTTGGCGATCGTCATGATCTGTTCCGGCGATTCCACGGCGCACGGTCCTGCGATGACGACGATCCGCGGACCGCCAAATGAAAAACCGCCGACAGCGATCTCGCTTGGACGGCCTTCCTTGGAGCCCCGGGATGCCAGCGGGTAGGGGCTCTTCTTGGCGGGCGTTTCGTCGTTGGCACTCATGACGGCGGATACGTTCTGAGCATGGCTTATCCGCGGAGTTCCTTCTCCTTGTTGAGTTCGCGCTGGAGGGTAAGCGCGACGTTCTTGATCGCGAGGTAGAGATCCTCGTTCTCGTCTTCGGCGCGCAGGAGCTTGCCGGGAATCGTGAGGTTCACCTCGGCACGGAAAATCTCGCCCTTGTGGTGGTGCTGGGAGGTCTTGCCGACTTCGACGTCGGCGGAGGCGGCATCTCCCCAGCGCTCGATCATCGGATCGAGCGTCGTGAGCTCGTTCTCGACGGCGTCCTTGATGGCGTCGGTCAGCTCGATTCCGGTCCCTTTGATTCGGTTGATATTCATAGGAAAAGCGTGAGCGAAGTGGCTACACCTTAGCCCATCCGCGAGGAAATGCCAAGAACGTGTACTAGACGGATACATGGGTAACAACTTCTCGTGGCGGTAGATGAAATTGA
>JBBTWH010000010.1:0-18949 GCA_038062835.1 Patescibacteria group bacterium | reverse complement strand
GGCAAAGGCGTCTCGGCCTGCGCCACCTGCGACGGCTTCTTCTTCAAAGGGAAGGAGGTCGCGGTCGTCGGCGGGGGAGACTCCGCCATGGAAGAGGCGACCTTCCTCACCAAGTTCGCCACGAAGGTCACGATCCTGAACCGCACCGACAAGTTCAAGGCTTCGGTGCCGCTGATGGAGCGCGCCCGGGCGAATCCGAAAATCGAATTCAAGGAGGACGTCGAGGTGCTCGAAGTGCTGGGCGTCGAAGCCGGGCGCGTGATCGGATTGAGACTCAAGGACGCCAAGACCGGCGAGACCAGCGAGCTCAAGACGGACGGCGTCTTCGTCGCCATCGGCCACCTGCCCAACACCGACTTCCTGAAGCGGTGGCTCGAGTGCGACAAGGTCGGATATATCGTCACCAAGGGCCCCGGCGACGTCACCACCAAATACGAAGGCGTCTTCGTCGCCGGCGACGTGATGGACAAGCGCTACCGCCAGGCCGTCACCGCCGCCGCCACCGGCTGCATGGCCGCCCTCGAGGCGGAAAGGCTCCTGACGCACCGCAGCTTCGGCGTCTCCCAGTGAATGTTTCCAGAGTGAAGCCGGAATCTATGCGCACGATGCTCTTGTTCGCCATGCTTCTGACGCTTGGAGCCGGTTGCTCTCAGCAGGCGCCCTCGGTGCCTATCGACGACACGCCGGAATCGAACGCGGAAAACTGCGCGGCGTCCGGCGGCGCGCTCCTCGAAGGCGTCTGCGTCTGTCCGGAAGGATACGCGGCCGATCCGGCCGACTTCTGCCTCGACGCTTCGGGCGTCCCTGGCGGAACGATGAAGACGAAATAATCATCCTATGAAACGCTTCGCTATCTCCGCCGCATCGGCGGCGCTGCTCCTGTCCGCCGTCCCCGCGCTCGCCGCCGCGCCCGAAGTCGTGCGTTCGCCGCTCACCGATCCGTATCTCGTGAGCGGACAGACCACGCGCATGGTCTTCCCGGACCTCCTCACGGTCGAGACCTGGGGCAGCCCGGCCGCCAAGGAAGTCGAGACATCCGCGCTTTCGCAGTGGATGCTCTCGGCCGCGCTGCCGGTCCGCGAGGGCTCGCGCCTCGTGAAGTTCGGGACGGATCCGCAGGTGTACGCCGTCGGCCCTCAGGGCAAGCTCCACTGGATCACGACCGAGCGGATCGCCTCCGCGCTCTACGGCAAGGACTGGAACAGGCGCGTCGCCACGCTCTTCACTTCCTACTTCCCGCACTACCGCCTCGGCGCCGACATAGCGAGCGCTCTCTATCCCGACGGCACGCTTCTGAAATACGATGGCTCGCCCACGGTCTATTACGTCATCAACGGCGTGGCGCGCCCCTTCGCTTCCGAGCGCGCCTTCCGCGAGAACCGATTCAGCTTCGACAGCGTCGTGACCGCCAAGGGCCGGTTCGCCTACGTAAAAGGCAACCCGGTCAACGGCTGGGAGAGCGACTTGAACTTGCTCCCGGGAACGCCCTAGAAAAATAAAAAGTCCCCCGTCTGCGGCTCAGACGGGGGATTTCGTTTCACCACTTCCACGGGTAGTCGAAGCGGAAGGTGGCGGAGCCGGCGAACCAGCCGACGGCGGTCGAGTCGTTCTTCCAGAAGGCCGCGCCGGCTTCGAGGGAGAAGTTCCTGTTGAAGTCAAGGCGCGCGCCCAGGAAGGCGATCCAGGACGACTTCTCGATGGTACGGCGCTCCGTGATCGAGGCGACGTTCACGCCAAGCCTCTCGATGTCGTCGGCGACCTCGGCGTCGAGGTCGAGGTCGATGTCGGCCCTGAACCGCATGCGGCCGAACGAGATGAACGGCGTCACGCGGTTTCGGTCGATGGTGTTCGGCCTGAGCGGCACCGCGATCGTCACGCCCGCATGAGCCATGCTCCAGCGGTATCGGAGGTCGGCGTGCTCGCGGACGAGACTCGTGACGTCGAGGTCGAGTTCGAGCGCGTGGGCCACGACCGATCCGGCGTTGGCCGGGTTCCATCCGAACGTCCCCGTGTACTCCGCGAACGTCTCGATGTGGAAGTGCGGGTGATCGTAGATCGAGAGCCGCACGCCGACGCCGCCGGAGAAGTCCGTATCCGTCTCGAGCGACGCCTTGAGCAGCATGTTCTCGGTGACGGGAATCATGTCGCCGGCGGCGTCGAGGACGGGATCTCCCGCGTCATCGAGCTGCCAGACAGGATTGCCGTCGCCGTCGAGCTTCTGCCTGGGCTTGTTCTCGAAGCCGAGCGAAGAGAACTCCGGCGTGATCGAGGCGTAGAAGTTGAGCCGACCGAACCAGCGGCGGGTCACCTTCGGCCGGTCGTCGTCATCGGCTTCGTCCGCCTCGCAGTTCTCGAAGACGGTGCCTTCGAGGCGCAGGAAGGTCGGCTGGATGCGCTCGAAGTCGATGTCCCCGTACGAGCTGTCGTGCGTCCTGCCGTTGAACATGCCTGCGCCGACGGAGGCGGCGAGGTCGGCGTCGCAAGGGAGGTGGACGCGGTCAGCCCTCGCTTCCTCCATGATTCCGATGATGCACGCGAAAGCGATCAGAGCCTTGAGATTCCTCATGATACTGCCTCCTGATGCGGTGGAATGTACTTGGTCCAAGATTGCACGAAAAAACCCCCGTGTCAATACGGGGGGCGTGCCGTCTTACGGCTAGCGGCCGAACCGCCAGGCGGCTCCGGCCATGCCGGCCGCGACCCAGGTGCCGTCGTAGCGTCCGAGGATGGCCTGGGCTTCCAGGCTCCAGGAGCGGCTCAGGTCGAGCCGCGCTCCCGGAGCGAAGAATACCTTTGATTCCACGATCGCACGTTCGGACAGGACGGCCGGGTCGACTCCGAAGGTCCGAAGCGCCGCCTTCAACCGGTCGTTCATATCGAACGAGATCATCGCGTAGTAGCGCAGCCAGCCGACGGTCAGGTACGGCGTCCAGCGGAGCGAGCCCGCCCGGAAGCTGGCGCCGGCCGTGAGTCCCAGCCGGTAGGTACGGCCTTCGTAGGTCACGGAGGCGTTCTGCTTGACTGCCTTCGCGACGTCGATCTTCAGCCCTTCTAGATCGATGAGCAGCGCGTCGACGCCGACGTCCGATGCTCCGAGCGGGAGCGACACGTCTCCGAAGCCGGTCAGGCGGAAGCGGCCGTCGTCGAAGATCGAGCCGCGCACGCCCAGGCCGAGCGCCAGAGCGTGCCCTACGCGAATGTCCGCTTGATGGATGCCTGCCAGGCCTTCCTCGTAGTATGCCGGCCGCTCGCTGTAATCGATCGAAGCCGATTCGACGCCGAGCGATCCGTAGGCCTGCAGGCCGTTCATCCACGAGCGTGGCGTCCGCATGATCCAGGCGGATGCTTCGAGCGTGACAGGCCGGTACCAGGTCGCCCCGAAGACGTCATCATCGGTATGCAGGATGCCGGTCCTCATGCTGAGGGCGGCGCGCGGGTCGCCGACGCCGTGCGCGTCGTCAGCCCAGGCCTCGGAACGCAGTCCGAGCGCCAGAAGACAGGCGGAAATGAACGGTCGTCGCATGGAGGCCTCCAACTATGTTATAATCCACCACATATGGCGCTTGTCGTCGAGAAGAAGTTCCTGGAGGGGGATTGGTGGAAGTATCCGCTGTCGCTCTTCATGCTCCACCTGTTTTTCTGGATCTTGCTCGCGTACAGGAACAATCCCGAGTTCACGCTCTGGCGGGGCATGCTGGTCAGCTATCAGGTCCTTGGCACGTTCTTGGCTGCGGCCTTCCTGCCGTTCATCGCCGGACGTCTGCAGATGCGGCGCCTGTTCTGGTTCGGCTTCATCGGCTTCCTGCTCGGTCTCGCCGGCTATTACGCGCTTTCGCTGCTTGGGATGGGCAACCGTTTCTCCCTGCTGCCCTTCATCGGATTCATGCAGTTGTACGTCTCGTGTTTCGGCCTCGGCGTCATCGTCGAGTTCGGCAGATACGTCTTTCGGAAACTGAGCGAATAAGCCGGTTGCCGACCACGGAAGGCCGTGCTACCTTTTTTGCGCTATGGCGAAATACGAACCGAGGGACATCGAGAAGAAATGGCAGGCGCGCTGGGAGGAGGGCAAGGCCTTCGCGGCTGACCGCCGGTGCCAGGACTCGAAAGGGAAGTATTACCTTCTCGACTTCTTCCCGTACCCGTCCTCGAACGGCCTGCACGTCGGCCATCCCAAGGGCTACACCGCCACCGACGTCATCGCGCGCAAGCGCCGCATGGAAGGTTTCGATGTCTTGCACCCGATGGGCTGGGACGCCTTCGGCCTGCCGGCCGAGAACTACGCCATCAAGATGGGCGGCCACCCGAACGCCATCACGGCCGACAACATCGCGAACTTCCGCCGCCAGATCAAGAGCTTCGGCTTCTCCTATGACTGGGATCGCGAGGTGAACTCCAGCTCGCCCGAATATTACAAATGGACGCAGTGGCTGTTCCTCCTCTTCTATAAGAACGGCCTGGCCTACAAGAAGCTCGCGCCGGTGAACTGGTGCGAGAACGACCACACCGTGCTGGCCAACGAACAGGTCGTCGACGGCAAGTGCGAGCGCTGCAAGAATCCCGTCGTGCAGAAGGAGCTCTCGCAGTGGTTCTTCAAGATCACCGACTACGCCGACCGCCTGCTCGAAGGCCTTGACCGCATCGATTGGTCCGACAAGGTCAAGGCGATGCAGAGGAACTGGATCGGCCGCAGCGAAGGCATCGAGATCGGCTTCCGCGGACGCTTGCCGGACGGCGGCGAGTTCGATCTGCAGGTCTTCACCACCCGCCCCGACACGCTCTTCGGCGTGACGGCGGTCGTGGTCGCGCCCGAACATCCGCTCGTCGACCGCATCACCGCCGATTCCGAGCGCGGCGCCGTCGGCGCGTACGTCGAGGACGCGCGCCGCAAGACGGAGCTCGAACGCGGATCGCAGGAAGAGAAGACCGGCATCTTCACCGGCGCCTACGTGAAGCATCCGCTGACCGGCGCGGACGTCCCGGTCTACGTCGCCGACTACGTGCTGATGAACTACGGAACCGGCGCCGTCATGATGGTCCCCGCGCACGACGAGCGCGATTTCTCCTTCGCAAAGACGTACGACCTGCCCATCAAATGGGTCATCGCTCCGCCCGTCGGCGTCGCGCACGACCGCTCCGAGGCCTACGCCGAAGCCGGCATCCTCGTGAACTCCGGCGAGTTCGACGGGCTCACGTCGAACGATGCCAAGCAGAAGATCGCCGACGCGCTCGAAGCCGCGGGCAAAGGCCGCCGCCAGGTGAACTACCATCTCCGCGACTGGCTCGTCTCGCGCCAACGCTATTGGGGCGCGCCCATCCCCATCGTCTACTGCGACGAGCACGGCGAGCAGCCGGTGCCGGAGGACCAGCTTCCGGTCGTCCTGCCCGAGGACGTCGACTTCCGCCCGACGGGGGAGTCTCCGCTCGCGCGTTCGGAATCTTTCCATGACGTGAAATGCCCGACCTGCGGCAGGAAGGCGCGCCGCGAATCCGACACGATGGACACCTTCGTGGATTCCTCCTGGTACTTCCTGCGTTACATCGATCCCAAGAACGACGCGGAGTTCGCGTCCAGGGAAGCCATCGAGAAGTGGTGCCCGGTCGACCTCTACGTCGGCGGTGCCGAGCACGCGGTGCTGCACCTGCTCTACTTCCGCTTCTTCACCAAGGTCCTCCACGAGCTCGGTTACCTGGATTTCGACGAGCCGGCCTTGAAGTTCCGCGACGTCGGGCTGATCCAGGGCGAGGACGGCGAGAAGATGTCGAAGTCGCGCGGCAACGTGGTGAACCCCGACGACGTCGTCGGCGAGCACGGCGCGGACGTCTTCCGCCTCTACGAGATGTTCATGGGCGAGTTCGAGCAGCCCGCGCCCTGGAATACCAAGAGCATCATCGGACAGCGCCGCTTCGTCGAGAAGGCCTGGAAGCTCGCGGAGACGTGCAAGACGATGTACGCGGCGAACGCGGCCAATCCGGCGCCGACCCCGGGCCCACTCCGCAGATCGCTTCATAAGACGATCAGGAAGGTCGGCGACGACATCGAGAACTTCAAGTTCAACACCGCCATCAGCGCGATGATGATTTTCGTGAACGAAGTCGCGGACGCCGGCCGCGGCGACGAGGGATATTTGGAACGGAAGGACCTCGAGTCCTTCCTGAAATTGCTCTCGCCCTTCGCCCCGCACGTGGTCGAGGAGATGTGGGAGGCGCTCGGCAACTCCGGCTTCGCCATGCACGCGCCCTGGCCCGCCTACGACCCGGCGCTCATCGTCGATAGCGAAGTCGAGATCGCGCTCCAGGTCACCGGCAAAGTGAAGGACCGCATCATCGTCGCCGCCGACGCCGACGACAAGGAACTCGAACGCCTCGCCCTCCAGAACGAGAACGTCAAAGCCGCGCTCGAAGGCAAGACGGTCAAGCAGGTCGTAGTGGTGAAGAGGCGGCTGGTCAATATCGTGGCCGCCTGAACCAGGAACGGCTCCGTTGAGCGAAGCGGGTTGACATCCGCGAGGCGCTTACGCTAGGACGCCGCCATATGCGGCTCCACTCCCTGAAATCCGATGTACCGAAGCGTTCCATCCGCTTCGAGCTCTGCGCCGCGATCCTGCTGGCGCTCTTGTGCCTCCGCGGCGCGGATCTCGCGCGTCGGCCGGAACGGCATGCCGCCGCCTTCGACGCCTGGCGCCAGCGCGTCGTCGTCCGCATCAGGGACGTTTTCGATCCGCCCGCCTCTCATTGGGTCGCGGGCGTCCTGCTCGGCGCGGACGAAGGCTTTTCCAGGAAGTGGATCGAAGACTTCCGCCGTACCGGCACGAGCCATCTCACCGCCGTCTCGGGATACAACGTCGGCATCGTCCTCGTCGGCATCCAGGCCGTCCTCTTGCGTCTGCCTGTCGGCAGGGGAGCCAGGACGGCGCTTGCGCTCGGCGCGGTCGCCTTTTTCGTCCTGCTCACGGGGCGGCCGGGCTCCGTGCTTCGCGCCGCCGTGATGGTCGCCGCCGTCGAAGCCGGACGGCACTTCGGCCGGCCGGTGCGTCCTCTGCGCGCGCTGCTGCTCGCTGCCCTCCTGATCGGCATCGTCTCGCCGCGCAGCCTCGTCGACGACCGCGGCTTCCAGCTGTCCGTCGCGGCTGCCTTCGGGCTGGCGACGCTCGCGCCGAGTTTGGCCGCGTCCGTCTTCCGCCGGCTTCCGGCCACGCTCGCGGAGTGGGCGAGCCAGACCATCGCCGCCACGGTCGCGACAGCGCCGCTTATCGCCTGGATGGCGGGAAACTATTCGCTGGTCGCCCTGCCGGCCAACATCGCCGTCGCCGCCTTCATCCCGCCGATCATGGCCGGCGGCGCCGCGCTCGTCTGCGTCAGCGTCTTCTCCCTGCCGTTCGCGCAGTTCCTTGCCGGCATCGGCGAAGGCCTGTTCACCATGCCGCTGGCCCTGATCCGCGCGCTGGCGTCCTTGCCTGCCGCGTCCGTCTCAGGCCCGGCCGCCTTCGCGGTCCTCATCGTCGCCGAAGCCGCCGTGCTGGCCGCCGTGCTGCGATGGCGCCGCTTCTCGTCATCCCGCTATGGCATCTTCGACTGATACGCGCTGGAAGCGCCCCCATCTCATCATCGCCGTCCTCGTCCTGGCGGCGTGCTTCACGATCGCGGGCATCGTCGAGCAGGAGCGCTCCGCCGCGTCCGCGGACGCGCAGGTCTTCTTCCTGGACGTGGGGCAAGGCGACGCGGCGCTGATACGGACGCGCGACGGACGGGACGTCCTCATCGACGGCGGGCCCGACGACGCCGTGCTCGAAGGCCTGGCCGAGGCGATGCCTTGGTGGGACCGCTCCATCGAGACTGTCGTCGTGACGCATCTCGATTCCGACCACTATGTCGGCCTTTTCGCCGTGCTGCGCCGCTACCGCGTCGGCGAGGTCTGGTGGAGCGGCGCGGCGCCGACGACGGAGACCGCCCGCCGCTTCGCCGCGACGGTCGAGGCGCGCGGCATCGCTCAGCGCTTCGTGAAAGCGGGAGACGCGCTTGCGTTGGGCGCGACCGAGTTCCGCGTCCTCTGGCCGCGCGAAGACGCGCGCGGGAAGATCGTTCCGCCGACGTCCTCCAACGCCAAAGGCGGCGGCACCAACGACGTCGGCGTCGTAGGCCTGTTCTCGTGCGGACGCGAGCGCGCGCTCTTCACCGCCGACGTATCCGCGCACGTCGAAGCGAAGCTGCTCGACGACCCTGAGTCCGTCCGTGCCGAAATCATGAAAGTGCCGCATCACGGTTCCGCCTACTCGTCTTCGGAAGCGTTTATCGACGCCGTCGCGCCGGATGACGCTGTCATCTCGGTCGGCGCCGGCAACCGCTACGGCCATCCGGCCCCGCGCGTGCTTTCGGCGCTCCTCGAACGCAGCATACGCGTGCGCCGCACCGACCGCGAAGGCGTCATCCGCTACGCCTGCGTCGGCGGTCGGCTGGTGCGCAGATGAAAAAAGACCGCGCTCAGTGCGCGGTCGCGATCGAGAAGTCCTAGAGGGAGAATGCTCGCCTGACCGTCGAGACGAAGTCGTCCCAGGCGATGTCGGTCCGGTCGAGGTCGGGGTAGATCTCCTTGAAGAGCTCGTTCGCCAGAGCCAGGGCGCAAAAGAGGACGCGCTCGCATTGCCGTAACTCCTCCGGCGAAGCGACGTCCTTGATCTGCTTGCCGGCTTCGTCATAGAACGCCGCGCACGCTTCCCCGTATCCCGGCATCAGCTCGCAGAGGAGCATGTCTTCGTACGTGCGATAGCCGTCGGGAGCGTGCCTCAGCGCCGCGCCGATGCCTTCCCGGAAGCCGGGGCGCGACATCAGCGCGACGGCGCGCGGAAAGGCGCTTCCGACCGTGCGTCCGCGCCACTCGTCGAGCGCAGCCTGGCCGAGGCGCTCCATTTCGGCCTCGAGCTCTTTCGTGAAGACGAATCGTGATAAGACGGTTTTGGCCTGCATGGTGCCTCCTGGGTTTCGGTCCACGTCAGTCCTAGCACGGATGAGCCATCTTGCCAAGACCGGGGCCGTCAGGTACGCTTCCGCCATCTTCAACCTTCCTAATGAGCATTCCATCTATGATCCAGCGCACGCTCATCCTCCTCAAGCCCGACGCCATCGACCGCGGCATCGTCGGCGAGATCGTCACGCGCTTCGAGCGGGTCGGCGCCAAGATCGTCGGCATGAAGCTTCTCGTTTCGGAGAAGGACACGGCCATGAAGCACTACACCGAAGACCTGGCCAAGCGCCGCGGCGAGAAGGTCCGCGAGCTGATGGTCGAGATGCTGACGTCCGGCCCGATCATGGCCGTCGTCCTCGAAGGAATCGAGATCGTGGAGGTCGTCCGCAAGATGATCGGCGGTACCGAGCCGAAGACGGCCGCTCCCGGTACCATCCGCGGCGACTACGCGCATGTCTCGTTCAAGTACGCGGACGAGAAGCAGATCGGCGTCTTCAACCTCATCCACGCCTCCGGTTCTCTTGAAGAGGCGCCGGTCGAGATCGGCGTCTGGTTCCGTCCCGATGAGCTCGTCGAGCACGATCCCTCCTACGTCAAGCAGACCATCAAGAAGTGACTTCGCTTCGCGAAGTCATCCCGGCGAAAGCCGGGATCCAGGCCGCCCCGGATCCGGGGCGGTTTTCGTTCGCGTTCCCGCTCCTCGTACTGGAATACGGCTATCACCCGTCACTCCGAGGCGTATGGCCGGTCGCTCCTGCTGCAGCTATTCTCCAGCGGAAGCGGATATCTGCCCTTCGCGTGGCTTCACGCCGTCGTTTTTCGTTGCTATGATGAAGGCGGCCCCGCGCCAGGAAGAACATGTTTTGGGACAATCATTTGGCAAAGTGGCCCGAGAGATCCTAGCCGCCTTGGCGGCCAGGCCGAGGGCTTCAGCGGTAAGAGCGAAGGAAGACGCCTTCCGGGCATCCCAAAACAGGGTTCTCGGAAGCCCGTCCTCCCAAGCCGGTCGCGGGCGCAAGCCTGCGGCAGCCCACATGACACTTCGCCAAATCATGCCTTCCAAGCGGGGCTTTTGTTTTCGCCGGGAAAAGAAAAACACCCGCTTTCGCGGATGCTCTCCATGGTCGGGCTGATGGGAATTGAACCCACTGCCTTTCCCACCCCAAGGGAACGCGCTGCCGATGCGCCACAGCCCGATGCGGTCGTCCACGTGCGCGCGGACGGGGGACGGGGATAGGCTATCGGAAATATGTTAGACTGTCCATATATGGAAGAGTCGAAAGGCGTCGTCGATTTCCTCGCCAAGACCCGCGCCAAGCCGCCCGCCAGGATGCTGACGGACTGGTTTCCCCGTCTCGACATCCACGGCGGCGTCGCGCTCGATCTCGGTTGCGGCGCGGGCGGCGAGGCGGAATACCTCGCTAAGGAGGGGATGATGGTGGACGCCATCGACAAGAGCGAGACGGTCGCCAAGGCCGCCAGGGAGCGCTGTCAGGGCCTGACGGTCGACGTCATCCAGGGCGACTTCAGGGAGTTCCAGCTCCGCCCCGACTACTACACGCTCGCCGTCTCCGTCAACGCCCTGCCGTTCGTGAAGAAGGACGACTGCGCGGTCCTGCTCAAGTCGGTCCAGGCCTCCATCCGCCCCGGCGGCGCCGTCGTCTTCGCGGTCTTCGGTCCCGAGCATGCCTGGGCCAAGCGCGAGGACATGAGCTTCTGGACGATCGATGAATTCCGTGATCTCTGGGCCGGCTGGGACGTCATCGCCATGAACGAGTTCAAGGGAATCAGCCCGCTCGCCAGCGGCACCGAGATCTTCCAGCACCGCATCCAGCTGATCGCCAAGAAGACCCTGCTCGAAGCCAGGAAGACGTAAAGAAAAACCGTCGCTTACGCGGCGGTCTTTTCTTTCTTCGCGGACAAGGTCTTGATGCAGCGGGTGCAGACTTTCATCTTCACGCCGTCGATTGTTTTCGTCTGAAGATTGATCAGACGGCGGACCTTGGTGGCGATATTGGAGTGGGAGCGGGTGTGGCCGACGGCCGGACCGCGCTCGCACGCATCACAGCGGCGGGCCATATGGTATGCGGGTAAAACGTAACGTGCGGGGACTTTATCACGGCGGGGGAGCTTTGGCAAGACCCCCATATTCCGATATCCTGAAGCGGTATGCTCTCCACCCTCTTTTCCGACCCCGTCTCCGGCCTCGCCTGGATAATCGCCTTTATCGTGGCGCTGACGTTCCATGAGTTCTGCCACGGCCTCTCCGCCAAGCTGCAGGGCGACGACACCGCCGAGCGCATGGGTCGTCTGACGTTGAACCCGCTTCCGCACATCGATCCGATCGGCCTCCTGGCCGCCGTGACCGCCGGGTTCGGCTGGGCCAAGCCCGTGCCGTACAACCCCTACAACCTCCGCAACCAGAAATGGGGCCCGGTCCTCGTGGCCGCCGCCGGCCCGTTCTCGAACCTCCTGCTCTTCATCGTCGCGGGCCTCGTCTTCAAGGGGCTGGCCGCCAGCGGCATGGTCGCCGAATCGAGCGCCCTCTGGACTTTCCTAGGCGCCCTCATGGGCGTGAACGTCGTGCTCTTCGCCTTCAACCTCATCCCCATCCCGCCCCTCGACGGTTCGAAGGTCCTCTTCCTCGCGCTCGCCCATCCGAAATACGCGCGCACCCGTCTCTGGCTCGAGACGCAGGGCCCGACCGCTCTCATCATCGCCATCCTCGTCGACTCGTTCGTGCTGAACGGCATCTTCTTCGGCACCATCGTCGGCACCCTGTCCAACCTGGCCTTCAAGCTCCTGGGATTCTGATCATGCCGTTCCGCGAACCGCAGCCTCAGATGGAGCCTTCTCCGGAGCGACCGAAGAAGCTTTTTCACGCGACCTCGAATCGGGAGATCGAGGAATTCCATCCTCGTGCCAAAAGCATCCGCGACCCAGAGGAAGGGCCGATGGTCTTCGCCACCCCGGACATGGCTCTGGCGACGATCTTCCTGGCGCCAGGACGGTTCGTGAGGAAATCGGGGACGTTCAACGATGTTCCGTACGCGGTCATCCTGGACAAGGAGGGTTTCCTGAAGGCCGACAAGGGTGGCGCCATCTACGAACTTCCTCCGGAGGGTTTCGGCTGCAGGCCTGAAATCGGGTTGGGGGAGAATGAATGGACGTGCCCGACTTCCGTGAAGCCGATCGGGAAGATTGACGTGCCCTCGGCGCTCGAAGCCATGCTCGAGGCCGGCGTGCAGGTTTTTTTCACGGACGCCGCGACCGTCAGGGATATCGAAACCGACGAGGATCACGGCCTACGCCGTCTTCGGGCCATGCGCTCCGAGAACCAAGAACGCGGGGTCAACGTCAGGGAATTGCCTCTTGACGACGAGGCTTGACGCCCCCTCAGGGGAGTGATACCTTTCCGGAGTCGAATTACTCTCCCGGTTTCAACGGGCAGATGTAGTGAATATGGTCGCTGACGCGGAGTAGCTGCCGTCGAGGCGATAAGGAACACGGAATCCTTACGGGTTTCGTGAGTTGCGTTTATAAACCATCCCAAGCAGAAATGCCTACCATCAACCAGCTCGCCAAGCGCGGACGCCGTCCGGTCAAGGCGAAGTCCAAGTCCCCGGCCCTCCAGTCCGTCCAGAACACCATCAAGCGCTACAAGAAGGACATGCCGAAAGGCTCTCCGTTCAAGCGCGGCGTCTGCACGAAGGTCACCACCATGACCCCGAAGAAGCCGAACTCGGCGCTCCGTAAGATCGCCCGCGTCCGCCTCTCCAACGGCATGGAAGTCACCGCCTACATCCCCGGCGTCGGACACAATCTCCAGGAGCACTCCATCGTCATGATCCGCGGCGGCCGCGTGAAGGACCTTCCGGGCGTCCGCTACCACATCGTCCGCGGCGTCTACGACACCCAGGGCGTCTCCGACCGCCGCCGCGGCCGCTCGCTCTACGGCAACAAGCGCCCGAAAGTGAAGTCCTAAGTCATCAGACGCTGAACTGACACACATATGCGCGGCAAACAAGCCCCCAAGCGTCTGATCAAGCCGGACGCCAAATACAACTCCGAGACCGTCGCCAAGCTCGTCAACTACGTGATGCGCGACGGCAAGAAGTCGACCGCCCAGAAGATCGTCTACGGCGCGCTCGCCATCGTCTCCGAGAAGACTAAGAAGGATCCGATCGAGCAGTTCGAGGAAGCGCTCAAGAACGTCATGCCGCAGGTCGAGGTGAAGTCCCGCCGCGTTGGCGGAGCCAACTACCAGATCCCGACGCCCGTCCGCGGCGAACGCCGCATCTCGCTGGGCTTCCGCTGGATCATCGACGCCGCCAACGCGGTCAAGGGCCGTTCGATGGCCGACAAGCTCGGCAACGAGATCGTCTCCGCCGCCGCCGGCGAAGGCAACGCGGTCAAGAAGAAGATGGACGTCCACCGCATGGCCGAGGCGAACCGTGCCTTCGCGCACTTCGCCCGGTAATCCGCGCGCTTTTTTCTGGAACCTTATGCCTAGAGAATATCCGCTCGAGCGGACCCGCAACATCGGCATCATCGCCCACATCGACGCCGGCAAGACCACCGTCTCCGAGCGCGTGCTTTTCTACACCGGCAAGAAGCACAAGATCGGCGAAGTCCATGAAGGCGCGGCCACCATGGACTGGATGGAACAGGAACAGGAGCGCGGCATCACCATCACCGCCGCCGCCACGACCTGCTTCTGGAAGGACCACCGCATCAACCTGATCGACACTCCGGGACACATCGACTTCACGGTCGAAGTGAAGCGCTCGCTGCGCGTCCTCGACGGCGCCTGCGTCATCTTCGACGGCGTCGCCGGCGTGGAACCGCAGTCCGAGACGAACTGGCACTACGCGGACGACTACAAGGTCCCGCGCCTGTGCTTCATCAACAAGCTCGACCGCACCGGCGCCGACTTCTACAAGGACCTGAAGTCCATCCACGACCGCCTCACCAAGAACGCGCACCCGACCCAGCTCCCGATCGGTACCGAAGACAACTTCATCGGCATCATCGACCTGCTCGAGCGTAAGGCGCATTTCTTCCGCGACGATCTCGGCCAGAAGGTCGAGATCATCGACATCCCGGATGACATGAAGGAGCTCGCTGCCGAATGGCGCGCGAAGCTCGTCGAAGCGATCTGCGAGAACGACGAGACCCTGCTCAACAAGTTCCTGGCGGGGGAGGAGATCCCGGTCCCTGACCTCAAGCGCGTCCTGCGCCAGGCCGTCATCGCCTTCAACATCGTCCCGGTGCTCTGCGGCTCCGCCCTCAAGAACAAGGGCGTCCAGCTGATGCTCGACTCCGTCGTCGATTACCTGCCGTGCCCGCTCGACGTCCCGCCGCTCCAGGGCCACGACGTCGACGATCCGACCAAGGAAATCCTGGTCAAGACCGACGACAGCGCGCCGTTCACGGCGCTGGCCTTCAAGGTGGCGTCCGACCCGTTCGTCGGCAAGCTCTGCTTCTTCCGCGTCTACTCCGGCACCATCAAGGCGGGCTCGTACGTGCTCAACACCTCGACCGGCGAGCGCGAGCGCCTCGGACGCATCGTCCGCCTGCACGCCAACGAGCGCGAAGAAGTCGACCAGGTCTACGCCGGCGACATCGCCGCGGGCGTCGGACTGAAGTCCACCTTCACCGGCCACACCCTCTGTGACGAGAACCGCCCGCTGTTGCTCGAGTCCATCGTCTTCCCCGAACCCGTCATCTCGCTCGCCATCGAGCCGAAGACGAAAGTCGACCAGGAGAAGATGGGCGTCGCGCTCTCCAAGCTGGCCGAAGAGGACCCGACCTTCCGCGTGCGCTCCGACGAGGAGACCGCGCAGACCATCATCGCCGGCATGGGCGAGCTTCACCTCGACATCATCGTCGACCGCATGAAGCGCGAGTTCAAGGTGGAAGCCAACGTCGGCAAGCCGCAGGTCGCCTACAAGGAAGCGATCCGCGGCGAAGCGGAGGCCGAAGGCAAGTACATCAAGCAGTCCGGCGGCCGCGGCCAGTACGGCCACTGCTGGATCCGCGTGAAGCCGAACGAGCGCGGCAAGGGCGTCGAATTCCTTGAAGAGATCAAGGGCGGCGCCATCCCGAAGGAGTTCATCCGTCCGATCGAGAAAGGCGTCGTCGAGACCGCCCAGAAGGGCGTGCTCGCGGGCTACCCGCTGCTCGACGTCATCGCGACCGTTTTCGACGGCTCGTACCACGACGTCGACTCGTCGGAAATCGCCTTCAAGATCGCCGGCTCCATGGCGTTCGTGGACGCCTGCCGTAAGGCCGGCCTGGTCCTCCTGGAACCGATCATGAAAGTCGAGGTGCTGATGCCGGAGTCCGCCATGGGCGACATCGTCGGCGACATCAACTCGAAGCGCGGCCAGGTGCAGGAGATGCGCGACCGCGGCGCGATCAAGGTGGTCGACGCCATGGTCCCGCTCTCCGAGATGTTCGGCTACGCCACCCAGCTCCGCTCGATCTCCCAGGGCCGCGCCTCCTACTCGATGACCTTCGACCACTACGAAGAGGTCCCGAAGAACGTCGAGATGGCGGTGTTGGAGGGCAAGGGGAAAAAGTAAGAGAGAAAAACGTCCCGCATCCGCGGGGCGTTTTTCGTATTGACGCCCGCCGGTTGCTTCTTGGTAGGAAGGACGCGTATTCTTAACCCATATGGGCATGCTCACCAAGAAAGACTTGAAGCAGATCGGCGAGGTGGTGGACGAGAGGCTGGACCAGAAACTGGACCAGAAGCTCCTGAAGTTCGAGGAACGCATCGTTCCGAGGATCGTCGGCGATATCGTCGAACAGGTCGGCGAGATGATCGAGCAGGACGTCCTGCCGGAATTCGAACGGCTGGAGGGTCGAGTCATAGGTATAGAAGCATCCATGGTCACCAAGAGTTATCTTGACGACAAGGTTTCCGACTTGCGCGGCGAGTTCGTTCTCAAGCGCCGCGGCCTCGCTTGAAGCGAAAAAAAGCCCCGCTCAGATGAGCGGGGTTTCGCGTTCAGTGTCCTTGCGGAGCCTTGTCCGGAAGGGACGGGGGAGGGAGCTGCCGCATGCGGAAGCCGCCGCCTTCGTCGTCGCCGTAGGTCGTGCGGTTGCCGCCGCTTTCGCCGCCGCCGGGGATTCCGCCCCGTTCGATCAGGATCGGACGTCCGTTCTGCTGCATCGCTTTCATCGCGCCTGCCGTCTGCTCGTGCATGGGGCGCGAGTAGGGGAGCTTGTAGGCGCGAGGTTCGCCGGAAACCGGACGGTAGCTGAACAGGTCCGGGTCGTCCTGTCCGAGCGGCACGATCCATAGGAAGATCGCGCCCCGGTCGTTCTTGGCAGGATGTGGCTCGCGGACGACCGCGTGGAGGAGGAGCGACCGTTGAGGCATCGTCTCCTTCGCGGGCCATCCGGCGTAGCTGTCGAGCGCCCGCCAGGTCTCCAGGCTGAAAAGAGCCAGGATGACGGTCAGGAAGATCTTCAGCGGCCAGCGGCCCTTGGCGTAAGCCAGGTACCAGCAGAGCGTCGCGCCCAGGAGCAGGAAGCCCAGCGGGATGGCGATCGAGATTCCCGTACTCATGGCGCGACTCCCGGGAAGGATATCCCTCCCTGTTGAGGATCGGCTGCGGCCGCCGCCTCGCCGGTCAGGCTGACCGGCAGCGAGTTGTCGCCGGTCTTCTCGCCTTCCGCGGAAAGCGTGAAGCGGAAGGCGGTGACCTCGTCGCCGTCGAGCTTGAGGACGACTTCTTTGGCCAGGACCTCGGTGTCGTCGCCTCGCAGCCGGTAGAGCGCGACTCGCACCGTCGTCGGCGAGGCGTGGCGCTTGGCGAACATGTGGACGTTGACCGCGTATTCGCCGGCCATGCCGCCGCGGATGATGGCGCGCTCGCGGTTGATGTCGACCCTCACTTCGCCCGAAGACGTCATGGCGGTGTCGCCGACGTCTCCGCGGTCATCGTACTCGAGGTGCATCAGCTCGGCCGTGGCGCTGGCGTAGAAGATGATGTTTCCCGAGGGGTCCTGCACGTAGAGGTCGATGTCATCGTTGACCTCCGCCGGCCAGGTCGCGACGATCGCGTACAAGCCGTCAGTCTCGATGGAGGACTCCTGCTTCTTCTCCTGCCGCCGCTCCTCTTTCTCCACCGCGTTCGAGACGCGCAGGAGCGCGGTGACGACGACGAGCATGCCGAGCAGGAAGTCGACGAAGAGCGTCTTGCCGAAGATCTGAGGCTCCTCCTTCACGGCGCGCCCGCCTGTTCCGGCGCCGCCGGTCGCGCGTCCGCCTCGCGAAGCTTCTTCTGCCGCTTCGCGCGTCGCTGGATCAGGGCCACGTCGTACTTGATGTACTGGCTCTGGATCTCGACAAGGACGCCGCAGATGCCGCCCAGGGCGGTATTCATCAGCGCGACGTTCGCTTCGCCGAAGACCTGCTTGATCACCGCCTTCGCCTCCTCATTCCCCTCGCTTCCGTGAAGGAACATGATGATGTAGCCGACGACGGTGCCGATCAAGCCGATCGACACGCACAGGCTCGATGCGTAGTGGGAGAGGATCAGGCCGATCTTCACGTCCTTCGGGTCGGTGCCCTTGGAGAGGCGCCAGCACAGACGGCCGCACCACGCGGTCGCGAGCGTGAAGGCGACGAGCGTGACGTACGGCAGGTGCGAGGGGTCGGCCTTCAGTCGATGGAGCATGCCCAGTCTGTAGGCGAACACGGCCCCGATGACGATCAGGCTCGCCATCACGGCCCACTGCAAGAAAATCCGCTTCTCTTTCATCAGGACACGTCCTTTCAAGGAGCTGACTCCAACCTAACGGAACCCCCGCGCGACCGCAAGGCTTCTTGACAAAGAGGGATGTTTAGCCTATGCTCGCCGGTCCGAAGTCAACCGAAGTCCAAGAGGGGGATTCATGATCGGCAAGCTCATCGGCTGGACCTTCGATTTCATCGCCAGGCTCTGGGAAGGCTTCTGGAACGTCTGCGGCAAGCTCTTCGGCCTCGCAGTCTTCACGGTCGCCTGCGGCGCGGCCTCGTCGGCCTTCATCAAGATTTTCGGCACCGCTTCCCTGGACGCTTGGCTCTACTTCAAAGTCGGCGCCTGCGGCGGCTTCCTGTTCGGCGGTCTCCGTCTCCTCATCAACGAGGTGGCCGTGCCCCTGGTCCATGCCCATGAGAAGCGCCTGCGCGACGAGCGACGACGCGAAGTCGACCTCCAGTTCGCCCGGGCGCGCGCCCTCTCCAACCGCGAGACGGTCAGCAATCGCCTGAAACACCTGAAATAACGGTGTTTTTTCTTTTGAGGCCGCCGCGAGGCGGGGTTGACTTCCTGACGGAACGAGCTACAGTGTGCCCACTTAGCGCATCCGCCTATGAAAGAAGAGACACTGAAGCGCCTCTTATCCCTCATCGAGAAGACGGGGGACCGCCTGGTCATCACCGACCCGGCCGGGGAGCAGCCTTTCGTCCTGATGGGGCTCGACCATTATGAGAAGCTCGTGGTCGGCGAGTGGAAGCCGGAGATCCAGAAGCGCGAACCGACACCCCCGCAAGCCCTGCCCATCTCGACCAGTTTCCCCGACAACAAGCCCCCGAAGAGGGAAATCCCACTCTGGAAAGCCACCTCGACACCAGTAAATGCGCCAAGATTAGCTCAGGATAGGCCAAGAATCGATGACAAACCGACCCCGAGGCCCGCTCAGGTCGCTCCGCCATCGCTAGGGCAAGCCGTTTTACCTCGACCAGAACCCCCTTTAGATCCCGAGGGTGAGGAACAGTTCTACTTAGAACCGCTCGAATAGCCTCCTTTAAATCAACCTGTAGTTAAGGCCAAAAAGCCCCGACTTGACCGCTTTTTTGCCCTCTGCTACACTCGCTTGCGACACACGTCAACTTTTTTATTTATTATCGGTATGGCTGACATCAAGTTCGATCGCTCCAAGCCGCACGTGAACGTGGGCACCATCGGCCACGTTGACCACGGCAAGACCACC
>JBBTWH010000009.1:1850-72627 GCA_038062835.1 Patescibacteria group bacterium | reverse complement strand
CGACGGCGCCCGCAAGCGCGAGGCGCGGATCCGGTTCCGGCGGCCGATGCACATCGGGACGGCGCCGGAGGAACAGACGCTCGCGCCCGACCCGTATCGGACGCCGGCGATGTCAGCGATCCGGACGATCCATCTGCAGTGGCTCGATACGAGCTACGATCCGGTCTGGCGCGACACGGACGTCGAGATCGATCTCGCGAAATCAGCCGTGCGGGCCGAGAGCTGGCTGCTGGGCAACGGGCATACGGGGTCGGGCGCGATCGGCGTCGCCATTTTCGCCGCGCCGGCGCTCATCGCCCTCTCGCCGTACATCGTCGCGAAGAACGCCCAGTGGAGATCGCGCGAGCGCAAGGAAGGAATGTCGCGGCACGCCATCGTCCTCATGCGGCGGCTGAGCGGCCAGCTCGATCCGGAGACGGAAGAACTGCTTCGGACGGCGCTTCAGAACGACTGGAAGCGTCATCGTAAGCTGTCGCGCGCCGTCTCATTCGATGAGGCCTGCGCCGTCCTGGACGCCTGCGACCTCACGGAGCGGCATATGACTGACGGTGCCATCAAGCCGGGCCGCGTCTTGCGCGAGTTCCTCTGGCGCGATGACGACGGTGACCTTGTCGGTCACATCCAGTTCGTCGGCGAAAGCGTGCATTTCGCGCGCATCCTCGGCTCCGTGTTCGATGGCAACGAGGCCGGTGCCCTGACGCTCTGCGCCCGTACCCACGCTGTCATCGATCTCGACGACCGCGAATCCATCCCCTGAAGCTGCAAGCGGAAGGGGATTTTTTCATTGACAAGAACCGGTTTTCGGAGTAGACCTTCGCTGGGAGGAGATCCATGCTCAAGTCCTTTTTAAGCTTGATTCCGCTCGTATTCGCCCTCGCGGCCTGCGGTTCGGACGATTCCAAAAGCGTCCCTGCCGAGAAGCCCAAGGTCGAAGCCTCGCCGCCGCGGACCGTTCGCGTGCTGGTCGTGCCGTTCCAGGACCGCAATTCCCATGACGAGACGGCCTACGTCTCGATAGGGCTCGCGGTTTTCGCTACGGCGCGCTTCGAGGAGCTATCGCGCTCGCTCGATCCCGCCAAGGGCCTGAAGGTCGAGGCGGTCGTCGGACCGCACGCCTATCCGGCGGAAGCCGCGCGGCTTCGCGCCGAGCGACGCGCAGCGGTCGACGCCGCCGCGGTCCATGCGGAAGCGAAGCGCGCCGGAGCGACCCATGTCCTGACCGGCAGCTACGGCGGCCGCGTCGAGGAGTGGTCGCTGGCCGTCGAGCTGTACGAGGTTGGTCCGGACGCGCTGATCGCGGTCGGCACGCGCGAGGAGACGCGGAAGATATTCGCGTGGTCCAAGGACGTGCCCAAGCCTGAGCGCGCCGGCGTCCAATCGCCGGCCATTCATGCCATGTTCGGCACGCTCGCGGCGTCCGTGTTCGCCGAGGGCGGCATTGTCCTTCCGGACGAGGCCGTCAAGGCTCTCTCCACTCCGCAGACGCCGGACATCGTCGCGTTCATCCGCCTCTCAGAGGCATACCGCGAACTGCTGCTCAGCCACGGATCGGGGTCCGAGTCGGACTCCGACGAGGAGGGGATGAAGATCGCTCTCAAGAAAGCCGAATCCGCCGTCCGCATCTATCCCGACTATCAGATCGGCCTCAGGCTCTATGCCTGGCTGCTCTGGCAGCGAGGCATGGCCATCGCGGCGCGCAAGCAGTTCGGCGAAGCCCTCGCCCGCGATCCCGGCGACGTCCGCGCGCTCGTCGCGCTCGGCCGCGTCGAGATAGCCGAAGGGCAGTACGACGCGGGGCGCTCAGCGCTCAGCGCCGCCGTCGCGCTTCGGCCCGACGACGCCGTCATCCACTTCTGGCTCGGAGAAGCGCACGCGAAACTCGGCGATGTCGCCGAGGCCATCGCGCGCTACGAACGCAGTCGCGAGCTGGATCCGGCGAAGTTCGACGCTCATCGGGCGCTGGCCGGACTATACGCCGGACAGCGCCGCTACGCGGACGCCGCCAAGGAACTCGCCGTCGTCGTCGACGGCGAACCCGATGACATCGACGCCGTCTTCCTTCTCGCCGCCTGCCTCCGGGCCGCCGGCAAGGAAGAAGCCGCGATCGACGCATATGCCATGGCCGAACCTCGTTTCAAGACGGAGCCGCGCCTGCGTAAGTTCCGCGCCGACCTCCTGCTCGGACTCGGCCGCAAGGACGATGCCGCGCAGGCCTACGCGGAAGCGAAGGCGCTCGCGCCGAAGGACGCCCGCTGGAGCGGACAGGAGATCGTCTTCGGTCTCGCTCTCGTGTCGAGCGTCCGCGCCGTCGGTACCGGCCGCGACGACATGGAACGTCTCCGCGCGGAATTCCAGCTCGCCGTCAGCGACGGCGTCTGGGACCTTTCGTGGAACAAGAAGGCCGCCTGCGAGCCGGGACGTGCCGGATCGGCCTACCTGCTCGCCCGGGAGAATGGCCGGGCATACGCCGCTTACGGCGCCGATCTGCAGCAGGGCGTCCGTGTCCTGCGCGCCTCGCTCAAGAACGGCGAAGGCGAGGCGTTGACGCCGGACGAGCTCGCGCTCGCGGAAGATCTCCTGCGCTATGAAGGCATCGCGCTCCGGGACCTGCGCGAGATGCGGACGGGATACGAGGAACTGAAGCCGTTGCTCGCGAAGCATGGCTGCAGCGTCTCTCCTTCCGAGACGCCCGTCGCCTCGATCGACGCTATCAGGGAACGCAACCTGAAGCGCGTCGTGACCATGCCGGAGCCGAAGCCCAGGGACATGTCCGGCATATCGCCGGTCGTTCCGACGGACGCCCGCCGCGTCGTGAAGTTCTCGATAGAGAACAATGGGCGCCGCGACTACGTGCTCGTGCTTGACGGCAAGCCGTTCGAGCCGACGATCGAGCCCGGCAAGCTCCAGACCTACGCCACGACGCTCGGCGACCATGCCTTTTGCCTTCCCACCAAGGAGCGCGCGGAAGAATGCGGCAAGCTGGGCACGCCATTGCGGAATACCTGGTTCCACGAAGGTTTGAACATCGTCATCCAGCATGATCTCTGACCCTGCACCATACCGTGCAGGGTCTTTTCATTGACAAAAAGGCCGGTTTGGCGTATACCGATGGTGTTTTCAGATCCACAAGGACCCTGAAAAACAAGGTCTTTGCACAATTTCGACGGGGGAAGCGAACATCATGAAGAAGCTCAAAAGGTTCGTCGAAGAGACGTCGCTCGCCATCCGGGTACTCATCCTATGGGTCCTGGTCGCATCAATGCTCACGGCGACCTTCTCGGTCGCCAGCAACCTCGGCGCGGGATTCTTCCTGGCCGGCGCGCTCGCGACCGCTTCGGTGCCCGCCGTTTTGGCGTGCTGGAGGATCTATCGGCTCGCGGCCTGGCTCGTCGCCAGCGCGTCCCGCTTCCTATGGAAGTTCCGCGCTTTCCGCGCGCTGGCCTGGTCGGCTGGCGTCACCGCCAGCGGCGCGCTCGCGTACGCGAACGTCAAGTGGTCGGGCGATTACGCCTGGCTTGGACTCGCCTGCGAAGCGGTCGGGGCCGCGGCGCTCGCCGCGGCGCTCAGTGTCGCTGGCGCCTCATTCAAGACGGAGGAGTTCCTGCTGCGACAGCGCATGCGGATGCCTCCGGAATGGAACCGGCCCATAGCATGGGTCCGCGCGTCAGCCTGGATCGCCGGCGTCGCGTTCATCGACCTGTGGCTCTATGCCGCGGTCGAGAAGTGGCTCGGCGGCAACTGGATCTCCGCGCCGTGGGGCTTTCTCGATGACGTGCGCATCCCGCTCGCCTGTATCGCTCCGACGGTCTTCACCGTCGCCGCGATCTTGGCCGGCCAGCCGTACCTGCGCCGCGCCCCGCCCCGCTGGATCTTCACGGTCACGAGGCCGTCGACGGCGCGCCAGGAACAGTCCCGCCGGATCTTCCAGCGGAAGCCGTTCTACAGCGTGGAACGCGTGCGCAAGACGATCACGGTCGTCCTTCCGGACGGCCGCCAGGCCGAAGCGGGGGAGCGCTTCACGTTCACGCGGACATTCTGGACCGGCCTCGCCTCCGTCACGATGATCTCCGTCGCCGCGCTTTCGGGCATGGCCGAGGATTTCATCGCCGGCAAGACCCAGGATCTCTCCGGCGTGTCCGCTTACCAGCCGGTCGTCTCGACGGTCGCCCTAGACCGCAAAGGACGCCGGATGTGCGCGTTCACGCTCGAGAACCGCATCTACGTCCCGCTGTCCGAAATCCCCGTGCACGTCCGCGACGCCTTCATCGGCGCCGAGGACCAGCGGTTCTGGGAACACGACGGCGTCGACCCTATCGGCATCGCGCGCGCGGCGAAGTCCAACTTCACCGACGGCACGAGCCAGGGGGCGTCGACCCTCGACCAGCAGATGATCAAGCAGATCATCCTGAAAGACTCGAGCAAGAGCTACGAACGCAAGATCTCCGAGATCCTGCTGGCCGTGCGGCTCGAGAAGCAGATGGCCGCCAAGTATGGGCGGCGCGGGGCGAAGGAACAGATCCTCGAGGTCTACCTGAACCACGTCTACCTCGGCAAAGGTCTCTACGGCGTCGAAGCGGCCTCGCAAGGCTACTTCGGCAAAAGCGCCAAGGACCTTTCGCTGGCGGAAGCCGCCATCCTGGCGGGCCTTCCGAAGGCGCCCGCCATCGATTCTCCGGACGGACACTTCGATCGCGCCAAGATGCGGCAGCGCTACGTGCTCGGACGCATGTGGGAACTCGGTTCCATCACGCGCGTCGATCACGACGCCGCCGTCGCCGAAGATATCGTCATCATCCGCCAGTCACATCAGCTGAACGCGACGGCCGCTCCGTACGCCTGCGAGGAAGTCCGGCGCTTTGCCGAGAAGACTTACGGCTATGACGCGGTCTATAAGCGCGGGCTGCTGATCCGCACGACCTTCGACCTGGACCTCCAGGAGAAGGCGCAGGCGGCCGTCCGCTACGGCTTACTCGATCTCGAACGGCGTCTCGGCTTCGCCGGCCCGGAAGGGCGCGACGAAGCGGCGGGCGACCGCTGCGATCCTCCCGCCGAATGGGTGGCCGACAACGCCATCGAACCCAACGCCCGCGTCGTCGCGCGCGATAAGGGATCTCTCACGCTCTGCGTCCGCGGCAACCGCTTCCAGCTCGACCCGGACGACGTCAAACGCGTCGGGAGCTGGGAAAGCGCCAAGCCGGGGCGTTCGGTCCGCATCGGAGACTTCATGACCGTGCGCGTCGAGACCCGCAAGGACGACGAAGGCCGGGACGCGCGCTACGCGCTGACTGCCAGGCGCACCGGCGGACCGGACGCAAAGGGCGACGCTCAGCACCAGGCCCTGCAAGCCGGGCTCGTGGCCATCGAACCGTCGACCGGCGAGATCGTCGCCATCGTCGGCGGCTACGACTGGAGCGAGATCCAGTTCGACATCGCCACGCAGTCGCGCCGCCAGACCGGCTCGTCGATCAAGCCCTACATCTACCTCTCGGCCCTGATGAAGGGCGAGACGGTGGTCTCGAGGGTCGACGATAAGCCGGTCTGCATCCAGACGGCCTCCGGCCTCTGGTGCCCGACGAACTACGACAACCACAAGCCGGGCTTCCGCGCCTACTACGGCAACGTCGATCTCATGACGGCGCTGGCGAAGTCGCTGAACTCGGTCTCCGTCCGACTTCTCGTCGAAGTCGGCCTCGACCAGGCCCTCGGCACGATCCGCGCGCTCGGGGTCAAGTCGAAGATCGAACGCGTCTTCCCGATCGCGGTCGGCTCTCCGGAGCTCACGCTCCTCGAGCACACCGCCGGGTACGCCGCGATCCTCGCCAACGGAAAGGCGCTGCCGGTCCAGCACTCCAGCGGCGCCCCGGGGCTCTTCGTCACCAAGGTAAGCGAACGCCGCCGCCGTCCGGACGGCACGATCGAGGAGAACGTCCTGTACGAGTCCAAGGTCCAGCCGTCGTGGCAGGCCGTCCCATCGGGGGACGCCTACGCCATGACGCACCTGATGAAGGGCGTCGTCGAGTTCGGCACCGGCACGCGCGCCAAACGCCTGCGCCGTCCGGTCGCCGGCAAGACCGGCACGACCAACAGCTTCCGCGACGTCTGGTTCATGGGCGGCACGGCCGACCTGGCCGTGGGCGTCTGGGTCGGGCGCATGACTCCGGATCCGATCGCCAAGGAAGCCACCGGCGGCTCCGTCGCCCTGCCCATCTGGGAGGGATTCATGGAAGCGGCGTATCCGGTCACGGATGCCGCACCGGCGCGCGACTTTCCGATTCCGGACGACGTCACGCTCGTCGATCAAGGCGAGCGGCGCGAGGGGACTCCTGTCCTCCTCCCGTTCCAGCGCGGCAAGATGCCCGACGCCTACCTCACCGCTCCCTCAGCCGACTTCGGCGCAGGAGCCTTCGACTGACCTCCCAGCCTCGCTGGGGGGTCTTTTTTCATGCATGGGATTGACATCCGCAGGCCGACTTCTGTAGTGCTCACGCGATACGACGTTGAATCTTCACGATCGTGAACAAATGACGCGCTTGATTCAAAGCTTGGGCAAGGCCGGCCGCCGGACTTTAGACGTGTTGTCGACTGTCGCCGATGGCATGCTGTATTTCGAGCTGAACGGGAAATACCGCAAGGCGTTCCTGCGCGACGGGCTCGCCGGCATGCGGCGCGTGGCGGAGTACGATGAGAAGGCGGCGCTGCGTCAGCGCTATGTCGAACTTCGACGCCGCAAATTGTTGGTCGAGCGGAGGATCGGGAAAAGGATTGTCGCGATGCTGACGGATCGCGGCCACGAATCGTTCCTGAAGCTTCAGGTCCGCGCGGCGAAACGTCGGGAAGACGGCGGGCGGACATATGTCATGTACGACATTCCGGAGCGGCATCGAACGGCACGTGATGCGGTGCGTACTTGGCTGAAGATGGCCGGATTCAGACTCCATCAGCGGAGCGTCTGGGTGACGGAACGAGACGTCGCGGCGTTGCTGAAGAGATGGGTTTCACGGCGGCGACTCGGAGCTTGGATTCAGATCGTAGAAACATGACGTCAAAAGTTCACGATCGTGAAGTTTTGACGTGTTGAGCGAGGAGGGCGCGGGGCTGGGGCGCGGCAGGCCAAACAGTCAAGAATACTTGACAAAACTGCATATTTATGCTTATGTGTGCATCACAGTCAGTACCTTTCACGGCAAGCCTGGGGTCTCGCATAGTGCGGGATGAGGGGCAAGCCAAACGCAAGGAGAATGCACATGGCGAAGCGAAACGTGTCCGAGATCGAGACGGGTGTCGGTTATTTCATGGGATTCGCGACTGGTTTGATGGATGTGGTCCGTGAGAAGGCGGTGCCCTTCGCGGCCATCTATCGGCTCGTGACTGCGGGCGGCAGGACGACGCTCGGCAAGATCGCCGACCTGGCCTACGCAGACTGGCTCGCGGAGCAGTCGAAGCCGGTCCAACAGACTGGCGACCACCGCTATCGCGGCATGCCGTCCGAGCCGCTCCCGCTCGACCACTACCGCGTCACAATCACCTACGCCCCGCTCCCGCCCATGCGCCAGCTCGAGGAGGAGTTCTCCAAGGGCGGCGTCTCCAGTCTCTTCGACGGACGCGAGTGGAAGAAGCACGCCTCCTGCGTCGACATGGATGAAACCCCCGGCGAGAAAGTCTTCCTCACGAAGGACTTCGGACGCTCGATGGATGACGAGGAGGCGATCGCCTGGGGTCAGAAGAACGGCTACCGTCCGGCGACTCACAAGGAGGCCTACGAGTTCGCCAAGGCCCACCCCGAGCTGCAGCTGCAGTTCTGGATCGTCGCCTGCGGCTCGTCCGCGCTGGGCGACGTCGGCCTCCGCTACGTCGCGGTGCTGTGCGCCGATGACGGCAGGCGCCTCCTCGACGGCTTCCCGGTCGACGGCAGGTGGATTGCGAGCCGCCGGTTCCTGTTCGTTCGCAAGTAGCCCTTGATCCCTTGGACACTTAGCTCTCGAGTGTCCTTGGACCCTTCCCCGCGTGAGACGTCGTCTCACGCGGGTTTTAACGAACACTCGATGTCCGAAACTCTCCAGGCATATCTGGGACTCCTGAAACATGGGAATACCTGGAGATTACAGCGTGAGGTTGAAAATATCTCTTGGCTTTGCGGATGTACTGGACTCCAGCGAATGCTGGAATGATAAAAACGGGCGCCAGCATTGACAAAACCGCGTTTTTTCGGTATCCTGCGACGTGGCCTTTTGATCTCAACCCCCGACCAAGGAGCCTATCGTGCAACTCAATCGCACCAGTCCTGTCCCGTATCTGCTAGCCTTCATCGGCCTCGCGGCCTGCGTGGCGTTCGGGCAGATCGAGCGTCATCCTGCGAAGTCCGCGCCTCCCGCTGTCGTCAAACCCCAAGCCAAGAAAGGTCTCGTCGTCCCCAAGCCGCCCGTGGCCGCCGGGACGTCGGTATCGAAGGCCGCCGGTCCCGCGCGCGTCATCCTCGTCACCGTCGACGGATGGCACGTCCGCCTGGCCGACCGCATGCCGGTCTGGAAGGAGATGGCTTCGGAAGGCGCCTGGACTTTCGTCGCCGAAGTTCCGAAAGGCGCCACGACGTCTATCTCCCACGCGGAGCTCTACACTGGAGCCGAGCCGAAGGTGAACGGCGTCACGGGTGAGCCGACCAAGTCGGAGAGGACCGGCGACGACCCGCATGTCCACGGAGTCAAGTTCCGCTGGAAGCCGCTCAAGGTCTCCCACACGCTTTTCACGGCTGTCGAAAGCGCTGGTTACAAGGCCGTCGCCGCCGTCCAGAAGGGCAAGCTCGTCGGCATGCTCCGTCCCGACGGCGACGAGACCGGCGTACGCGTCCGCGGCGACAAAATCCTCATTCAGACGGCCTGTGATGCCGTGAGGGACGACGCCGCGCGCCTCGTCATCCTGCACTTCAAGATGACCGACGACGCGGGGCATCGCCATGGCTGGCTCTCCGAGGAGCAGTATGTCGAAGCCGAGAAAATCGGCCGACACCTCGAGACCATCCGGAAATGCATGTCGGATGCGGAAGCGGCGGGCGGCGTCCCTACGACGCTAATCGTCACATCCGACCACGGCGGCACGCCCGGCAAGGGACATGGCTATGACACGCCTGACGACCGCCTGGTCCCCTGGGTCGCCGTCGGTCCCGGCATCAAGCCTGGCCACGAGATCCGAGCCTCGATCCGGCTCGCCGACACCGCGCCCACGATCCTTCGCCTCCTCGGCATCCCAGCCTCCTCGATCCCTACGCTCACAGGCGTGAGCGTCGACGAGATCTTCGTCCGGCCGTAGCGCATGCCTAGCGCTCCGGCCGGTTTTTCTTTTTGTGATATACTTCAGGCGTACGCATTCAGGAGGAGATATGCTCATTCCGGGAAGACAACGCGCCGGATTCGTCTTGATGCTGATAGGCATCGCGGCTTTGTTGGTCTCGGGCGGCGCATGGGCGCTGTTCGCTGGCTACGGTTTCGTGCTGTTCGACGCGGCGACCGGCGCGGCCTCCGACGTCCGCCACCTGAACGACCTGTTCTTCCTGCAGAACGCCACCTGGCTGCTTTCGGCCATCGTCGCCTTCTTCCTGTGCGTCGCGCTCGTCGTCCTCCATGCCACCGAGCGGCGCCGCGAACGCAACGTCGCCGAGATCGTCGCCTCCCTCAGGGACTACGCGGCCGGTGATTGGAGCCGCTCGCCCCATATCCACGACGGCGACGTCGATGACGTCATCGCGAAAGCCGTCCTTGCGCTGGCGAAATCCGAGCGCGCCAAGTCCGCGGCCTCGGCCGCGCCGCTTTCCGAGATCGAGGAGGTGAAGACGCGCTTCCTGGAGATCATCTCGCACCAGCTGCGCACGCCGCTGACAGCCGTGCGCTGGAACATCGAGAGCCTCTTGCGCGGCGAGGTCGGAGAGCTCACCAGGCGGCAGGAAGAGGTCCTGCGTATCACCGACAAGAACTATCAGAACATCCTGGTGATGATTTCCGACTGGGTCGAAGCGCTGGAGGTCGAACGCGGGCTCCTGCACCTCAATCCGGAGCCGGTCGACGTCGACGCGTTCATCGCCGCGCTCGCGCTCGAATTCAAGAGCCAGGCCAAGCTCAAGAAGCTCTCGTTCCGCGCGTCCGTCGTCAGGGACATGCCGATGGTCTATGCCGACAAGCTCAAGCTGCACTACGTCTTCAGCAAGTTCCTGCACAACGCCATGAGCTATACGCATGAGGGCGGACGCGTCGAGTTGCGCGCTATGCGCGACGGCGACTACGCGCGCTTCGAAGTTCAGGATTCAGGCGTCGGAATCCCGCCGGACGAGCAGCGCGAGATATTCCAGAAGTTCTTCCGCGCCTCCAACGCCAACCTGATGCAGCCGAACGCTTCCGGCGTCGGGCTGTTCGTCACGAAGACCTTCGTCGAGGCGCATGGCGGCACCGTCGGCTTCTCGTCGGTCGAGGGCCGAGGCACCGTCTTTCACTTCACGCTGCCGGTTTCTGAAACTCCGAAAGCGAAAAAAAATGCCGCAGACCCAAGACCTCGACGAGCTCGAAAACCTGCTGTTCCTGGCCGAAGCGGGCGGCGACGTGCCTGAGGCGGACCTGCACGGACTGCGCTGGGACGCCGCCAGCGCGGCGGCCGAGGCGCTCATCCAGCGCGCGTTCGTGAGCGGGGAGCGCTCCGTTCGCGTGGTGCACGGCAAAGGAGAAGGCAAGCTCCGCGACTCCCTACATCGCTGGCTGGAAGGACACAGGCTGGTCGCGGGCTTCCGCGACGCTTCGAAGGGAGGCGCGACGCTCGTCGCGCTGCATCACAGATGATCCATCCGCCATGACTGAACAGCATTTCCGCAAAGCCTGGGTCGTGACCGTCGACATGGGCTATGGCCACGAGCGCGCCTCGCACGCGCTCACTGATCTGGCGTACGCCGACGTCATCGTCGCGAACAACTATCCCGGCATTCCCGACGCCGACAAGAAACTCTGGCGGCAGAGCCGCACGCTCTATGAGGCGTTCTCGCGTTTCAAGTCGTTTCCGATCCTCGGGGAGCTGGCCTGGAACGTCTTCGACGGATTCCAGGAAATCAAGTCTTTCTATCCGCGCCGCGACCTTTCCGCGCCGAGCCTGCAGCTGCTCCAGCTCTACTATCTGATCGAACGGAAGGGCCTCGGCCGCGACCTCGTCGAGACGCTGCGCAACAAGCGGAAGCTGCCGCTGGTCTGCACGTTCTTCCTGCCGGCCTTCGCCGCGGAATACTTCGATTACCCCGAGGACATCTATCTCGTCACGACCGACGCCGACGTCAGCCGCGCTTGGGTCGCCAAGGATCCCAAGCGCAGCCGCATCAAATACTTCGCCTCCAACGGCCGCGTCGTCGAGCGCCTCAAGCTTTATGGCGTGCGCCCGGAGAACATCTACCTGACAGGCTTCCCGCTCTCGAAGGACCTGATCGGCGGCCCGACGGCCGAGACCATCAAGGAAGACCTGGGAGAGCGCATCTGTCACCTCGATCCGAACGGCATCTTCTATTCCAAGTACGAGGACACGTTGAAGGAAGCCATCGGAGTCTCGAACTGCAAGCGCGAGCCCACGCATCCGCTCACGCTGACCTTCGCGGTCGGCGGCGCCGGCGCCCAGCGCGATCTCGGCCTGACGATCGCGGAGAGCCTGCGCGAGAAGATCCGCCGCGGCAACGTCATCCTGAACCTGGTGGCCGGCACCAATAAGGACGTGGCGTCGTATTACAAGAAGCGCGTCATAGACCTCGGACTCGGCTCGGAGCTCGGCGAAGGACTGCGCATCCAGTATTACGCCGACCGCCCGACCTACTTCAAGAAATTCGACCAGCTCATCCGCCGTTCCGACATCCTCTGGACCAAGCCCAGCGAGCTGTCCTTCTATACCGGCGTCGGCCTGCCCATCATCGCCGCGCCGCCGATCGGTTCACAGGAGAAGTTCAACGAGCACTGGCTGCGCACGCTCGGGGGCGGGACCCCGCAGCTCGATCCCCGGTATACCGACGAATGGCTGTTCGACTGGGTCGAGTCCGGCGGCCTCGCGCGCATGGCCTGGAACGGCTTCATCGAAGCGCCGACGCACGGCGCCTATCGCATCGAGGAGATCATCACGGGCCTGACGGTCAAGCTCGAGAAACTCCCGATGATCGTCTGACATGCGCCGTCGCCGCGTCGTCATCACGATCGCGATCGGCCTCGTGGCGCTGGCGAGCCTGGTTTCGTGGTACCTCGCCTCCGTCCCGCGCCGCGCCGCGCCGCCCAGCCTCGGCGTGACGTTTTCGACGAAATACGCGAAGGAACTCGGCCTCGATTGGAAGGAGGCGTACCTCGCGACGCTCGACGACCTCGGCGTCCGCCATCTTCGCATCCCGGTGTACTGGGACGAGGCGGAACCTGAGCGCGGGCGCTATGAGTGGGGGGAAGTCGAGTGGATGCTCGACGAGGCGGGAGAACGCGGCGCGGAGGTCATCCTGGCCGTCGGCCGCAAGACGCCGCGCTGGCCCGAGTGCCACGTCCCCGGCTGGGCCGCGAAGCTCGACGAGGCGCGGCAGCGCGAGCGCGTGCTGAATTTCCTGGAAGCCGAGATCCTGCATTTCAAGTCCTATTCCGCCGTGCGCGTCTGGCAGGTCGAGAACGAGCCTCTGTTCCATTTCGGCAAGTGCCCGCCGCCCGACCGCGATTTCCTGAAGGAAGAGATCATGCTCGTGCGCGGCCTCGACGCGCGGCCTGTCATGGTGACTGACTCCGGCGAGCTCTCGACCTGGATCCGCACCGCGACGCTCGGCGACGTGCTGGGCATCAGCATGTATCGCCTGGTCTGGAACAAGTACCTCGGGGAGCTCTACTGGCCGGTCTCGCCGCTCTATTATACCGACCGCATCAACATCATCGGACCGGTCGTCAAGCGCGTGATCGTCAGCGAACTCCAGGCCGAGCCGTGGTTCCGCGCTCCGGTGGCGGAGACGCCCATCGACGAGCAGTTCTCGCAGATGGATCCGGAGCGCCTGCGCGGCAACGTCGAGTTCGCCGCCTCGACCGGAGCCTCCGAGATATATCTCTGGGGCGTCGAGTGGTGGTATTGGCTGAAGACGAACGGGCGCGATGAACTGTGGAAGGCCGCCCGCGGCCTGCTTTCGTGATACACTGAACGCAGTATGCTTTTCACGAGCCGCGTCGAACCGAGCGTCTGCACCGATAGCGTCATCGAGCCGATCCTCGACGCCTCGCCGTACGCGATCCTGGTCACGGGACCGGATGGGCGCGTGCTGGCGGCCAACAAGGCCATCGGCGCGTTTTTCGGACTTGAGCCGGCGGCGCTTCTCGGCAAGGACGTCGGATCGCTCTCCGAGACGTGGGGCCGCGCCTTCGCCGAGTTCATGAGCTATTATGAGGTCATCGCGCATCCTTCGGAGGACCGTGAGAGCGAATTCCTCCGCGACGTCGAGATCATCTCGCCGACGCATCGCTTCGTCGAGGTCGTGAGCGCGCCCGTGCGCAAGGCGGGAGTCCATGCCGGCCGCCTCTGGCTGATGCGCGACGTCACGCACGAGCGCGAGATTACCGAGCTCAAGATCCAATACGGAGGCCTGCGCAGCGCCGACGAGATCAAGTCGAAGTTCCTGACCGTGGCTTCGCATCAGCTGCGCACGCCGCTTAACGCCATCCGCTGGAACCTGGAACTGCTGCTGTCCGACGGTCCCGCCCTGCCGCCGGACGCCTCCGAGTCGCTCCGATCGATCTATCAGAGCGTGACGAGCGGCATCTCGATCGTCGACGACATGCTCCTGGCCGTCGACATCGAGCAGCGCACGCTGCGGCTCGACAAGAGCGCCGTCGATATCGCCGAGGTCGTCGGCAAGGTCGTGCGCGATTTCACGCGCAGCGCCGCCATGCGCTCGCAGGCGCTCGGGTACGCGGAACCGTCGCCGCATCCGGCGCCGCTCTTCGTGGACGCCGGCAAGATGGAGACGGTATTCAGCCGATTGATCGACAACGCCATCAAATACACGCCGGACGGCGGAAGGATTTCGGTCGATATCCTGTCCGGCAAGGACGAGGTCTCGATCGCGGTACGGGACTCCGGCATCGGCATGCCTGAAAAGGAGCGCACGCGCCTTTTCGAACGCTTCTACCGTTCCAAAAAAGCCATCGACGTCAATCCGAACGCCTCCGGCCTCGGGCTCTATATCGCGAAATTCATCGTCGACGCCCACGACGGCCGCATCGAGTGCCGGACCGGAGAAGGCTCCGGGTCGGTCTTCACCGTCACGTTGCCGCGACGCACCGCCGTATGACCGCGTCCTCGCGCACGAAGAAGATCGTCCGTTCCGGTTACGGCTTCGAGGCCGCAGGCTGGTTTCTGACGCTGCTGCTCGGGTCGCTCATCGTCTTTCTTCCCCAAGCCGGCGTACCGGGGCGGCAGGCCAGACTTATCCTCTCCGTCGCGCTGCTTGCCGTCGCCAACGTCGTCTTCCAACGCCTGATGCCGGAATCCTCCGAAGGGCCGATCCGATTCGTCAAGGAGGATAAGGCGCTCGTCGTCAGCTTGGCGATGGTCGTCTTGTTGACGGGTTTCATTTACGTCCTGCCCGAAATGGCCGGGACTCTCGGCTATCTGTACTTCATACCTCTTTTCGCTTCCGCCCTGGTGCTGCACGAGAACGTCGTGCTGGCCGAATCGGCCTTTTCGTTGCTGGCCATGCTGTTCCTTCACGCGGCGGCTTGGGTCCGCGGCCCGTTCATGTCGTGGGAGTTCACCCTGCAGCTCCTGATATTCGCGGCCGCTTCGGCCTGCCTCGTGTCAGTGACGCGCGGACTGCGTCAGGCCTTCGAGAAGACCGACCGGCTTTCGCGCGATCTCTCGGATCGCCTCGATCAGCTCCAGGTCATAAATATGCTGGTGCGGCTGAGCGAATTCACTTCGGAACTCGACCGGCTGGCCTCGCGCGCGGGAGGCATCGTATCGGACGCCATCGACGCCGAGCGCCACGCCGTCTTCGTGCTTGAAGGCGACAGCAAGGAGCTCAGGCGCGTCGGCGAGGGCGCCGACGCCGATTTCTACGCACGCGACCTGATGTCCGTCGAGGAAAACATGAGTATCCTCCGCGGCATCATCGAGACGGGGATTCCGCGCGTCTTCGACGGAAAGGCCGGCGGCATCGAACGCTTCGTCGGCAACGCGCGCATCCGCGACATGCTCGTCATGCCGCTGCATGTGCGAGACGCCTCGATCGGCGTGCTCTGCCTCGTGAATCGCCGCAAGGGCCAGTATGACGAAGAGGACGTCAATTATTGCGAGCTGCTGACGGGCTTCATGGCGACGCTCTTGAACGCCGCGCTCCTGTTCCGGAAGACGCTCACGGAGCGCGATGCCGTCGAACGCATGGCCAGGCTGATGGTCGGGCGCGAAGTCAGGATGAAAGAGCTGAAGGAACTGCTGTCGAAGCGACAAGGACCATGAAACGCTTCCGTTTTCGTACCGATTGGATGACGACGCTCGCCGGGTTCCAGATGTTCTCCCTGGCGGCGGCTTCGGGCCTTGACGCCGCTTCGTCGCGAGACGCGATCGGCGCCCTCTTCGCGGTAACCGCCGTCGCCGCAGGCTGCCTAGCCTTCGCTTCGCACCGCTACAGGCGCATGGAGTCCGTGCGGTTGGTCGCGGCGGCGGCGGTCGCGGCCGTGCTTGCGTACTCGTTTTTCATGCCGGAGCTGCGGTCAGGGCACGATCGGGCCGTCGTCTCGGCTGCGGTGCTCGCGGCCGTGCTGGTCTATGCCGCGCATCGGACCAAGGGCGACCCAGCCGAGGTCCCGGCCGCAGAAATCAACCTCGCCGCGCTTGCGGTCGCCGCCGCTTACATGCTCGTCCCTATCGCGGCCTGGATCGGCGCGCTCGCGATTCCTTCTTCCGCCGCCTCAGGTCCGGCCGGCGGCCAGTCTATTTCCGTGCCTCTCACGCTGTCGTTCCTCAGCGGCCTCCTGATCGCATTCTGCGAATGGCGTTCCGTCTTCGGCCGGTTCAGGGTCTGCGTCGCGATCTTGGCCGGTTCCGCCGCCGCCCTGGCGGCCTCGGCTGACGGGACGACGATAGGAGCCATGTCCATCTGCGCGCTCTTCGGCGTCTTGATCCTGAGCTGGTACGCCTCCGATAACCAGACGCGGGCGGTAGACGCCTCTGGCCTCGATGGGAGCCGGCTGGCGATTATCCGCCACCAGCAGCTCGGCGAGATGAACGTCTGGGGAGTGGTAGCCGTCTCTGCCGTGTACGGCAGGTATGGAGGAATCGATACGGCGGAATACTTCCCGTCGATCCTCGTCATCGCAGCCTTGACCACCGTCAGCTACCAGCTGATTCCCGCCGCCAAAGCCACCCTGCGCACCTACCTGCTGCCGCTGTCGTCCGTGGTCGTCAGCCTCAGCCTGCTGATGCATGCCACCGGAGGCATCGAGAGCCCGTTCACCTACCTGACGTTCGTGACCATCTTCGCCGGATCGCTCGTCTTGTCGCCGATATGGACGCTCTATCCCGTGGCGGCCTACTACGCCTTTTTCCTCTTCGAGGTATTCGTGCCTTCCGGCCTGCGCGCGCGACTGGGCTGGACGAATGAGCACGCGACCCTGACCGTGGCCATGGCGATCACCGGGACCTACGTCTTCATCTCCAGCCGCAACCGAGCGCGCGAGAGCGCGCAGCTGAAAAAGACCAACGAAAACCTGTCCGAATCCTTGAAAGCCACCGCGATCGCGAAGGCCCGTGCCGAGGATGATGCCGTGACTCAGCGTCGACTGAACCGTGATCTGGTCGATATGCGTACGGCGTTGATGAACCTCCTGGAGGACGTCGAGGAGTCCAAGCGGCAGATCGAATCCGAGCGGCGGCGCGAATCCGCCAGCTTCGACGCCCTCGCGGAAGGCGTGGTGGCCTCCGGCAAGGACGGGAAGATTTTCCGATGCAACCCCACCGCCGCGCGCATCATCGGCATGGAGGCGAGGGACGTCATCGGGCAGCCCATCGAACGCGTCCTACGGCTGTTCCGCGAGGATGACGTCGTGATGCGGACGGACGCCTTCGTCGCGGCCCGCGCCGCGCCGGCGCGCTGGGAGAGCGCCTGCGGCTCGCCCGCGCGGACGGCAGCTTCGTGCCGGTCTCCGGCACCGTCGCGCCGTATCTCGACGAGGATAGCCGCACGACCGGCATCGTCGCCGCGTTCCGCGACGTGACGGTCGAGCGCGAGATCGACCGCCAAAAATCGGATTTCATCTCTATCGCGTCGCACCAGCTGCGCACGCCGTTGTCCGCGATGCGCTGGTTCCTTGACTTGCTTCTGGAGGGTGACGCCGGCCCGCTCAAGCCGACGCAGAAGGAGTATCTGAGCGACTTGTCGACGTCCGTCGTGCGCATGGTCAGGCTGGTCGGCAGCCTGCTCGACATCTCGAGGATCGAGGCCGGACGGGTCAAGCCCGTCCCGGAGCACGTCGACGCGCGCGCCTTCGTCGAGGCGGCGGTCAAGGAATTATCGCCGCTCATCCGCCAACGGCAGCTGGCGTTCACGCAGGCGGTCGCGAAGGACGTCGCTACGTTCTATGCCGATCCCAATCTGGCTGGCCAGGCATTTTCGAACATCATCGGCAACGCCGTGAAATATACGCCTGAAGGCGGCTCGATCGCCCTCGACGTCTTCGTCGAAGGCGGGGAGACCGTCTTCCGCGTGAAGGACACCGGCTTAGGCATTCCGGAAGGCCAGCAGTACCGCGTCTTCGCCAAGTTCTTTCGCGGCGAGAACGTGGCCGCGCTGGAGACGGTCGGTACCGGCCTGGGGCTTTACTTCGTCAAGACGATCATCGAGCTTTCCGGCGGCCGCGTCTGGTTCACGTCGAAGGAGAATAAGGGAACGACCTTCAACATCGCGCTTCCGAACGCTCCCAAGGCCTTGCCTGTCTCGGAGGACGGCGGTACACTGGCGCCATAAGAATCCCGTCAGAAATTCCACATGGCCAAGACAGTCCTGATCGTCGAGGACGAACAGAGCATGCAGCGGGCGCTCAAGAACAAGCTCGAGCACGTCGGGTACGCCGTCGTCACGGCCGCCGACGGAGAGGAGGCGATCGGCACGCTCCGCGCTTCGAAACCGGACCTCGTCTTGCTGGACCTCATCATGCCGAAGCTCGACGGCATCAGCGTCCTCCACCTGATGAAGGCTGACGACGCCATGCGCGCCCTGCCGGTCATCATCCTCACCAATCTAAGCTCGGGCGACAAGGTCGCGGAAGCGATGCAGCTCGGCACCTTCGATTTCCTCGTGAAGGCCAACTATTCGCTCGACGACGTGCTCAAGAAGGTGAACGACCGCCTCGGCGGACCATAGTCCGACATCATGACCGCCAAAAGCAGCCCTAAAATCCTGGTCGTCGAAGACGAGACGTTTCTCGTCAAGATTTACGCCGTCAAGCTGAAGAAGGAGGGTTTCGACGTCTCGATCGCCAACGACGGCGAAGAGGCCGTGCGCTTGGCCCAGGAAATCGAACCGGACATCATCCTGCTCGACCTGATCCTTCCGAAGATGAACGGTTTCGAGGCGCTCGAGAAGATGCGCGCTTCGTCCGCCAACAAGACGACGCCCGTCATCGTGCTTTCGAACCTCGGACAGGAGGAAGACATCAAGCGGGCCGAAGCCCTCGGAGCCGACAGCTATCTCGTCAAAGCAAATTTCTCGATTCAGGACATCGTCGCCAAGATCCGGGAGACGCTCGATAAGAGGAAATAACCTCGACGCCGCGCGGCGCAAGGGGCGGGATGAAGGAGGAACCCTGTGGCGATTTCCAACGACACATTGAAATCGGCGCTCAGCGAGCTGGATGTCTTACCGGCCGAGAAGCTGGAAGCCGCGTATCAGAGCGCCAGCGACCGCGGCGAGCCGCTGGTCGATTTTCTCGTCGAACGGAACATCATCACCGACGAGAACATGGGCCGGCTGATGGCCGACATCTACAAGGTCCCGTACATCAACCTCCGCAACGAGGCGATTCCCGAGGATGTGCTGAGGCTCATCCCGGTCGAGATGGTCAAGCGCAGCTGGGTCATGCCGTTCCGGCGCGTCGAAGAAGCCGTCGCCGTCGCCGTCAATGACCCGGCGAACCTGGAAGCCGTCGCCGCCCTGCGCAAGAAGCTTCGCGGCAAGGAAATCCGGCTCTACTACGCGACCCGAAGCGACATCGAACTGGTGGCCGCCCGCTATCGCAAGGACATCAAGAGCGTCTTCCAGGCCATCATTTCCGAGATCGAGCGCAAGCTCGCCGAGAAGCCGGACATCTCCCCCGAAGACGCCCTGAAGGAGCTGCCGATCGTCCAGATCGTCGATACGCTCCTGCTCTACGCGTATCAGGCCGGTTCTTCCGACATGCACATCGAGCCGCGCGAGAAGGAAGCGCTGGTTCGTTTCCGCATCGACGGCCTGATGCACGACATCGTCCGGTATCCGAAGTACATGCACGACCTGATCGTCACGCGCCTCAAGATCATGGGACGCCTGCGCACCGATGAGCACTTCGCGGCGCAGGACGGCAAGATCCGCACCCTGCTGGAAGGCGAGACGGTCGACGTCCGCATCAACATCGTGCCGATCATCGAAGGCGAGAAGGTCGTGATGCGCCTGCTGACCGAGCGCGGCAAGCACTTCTATCTCGAGTCCATCGGCCTTTCGGACCCGGACGTCGAGAAGACGATGCGCGCGATGAAGAAGCCGTTCGGCATGATCCTGTCGACGGGCCCGACCGGCTCGGGCAAGACGACGACGCTTTACGCGATGATGAAGATCCTCAACACGCCGGAGGTGAACATCACCACCATCGAGGATCCGATCGAATACGACATCGCCGGCGTCAGCCAGATCCAGGTCAACCCCAAGACGGGCATCACCTTCGCCGCCGGGCTGCGCGCCATCGTCCGCCAGAACCCGGACATCATCATGGTCGGCGAGATCCGCGACGAGGAGACCGCCGGCATCGCCGTGAACTCGGCGATGACGGGCCACCTGGTACTCTCCACGCTGCACACCAACAACGCGGCCACGACCCTGCCGCGCCTTTTGGACATGAAGGTAGAGCCGTTCCTGATCGCGTCGTCCATCAATCTCATCATCGCCCAGCGTCTCGTCCGGCGCATCTGTCCGAAATGCCGGAAAAGCGGTACGATGAGCATGAGCGAGGCGAAGGCAGCCGGCGTCTCTGAAGACCTTTCCCGGCGCCTCTTCGGCAAGAAGAAGAGCCTGACGATCTACAGCGGCGCGAAGTGCGAGCTCTGCCGGCACACCGGGTACATCGGCCGCATCGGCATCTTCGAACTCGTCGAGATGAACGAGACGATCCGGAAGCTCATCATGAGCCGCGCCAACGCCGACGACATCGAGCGCGAAGCCATAGCGCAGGGCATGACCACCATGCTCGAGGACGGCATCAGCAAGGTCTTGAACGGCCTCACGACCGTCGAGGAGCTGCTCCGCACCATGCACGACTGAAGCCCCGCATAAAGGAGGAACATGCGTTTCAAATACAGCGCCACGACCCCGCAAGGCAAGATCGAGAACGGCGTCATCGACGCGCGTTCCTCCGAGGAGGCCGCCGAGCAGATCCGCGCCGCGGGTTTGCTCGTGGTGTCTTTGCGCCGCGACGCCGGCGGAAATTTCGTGAACCTGCTCGGCATCGGCTGGGTGCCGAACGTGATGAAGGTCACGTTCGCCAAGCACATGTCGCTGATGATCAAGGCAGGACTGCCGATCGACGAGGCGGTGCGCGTGCTGGCAGAGCAGGCGCAGGGACGCTTCCGCAAGGCGTTGATGGGCGTGCTCGTCGCCGTCGAGGGCGGCCGCCAGCTTTCGGAGGGCTTCGCTCAATATCCTAAGATCTTCTCGGAGCTGTTCATCGCCACCGTCCGCTCCGGCGAATCGAGCGGCACGCTCGAGCGCAGCCTCGACGACCTGGCCCTGCAGCTGACCAAGAGCTACGATCTCCAGCGCAAGATCCGCGGCGCGATGATCTACCCGGTCCTGGTGCTGGTCGCGGCGTCCGGCATCGGCATGGGCCTTTCGCTCTTCGTCCTGCCGCGCGTCATCGGCCTCTTCGATTCCATCTCGGTCGAGCTGCCGCTGGCGACCCGCCTGATGATCGGCTTCTCGCGCTTCATGGTCGCCTACGGCGTGCCGTTCACGATCGGCGTGATCGCCGGGATTTTCGGACTGATCCAATTCCTGGGCTGGAAGCCCGTCCGTCCGTTCAGCCACGGCGTGCTGCTCAGGGTTCCCGTCTTCGGCCTCTTGGCGCGCAATTTCAACCTGGCGATGTTCGCCCGCACGATGGCGACGCTCCTCAAGTCCGGCATCACGATCGGCGACGCCTTCGAGATCGTCTCGAACACCCTCAGGAACGCCCGCTTCAAGAAGGCGCTTTTGCGGGTGAAGCAGGGGACGGAGACCGGCGTGCCGGCTTCGACCGTCCTTGAGGAGTTCCCGCGGCTCTTCCCGTCGATCTGCACCAGGATGCTCGCCGTCGGCGAACGCAGCGGAAAGCTCGAGGAGACCTTCCAGTACCTGGCGGAGTTCTACGAGGACGAGGTCGACGTGACCACCAAGAACCTCTCGACGATCCTCGAGCCGGTCCTGCTCATCGTCATCGGCCTGACCGTCGCCTACATCGCCGTCGCCATCATCACGCCGATCTACAACTTCATCGGCAATATCGAACGCCTTTAGCATGCGCGCTGGATTTTCGGCGCTCGAACTCGTCCTGGTCGTCGCTCTCTTCGGCGTCATCGTAGCGGTGACGACGGTCCCGTTGTATTCGTTCCAGACGCGCAACGCCTTGGAAGACGGACTGACCGGCGTCGTCGACGTCATCCGCCGCGCCGAGACGCAGGCGCTTTCCGGCCACTTCGGCGACAGATGGGGCGTCCACTTCTCGGAGACGGACGGTTGCGCCCTGCCGACGACCAAGTACCACATCTTCCGCGGCGCCAGCTTCACCTCGGCCACTGACACGCTCGACACCTTCGATCTGCCGAGTAACGTGACCGTCACCGGCGTGGATGTCGGCGGCGGCTGCGACGTGACCTTCACCCGCTTCCACGGCGCGGCCGCTTCGACAGGTTCCATCACCCTGACGGGCGTCGATTCGGCGACGCGCACCGTCATCATCAACGCCTATGGCCGCGTGGTGGCAGAATAAGCGCGCATCGCCGCGTGAGCCCCGGATGGGCTTTTACGCGGGACAATCCGTCATGGAGGTGCTGATCGCGGTCGGCGTCTTCGCCGTGCTCGCGAGCGGCGTCATCCTGCTCGTGCTGAACCCGCTGGCGTCGGCGGCATCGGGCGCCGACCGCACGCGCGCCACGTTCCTCGCCACGCAGGGCCTTGAGGCGGCGCGCGCCATCAAGGAGAACCGCTGGAGCGACCTCGCGCTCGGCACGCACGGCCTCGCGCAGGACGGAAGCGGCAACTGGGTCTTCCTGGGAGCCTCCGACCAGATCGACGGCACCTACACGCGGACCGTGACGGTCACCGAAGTGGAACGGGACGGCCTGAACGTCATCGTCGCGTCCGGCGGCACGGTCGACCCGCGCACGCGCAAGGTCGTCGTGGCGGTCCTTTGGAACTCCGGCGTCCTGGCCATCCCGCGCGACGTCACGCGGTCGATGTATCTGACCGACTGGGGCGTCTATGACTGGAAGCAGACGACCGACGTCGATTTCAACGCTGGCACGCACAACGCCACGGAAGTCTACGGCACCGGCGACGGCGCCAGCCTCCAGCTCTCGACGACGGGCGTGAAGACCTGGACGCCGGCTGAGGGGCTTCTCGTCACCCACACGACCGATACCGACTTCGGCCCCGGCGCCTTCCAGGACACCGTCGTGAGCGGCAGCGGCACGCCGTCGTCGGTCACGGGAACCGGCGATCCGGAATGGATCCAGATCATCGCCGGCAAGAGCTTCTTCGAGACCACCCACACGCATTTCAATGACGGTTCCTTCAGCGGCACGGTGGTGGCCGACACGGGCGACCTCGGGCGCGTCATCCTGGCCAACTCCACGAGCTGGGGCACGCTGGCCCCGGCTCCTGGCGCCGGATCCCTGTACGAGATATCGATGCTGTCGTCGATAGACGGCCGCGCGGTCGGGCAATCCGGACGGTTTTATCGCTGGGACGGCACCGGCTGGGTCCTGACCCATGACCTCAACAACCAGGAGGTCTTCGGCGTCCACTGCCGTACGACCTCAGATTGCTGGGCGGCCGGCGACTCCGGCAAGATCTATCGTTGGAACGGCACGGCCTGGAGCCAGTTCGCCGACGTCGGCAACCAGCAATGGCAGTCCGTCCGGATGGTCTCGGCGACCGACGGCTGGATCGTCGGAAACGGCGGCGAGATCAGGCGCTGGAACGGCACCGCCTGGAACGCGCATACCGATACCGGCAGCCAAGTGTGGTACGCGGTGACCTGCGTCACGGCCTCGGACTGCTGGGTCGTCGGGACCGCTGGCGAGATCAGGCGCTGGAACGGCACGGCCTGGAGCCTTCATACGGATACTGGGTCGCATCAATGGAACGGCGTCGAGATGGTCTCGGCGACCGACGGCTGGATCGTCGGCAACAACGGCGTCATCCGGCGCTTCAACGGCACGGCCTGGAACACGGTGTCGTCTCCGGTGGCCGTAAGCCTTCTTGACGTCGATTGCGTCTCCGCGTCGTTCTGTACGGCCGTCGGCGTGACTGGCGCGGTCATCCATTGGAACGGGACGAGCTGGGCGTCGGTCGCTTCGCCCACCGTCAACCAGCTCAACGCGGTCGATATGGTGTCGGCCGGCGAGGGATACGCCGTCGGCGCCGGTCCGACCTTCCTGAAATACGGTTCCAACTATCCGACCTCCGGCACCTACACCTCGAATGTCTTCGACGCGACGGCCAGCGCGAATTGGGACCGGCTCTTCTGGAACGAGGACCTCGACAGCGGCACGGACCTCACGGTCGCGGTCCGCACCGGCAACGTGGCCGTGCCGGACGTCAGCTGGACCGCCTTCAGCGGGGAAGTGACGGATCCGTTCGGGTCGGTCATCGCGAACGCCGACAGCCGGTACATCCAGTATCGCCTGACGATGTCGACGACCAACACGCAGGTCACGCCGTCGCTCAACAACATCACGATCACCTACGACGCCCCGACGTCCGCCACGATGTACGATACCGTCCTGACCTCGGCCTCCGACGGGTGGTCCGTCGGCCAGGGCGGTAACATCCTGCGCTTCGACGGCTCCAACTGGTCGACCTTCGCCTCGCCGACGACCGATACCTTGCAGGGCGTCGACTTTTCGTCGACCTCCGATGCCTGGGCCGTGGGCCTGAACGGTCGCATCATCCGTTGGAACGGCGCCAGCTGGGCGAACTTCTCGAGCCCGACCGGCCTCGACCTGTTCGCCGTCGACGTCATCTCGGCCAGCCTGGCCTTCGCCGTCGGCAAGTCAGGCGTGATCCTGAGGTGGAACGGCGCCAGCTGGGCGACGATGACGAGTCCCGTCAACAAGGATCTGGAGAGCGTGAGCTGCGCCAGCGCCAGCGACTGCATCGCCGTCGGCCGTAACGGCACCATCATCCGATATAACGGCACGACCTGGTCGACGATGACATCGGGCACCACCAACGCCTTCTACGGCGTCTCGATGGTGGACGCGAGCTTCGCCGTCGCCGTGGGCGCAGGCGGCATGACGCGCCATTGGAACGGCACGGCATGGAATATCGTGACGAGCAATACGCCCAACGAGCTTCGCGACGTCCACTGCCTCTCTTCGACCGAGTGCTGGGCGGTCGGCATCGAACAGACCTTCCTGCATTGGGACGGCGCCGTCTGGTCCCAGTACGTCTTCGCCAACCAGTCCAACCCGCTGGTGCAGAGCGTCTTCCTGATGACGCCGACGGATGGATGGGCCGTCGGCGAGGGCGGCGCCATCTATCACTACACCGCCTTCTATACGTCGCCGGCGTATTTCACGAGCACCGTCGTGGACAGCGGCTCCTCGACCGCCGTCTGGAACTCCATCGCCTGGGATTACACCACCCAGCCGTTCGCGTCGCTGACCCTGGCCGTGCGCAGCGGCCCCACGCCGACGCCCGACGGCAGCTGGTCGGCCTGGAGTTCCGAATATTCGGACGCGGGCGGCGCGACCATCACGGCGCCGCCGAACCGCTATCTCCAATACCGTGTGACCTTCACCAACTCGCAGTCGTATCAGACCTCCATCCTGCAGGAAGTGCGCATGATCCACAGCGCAGTCACCGCGCAGGACCTCTATGACACCGACGGCACCGGCGCTTCGGACGTCTGGGCCGTCGGCCGCGTCGGCACCATCATCCACTACGACGGACTCACGTGGTCCGCCACGTCCTCGCCGACGATCCGTAACCTGAACGGCGTCGACGCGGTCTCGTCGGCGCTCGCCTTCGCTGTCGGCAATCAAGGAGAAATCATCCGCTTTAACAACGCGCCCTGGGCCGTGCAGTCCAGTCCGACGGGCAACGACCTCTTCTCGGTATCGATGACCTCATCCGCCTTCGGCGCTGCCGTCGGCCAGGGCGGGACTATCGTCCATTGGAACGGCGTCGCCTGGCTTCCGGCGATTTCTCCGACCGGCAACGCGCTTCGCGGCGTTTGGATGGTCGATGCCGTCACTGGTTGGGCCGTCGGCGATTCAGGCACCATCGTCAGCTGGAACGGCGCGTTGTGGGCGACGCAAACCTCGCCGACGGCCAGCCGCCTGAATGCCGTCCATTGCCTGTCTTCGACCTCGTGCTGGGCGGTCGGCGCGAACGGCGTCATCGTCCGCTGGAACGGCACGCTCTGGTCGACCGTCACGAGCCCCGTCGTCTCGTCACTGAACGCGGTGGAGGCGAGATCCTCCTCGGAAGCTTGGGCGAACGGCGACTCCGGCGCCATCATTCAGTGGGACGGCGCGAACTGGACGAGCTTCACGTCACCGACCACCCGCCACCTCTACGGCATCACCGTCGAAGCCCCGACCGACGGTTGGATCTGCGGCAAGCTCGGAATCTTATTGAAAGACCCGCCGACCTACCAGCCCACCGGTACCTTCCTCTCCTCCATTCTCGACATGGACGTGGCGACCTCGACGCCGATGGTCTCGTTTTGGAACAGGTCGATTCCGGCCATGACCACGCTGACCGTCGCCATCCGGACCGGCAACACGCCGACGCCGGACGGCGGCTGGTCGCCGTTCACCTCCGAGATGACCGTCGCCACCGGCACGGCCATCACTGCCCCCGTCAGCCGCTATCTCCAGTACCGCGCCCTGCTCGCGACGGGCGATACCTCGGTGACGCCGACGCTCGACGACATCACCGTGACCTACCGCTGATATGCGTCATCCCAAGGGCTTCACCCTGCTGGAATTCATCATCTATTTCGCCCTCATCTCGATCGTCATCTCGGCGATCACGCTCTTCGCGCTGGACGTCATCCGCACCCGCGCGAAGACGGCCGTCATCGCCGAGGTCGAGCAGAACATGCGCTTCGGCATGCAACGCATGCTGCGCACGGTCCGCCAGGCGTCGAAGCTGAACGTCGGCGCCTCGACGTTCAACAGCGACAGCGGCGTCTTGTCCGTCGATATGCCGAGCGCCTCGAACACGCCCACCGTCTTCGACCTCTCCGGCGGTGCCGTGCGCATGAAGGAGGGGAGCGGGCCGGCGACGCCGCTCACGACCCCGCGCGTGAACGTCACCTCCCTGCGCTTCTCCAAGGATAACCTCGGCGGCAACAACAACGCCGTCACCGCCGTCATCACGCTCGCCTTCGCTTCCGACAATCCCGACCAGGCTTTCACGTACGTGGCGGCGGCGAGCGGCACCGCCGTCATCCGCAAAGATTGATATGACGCACCCCAACGCTCCCAAAGGCGTCGTCGCCCTCATCACCGTGCTGATCGTCATGGTGACGCTCATCTCGATCGGCATCACCATATCCGCAGTCGGCAACGACGAAGCGGTCCTGACCGGCGTGGTCGAGGACGGCGAGATCGCGTTCAGCCTGGCCGACGCCTGCGTCGAGGAGGGCCTCGAACAGCTCAAGATGAACGCGGCTTACGCGGGCGGCTCGTTCTCTTTGGACGGCGGCGAATGCGTGATTTCCGTCACGAACCTGGGCGGGAACGATCGACTGGTCCGCGGCCAGGGCGAGTATCGGTACGCCGTCCGCATCGTCGACGCCAACGTGACCATCAAGTCCAACAACTCGGCCAACGCCAAAAAAATCAAGATCAACTCCTGGAGGGAGGCGGATTAAGGCAGGTTCGTGGTATGATAGGCTCACGGGGACTCAGCCCCAGTCTTTTGGCGTGAACGCCATGGCCATGTTTCAAAAACCGGCGATCGGTCTCGACATCTCCGATCATTCGATCGAGGCCGTTTTCATGGTGCGCCGCGGCGATCGCCTCGCCGTGGCTTCCTACGGCCGCACCACCTTGCCGCCGGGCGCCGTCGTCGACGGCTACGTGGAACGCCGAGACGTCGCGAGCCTCGCGCTCCGCAAGCTCCTGGCTGACAAGATGACGCCGCCTCTGCCGAAAGGCATCGATCGCGTCGTCTTCGCCTTGCCGGAGTCGCAGGTCTACAGCCACATCTTCGAAGTCCCGCGCGTCGCCGACGAGGCGGAACTCGGACGCTCGCTCGCCATCGAGGCGGACGGGTATTTCCCGTACCGCCACGACGAAATGGTCTCCGGCTACGCCGTCATCGGCCAGCGCCCCGACCGCAAGGACATCTACTACGCGGCGGTCCACAAGGACACGCTGAAAAGCTATCTCGACCTCTTCGCGGCCTCCGGCCTTTCGCTCGAGGCCGTCGAGAACGAATCCGCTTCCATCGCCCGCGCGACGCTCCTGCCGAACGAGGCGGAGCCCGTGATGTTCGTCGATGTCGGCGCGCGCGTCTCCAATATCTCGGTCTTCGACCGCAGCGGCATCCAGTTCTCCGAGGCGCTCGAGACCGCCGGGGACGCCTTCACGCAGGCGCTCGCGCGCGCCCTCGGTATCACGGTCGAAGACGCCGATTCGCTGAAGCGCAATCAGGGGCTCATCGGCGAGTTCGACCTCAAGGCGCAGAAGGCCATGCGCGACACCGCCGACAGTCTCGCCAAGGACGTCCTTGCCGCCCGTGAATACTACGAAGCGAAGTCCGGACGCCCGATTTCCCGCATCGTGATGTGCGGCGGCTCGACGCTGATGCCGGGGCTCGTCGAATACGTATCCGGCAAGCTCTCCTCGCCGTCCCGTACCCAGCGCGTCGAGCACGCGGACCCTTGGTCCGGACTCGAGCTCGATCCTCTGCTGGAGAAGCTGAATCTCCGCGAGCGCGGCGTCCTGGCGACGACCGCCGTCGGGCTTTCGATGCGAGGCCTCGGCGTCCGCAAGTTCTCCGACATCAACCTGCTTTCGGCCGGTGCCCAGGGCCATTCAGCCGAGCTGCCGCGCCCTGCCGGTCCCCGCCGGATCGCGCCTCTGCGGGGAGGCGCGCGTCATATGCCGACATGGCTCAAGTTGGCGGCCGCCGTCGCGGCCGTATTGACGCTCGCCGTCGGGGCCTGGTTCGCGTCCTTCCGTATGCGCGGCGCCGCGCCTGCCGATACTCAAGCCCCGCAAGCGGCGTCGTCCGCGATCCCGCTTGAGGTCACGGCTGAAATCGGCGAGGCCACGTCTGCCGACCCGCGAGTCCTGGCCGTGACCGACATCGAAGTCGAAGCTGAGCTGCGCGTGACGGTCGATCGCCCGGGCGAGGAGACGTCCGGATACGCCAAGGGCACTATCTTGATCATCAACGAGAGCGGCAACGGCCAGACGCTCGTCGCCACGACGCGCTTGCTCTCCGAGGGCGGCGTGACCTTCCGTCTGGACAGCCGAGTCTTCGTCCCGGCGCGCGGCCGAGTTTCGGCCGCGATGACCGCCGACCAGTCGGGAGCGCAGGGGGACGTTCCCGTGGGACGTTTCACGATTCCTGGCCTTTCGGTCGCCGTCCAGAAAGCCATATATGGCGAGACGTCCGAGCCGACGCGGGGCGGCATGACCGTGTCCGGAGCTCCGTTCACGGAAGAGGACGTAGCCTCGCTTCGAAGCATGTTCGAATCCGAGGCGGAGGAGACGCTCAAGAGCGCGGCCGCCGCCAAGGCCGGAGAAGGGGCGATTCTGGTCGCGGATTCCTTCGAAATCTTCGAAATCCGGTACCTTGAGGCGCCGGTCGTCGGAGAGCCTGTCGGTTCTTTCAGCGCGCATGCCGTCGTCCTGGCCCGTTCTTCAGCCATAGAGATCGCCGACGCCGAAATCTTGCTTCGCAGCGCATTGCCGGAGCCGGCGCAAGGCACGAAGCACGCGTTCCGGGACATTGAAGCGTCCCTTGGCGGCGATGCCGCCGAAGGAGAAATACGCCTTACGGCCATCGCAGACGTACTGCCGGAAGCCCTGTGATATAATGAATTACACGCATCATTTTTATCCACAAGCGATCCGATATGTCCCGTCTTTCCATTAAGAATCATGGTGCCAAGGGTTTCACCCTGATCGAGCTCCTGATCGTCATCGGCATCATCGGGATTCTCGCTGCCATCATCTTGGTCGCCGTGGATCCTGCCAAGCGCCTCAAACAGGCCCGCAACGCCCGCCGTTACGCGGAAGCCAACGCCATCTTGAACGCCATCTTGAACTACACGGTCGACTACAAGGGCAAGCTGCCGACGCAGATTTCCTCGGCGACGGCCAACGTCCCGTTCGTCATCGGAGAGAACAACGGCACCGGCAACCTCACGCTCGACATCCGTCCGATCACGGGAACCACGCTCTGCCCGAACCACCTGACCGGAGCGGGTACGGCGACGCATATCATCGCCGTGGCGACGAACACGGCCCTTGTCGACGAGTACATCTCATCCATCCCGGTCGATCCGCGCGGTACGAACGACACGGACACGTACGACGATAATGCGACGGGTTACTACATCAAGCGCTCGACCAACGGCCGCATCGAGGTCGGCGCCTGCAACCCCGAGTCCGAGGACAACATCACGACTCCGAGCATCAAGATCAAGCGCTAGGCGTTTGATCTCGGGACGAGTCGGCCTTTCCTTAACCCACCAGAATGGCGCTTTCACGGCGTGTTCGACAGGGCTTCACCCTGATTGAATTACTCCTTGTCATTGGCATCATCGCCATCTTGGCGGCCATTATTTTGGTCGCCGTGGACCCGCCCAAGCGGTTTTCTCAGGCGCGCGACGCGCGGCGGGCGGGTGAGGTCTATTCGGTGCTCAACGCCATCCTGAATTACATGTCGGACAACGTCGGTGCCGTGCCAGCGGGCATCGACAGCGACGCCTCGACCGCGCAGGTGCTCGGCACCTCAGGCTCCGGCTGCAACACCGGCTGCGCCCCGGCGGGTACGACGCTCGGCGCCTGCCTGAACCTCTCGTCGCCGCTCGTGGACGAATACATCTCCTCGATGCCGGTCGATCCGAAAGGCACCAACGGCGTCGTCACCTATGATGCGACCAAGACCGGCTACTACGTGAACAAGTCGACGAACAATCGCATCACGGTCGGATCCTGCAATCCCGAACGGGTCTCGACGATCACGGTCCAGAGGTAAGGATTGAGGTTTGAGCGTTGAGGCTTGACGCCCGGTTTCAAACCTCATATCCTCAAGCCTCAAACCTTTTTTCGTATGCTGAACGAAGTCGTGCTCGACATCGAGACGGACGGTCTCATCGGACCGAACGGTGCCATGCCGAAGATCACGCTGATCGGCGTGTACTATTACGAGACCGACGAGTACGCCAGCTATCTTGAGCACGAGCTGCCGAATCTCTGGCCTCGCCTCGAGCGCGCCGAACGCATCATCGGCTACAACACCAAAGGTTTCGATTATCCGGTGATGAACAGCTACTATCCAGGCGACTTCCTGACGTTCCCGAGCCTTGACTTGCTCGAAGTGATCCACGCCGGCCTGGGATTCCGGCTGAAGCTCGACAGCGTGGCGCAGGCGACGATCGGCGCCGGCAAGAGCGGGCACGGCCTGCAGGCGCTCGAGTACTTCAAGAAGGGGGAGTTCGACAAGCTGCGCGACTACTGCCTGATGGACGTGAAGATCACGAAGGAGGTCTACGACTACGGCCTCAAGCACGGCGAGATCTTCTATGAGGACCGCGCCGGCGCCAAGAAGGCGGTGAAGGTCGACTTCCGCATGCCGAACGCCAAGCCGAACCCCATCAACCTGACGATGCCGTTTTAGGGGCGTCCGACCGCGCGCTCCGCTCGGACCGGTTCCGGCGACCCGGGTCGACGCGCTCCTGCGGCGCGTCGCCCTCACGCTCGGCGCGCGACCCCTTCGGGGACCAAGCTCGTGCGCCTCCGCGATGGTCGCCGGAACCGGCCCTTCGCTCGCGCGCGGTCGGACGCTTGGCGGGGTGGAGGAAAGAAGGTGCGGCGTCTTGACAGTCGTCGGTTTTAGATGACGAAAAAGACCCTCCGTGAGACGGAGGGTCTTCGCTATCCGAGATATCCGAGGCCGTAGGCGACGAGGAGCGCGCCGAGGGCCATCAGGACGAGGCCGATCTTCTTGCGCTGCGGCATGAGCCGCAGGATGTTGAGGCCGACGATGAGGAGCGCGGCGCCGATGTAGAGGGCCATCTGGCGGTCGAGGAAGGCGACGGACATCGAGAAGACGGCTATGAGCCCCTTCCAGACGAAGAAGGCCACGCCGCCGACGGCGATGACGACGGCGAGGAGTCCGGCGACGGCCTTCTGGCGGTCGACCTTTTGCCGGTCGGCGAGCGGCTTCTTCCGCTCGGCTTGCCAGAAGGTCAGTATGTTCCAGAGGCGCTTGACGCCCCAGCGGAACAGCGCGACGGCTGACATCAGGACGTACTGGAACAGGTTTCCGCTGCTTTGCTTCTTCGGCACGACTGCCTCCTTTTTCAATGAAACGGCATCTTCAGTAGCGCTTCTTCTTTCCTCACCGAACCACCATAGAACGCGGGAATCGGAAAGTCAAAAAGACGAAACGCTCCCCCGCCCAAAGGCGGTGGTTTTGCATCACTTACTTTCTAGGTACACCCGCAAAACAACGAAAAAGCCCTCGTATGCAACGAAGGCGTTTTCGTGGTCGGAATGACAGGGATTGAACCTGCGGCCTCTCGCACCCGAAGCGAGCGCTCTACCGCTGAGCTACATTCCGGCGCGACGTGCCTACTCTACACGATGCGGCTCATCCTGGCAAGGAGGTGGGTTGACGGTCGCTGGATTTTCAGGTACGTTGCCGGGTCGGTATTGCCATGGAGGTTCATTATGAAGACAGCAGGCGTCCGCGATCCGGACTTGATCGTCGTCTTCGGCACCACCGCCATCATTTCGGAAAGGCCCGCGTATCCAGGTCAGACTCCCGTCTACGCGCAGGAATGTCCCAAGCATGGCTATCGGCTATGGTCGACCGGCAAGCTCGAGCGCGCCATCGGCGAGGGTCGCGCCGTCTTCGTCTGTACCGTGATACCGATCTTCCGTCCGGAGGACGATTGGTGGCGAGCGCTGGTGGCGGCGGACCGCATCTATCGTCCGGTCGGCGACGCGCGCGGCAGCGCCGAGCAGGTCTTTGACCACTTCATCAACGACCCGTGGCGGCGCTTTCTCGCGGACATCGGGCGCCCATGGCCCGAAGGCGTGGACGACGCCCTCGCCTGGCGCGAGACGCTCGATGGTTCCGACGGACTGCTCTACGGCGGGCACCTGGTCGGCTTCGCCGGTTCGGCCTGACCTCCTCGGTCAGGCCTTTTTTCGTGGTATGATGAAGGCGAACAGTTCCAGCCTCCCGGGAGTTACGGTCGCGCGGCAGGACGGCCCCATCATCTTTACCCAACAGAGGACAGGTCAGTGTTCCTGTTGGGGAAAACATCGCGAAGCTCCCCGTGCAGCCGGGGAGCTTCGTGTTTGACTCGTTCGCCTTGCGTTCGTGTAAGATGGCCTTGTATGGACCTGTTCGACCTCAAAGATAAGGTGGAAATGAAGAAGCAGGCGCCGCTCGCGGAACTCATGCGTCCCGAGACGCTCGACGACTTCGTCGGGCAGGACGAATTGGTCGGTCCCGGCTCTCCGCTCCGCACGCTTTTGGAATTGGATGCCATCCCTTCGATGGTCCTGTGGGGTCCGCCGGGCGTAGGCAAGACGACGCTCGCGCGCATCGTCGCCAGGATGACGAAGGCGCGATTCGTGCCGCTCTCGGCCACCACATCCGGCATCGCCGACCTCAAGAAGGCGGTCGAGGAGGCGAAAGAGCGGCGCATCCTCCACGGCGAGCGGACGATCGTCTTCATCGACGAGATCCACCGTTGGAACAAGGCCCAGCAGGACGCCTTCCTGCCGCACGTCGAAGACGGCACGGTCGTGCTGATCGGCGCCACCACGGAGAACCCGTCGTTCGAAGTGAACGGGGCCTTGCTTTCGCGTTCACGCGTCTTCATCCTGCAAGCGCTCTCGACGGAAGCCGTCGAGACGGTCCTCGAGCGCGCGCTGGAACTCGTCCGCAAGCGAGAGGCCTATCCGTACAGGATCGAGGCCGGAAAAGACGCGCTGGGGTACTTGGCGGCCAGCGCGAACGGTGACGCGCGATCGGCCCTGAACGGCCTGGAATTGGGCCTTCGGAGCGTTCGGCCCGACGCGGACGGCGTGGTACACTTGAAGAAGGAAGCCCTCGCCAAGACGCTTCAGAAGAATCACCTGCTTTACGACCGGCAGGGGGAAGAGCACTACAACATCATCTCGGCGCTCCATAAGTCGATGCGCGGGTCCGACGCCGACGCGGCGCTCTACTGGCTCGGACGGATGCTCGAGGCGGGCGAGGACCCGCTGTATGTCGCGCGCCGCGTCGTACGTTTCGCCTCGGAGGACATCGGTCTCGCCGATCCGAACGCGCTCGTGCAGTGCGTCGCCGCGTACCAGGCTTGCCATCAGATGGGCATGCCGGAGTGCGACGTCATCCTGGCGCAGGCCGTCGCGTATTGCGCTCGCGCGCCGAAATCCAACGCGCTGTATGTCGGGTACGGCAAGGTCAAATCCGATATCCGCGAGCTTCCGAACGAGGGCGTGCCGCTTCACCTACGCAACGCGACGACGAAGCTGATGAAGCGGATCGGTTACGGCAAAGGCTATAAATACGGCCCCGACTTCAAGGAAACCGTCGACCAGGAATATCTCCCGAAGTCCCTCAAAGGCAGGAAATATCTCGATGCCTAAGCGCGCGATCATCTTCGGAGGGCTCGGACTTGCCGCCGTCGTGTCGATGGCCGTGTTCCTGTCGGAACCCGCCCCCAGGACCGTCCTCAACAAGGCGCAGCGCAAGCTCGCCGTCGAGAAGACGATGCGTGTCGAGTCGGAAGCGGCGCTCGCGCTGCCGCCGCAGGAATTGGGTGGCGTCGCGACGCCGAGCGCGACAGGCGTCGACATCGTCATGCGCGTGGATCTCGATCGCACCGATCCGTTCAGGCATGCTTCGGTCTCGACCTTCGCCTTCGCTCAAGGGAGCGGCTCGGCGGAGATGAGGCTCTCCGGCGAGGCGCGGCGCAAGGACGGGCGCCACTACCTGAGACTCGAAGATACCGGGGATCTTTCTTCCGACGTCGCCGCGCGGCTGAAAGGAAAGTGGGTCGTTTCCGAGCGGCCGTTCCTGGAATTCATCCTGCCGCCCGACGAACGAGCGCTCGCGGAACGGCCGCTCGACGCGCTCGGGGTGGCCGCCATGGCGCAGGCGTTCTCGAGCGTCGACCTCTTCACCGTCACCGAAAAACTGCCGGACGAGAAGCTGCTCGACGCCAAGGCGCGCCATTATGCCGTCGAGATGAACATGGAGGCCGTCTCGGCCCTGCTTCTCAAGCTTCGCGAGGCGCGCGTCGGACGGGCCATCGACGCCGAGGACGTCCTGGCCGTGACGGCGGACATGATCCGGTGGGGAAAACCGGTCGGCGAGGTCTGGATCGACAAGCGCACCGGGAAATTCCTCAAGATCGGCCTCTTCAGCGCCATGAACGGAGCGGATGCGTCCGGGGCCGTGGGCGGCACCGTGCGGTTCTCCCGTTACGGACGACCGGTCGTCTTCGACGTGCCGCAGGCGGAAGACGTCGAGAAGGCTCTCGGTCCGGCTTTTTCCAAACGACTGAGCCTCGCCGGCGGTCGCGGGCCGACGGCGACTGAAACGACGCCCGCTCTTCAGGCGACTCTTCCGGCGACCGGCGCGGCCGTACGGGAGGCGGACAGCGACGGCGACGGCCTTTCGGACGGGCAAGAGCATTTCTATGGATCCGACGCCTGGAATCCCGATACGGACGGCGACGGCTGGAGCGACGCGCTGGAATTGGACAAGGGCATGAATCCGGTCGGTCCGGGCGCGCTGTTCGGCTTCGGTCTATGAGCCGCCTGCGACTGCTTCGCCTGGGCTTTTTCCTGTTCGGGGCGCTGATCTTCGGGCAGCTCTTCCGCATCCAGGTGCTCGGTCACGATTTCTATGCCGCCTTGGCGGAAGGACAGCACGACCTGTTCCGTCAACTTTTCCCCGAGCGAGGGAAGATCTACGCGCGCGATCGCGCCTCCGGCGACCAGGAATATCTCCTGGCCACCAACCGTCCGATGCACCTCCTGTACGCGGAACCTTTCCGTCTGAAGGATCCGCTCTCCGCCGCGCGCGCCATCGCGCCGCTCATCGGCGAGGAGCCCGAAAAACTGGCGGAGAAGCTTTCGAATAAGGACGAGCGCTACCGCGCCCTCGCGCGCAAGCTCGACGACGAGACGCGCGCCAAGATAGAGGCGCTTGGGATCGGAGGCATCGGCTTCTCCGAGGAGGAGTACCGCTTTTATCCCGAAGGTTCCGTCGCCGCGCAGATGCTCGGGTTCGTCGGCGAGAGCGAACGCGGACGAAGCGGGCGCTACGGCATCGAGGGCTGGTTCGACAAGGAGCTGACCGGCGCGCAGGGTTATCTCGAGTCGGAGAAGGATCCGGGCGGGCGCGCCATCGCCGTAGGCAACCGTACCGTCAAGCCGGCCAAGGACGGCTCCGACCTGGTGCTGACCGTCGACCGTACCGTGCAATACGTCGCCTGCCGCAAGCTCGAGGAGTGGGTAGCGCGCCACGGAGCCGAGCGGGGGAGCGTCGTCATCGTCGAACCGGATACCGGCGCCGTCATCGCCCTTTGCAACGCCCCGGCCTTCGACCCGAACGACTACGGAAAGGTCGAAGACATCGGCGTCTATAACGACACCGCCGCGTTCGACGCGTACGAGCCGGGCTCGATCTTCAAGACCATCACGATGGCGGCCGGCCTCGATACGGATAAGATCTCCCCCGCGACGCCCTTCGACGACCCTGGTGAAGTGAAGATCGGGCCGTACACCATCCGCAATTCCGACCTCAAGGCGCACGGCAAGGTCACGATGACGGACGTCCTGGCGGAATCTCTCAACACCGGCATGGTCGAGGTGGTCCATCGTCTCGGCGCGCCGACTTTCCTCACATACGTGCGCGACTTCGGCTTCGGCCAGAAGCCGGGACTCGAGCTGCACTCGGAAGCGGCCGGCGACATCGAACCGCTTGAGCGCAAGGGCGACATCTGGTCGGCGACCGGTTCCTACGGCCAGGGCATCACCGTGACGGCGCTCCAGATGGCGGCGGCCTATGCGGCGCTCGCCAATGACGGCATGATGATGAAGCCCTACATAGTGGAGGAGATACGCCGCGCCGACGGCACGGTCGAGAAGCGCGCTCCCAAGGCCCTGCGCCGCGTCGTCTCGGAACGCGCCGCCAGGCTCGTCTCCGGCATGCTGACCGCCGTCGTCGAGCGTGGGCACGGCAAACGCGCGGGCGTGCCGGGATACTGGATCGGCGGCAAGACCGGCACCGCGCAGATCGCGCGCAAGGACGGACCCGGCTATGAGATCGGCGCCACCATCGGATCATTCGCCGGCTACGGCCCTATCGACGATCCGAAGTTCGCGATGGTCGTGCGCATCGACCGTCCCAAGGACGTGCAGTTCGCCGAGTCGTCGGCCGCGCCGCTGTTCGGCGACATCGCCAAGTTCCTGCTCGACTACTATCAGATACCGCCTACCCGCAAGTGATATGCTCCGCAACCTGCAATACGTCCTGGCCTTCCTGTCGCGAGTCGTCCTGGCCCGGTATCGGCCGAAGATCGTCGCTGTCGCCGGTTCCGTCGGCAAGACGTCGACGACGCGCGCCGTCGCGGCCGTCCTCGGCCGCGCTTTTCCGACCCGCGCCAGCTCCAGGAACCACAACAACGAGATCGGCGTGCCGCTCACGATCCTGGGCGAGCCTTCGAGCGGCGGACGCTCGATTTTCGCCTGGGCCGGCATCCTTTGGCGCGGGTTCCGCCTGGCGTTCGGACCCGAGCGCGACTATCCGAAAGTCCTCGTGCTCGAGATGGCTACCGACCATCCGGGCGACCTGGACTATCTGACCGCGATCGCCCCCCCTGACGTCTCCGTGCTGACGGCCATTTCCGAAGAGCACACGGAATTCCTAGGCGATCTCGACGGCGTGGCGAAAGAAGAGGGCGCGATCGTGCGCGCCGTCGCCGAGCGCGGCACTGCCGTGCTGAACGCCGACGACGTCCGCGTCGCGCCGATGGGGGATGGCATGGGCGAGCGCGCGGTGCTTTTCGGCTTCGGACCGTCCGCCCGTGTCCGCGCGGAGCGCGTCAGCGCCGAAACGGCGCTCGGCACGGTCTTCACGCGTTTCGACCTGCTGATCGACGGCGTCAGCTATGCGGCGAACCTGTCGGAAGCCATCGGCGAAGGCAACGTCTATGCCGCGCTGGCGGCCGCAGGCGTCGGGGTGGCCTTCGGCATCGACCCGGCCGCCATCCCCTACGGGCTGGCGGAGTATCAGCCCCCGCCGGGACGCCTGCGGGTCCTGTCGGGCGTGAAGCGCACCGTCATCGTCGACGACACCTACAACTCATCGCCTCGCGCCGCCGAGCTCGCCCTGCGGACGTTCGCCGCCTTGCCGCGCGAAGGCGACGCTCGGCGCATCGCCGTTCTCGGAGACATGTTCGAACTCGGCGCGCTGACCGAGGAATCGCACCGACGCATCGGCAAAGCCGCGGCGGCGTCCGGCCTCGATATGTTAGTCGGCGTCGGCGCGGCCTCCGCGCTCCTGTGCGAGGCGGCGCGCGAGGCCGGCATGCCGGACGAGCGCGTCTTCCATATGAGGGATGCCGTCGCGTCGGGTCGTTTCCTCCAGGACCGCATCCATCCAGGCGACCTCCTGCTCATCAAGGGTTCGCGGGGCATGCGGATGGAGCGAGTCGTCAAGGAACTCATGGCCGAGCCTTCAAGGGCGGCGGAGCTCCTCGTCAGCCAGGAAAAGAAGGGCTGAAACAAGCCAAAAATCTGGCGCTTCTGTCATAAAGACTTGACAGAAGCGTTTTTTTAAGCTAAAGTAAGCCGTTTCCAATGGAGAGTTCTCCTGGGAAGCACCACGAGTCCCCACACCGCCGTAAGGCAGGAGGTTCAGATGAACACGGACGACGGCTTGCGCGCGCTGATAGGCGATGACATCGAAAAGGCCCTGGAGGATTCCAGGGTCGAGGGCAAGAAGATCGGGAAGTACAGCATCGGTTCTCCGATCGGCAAGGGCGGCATGGGCGAGGTCTATCTGGCGAAAGACGAGAGTCTGGGCCGGACGGTCGTCATCAAGGTGATCAGTTTCCCGACGAGGGATCCGGAGCACTGCAAGATGATGGTCGCGCGCTTCCGCCGCGAGGCGCAGGTCGCCGGACGCGTCATGCACCCGAACGTCGCCATGATCTTCTCCTTCGACGAGATCGACGGCCGGCACCTGCTGGTCATGGAACGGATCGAAGGGCGCACGCTGCGCGACGAGATCATGACGCCTGCCGGAAAGCCCCGCGCTTTGGCGCCGAAAAGGGCCATCAAGATCGTCATCGAGATCCTCAGGGGCCTCGAGGCGATCCATGCCATCAAGATCGTCCACCGCGATCTGAAGCCCGGCAACGTCATGCTGACCGACAAGGACGACCAGGTGAAGATCCTGGACTTCGGCCTGGGGAAGGCTTCCGAGTCGTCGGGCGACCCCGCCCTCGACATGACGCTGACCCAGCAAGGCATGCCGCTCGGTTCGCCGCTCTATATGTCGCCGGAGCAGATCCGTTCCCTGCCCGTCGATGAGCGCACCGACATCTACTCCGTCGGCGTGATGCTGTTCCAGCTGTTGAACAGCAGGGCGCCTTTCCGCGGGAAGGATGCGCTCGCCATCTACGACCAGCATCGGAGTTCGGCGGTCCCCGCGATCGTTGCGTCGGACGCCGAGCCGCTCCCTCCCGGGCTCGACGCCATCGTCCGCAAGGCGATGGCCAAGATTCCCGGCGAACGGTACGGGTCGGCTTCCGAGATGCGCGCCGCGCTCGAGGCGGTCGCGTTCGAATCGAAGCCGAAAGCTCCGATCAAGTCGGCATCGAGGAAGCGCGCGTGGATTCCGGCATCGATCGCGGTCTGCGCGGTCGCGGCGTTCGCCGTCGGCCTGGCGCTGACGATGGGCAAGGCTCCCGCTCGGTCCGGCAGGCCTGAAGCGGTCATCGTGACCGCCAAGGCCGAGGCCGTCGCTCCTGCGAAGGCCGTCGATGACAGGGATGCGTCCGACGGAATCTCGATTCCGCCACCGCCGCCCCCGTCCGCCGCGACTTCCGTCCAAGGCTGCGCGCTCTACGCCGGCGGCCGGACGTCGGACGCCATCGCGACGCTCACGCGCGCTCTCAAGTCCAAGCCGAACGACGCCGAGGGGCTCTTCTGCCTCTGCGGCGCCTATGTCCGGCAGCCCGAAGCCCGCACGGAAGCGCTAAAGGCTTGCAAGGCCTATCGCTCGCGCCCCGACCGGGACGCGGACAAGGCCCGGCAGGTCAACCTCTGGCTCCGGCGCATCTCGCGCTAGGGCATCGGCACTCACGCACGGGGCGAACATCAAGTTCGCCCCGTTTTTACGTCAAAAAATCCCGACCGCAGAAGGTCGGGATTTTTTTGGTAGCGCGTAGGGGATTCGAACCCCTGATCTTCTCCGTGAGAGGGAGACGTCCTGGACCGGGCTAGACGAACGCGCCATGACGCAGATGACGATAGCATTCCGCTGGAAGGATGTCCAGTGGAGGTGGTACACTCAGCCTGATATATAAGGCTTAAACTAACGCCTATGATGCTCCACCGACTCATGCACAACCCGGCCATGGTTTTCCTTAGGAAGCCGTGCAGCGCCGATGCCGCCAAGCTCGTCCTGCGCGTCGGACTCGCCTTCGTCTTCATCTTTCACGGCTGGATGAAACTCAGCGGCCTCGACGGCACCGGCATGTTCTTCGAGAAGCTGGGAATCCCGTTGCCGGGCGCCATGGCGGTCCTCGTCGCTTGCGTGGAATTCTTCGGCGGCATCTTCGTCCTGCTCGGTCTCGCGACCCGTTTCTGGGCGGCCGGACACGTCGTCATCATGGTCGTCGCCGTCCTGACGGCCAAGGAAATCGGTTCGTTCAAGACCTACGAGTTCGAATTCTCGTTGATGATGACGGCTCTCGCGCTCGTCCTTTCCGGTGCCGGGGCCTACGGCCTCGATGCCATGCTGATGAAGAAGGGGTCAGTCGAGCATGATGCGGCGTTGCCGGTGGCCAAGCCGTAAATATGATCGAAGCTCCTATTCCGGAAAACGAATCCGAGCGACTCCTGGCGCTCCATAGCCTCGGGTTCCTCGACACCCAGCGCGAAGAGCAGTTCGACCGCATCACGCGCCTGGCGCTCAAGCTTTTCAAAGTGCCCATCTCGACCCTGACCTTGGTCGATAAGGAGCGCGAGTGGTTCAAGTCGTGCCAGGGCCTGGAGGCGCGCCAGGGAGCGCGAGCCATCTCGTTCTGCGGGCACGCGATGCTCGCCGACGACATCATGGTCATCCCCGACGCGCGGAAAGACGCCCGGTTCTCCGACAACCCCATGGTGATCGGAGAGCCCTACATCCGCTTCTATGCAGGCGTGCCGATCCTGGACATCCACGGCTTCCGGCTCGGCGTCTTCTGCATCAAGGATCGCGCTCCGCGTGAACTGTCGCTCGATGACCAGCAGCTGCTCAAGGATCTTGCCTCCTGGGCCGCGCTCGAGCTCCAGGTCGTCCAACTTCACCAGCAACTTTTCAAGCACGAATCGTTCCGCAAGGTCCTGGAGAAGGAACTTGAGAGGACACGGGACATGAAGCGCTTGATCGTCGATCGCGAACTCCAGATGATCAAGCTCAAGCAGCGCATCGAGGAGCTCCAGAAGAAGTGCGAGGCAGCCGGTAAATCCTGAAGACGATCCGCTTGACTGGATGCCTGGAACGAGGCATCCTTTCGTATCCTATGTTCTCCTGGAAAACCGCCGGAAAACCTATCGTGGCCCTGTCGCCGATGGCCGACATGACCGACTCGGAATTCTGCCTCATCGCCAAGCGCTTCGGGGCCAGGATCGTGTTCCGCGAGATGGTCTCGTCCGAAGCGGTCGTCCGCGGCAACGAGAAGACGCTCGACATGGCCGCCTTCGAGGAAGAGGAGCGCCCCATCATCCAGCAGATCTTCGGTGCCGATCCTGACGTCATGGCCGAATCCGCCCGTGTCATCGAGGAGAAGTTCCATCCGGACGGCATCGACATCAACATGGGCTGCCCGGTCTACAAGATCACTTCCAACTTCAACGGCGCCGCCTTGATGAAGGACGCCAAGCTCGCGGGAGACATCATCAGGAAGATGAAATCCGCCATCACCGTGCCGCTTTCGGTGAAGATCCGCCTCGGCTGGAGCGATCCGCGCGAGTGCCTCGAGTTCGCGCCCGCTCTCGAACAGGCCGGCGCCGACCTCCTCACCGTCCACGGACGCACCAAGGCGCAGGGCTATTCCGGCGTCGCCGATTGGCAGATGGTCGGCGAAGTGAAGAAGCGCGTCTCGATTCCCGTGCTCGTGAACGGCGACATCCATTCGCCCGAGACGGCCAAGCCCGCGATGGAAGCCTCCGGCGCCGACGGCACGCTCATCGCCCGCGGTGCGCTCGGCAATCCCTGGATCCTGAAGCAGATCGAGGAGGTGCTGAAGGATGGCCGCGTCTCGACCGTCATCGACGAGGAGACGCGCCGCACGACCGTCATCGACCACACCAAGCTGATGATCGCGAAATACGGGCCCGAGCGCGGGGTCGTCCTGATGCGCAAGCACTACGCCTGGTACTTCAAGGGGAGTCCGAACAGCAAGGATATCCGCATGGCGCTGAACAAGGCGGCATCGCTCCCGGAAGTGGAGGCGATTCTTGCCCTGGAACGACAGCCGGAATGCGCCTGAAACGCCTGAAACGAGGGTGACCGAAACCCTCGTTTTTGCTATGCTGTCGCGGTATGCAAGATCTCTGGCGCGAAGCGATCGTCCACCCGATGCTTGAGACCCTGCTCTTCCTGTACCGCACGCTGGCGTTCGGGAACCTGGGCGTCGCCGTCATCGAGCTGACGGTGCTCCTGCGTTTGGCGCTCATGCCGCTCACCATCCTCGCGGAGCGTTCCAGCGCGCGCTATGAACGCCTCTCCGAGGAGGTCGCCGCCATTCAGGGGCAGTACAAGAACGACCCGGTGCTGGCCAACGAGCAGATCCGCGAGCTGCTCAAACGGCGCAAGATCAATCCGTGGGCCAAGGCGACGGTGCTCCTGGTCCAGCTCGCCGTCTTGCTCGCGCTCTACCAGGTCTTCACCCGCGGCGCCCTCACGCCGGACATCGACCCGACGTTCTTCGGTTTCGGGCTCTCCGCGAGGAATGTCTGGTGGGCGCTGGCCGTCGGCGTCGTGCTGTATCTCGAGATTTCGCACGAACAGCGCCAGGTCGAACACCTGCTCGGGAAGCAAGACGCCATCTACCGTTACGCTTTCCCGCTGTTTTCCGTCGTGGTATTGTCACTCTTGCCCATGGTGAAGGCCCTGTTCGTGCTCACCTCGATGGCCTTCTCCTTCACCGTTTCAGCCATCAGACACAAGCTATGGCCGACCGTCTCGACCAACTGATGTATTCGTTCGTCGTCGAGGACGTCCTCAAGGGGCTTTTCATTTACGTCCCTCCCGGCTACGTCGCCTGCGTCTACGACCTCGGCCGCGGCGTCCTCAAGAAGGTCATGATGCCCGGCCTCCACCTCAAGATCCCGTTCTGGCAGAAAGCCAAACTGTTCAACACGCAGACGCTCGAGTATTCGATCTCCGGCGAGTTCCGACCCGAGCACGTCAAGGCGCTCGGCGACGTGCCGATCGTCGCCCAATCTTCGGACGGCAAGCGCATCCAGGTCGAAGGCACTATCCTGCTGCGTCTCGATATCGAGCAGATCCCGATGATCTGGCAGAACATCGGCGACGACTTCGTGCAGAAGATCGTGCGTCCCACCATCCGCAGCCGCATGCGCATGATCTCCGCGCGCTACCCGCACGCCGACATCTGCTCGACGCGCCGGGACCAGGTCGAGATCGAGACTAAGCAGGAGCTCGAACGCATCTTTTTCCCGCGCGGCATCCGCGTGGAGAACGTGCTCCTCTCCGACATCAAGGAATGCCCCGCCGATGCCGAATGATCAGCGCCCCTGGCACGCGCTGACCGTCGACGAGGCGTTCGCCGCGCTCGAGACGGGAGCCGATGGGCTCTCGGCCGAGGAGGCGGCCGCGCGCCTCGTCGAACACGGTCCGAACGAGCTGCCGCATGAGAAGGGGCCCTCGCGCTTCCTGCTGTTCCTCAAGCAGTTCCGCGGGACGCTCAATTACGTCCTCTTCGCCGCCGCCGCCGTCTCGTGGTTTTCCGGCCACGTCTTCGACGCGGGCGCCATCGTCTTCGTCGTCGTCGTCAACGGACTGATCGGCTACGTCCAGGAACGCAAGGCTGAGACGGCCATCGCCAAGCTGCGTGACATGGCCGTGCCGACCGCGGCCGTGCGGCGCTCCGGCCGCGTCGAACGGATCGCGGCGGCGGGACTCGTGCCCGGCGATATCGTCATCCTGACGGAAGGCGCGCGCGTGCCGGCCGACATGCGCATCGTCGAGGCCAAGGATATCCGTGCCGACGAGTCTCCGTTGACGGGCGAATCGGTCCCCACGTCCAAGGCCGCGGCTCCGACCGACCCTTCCGCCGCGGTCGGCGACCGGTCCAGCATGCTGCATATGGGGACCCTCATCGTGGCCGGGGAGTCCGTGGGCGTCGTCGTCGAGATAGGCGTCCGCACGGAATTCGGCCGCATCGCCGGCGAGCTCCTCGACATCAAGCGCGAGCGCACGCCTTTCGAGATCCGCCTCGACCGCATGGCCGCCAATCTGGGCGTCATCGCGATCTTGGCCGCAGGACTCATCTTTTTCGTCGGACTGCGGCGCGACCTGCCGGTCGTAGACACGTTCCTCTTCGCCGTGGCGGCCGCCGTCTCCAGCATCCCCGAAGGCTTGCCGCTCGTGCTCGTCATCGTCCTGTCCGTCGGCGTCCGCCGCATGGCGCGACGCAACGCCATCACGCGCCATCTTCCGGCCGTCGAGACGCTCGGCGTCGTCGACGTCATCTGCACGGACAAGACCGGCACGCTGACCGAGAACAAGATGACCGTCCGCGAAGTCGGGTTGCTCGATCATGCCGTGCACGTGACGGGGGAGGGCTGGTCTTACGAAGGCGAGTTCCTCGTCGCCGGCGCGCGCATCCATCTCGGAGAGCATCCCGTGCTGAATCATGTGCTCCGCGCGGCCGCGATGTGCGCCAAGGCTTCGATCCAGGTCGAGGGAGGCAGGCTCGTGGCGGTCGGCGATCCGACCGAAGCGGCGCTTGTCGCGCTCGGACGCAAGGGCGGCTTCGACCGTTCACGGCTCAGGCGCGAGGAACGCACGCTCGAGGAGATCCCGTTCAGTTCCGACCGGAAGTTCCGCGCCGTCCTCCACGACTACGCCGACGCCGACGGGCTCCGCCGCCGGGAGATCATGGCCGTCGGCGCTTTCGAGGTGCTGGCCGGCAGGGCGTCGATGACGATGTCCGGGCGCGGTCCGGACGTCCTCACGCCGGAACTCCGCGCGCGTTTCGAGACGATGCACGACGCGATGGCTTCGAAGGCCATGCGCGTCATCGCGGTCGCCGTCCGCGAAGTCGGGCTTGAGACGGAGGAGCTCCGCGCCGATGACGTACGAGGTCTCTCGCTGTTGGGACTCGTCGGCATGATCGATCCTCCGCGCAAGGGCGTCCGCGAGGCGCTCGCGCGCTGCGGCCGGGCCGGCATCAGGGTCATCATGAACACCGGCGACCATAAGGCCACCGCCGTCGCCATCGCCCGCGAGATCGGCCTGCTGGAAGACGACGGAGAAGGCCGCGTCTTCACGGGCGCGGACGTCGCCGCGATGTCCGAAGAGGCCTTCCGCGCCAGCATGAAGGACGCGGTCGTCTTCGCGCGCGTCACGCCCGCCACCAAGATCCGCGTGGTCGACGAGCTGCAGCGTTCCGGGCATACCGTCGCCATGACGGGCGACGGCATCAACGACGCGCCGGCCCTGAAGAGCGCCGACGTCGGCGTGGCCATGGGCATCACCGGCACGGACGTCACCAAGGAAGTCGCCGACATGGTCCTGACCGACGATGATTTCTCGTCGGTCGTCAGCGCCGTCGAGGAGGGGCGCATCGTCTTCCGCAACGTCAAGCAGACCGCCGGCTTCCTGGTCATGACCAACGCCGGCGAGATCGTCACGATGCTCTCCACGCTGGCCTTGGGGCTGCCGCTGCCGCTCCTGCCAGCGCAGCTGCTTTGGCTGAACGTCGTCACTGACACGCTGACGGACGAGGCTCTGGCGCTCGAGCCGAGGCATGGCGGCGAACTGCTCAACCCGCCGCGCCGCAAGGACGCGCGTATCCTGTCGCGCAACCTTCTCGTCCTCCTCGTCCTGACCTCGTCCTTGATGGCCGCCGGCACGCTCCTGCTTTTCAGCGCGTATCTCGACCGCGACGGCCTCGACGCGGCGCGGTCGATGGCGTTCCTGTCGATGTCATTCTTCCAGCTGTGGAACGTCTTCAACATGCGCTCCACCGACAAGTCCCTCTTCACGCTGGGGATCCTTTCGAACCGCTGGGTCCCCATGACGATCGCGCTCTCCGTCGGACTCATGTCGATGATCATGTACGTCCCGGCCTTCCAGCCCGCATTCCGCATCGTACCGCTCGGCTGGAAAGACTGGGCGCTGGCCGTCGCCGTCTCGTCGTCGGTCCTCTGGCTGGTCGAGGGTTACAAGATCCTGGTCCGGCGCGGCGTCGTGCCGGCGAAGTGGCTTTAGGTTGACGAGCGCGCGGAAATCGCGTATGCTCCTCGCGTCCGAAAAGGAGATCATTTTGCGCATCACGCTCATCATCGAATCACGGCGTCGCGACGACGCCCTGCTCGTCCTCGAGACGGTCGGTTTCGCGCGCGAGGGGCCCGACGAGGCCTCCGCGGCGAGCGACCGTTTCGAAGTCACGGGCGAACTGCCCGAGAAGAGCCTTCCGGAACTCCGGGCCATCGACGGCGTTCTCGACTGGAAGGCCGCGCCGGTGCTGGAGCCGACCGATGGCGCGGAGCCGAAGTGGCCCTGGAGCCAGAACCCGGAGACCGACTGATGAAGCCCTACTATGTCATCAGCTTGCCCGCCGAGGGGATCGAAGCGAGGCTGGCGAAGCTCAAGGCAGCTGGATTCGAACTCGACCCGCACTACGAAAGCTGGCACTGCCCGGCGTCCGGCGCGCGCAGGGAGGCGTGGATCTACGGAGGGCGCGTCGCCGACGAGGATCTCGAGCGCGTCCGCGCCGTCGAGGGCGTCCACCTGACGCGCGAGCAGGATGCCGACCCGTTCCTTCGTCGCGGCCACGGCTTCACCTACTGACACGTCCCGTATGGGGCGTTTTTTCGAAAAAAATCCCGTCAGGGACGGGAGATGGACGCGCGCTTGGAGCGCGTGGCGAACCAGGCGACGATGCCGCCGAAGACGATGCCGCCGAAGCCGCCGATGGTGCCTGACAAAAGGCTGCCGAGCAGGCCGGCACTGATGCCGCTGGCGGCGAAGATCATCCACACGTCCTGGCGCGTTTGCCGCCGGTCGGCCTCTTCCAGCGCTTCGGCCATCTTGAGCGTCGAGTAATCGAGCAGCTCCTCCGACGTCAGCACGAAGCTGGGGATGTGCTCCTGCGTCGTTCCGCAGGTCGGGCACTCCAGGATGACCTTGCCGTCGCGTTCGACGGGCTCGAGCGCTTCGTGGCGGCTGTCGATCGTGCACGTCAGCTCGTGGACCATACCGAAGCGTTGGTACTTGGTGACGATGCGGATGATGTCTTCGTTTGTGCGTTCGGACACGGGGCCTCCGAAAAAAAGGACGCCGTGAGGATACGGCGTCCCGGCGCTTTTGTCAATGGCGTAGGCTCGCGGCGATGTCCGGAGCGCTCCAGCCTTGTCCGGCCAGCGTCGCGCGAATCGTCGCGTCGTCCGTGCCGACCGCGCGGCTCTGCTTCACGTAGTCGGCCAGCTGCGGGTTCACGGGCGACGGCGGGAGAATCTGGGGGATTGCCGGCATCCCGGGCGAAGCCGAGGCGCCGGTCATGCCGCCCATCAGGTTGGCGATGATGCCGCTCGCGCCGGCCATGCCGCCTTGTTGCGCACCCTGCGCGACGCCGAGCAGCGCCTTGGCGGCCTTCTTCGCCAGGATGAACAGCAAGATACCGAAGCCGAGGCAGGTGAACCCGATGAGGATGAGGACGATCGGTAGGATCCACAGGTTGGAGGCGGAATCGTCCTGCGCGCGCTGGGGATTGCCCTTGTCGTAGATGATCGCACGGGTCGAACCGACGGACGGCTTGGAAGAAGACCCGAAGTTCGAGGTGTAGCGGACCGTCGTGCCGTCGTCGGCCTTCTTGAACTCGATGATGGGGTAGTACGACGTGCGCGTCTCGGCGGGATGCACGCGGCCCTCGTCGTCGGTGTACTCGTCCCTCACGTCCGTCTTCGTCTCCATATCGACGACCGTGCCCGTCGTCTTCACGCCGTTCGCGACCAGCGCGATGTTGGAGAACAGCATCACGACGCCGATGATGCCGAGGAGGATGCCGAACGGGATGAGGAGCAGGAAGCCGCACGGGCCACCTTTGCGGCGGCTGCCCGACCTGTTGCCGAAACTGAAGTTCATAGGGATGAGTGTTTAATGCCCATCCAGTATAGCAGGTCGGCCTTGACGACACCTCTTAGCACTCGTAAGATGGGATTGCTAACGCTATGGAAACCCTCGACCCCCGCAAGGAGACGCTTTTGAAGCTGACCGTCCGGCGGTACGTGAAATCCGCCGAGCCGGTAGGTTCGGCGTGGCTAGCTGAAGAGTCCGGCCTCGACGTTTCCTCGGCCACGATCAGGAACGAACTCGCCGCCCTCGAAGAGCTCGGCTACCTGCTCCAACCGCACACTTCCGCGGGCCGCGCGCCTTCCGAAAAGGGCTATCGCTACTACGTCTCCCACTTCCTCGAGAAGAAGCCGCCGACGGAAGACGTCGTCGAAGCGATGAGCGATGCCGTCCACGAATCCTTCGAGGACGCCGAACGCCTCCGCCGCGCCGCCAAGGCGCTCGCGGAACTCGCGCAGGAGTCCGCGCTCGTCGCCTTCGCCCCGCGCAACGTCTACTACACCGGCCTCTCGAACCTCTTCGCCAAACCGGAGTTCCGCCAGTTCTCGCAGGTCGCCGTGATGTCGAAGGTGCTCGATCATCTCGACGAGACGATGGAGAAGATGTATCCGCACGTCGCGCCTTCTGTCGCAGTCCTCATCGGCAGCCAGAACCCGTTCGGACAGGAGTGCGGCCTGGTCATCGGCCGCGCGCCGATGGGGGAGACCTACGGAGTCCTGGGAATCCTCGGCCCGATGCGCATGGACTACGACTCCGGCGTCGCTCTCCTCGAGACCGCACTAGAAGCGCTCCGACATTAGATCCTCCCCTTGAAGCAAGGGGAGGTGGCCAAAGGCCGGAGGGGTTATCCCCTCGGAAGATAACTCCCCCTGCCCCCTCTTGCTTCAAGAGGGGGAAAAAGAAAACTATGCCCGACGAAGAACAGAAAACTTACGCCTGTCCCGAATGCGGCTTCCACTACCGCGACGAGGAGACGATGAAGAAGTGCGAAGCTTGGTGCGAGGAGCACGGCTCCTGCAGCGCCGACATCACCGCGCTTTCGGTGGAGCGTACTTCCCCTGATGTCACCCCGGCGGAGGCCGGGGCCCAGCCCTCCAACGACGTCTCCTTGCACGAGATGGAGCAGCGTTGGAAGCGCGCGCTCGCCGACTACCAGAACCTCCAGAAAGACGTCGCCCGCGAGCGGATGGAGATGGGCCAATACGCCACGCTCCGCGTCGTCGAGCGGTTCCTCCCGGTGTTCGACAACTTCCACGTCGCCGTCAGCCACATGCCCAAGACCGAGGATAAGACGGTCCTCAACTGGGCCCTCGGCGTCGGCTTCATCCAGAAGCAGATCGACGACGCGATGAAGGACCTCGGCCTCACGGCCATCAAGACCGGCGGCGAGAAGTTCGATCCCATGCGGCACGAGGCTGTCGGTGAAGAGGATTCCCCCCTCTTGGAGCAAGAGGGGGCAGGGGGAGTTATCTCCGGGACGATCCTCCGAGAAGTCCAGACCGGTTACGAGATCAACGGCAAAGTCGTCCGGCCCTCTAAAGTCATCGTGAACAAATAAACATATGGTGTTCAAAAGCGATCTCGAGTGGGAATCCGACTACCAGCACCACCGCTTCTCCTTCAAGGAGTGGGGGAACTTCCTGAATTTCTTCCGCCTCGACCCCGACATGCTCGTGACGGTGCCTTCGCGCGCCGTCGACGAGAACGGCAACCGCGCCAAGGAACAGAAGATCCGCCTCCGCGACCTCCCCAAGCACAAATCCGGCGCCACGTCGATGAAGCTCGCCGTCCAGACCATCAACAAGCTGGTCAAATTCGAAGCGGCCGGCGCCAGCTTCCAGGCGAAGGCGGAGTGAGTATGACCCCACACGAAGTCCTTGAGGTTGAACCGTCAGCCTCGATTGATGAAATCAAGAAGGCCTACAAAAAGTTGGCCAAGAAGCATCATCCCGACAAGGGTGGAGACCCTAAGAAGTTTAAAGAAGTTAACGAAGCGTACAACGCGATTCTGGCTGACATGGAAAAAAGCTTGATGCCCTCGGGTTCGGAAAAAAATATGCTCAAGTTCGCACACAAGCACCCGAAACTTTACGGCCTTCCTGAGGATAGGGTGGTGCCGATGCCTGACCACAGGCTCAAGGACGCGCTGGCTCTTCTTGCGGAAGCGGTTGGGCGGCGCTGGGGCCTGTTCCTGAGCGCCGAAAGCGTCGTTCTCTTGCTGGGCTTCCTGCTGACCTCGAGGTTCCCGGACAAGGTACTGGGTGTGCCCGGTGTCGTTTGGCAGGCCTTCTTCATGCTTTATTTCTTCTTCCGTGTCCTCTCTGTGCTCTACGTGTTTGGCCGCGCGATTTGGGAAAAGATCACTGGACAGCCGGTCAAGCTTTTTCTGACTAAGGAAAAAATCGTTGAGGACTTCTACAGCGAAGAGATGCGCGAATCCCAGTAAGCCTATGTCCCTCCTCCCCAAAAACCAAAACCCGTTCGACGACGCGGAGCGCGCGCTTGCGGATATGTCGAAGGGGTTCATTCCCGCGGTCGACGTGTATGAGGACGGCGAGAACGTCATCGTCGAGACGCCGCTGGCGGGCGTCGATCCCAAGGACGTCGAAGTCACCGTCGAAGGCGGCGTGCTGACCCTCCGCGGCAAGAGCGAGCATCGCACCGAAGTCGACGAACAGGACTATCTCTACAAGGAAGTCCGCTACGGCGCCTTCCAGCGCAAGGTCGCGCTCCCCGCGGCCGTCATCGGCGAGAAGGCCGAAGCGGAATCCCGGCACGGGCTGCTGCGCATCACGATTCCGAAAGCGGATGAAGGCGAGAAGAAGGAGATCAAGATTGAAGTGAAGAACAAATGATCCTTTAAGACTCCCCCTGCCCCCTCTTTCAGAGGGGGAGAATCCGGGATACTCCTCCCCTGAAAGGGGAGGCAGGAGGGGTCTTGAACCGTAATCACCAACAACTATGAAGATCCTCGGAATCGACCTCGGAACCACCAATAGCTGCATGGCCGTCATCGAAGGCGGCCAGCCGAAAGTCTTGGAAAACAAGGAAGGCGCGCGCACCACGCCGTCGATGATCGCGGTCACGAAGTCCGGCGAACGCGTCGGAGGCCTCTTGGCCAAGCGCCAGGCCGTCGTGAACCCCGCCAACACGCTCTATTCCATCAAGCGCCTCATCGGCCGCCGCTGGGAAGATCCGGAAGTCCAGCGCGACGCCAAGCTCTTCCCCTTCAAGCTCGTGAAGGACGGCGAGGGCGTGAAGGTCGAACTCGGCGGGAAACTATATTCGCCGCAGGAGATCTCCGCGATGGTCCTCCAGAAACTGAAGGCCGACGCGGAAGAGAAGCTCGGCGAGAAGATCGAGGAAGCCGTCATCACCGTGCCGGCCTACTTCGACGACGCCCAGCGCCAGGCCACCAAGGACGCGGGTGAGATCGCCGGCCTCAAGGTGCGCCGCATCATCAACGAACCGACGGCCGCCGCGCTGGCGTACGGCTTCGACAAGAAGAAGGACGAGAAGATCGTCGTCTACGACCTGGGCGGCGGCACCTTCGACGTTTCGGTTTTGGAAGTTTCCGCTGACACGGTTGAAGTGAAAGCCACCAACGGCGACACGCACCTGGGCGGCGACGACTTCGATAACATCGTCATCGACTGGATCGTCGAGGAGTTCAAGAAGGTGAGCGGCCTCGACCTCAAGAAGGACCAGCTCGCCCTCCAGCGCATCAAGGAAGCCGCCGAAAAGGCCAAGATCGAGCTCTCCACCGCCGCCACCACCGAAATCAACCAGCCTTTCATCGCTTCCGACCCCGCCACCGGCCCGATGCACCTCACCGTGACGCTTTCGCGCGCCAAGCTTGAGGAGCTCGTCGGCGGCCTCGTCGCGAAGACGCTCGAACCCGTGAAGAAAGCGCTTGCCGACGCGAAACTTTCGCCGAGCGACATCAACGAGATCGTCATGGTCGGCGGCATGACCCGCATGCCTCTTGTGTTGATCACCGTCGAGAAATATTTCGGCAAGAAGCCAAACGTTTCGGTGAACCCCGACGAGGTCGTCGCCATCGGCGCGGCCGTCCAGGGCGGCGTCTTCCAGGGCGACGTGAAGGACGTCCTCCTGCTCGACGTCACGCCGCTTTCGTTGGGCCTTGAAACGCTCGGCGGAGTTTCCACGAAGCTCATCGAACGCAACACCACCATCCCCACGGCCAAGACGCAGGTCTTCTCGACCGCCGCCGACAACCAGCCCGGCGTCGAGATCCACGTCCTCCAGGGCGAGCGCGAGATGGCCGAGGGCAACAAATCGCTCGGCCGCTTCATGCTCGACGGCATCCCGCCGGCCCCGCGCGGCGTCCCGCAAGTCGAAGTCACCTTCGACATCGACGCCAACGGTATCCTGAACGTGAAGGCTAAGGACAAGGCTTCCGGCAAGGAGCAGAAGATCACCATCACCGCGTCCTCCGGACTTTCCAAGGACGAGGTCGAGAAGATGAAGAAGGACGCCGAGTCGCACGCCGCCGAGGACAAGGCCAAGCGCGAGGCGGTGGACCTGAAGAACAACGCCGAGACGATGGTCTACACCACCGAGAAGATGCTCAAGGACATGGGCGAGAAGATGAAGCCCGAAGACAAGAAAGCGCTTGAAGAGAAAGTCGAAGAGCTGAAGAAGGTGAAGGACTCCAACGATGCGCCTGCCATCAAGAAAGCGGCTGACGAGCTGACGAATCTCGCCCAGCGCATCGGCGGCGAGATGTATAAGGAGCAACAGCCGGCCGCCGGCGATGCCCCAAAGGAAGACAAGAAAGACGGCCCCATCGAAGGCGAAGTGGTTGACAAACAGTAGGCCAGTAAAAGTACTGTCGCCCTGAACTTGATTCAGGGCCCAGTACCAAATGCGAAACTACTACGTCTATATCCTGGCGAATCGGAAAGGTGGCGCGTTGTACATCGGAGTCACATCAAACCTTGTGAAGAGGGTCTACGAGCATCGGACACACGCGGCCGACAGCCATACCTCGCAGTACGACATCACAAGCCTCGTCTGGTACGAATGCGCGACGGACGTGCTGAGCGCGATCGCACGGGAAAAACAACTGAAGAATTGGAAACGACGTTGGAAGATCGAGTTGGTAGAAAAAGAAAATCCGGAGTGGAAAGACCTTTATAGCTTCGCGTGCGGTGCTGGGCCCTGACGTTCGTCAGGGCGACAGTGGACAAAAAAGAGACCTCTACTCGGTAGAGGTCTCGCAGTCGGCGCACTGCCGATGCTCGACGGCGCAGACGAGGCACCACTTCGCGCGGTGGCCGGCGGTCCAGTGGCCGCACTTCTCTGCGCGGACCATCGCCGGCGCGTTGCGTGGCGGGGGACCATGACGGGCGCAGCGCGGTGGACGCCCGGCGAAGGACAGCTGTCCCCAGACCTTCGTCCAGATGCCGCGCTTCAGGCGGTAATGATACCTCTGATGCGGCTGGGCGGAATCGACCTCTCCGACGTCGAGCGCGACGAGCGTCGCGACGTGCGGCTCCTCTTCCTTCGCGAGCGTCGCGTCGGTGAGGATCTTCCGTGCCGCCGTGGCACCATATGTTTTCACCAGCGTCACGTAGGCGTCGAAGAGCGCCTCGAAGGCTTCCTTCGCGGCAAGATCGCCTGTCGAGGCGCCGCAGGCCTGGCACTCGCCGCGCTCCTTCGCGCAGACGTCGCACAGGCTGTGCGACGAATGTAGTAGGCGGACGCGGCCGCCGCCGACGTGCGTGCAGTACGGACAGTTCGCCTTGACCTTGCCGCCGTTCTTGGAAAGCTTGAGATCGTCTTCGATCCGCTTCTCCCAATCGACGGTCTGACAGTTCGTGCAAAGGTGCATGACACCCTCCCTGCCACGTGGCGCGAAGCGCTTTACGTGGCTGTATAATGAGCTCCAATGGGTAAAGACTATTACCGAATTCTCGGCATTGTCAAGGGGGCCTCCGATGAGGAGATCAAGAAAGCCTTCCGGGTTTTGGCGCACAAGCATCATCCCGACAAGGAGGGCGGCGACGAGGCCAAGTTCAAGGAAATCAACGAGGCCTATCAGGTCCTCTCGAACCCCCAGAAAAAAGCCCAATACGATCAGTATGGCCAGACCTTCGACCAAGGCGGGGGTCCAGGCGGTGGCTTCGGCGGGTTCGGCGGCTTCCAGAACGGCGGCGCGAACTTCGACATGGGCGACATCTCTGAGATGTTCGGCGACATGTTCGGCATGGGCGGACGCGGACGCCGTCAGGCGCGAGGCGGAGACATCGAGGTGAACGCCCAGATCGGATTCTCCGAGGCGGCCTTCGGCGCCGAGAAGACCTTCGAGCTCTACAAGCCCGTCGCCTGCGCGTCGTGCTCCGGTACCGGCATCCCGCCCGGCGCCAAGATGCATCAGTGCAAGCGCTGCGAAGGAAAGGGGCGCGTGCGTCAGACGCAGCGCACGATGCTCGGCAGTTTCGAGACCGTCGCGACGTGCGGCGAATGCCACGGCGCGGGCAACGTCCCCGAAAGCCGCTGCAGGGAATGCGCCGGCGAAGGCGCGAGGCGCGAGAAATCCTCGGTCACCGTGAAGATTCCCGCCGGCATCGACGACGGCGAGACTATCCGCGTCTCCGGCGGCGGCGAAGCGGGCGTCCGCGGCACGCCGAGCGGCGACCTCTACCTCCATATCCGCGTGAAATCCGACCCACGCTTCGAACGCGACGGCTTCGACGTCTACTCCAATCTCGACGTCGCGTTCTCCGACGCCGCGCTCGGCACCACCAAACCCGTCGAGACACTCGACGGCGAACTCGAAGTCAAGATCCCGTCCGGCGTCCAATCCGGCGAAGAGATCCGTCTCAAAGCCCGCGGCGTCCCGCATCTCCGCGGCTCCGGCCGCGGCGACCACTACGTCCGCGTCATCGTGAAGACCCCGAAGCACCTCTCCCGCAAAGCCAAGCAGCTTCTCGAAGAGTTGAGAGATGAAGACGTTTGAGCGTGGACCCCGGCCTCCGCCGGGGTGATAGCAACTCCCCCGTCTCCTCCAAAGCGGAGGGTCAGGCGTCCGTTCGCGCAGCGTCCGTTCAAAGAGGGGCATTCCTCTTCCCGGCGCCAGCGAACGGATGACTGACCCGGAGCGCCGACTTATCCCCACAAGTTAGCCGAAAATAGGCGAATATAAGGTATACTGTCCTCAGTATGCCTTTTTTCGGGCAGTTGGATTTTTCGGCGCCGACGTGGGACGTATTTTTGCTGCTGTTCTTCATGATCGGCGCCTTGCTCTACGGCCTGACGCTCGGCCGCGACCGCATCGTCGTCATCATGGTCTCCATCTACATGGGCCTGGCGGTCGTCACCAACGCCCCCTACATCCGAGACATCTCGGCGGCGGTCTCCGTCAACGACTTCGCGTTCAAGATCGGCACCTTCCTTGGCGTCTTCGTCCTGCTGTTCTTCTTCCTCTCGAAGAACGCGCTCATCCGCTCGCTCGATACCGGCGGGGGAGGACGCCTCCTTCAGACCGTGATGTTCAGCGTCCTGCACGTCGGATTGCTGATCAGCGTCGGCCTGACGTTCCTGCCGGAATCGGCCATGACGGTCTTCTCGGACCAGACCAGGATGGTCTTCGTTTCCGACCCCGCCAAGTTCGTCTGGCTGGTCGCGCCCATCGCCGCGATGATGATATTCAGCGGGCGCAAAGAGTGATAAGATAGAAGGGAATCATGCGAGTTATGCGCGTCCTCATGAACGTCCGTACCCGGATCGCCGCCGCTTTCTCAGCGCTGACGGTCTTGGCCGTCGCGGGCTCCGTTCACGCGCAATTCGCGGCCCCGACCTGCGTGCCTCCGAACTGCAATCCGTCCGTCATCCAGAACGTCGATATCGCTGGCGCCGCTCAGGCGGCCAGCATCAACATTTCCGGCTCGCAGAAGCTCGGCGGCACCTTCCAGACCGGCGCTCTCGCTCCGGTCATGTCGCTCGTGACCGACAACCTTATCTACGGCAACGTCGGAGCCGCATCGACCAACGGCAGCCTGCTGCTGCTCCAGAACGCCGCCGCCGACCGCCTGCGCGTCACGCTGGTCGGCCAGATGCAGCTTCCGTCGGGAAGCGCCGGCGCTCCGTCGTACAGCTACATCGGCGACACCAACACGGGCCTGTATTCCAGCGGAGCGGATTCGATGTCGTTCGTGACCGGCGGTGCCGCGCGGACCATCATCAACAACGTCGGCACGTCCATCATAACCGGCGTGCTGTCACTCCCGGCAGGGACCAACCTGGCTCCGTCACTGACCTTTTCCGGCGACACCAACACCGGCATCTTCCGCGGCACGGCGGACACCATCAGCTTCGTCACGAACGGCGTGACTGGGCTTACGGTTTCCGCCACCAACAACGTCGTGATTCCGGGCGCGCTCACCGTCAGCGGCACGTTGACGTCATCCGGAGGGCTGACCGGCAGCGGCGCGGGACTGACGTCCATGAACGCGTCGCAACTGACGAGCGGCACGGTGCCGAGCGGACGTATCTCGGGCACGTACTCCAGCGCCGTCACGTTCAACAACGTCGCTAACTCCTTCACCGGCAGCGGCGCGGGCCTGACCACGCTGAACGCGAGCAACATCTCGAGCGGCACGCTCGCGGACGCGCGTCTTTCGACGAACGTCGCGCTCTATAACGCCAACGGCACGTTCACCGGCAATAACGCGCTCTCGGGGATGTCTTCGCTCGGCTCCGCGGCTTTGAGCGTGGGCGCCGGACAGAACCTCCTCTACGGCAACATCGACGCGGCCTCGGTCGGCAGCCTGCTCCTGCTCCAGAACGAGTCGGTTGACGAGTTCCGAGTGGCGGCGGGCGGCGACACGACGATCGGGGGCAATCTGACCGTCACGGGCACCATCACCGGCGTGGTGACTGAAGCCGACACGTTGCAGACGGTCGCCGCCCGCGGGCGCACGACCACGACGACCATCGCGGTCGGATCCGGCGCCGTCGCGGCTGACGCGACGGGTATCGCCGCCCGCGCGACCGGCTTCGGACTGTACGGCGTCGGTACCGATCCGACGACCAGCTATGGCGTCTACGGCAACGGCGTGACCGCCGGCGGACGCTTCGAGTCCGGCATCTCCGGTTATGGCGTGATGGGCAACGCGAACACCGCCGTCTACGGAGTCTCGACCGGCGCGGCCGGTTACGGAGGATATTTCACGAACACCGCCGGTTCCTTCGGAGTCTTCGCGACGGGCGGCATCGGCATCCGCTCCCAAGGTATCGGCGCGGCCGGCATCGGAGCTGATTTCCGTTCAGGCGGTACCGGCGACTCGGTCAAGATCGTGAGCCCGACGGCCGGCAACGCCCTCAACATCAGGAACAACGCCGACAGCTCGACGGTCTTGAGCGTCAACCAGGCCGGCAACCTGACCGTCGCAGGCACGGGTGCCTTTACCGGAAACCTGACCGTCGCTGGACAGAGCGTCTGCCGCGCGAACGGCGTGAACTGCCCGGCGACGCTTGGCGGCGCGGGCACGCCCAACTATCTCGCGAAGTTCACGGGCGCTGGCGCGACCGTCGGCGACTCCCAGATCCAAGATGACGGTTCCGGCGTCGCGATCGGCGGCGCGCCCACGGCCAATAAACTCGAAGTATACGGAGGGGTGAAAGCCACGACCGTTTCGGCCTACACCATCGATCCCAACGCCATTGTCGGAACGTCCACCGGCGCCGGAAGCACGGGCGTATCCGGTAGCGGGACTTTGTACGGCGTCTACGGCACCGCGGCCGGTTCGGGCCAGGGCGTCTACGGCGTCAACACCGCCGCAAGCGGGCTTGGTAAGGGCGTCCACGGGCAAGGACTGGGTGGCGCGGACGGCGTCTTCGGCGAATCGGCGACCGGATGGGGCGGACATTTTTCCTCGCTTTACGTGAACTACAACGCATTGCTTGTCGGCGCGGTTACGCACAACAGTACGCTGACGCTCGGCTCGATTTCGTCCGATCCCGGCGGCGTGAACGGCATGACTTTCTACAACTCCACCTCCAATAAGTTCCGCTGCTACGAGAACGGAGCGTGGTCGGACTGCAAGCCGAACGCCTGGAGCACGATCAACGCTCCTTCCGGCACGGATCCGCTTCCGGATTCCGCCGCCGACACGCTGAACCTGGCGGCGGGCGCCGGCATCAGCGTCACGGGCGACGCTACGACCGATACGCTGACGATCGCCAACACCGGCGACGCCAGCGCAGCCGACGATTTCACCGGCAGCGGCACGGCCAACACCCTGCCGAAATTCACCGGCGCGACGGCGCTCGGCAACTCCATCATCGCCGACAACGCCGCGACGGTCACGGTAGGCGGAGCTCTCGCCGTGACAGGCGGCTCGATGCTGGGAGATGCGACGACGGACCGCGCGACCGTCAACGGCGAGCTCGTGCTGGGCAGCATGGCCGCCGCCCCGACCGGCGCGAACGGCATGCTGTACTACGACACCCTCAGCAATAAGTTCAAATGTTACGAGAACGGCGCTTGGGTGAACTGCGGTGCCGAGGAAGACACGCTCGACGCCGTCGCCGCTCGCGGCAGGCAGATCAATACGTATATCGGCGTCAGCAACACGGGTGTCGCTTTCTCCGCTCTTGATACGGCTGTCAGCGTGCGGGGCACGACGACAGGAGTGGGGGTGGTCGTCAACGCGGGCGGCACCGCCGTCGCCGCTTCGGGCGGATCTACCGGCGTCAACGGGGGCGGCTCGACGTACGGAGGATACTTCAGCGGCGGGACGTACGGCGTCTATGGCAGCGGCAGCTCGTATGCGTTTTACGGCGCGGGCAAGGCCTACGTCAGCGGAGATGTCGGCATCGGTTGGTCAGCGCCGGACGCGAAGCTGGAAGTCAGGGGAGGCAACGACCTCGGTGCCACCGGCGCTTACCCACCTATGAAGGTCTCGCAAGGCGGCGCGGACTTCATCGCCATCGATGCGAACGAGATCCAGGCCTACTCCAGCGGAGCCGTGTCGACGCTGTTCATGAACTGGAACGGGGCAGACACCGTCTACGGCGGGTACGTCGGCATCGGAGTGTCCGATGCGACCTATCAGCTGCATCTCTCGGCCAACTCCGCCGGCAAGCCTACGAGCGGCACGTGGAGCATCATTTCCGATCGCCGTCTCAAGGATGATATCCAGGACTTTACGGACGGTCTCGACAAGATTCGGCAGCTGCGTCCCGTCAGCTATCGGCTGAACGGCAAGGCGGGTACGCCGAAAGGCGAGGAAGGCATCAGCCTCATCGCCCAGGAAGCTCTTCCGATCGTCCCGTACACCATCCACACGTTCGACGCCAAGCTGGATCCTGGCGATATCGAAAAGACGGAATTGTACGATTTCGACTCCAGCGCCTTGACGTTCGTGCTCATCAACGCCGCCAAGGAGCTGGATCTGAGGATCGATGGTCTTGAAGCCGAGATGGAAGACGCCGTGAGCCTGAAGCGCCGGGTGGATGACCTGGAGCGGCGCCTGCGGATTCTTGAAGAAAAGTCGCGTTAGGGTCCGAAGAAAAAAACCGCCCTGATGGCGGTTTTTTCTTCTATCGGACGACTTCCGGCGGCGGCTCCGTGGAGGCGGCTGCGGAGTCGGGCGCGGTCGGCGGCGGAGGTTCCGGCATGTCCGGGGGAGCGTTCTGGACCTGTTCCGCGATCGGTTGCGGTGAAATCGATACGCGTACGGCTTCGAACGACTCGGCGGAAAGGATGTCACCAGCAGCCTGGACCGTCACCGCGTCTCCGATTTTCAGGTCGGAAGACGATGCCTCGGTCTGCCTGAATGGCGCAGGCGGCTGACGAGGCGGGACCCCCGGTTCCGGATTCCGGAGGGAGGCGTCGAACGCCTCTTGTTCCTTACGCAACTCTTCGGCCGAGAGCTGTTCATAGCGCGCATACTCAGTCTTGTCCGTCAGCGTCACGATGCGGCGCGTCGGCAGCCCCTTGGCGCCGAGCGGATCGTAACGGCTGAGGTCCGCTTCAAGGGTCAGGCTGCTTCCGGAGATAGCCACGATCTTTCCTGACAGGACCGGCGTATTTTCCAGGAGCGGCGTCAGCAGGCCCGCAGCGATAAGTTTCTGCTGGACCTCGGCGAGCGCGGCCGGATCCACTCCGTTCGTGGAGCCTGACAGCGGATTGATCGGCGTCCCGGTCGAGACGCGGCCGACGCCGTAGCCGACTACGAATCCGAGCACGATTCCGACGATTCCGCTGAGGGCGCGGATCGAGCCGCCTTTGGAAGCCGGCATGCCTCCCAGGGCCTTGGCAGCCGGGGGTGCAGTGTTCATGGGCATACGATATTGTTAGAGGGCGTTTCTGCTGCTATTGTAGCATATATGCTGAAACTGCATGACACGCTGAGCCGGCAAGAGAGGTATTTTCCGCCTGAAACCGGCCGCGAAATCACCGTCTACGCCTGCGGCCCGACCGTCTACCACGACGCCCATATCGGAAATCTCAGGACATTCCTGACCGTCGACCTGCTGCGGCGGTATTTGGAGCACAAGGGCGAGAAGGTCAAGCTGGTCATGAACATCACCGACGTCGGGCACATGCTGAACGACGCCGACGAGGGCGAGGACAAGATGGAAGTCGCCGCCCGGCGAGAAGGCAGGACGCCCGCCGGAATCGCGGCCCATTACGAGAAGGCTTTTTTCGCCGATCTTGACGCGCTCGGCTTCAAGCGGGCAGAGCATCCCCGAGCGACCGAGCACATCCCGCAGATGGTCGCGCTCATCGAGAAGCTGATCGAGGCAGGCAATGCCTACGTCACGCCGAAGGGCGACGTCTACTATTCGGTCGCTTCGTTCCCGGGCTACGGCAAGCTCTCGGGCAACACGGTCGAGGACCTGGTGGCCGGCGCGCGCGTGGAAGTGAAGGAAGACAAGCGCCACCCCGCCGATTTCGCGCTTTGGATCCACAACCCTGATCACGTGATGCAATGGACGGGCCCGCAGGGCATCCTCGGCTACCCAGGCTGGCACATCGAGTGCTCCGCCATGGCGAAGAAGTTCCTCGGAGATACGATCGACCTGCACTGCGGCGGCGAGGATCTGAAGTTCCCGCACCATGAATGCGAGATAGCGCAGTCCGAAGGCGCGTCCGGCAAGATCTTCTCGAAGCACTGGCTGCACGTCACCTACCTCGTCGTCGACGGCGAGAAGATGTCGAAATCAAAAGGGAATTTTTTCACGCTCAACGACCTGCTCGCCAAGGGACACTCCGCCGCCGCCGTCCGCTGGCTGCTGCTTTCGGCCCACTACCGCACCCAGCTGAACTTCACGCTCTCCGGTCTCGACGCCGCCGAGAAGACCGTCGCGTATTATCGCGACCTCCTGGCGCGTCTCGGAGCCTCCGCCGGCACCGGCGGTTCGGCAGCATCTGCCGCAGACGATGCGGCGTTCGAAGCCGCGATGGATGAGGATATGAACGTCTCCAAGGCGCTCGCCGTCGTGAACGAGGCGGCCAAGTCCGCGAACCGGGCGCTCGACGACGGTTCCATGACGCCGGTCGCGGCCGCCGCCGCGCGCGCGTTCATCGAGCGCGCGCTCGGCGAGACGTTCGGCATCGACCTGTGCTCGTCCGCCGCCGAAGCTCCCGACGACGTGCGCGCGCTCGCCGACGGACGCCAGGCCGCGCGTGACGCCAAGGACTGGGCCGCTTCCGACCGTCTGCGCGGCGAGATCGCGGCCAAGGGATGGATCGTCGAGGACACGCAGCAAGGCCCCAGGCTCAAGAAGGCCTGAAGACGAAAAAAGCCCCGGAGACGTCGGGGCTTTCGTTCATTCCGGAAGATCCTCGAGGCGAAGGATGTCTTCCGGCCGGAACTTCGCGCGCGCGGCCGTGGGCGGGTCGCCAGGCATCGTCAGATCCTCGAGGTCGACGCCGGCGACGTTCAGGAAGCCGTAGTCGGAGGTCAGGAAATCGCAGCGGCGATGCTTTCCTATCAAGAGAGCGAAGTGCGCGATGCCGTTCTCGCTCCAAGGGACGTTGGCGATGTCGACGATTTCGTCTCGGTTGCGGCCGAACTTCACGCGGAGCCTCCGATAGTGGAGTTTCGGCGATCCGTTGGGCGAAGCGCCCACCTTGACCGGGAACTCCTCGCACGAGTCCTTGGGTCGTCGGATGGCTACGATCGAGGCGAAGGGGATCGAGCCTGCTGCGTCCGCGGTCAGGAAGCTGTCGTCCGGCGCCCGATGGATGAGATCGTAGAATGCCTCCAGGCCGCCCTCGGACGGGTAGTTGGCCACTTCGACCCATCTCGGCGGCAGGTCTTTTCCCTCGCCGTCCTTGCCGATGACGACCTTGACCTTGAGGCAGGCGATCATGGGAGGGGGCGCGGGCGCGGTCAGCGGCATGGGCGTCGTTCGGTCCTTTTTTCCGGCGTCGAGCGGTATGACGTTTCCTGACGCACGCGAACGCTTGGGATTGGACATCGGCACCGGTCCTTTTGAGAAGTTCCTTTTGCGCAACGGCCTCACTATGCCCAATGGCCTCCAGGAAGGCAAGGGTCCGACCACCGTGGTATACTGGAGCCGTTAAACGCCTATGGCCGACGGAGGGACTCCCAGCTTTGAACAGACGCCGAAACTGCCCGGCCGAGCGCTTGAGTCACCGGAGACAAGCGCCTCTTTTGAGGTTCCTGCAGGCGGATCTGAACGGGCGCTTGACCCGGTTCCGGCCGCTCCGATTCCGGTGCCCGCCCCGGCATCGTCCGCCGCGCGCAAGGATCCCACGACGCGCGGCGTCGAAAGCATCCTCGAGGAGGATCTGGCGGACGTTTATTCCCGGATGAACCCGGCTCTTCAGGCGAAGTTCCGCAAGGAAGGGGAGCGCGTGACGGGTAAGATCGTCGCGATGGTGAGCGGCGCCAAGGTGAAGGCGCGCGAGGCGCTTGGGCTCATCCTCGGCTGGCTGAAGATGATCCCCGGCGTGAACAGGTTTTTCCTGATACAGGAAGCCAAGATCAAGACCGACAAGATCATGGCGCTGGCGGAAGAGGAAAAGCGCAAGCGCGGACCCTTATGATTTCCTTCGACATCGCTGCGCTGGCGCCGTGGCTCCTGAAGGCGGCCCCGCTCGCCGCCGGTTTCGCCGTCCTGCTGATCGTCGTCCGGGTGATCCGGAAGGTCCTGACGTCGCGCGCGCGGATCGCCCGCGGCTTCGACAACGTCGTCCTGACGCTTACGGTGCCCAAAGAGGCGGGCGACAAGGACGCCGGCACGCGCGACAAGTCGCTCAATGAGATCCAGGCCGCTATCGCGATGGCCGAAGGCGTCTTCAAGAGCATCGGCGGGTCGCGCGCGGAGCGCGGCTTCGGCGCGTGGCTTTCGGGCCGCGGCGACGTCGTGAGTTTCGAGATCGTCGCCAAGGACGGCCTCGTCACCTTCTATGTCGCCGTGCCGAAGGCCCGGAAGGAATTCATGGAGCAGCAGATCCACGCGCAGTATCCGCTCGCGCAGATCGAGGAGACCGTGGATTACAATCTTTTCCAGCCCAAGGCCGAGGTAGCCAGCGCACATCTCGTATTCGGGCGCGAGAGCTTCTTTCCTCTCCATACCTACAAGAATCTCGAGACCGATCCGCTGAACGCCCTCACCAACGCGCTGGCCAAGGTCGCCGCCGCCGACGGCGCCGCCATCCAGGTCCTGGTGCGTTCGGCGAAAAAGGAATGGCGCGGCAAGGGCCTGAAGATCGCTTCCCTGATGCAGCAAGGACGCTCCTTTGAGCAGGCACGCAAGAAGCTCGGTCTGATGGCGGCTTTCGCGTCCGAAAAGAAGAGCGAATCCAAGACCGGCGAGAAGGCCAAGGAATATCGCCTGTCTCCCTCCGAAGAACAGATGGTCAAATCGATGGAAGAGAAGCTCGGCCAGATCGGATTGGACGTGAACGTCAACCTGGTCGCTTCGTCTGCCGTCCCCGGCCGCGCGGCCAGCTACCTGTCCAACGTCATCGGCGCGTTCAACCAGTTCTCCAGCCCCCAGTACGGCAACCACCTCAAGCGCGTCAGCGAATCCAAGAGCCGCATCGTCAGCGACTTCATCCTGCGCATCTTCCATGATCGGCGCCGCATGGTGATGACGCCGGACGAGCTTGCCGGGCTTTGGCACTTGCCGCTGACTTCCACCGAGACGCCGAACATCCGCTGGCTGACGGCCCGCAAGGCGCCGCCTCCGCCGAACCTTCCCAAGGAAGGCGTGTTGCTTGGCGCGGTGAAATATCGCGGCCAGGAGCACCAGGTGCGCATCAAGCAGGACGACCGACGCCGCCACATGTACGTCATCGGAAAATCCGGCTCGGGCAAGTCCGAGCTCATCAAGTCGATGGTCAAACAGGACATCGAGGCCGGCCGCGGCGTCTGCGTCATCGATCCGCACGGCGACCTGGCACAGGATTGCCTCGGCTTCGTGCCCAAGAGCCGCGCGGACGACGTCATCTATTTCTCGCCCGCCGACGCCGAGAGGCCGATGGGACTCAACCTGCTCGAATATGACGAGCGCTATCCGGAGCAGAAGACCTTCGTCATCAACGAGATGCTGAAGATCTTCGACAAGCTCTACGATCTCAAGTCATCCGGAGGCCCGATGTTCGAGCAGTACATGCGCAACGCCATGATCCTCGTCATGGACGACCCCGCTTCGGGCTCGACCCTGCTCGAGATCCCGCGCGTTCTTTCCGACGAGAAGTTCCGTGCCTACAAGCTCTCGAAGTGCAAGACGCAAGTCGTGAAGGATTTCTGGCTCAAGGAAGCGCAGAAAGCCGGCGGCGAGGCCTCGCTCGCCAACATGGTGCCGTACATCACCTCCAAACTGACGCCCTTCATCACCAACGACATCGTCCGGCCGATCATCGGTCAGCAGAAGAGCGCCATCAACGTCCGCAAGGCGATGGATGAGCAGAAGATCTTGCTGCTCGACCTCTCCAAGGGCAAGCTCGGCGACATCAACGCGTATCTCATCGGCATGGTGCTGGTCGGCAAGATCCTGATGGCCGCGCTTTCGCGCACCGACATCGACGCCAAGGAACGCAAGGACTTCTATCTCTATATCGACGAGTTCCAGAACTTCATCACTGACTCGATCGCCACGATCCTCTCCGAGGCCCGCAAGTACGGACTCGACCTGATCATCGCCCACCAGTACATCGGCCAGATTTCCGCGAAGGGGGACAACACGATCCGCGATGCCGTCTTCGGCAACGTCGGTACGATGATGGCCTTCCGCATCGGCACGGAGGACGCGGATTTCCTCGGCAAGGAATTCGCGCCCGTCTTCACCCCGTTCGACCTGGTCAACGTCGAGGCCTATACGGCCAACGCCAAGCTCCTTATCGACAACACGGCCAGCCGTCCTTTCAACATGGCGATGTATCCTCCGGCCAAGGGCGACGACAGCATCACGGCCGCCATCAAGCAGCTCTCGAGGCTCAAATACGGCCGCGACCGCGATATCGTCGAGGCCGAGATCCAGGAACGCCTGCGGATGATATAAGCGACGTATCCACAGTTTGAAGGCCATCCCGGGGCGTGGTATACAGGAACGGAAATAACCAAAAGAAATATGGAATGGCAGACCGAAGCCGTCGATCAAAACGCCCACCCGCTCCCGGACGCCGTCTCGACGCTCGTGCAGGAGATCCCGGAAGCCAAGCTCCCGCCTGCGAAGGCGGCCATGCTGAGAGGCATCCTTCGCGATGTCCGCGAATCCGTCGATAACGCGCTGAAGCTTCTCGAAGACGGAACCGATTCCGCCGAAGACCAGAAACCGGAACCGAAACTCGTCTTCACGCCGATCGTCAGGACCGACGACGGCACCGCGACTGTGGCAGCGGCGGAGGGTGACCGCGTCGTCGAGGGCGTCTTCGACGGCGTCGGCATGGTCGGCGGCGACGGCAAGGGCTACCTCGTGCCGCCCAACTACGCCTCGAAGTCCAAGCTCGTCGAAGGCGACATGCTGAAATTGACGATCGGCACGCGCGGAAATTTCATCTACAAGCAGATCGGCCCCATCGAACGCCAGCGCATCATCGGCACCCTGGCCTATGACCAGGAGACCGGCCAGTACCTCGTGGTAGCCGGCGGACGCTCTTGGAAGGTCCTGAAGGCTTCCATCACCTATTTCAAGGCCGATGCCGGCGACGAAGCCGTCATCCTCGCTCCCAAGAACGCTCCCAGCAAGTGGGCGGCTGTCGAGAACGTCATCAAGAAGGTTTCGGACCATCCGACGACTCCTTAACGAAGTGCCATGACCGTGTTGTACCGCAAGTACAGGCCCCGGACCTTCGCGGAGGTCGCCGGGCAGGAACACGTCAAGGCGGCTTTGGCGAACGAAGCCGCGACCGGACACGTCGCGCACAGCTATCTCTTTTCCGGACCCCGCGGCGTCGGCAAGACGAGCATCGCCCGCATCTTCGCGAAGGCGATCAATTGCGGCGCGCGCGCCAAGGATGGGGACCCGTGCGGCGCGTGCGCGCCCTGCGTCGAGATTTCCGAGGGACGCGCCCTGGACGTCATCGAGATCGACGCCGCCTCCAACACCGGCGTCGACAACGTCCGCGAGCAGGTCATCGAGCACGCGCGTTTCGCGCCATCCTCGCTGGCTTACAAGGTCTTCATCATCGACGAGGTCCACATGCTGTCGACCTCGGCCTTCAACGCGCTTCTTAAGACGCTGGAGGAGCCGCCTGCCAAGGTCGTCTTCATCCTGGCCACCACCGAACTGCACAAGCTGCCGGCGACGGTCGTCTCGCGCTGCCAGCGTTTCGATTTCCGCAAGATCGATCATAGGCGGATGACCGCGCGCCTCGAACGCCTCGCCGCGGACGAGGGCTTCAGCGTCGACGCCGACGTCCTCGAGACGGTCGCCCGCATGAGCGAAGGCTGCCTGCGCGACGCCGAGAGCCTTTTGAGCCAAGTCTTCGCGCTCGGACAGAAGAAGGTCACTGCCGAGACGGCCGCTCTCGTCCTGCCGATCGTTCCGGCGCAGGCGTCTTCCGATCTTCTCGCGTTCATGTACGCCCGAGACGCGGCATCTACGCTCGCGCGCTGGGAAGCGATGATGGAAGGCGGGATCGATCCGATCCGTGCCGTCGTCGCGCTGTCGGAGGCCGCTCGCGAGACGCTGCTTCGCCTGGTGAGAGGGGAGAGCCCCGAAGGCGCGCCGAGCGTCGCCGACGCGGCCGCGCTGCTCGACCGTCTGGTACGGACGCACAACGAGATGAAACGGCTCGATCCTCCGGAAATCGGTTTCGAGCTGCTGCTCGTCGAGTGGTGCGCCGCTCACGCCGAACGTCCCCAGGAACCGCCACCGAGGCCGCCAGCGCCGCCCGCAAGGTCCGAACCCGCTGTCCCCACCCCGGCGGAGGCCGGGGCCCAGCGCTCGACCGTTTCGGAATCGACCGTGCCGGAGAAACGGTCGGCGTCCGACGTCCCGCTCGCGACCATCAAGGAAAAGTGGACGGAGATCCTGGCCGCTTCGCAGAAGCGCAACCATGGGCTTCCGTACATGCTCGGCGCGGCCGAGCTTTTGGATTCTTCCGCCGGCGTCCTGACCGTCGGCTTCCAATACGCCATGTACCGCGACCGCCTGAACGACCGCAAGCACCGCGACGTCTTCGAGGCCGCCATCATGGACGTGCTCGGCGAACGCGTGGCGGTAAAGACGATCCTGGTCGCCCAGCGGACCGACGGCCTGGTCGAGCCGTCGCCGCAGATCCACGTCGAGACGACCGCCAAGAACCTGCCTGACGGGTTCGCGGATCTCGTCAAAGAATTCGGAGGGACCGTCGCATGAAGACCTGCGACGAGTTCGACCGCGACGCCGAGGAGATGCCGACTTCCTCGAGGAAGCGGATCAGAAAAAACCTCCCCTGAAAGGGAAGGCGGGAGGGGGTCAGGTTTTTCGTTCAGAGTCCGAACAGGTTCTCGGCGTTGCCGCTGAAGACCGGTTCGCGCTGGCTGCCGGCGAGCTGGGCGATGAGCTCGACATAGCCGCGCATGTCGCTGATCGGCCAGTCGCTGCCGAAGAGCATCTTGCCGGACGATTCGGTGATCTCGTCGAACTCGCGCCAGACCTTGCGGAACCGCTCCTGCGAGCGGAGGTCGAACGCTCCGTACACGAAGCCGGAGCAGTCGGCGTAGACGTTCTTGTTCTTGTAGCAGACCTCGGCGGCGTCGATGACCCAGGGGTAGCCGACGTGGGCGATGATGATCTTGAGGTCCGGCATGTCCGCGGCGAGGTCGTCGACGTGGAGCGGGTGCGAGTACTTGAGCCGCGCGCCCCGGATCTTGTCGTACAGGTCGCCCATGTGGAAGATCGCGGGACGACCATGCTTCACGAGCAGTTCCAGGTACGGGCGGAGCCGTTCGTCGGCCGGGTAGAAGTGCTCGTAGCCCGTGTAGAACTTGAGCGCGCGGACACGGCCGCTGGCGAGCCACTCTTCGACCGTGTCGGGCGTCCGTCGGAAGGCATACATGAGCGGCGAGACGCTCCCGACGACGAACAGGCGGTCGCGGTACGGTTCGGTCTCGGCCAGGACCCGTTCGGTCGTCAGGCCGTTGATCGGCGCCGCGAAGACCGCGGCCTTGTCGATTCCCGCGTCGTCCATGGCGGCGAGCAGGTCCTTGATCTCCTGGCCGTTCACGCCGGGATCGAGATGGATGTGGGTATGCGCGTCAATGATCATTCTTCCTCCCGCGCGCAAGCTTACGTTTTTTCCGGCGATTGTCAAGGTAAACGAAAATCCCCCGTCGCCGTCAGGCGCGGGGGATTTTCTTTTACGAGGCGAAGTAGAACTTCTTCGGCGGCATCTTGCGGCGCTTGCCCTTGCCGCCGCCTCCGAAGCCGGAGGACGGGCGGGACTGGGACTGAGCCGGTGCCTGGGAGCTCGAACCTTGCGAGGAGGAGGGGCTGTGGCTGCGGTTCTGGCCCTGGTAGCCGCCGGAGGAGGCCGGACGGGAACCTTGGTAGCCGCCGCGTCCGCCCTGCGGGCGCGCGGCGCGGTTCTTGTAGAAGGCGCTGCGGTCGCCGAGGTCCGGCGTCTCGCGCTCGAAGTGCGCGGGGCGATCGGGCGGGAGTTCGGGGAGCTTGGTGATCGGCAGCATCTTGCGCGTCAGGCGCTCGATCTGGCGGACCTCGTCGCCCTGTTCGGGCTGGGCGAAGGTGATGGCCTTGCCGAGGCGTCCCGCGCGGCCGGTGCGGCCGATGCGGTGGACGTAGTCGTCCGGATTCTCCGGGACATCGAAGTTCAGCACGAGCTCGATGCCCGTCACGTCGATGCCGCGGGCGGCGATGTCGGTGGCGACCAGCACGCGGTGCTTGCCGGTCTTGAAGCCCTCGAGGGCGGCCTTGCGCTGGTTCAGCGAGCGGTTGGAATGGATCTCGTCGGCGGTGTGGCCCATGCCGCGGATGGCGCGGGCGATCTTTTTGGCGCCGTGCTTGGTGCGGCTGAAGACCAGGACGGAGCCCTTATTCTCGTCGAGGAGCTTGTCGAGCAGGCGGAGCTTCTGGTCCTTGCGGACGACGAAGAGTTCCTGCGTGACGGTGGAGGCGGTGGTGCCCTGCTTGGCGATCTCGACGCGCACCGGCATCTTCATGTGGTGCGCGGCGATGCCGACGATGGCCTCCGGCATGGTGGCCGAGAACAGCATGGTCTGGCGCTCCTTCGGCACGGTGCGGAGGATGCGATTGATCTGCGGCAGGAATCCCATGTCGAGCATGCGGTCGGCCTCGTCGAGGACGAGGATGCGGACGTCGGAAAGATCCGCCGTCTTGCGCTCGAGGTGATCGATCAGGCGGCCGGGAGTCGCCACGATGACGTGGGGGTTGCGGCGGAGCGACTCGATCTGCGGGCGCATGGAGGCGCCGCCGATCAGGAGCGTGGTGCGGATGCCCATGTCCTTGCCGAGCTTCACCAGGGTCTCTTCGACCTGGATGGCGAGCTCGCGGGTCGGCAGGAGGATGAGGCCGCGGCCCTTATGGATGGCCAGGCGCTGGAGCATCGGTACGCCGAAAGCCAGCGTCTTGCCGGTACCCGTCTGGGCGACGCCGATCATGTCCTTGCCCTCGATGGACACGGGGATGGACTGGTGCTGGATGGGCGTCGGCGTCACGTACTTGTGGCGCGCGAGGATCTCCAGCAACTTCGGGGCGATGCCGAGTCCGTGGAAGGACTGGGCCTCGCCGCTTTTCTGCGGTTCGGACATAAAAAAATATCGTGTGATCAGTGACCCGATGGCCCCATGCTCACGACGACAGCGTCCGCAGCAGAGAATCGAGTCCTGCCCCAGGTTGGCCCGGGGCGGCTGATTAAGGTCGAACTATACCACGCCGCTCCCAAGCTGTCAACATGATCACGTCATGGCTCCTGTCATAAGATATTGACAAAACTCTTATTTGTGCTAGTATCGCTCCTGTATTCAAGCCTGCGGGAATCTTCCGCTCCGCTTGAAAGCGCTGCGTGCGGCAGGC
>JBBTWH010000009.1:0-1750 GCA_038062835.1 Patescibacteria group bacterium | reverse complement strand
TCATCCTTGCCGAGCCCCGCCTCGGCCTCAAGCGGCTCTGCGAGCTGGGCGGTGTCGTCTTCGATGGGAACGATGAGACCTTCATCGCCTACGACAAGGCACATCGTGAATTCACGCAGCCGACCTGGATCCGTATCCAGGACGGTCGCAAGAACCGTAATCGCACTGTTCGCGACTGCCGAAAGTCCTTCGGCAAGGACGAGCGTGGCCTTACCGCGCTCCAGGGCGTCTGTGCTTACCTCCAGCACCCCACCGTGCTGAGTGAGTCGACGCAAGCCGACGCGCATGTGATGGACCTTTCTGGCTCCGTCCGTCGCGACGGCCGCGCCGATGCGGCGTCCCTCGAGCTGTGGGACGGCCAGCCGGAGCTCCTCTGTCATTGGGATGGCATCGCCCTCCCGCTGTGCGGTGCCGCTTCGCGCCGGGATTGCAAGGCCCTCTGACCTCGGGTCTCGTCCCTTCTCGAAAACTTAGTACTCTGTCTTGTCCGGCTTTCCTTCGGGAAAGCCGGACTGTTTGTTATTATGGATTCGAGAGTAGGGTACCACCATACCTGGCCATCGTACCTGGTACCGCAGTACCTGGTACCAAAGGGACAGGTTGCCGTTTCACAAAAAAGCAAAGACCCGCCACTTGCATGACGGGTCTTTGCTGGCTCAACCAGCCCGGTCTAGGAACACCTACTTCAGGACCGCCATGATGAGCATGCTGTCGCGATCCTTTGAGCCCTCTTTTCGGTCGGAGGAAAAAAGATGATTATCTCGCATGGTCGAATAGCCGCTGATCTCCAGGTGTTCCGGTCGTACGCCCGCGTGCCGCAAGCCGATCTCGATGGCCTTGCCGTTGTCGAAGAGATGCTTGTCGGCCTTACGCGGGTCGGGGCGGAACATCTCAGCCATCTCATCCGCGGAATATCGCGCGACATCGTCGTCGGTCGCGTGCAGGAAGCGGTCATAGACGTCCTGACCGACCTCGTAGCTTTCGCCATCGGCATACGGCCCGATGACTGTCCGCAGGTCCTCCGGCCGGCTGCCGTAGGCCTTGGACATCGCTTCGATGCCTCGGCGGCCGATCTGCGCCAGCGTGCCTTTGTATCCGGAGTGGAAGACGCCGAGCGCTTCGTTCGCCGGGTCATAGAAGATGATCGGCGCGCAGTCCGCCGCCGCGATCATGAGGGGGCGGTGCTTCAGCTTCGTGATCATTCCGTCCGCCTCGATCGCGGCCAGTTCTTCTTTCGGCCTTGCCGCGTATGCTTCGTCGACCACGGCGATATCGGCGCCATGGACCAGGCGCGTCTTCAGGATGTCGCGAGGATCGGCTTCCGGATCGAGCTGGCGCAGCATCCTGGTCAGCAGCATGCCGGCGACGATCTTCTTGTCGCGGAACGTTTCCACGGAGTCGACGCTGCCCGCCTCTTCAAGCGCGGCGGCCAGTTCTTCGGGGTCTTGGATCGTCCTTTTGACGTCGCCTGTGATCCGCATCCGTGGTTTCAGCGGCGCGTCAGGAGAACGCCGTTCAAGCTCTTTCGTCGAGGCGCCGGCCGCCATCTTGTCAGTGAAGCGATCGAGGCTCCCTGGCCGCCAGACGCCCTCCTCGATGCGTTCGTGCGAGGACTCTCTTTCAGGAGTGGTGGGAAACTGCTCATTCATATGTGGAAATATATCAGCACCCGGGATGAAAAGCCACCAAACGAAGAAGACCCGGCCTTTCGGCCGGGTCTTCTTTGGTGCTAAGCCTCTCGGTCTCTCGA
>JBBTWH010000008.1:0-8081 GCA_038062835.1 Patescibacteria group bacterium | reverse complement strand
CTACCAAAAGGGACTCTTCCAAAAGAAGAGTCCCTTTTAGTTGGAAGATCGGGGCTATTTTGGCAGTTCCGCATCCGCGCGCGGTGATGGCTGGCTTCGAGCCGTGGCGCGTCTTTCTTTTCGGCACCATTGACCGAATGATTCCGATGGCGTATGGTCAGCCGTGGACATGCATCTCGATCGTCGAGCTCTGATACGGAACGTCGTCGTCTTCGCTACCCGATGACGCCCGAGCTTCAGGGGCGCGTGCAACTCGCGCCCGGTCAACGAACGCACCCGCTACTCGGCGGGTGTTTCGTTTCCACATCCGACCCAAGACGGCCGCGCGCGAAGACGGGTACGAAAAAGAGGAGACGCGATGGTCTCCCCTTGAGGCGGACTAGTAGGTCTTGCCGCGCTCGTCGCCGGGGGCGCGCGGGTAGCGCGAGTCGGCCGTGCGGTCGCGGGCGCCGTTGCCGCGGCCGGTCGTGAGCGTCGACCACGGGATGGTCGAGCCGACCTGGCGCATGGCCAGGACGAAGCGCGGCAGCTGGCTGGTCTCGATCGTGCTCAGCTTGAGCACGCAGAGGGCGAACTGCAGCACCGAGGTCTCCGTGCGGCTGGCGTCGGCGCCGACGCCGATGCCGAGCTTCTTGAGCATCTCGTCGCGGTTGGCGGCGCCGATGGCGTTGATGAGCTCCGGCTTCTTCAGCACGTCGGAGAGCTGCTGGGCGTCGGCCGCGAGCGCGCGAGCCACGGGGATGCCGGGTCCGGCGAACATCTTGTTCACGCGATCGATGATGCCGCGCGCCTGATCGACGAGAGGCGTCGGGTCCGGCGCCTCGACCGCGAAGGGCGAGGGGCCGACGGCACCGCCGCCGGCGAGCGCGCCCATCATGGCCATCATGGCCTGCGGGCCCATCTGGGTCTGCCAGTTGGTGACGTAGCCGTCGACCGTCTCGTAGAAGCCGGCGAGCTGCGACCAGATCTCGTTCGTGCGGCCGAGGAACTTCTTCACCTCGGCCTGGCTGACGACCTTGCTGGACACGCCGAGGGCCCGGAGGACCTCCGCGTGCGCCTTGACGGCGAGCTTCTTCTGGACGTCGTAGTAGAGGTCGGGCCAGGGCTCCTCCATCTCCTCGGCGCGGGTCGCGATGGCCTCGAGGATCTTGTCGTCGATGTCGAAGATGCCGTAGCGGTCGGCGTTGAGCGCGCGGATGGCGGCCAGCACGTCGTTCTCCGACGGCTTGAGCACGCCGCCGCTGACGAGGTTCGAGAGGAACGACTCGTCGGTCGGGACCTGCGGGAGAAGCGACGCCGCCATCGTGACGGCCGCCGAGCTGGCGGTGGGCGTGACGGCCGCCGCAAGCTCGTGAAGGAGCTTGCGGGCGGCGCCCTTCTTCATGCCGTAGCCGACCCACTCGTCTTCCTTGACGGTGGCGCAGCTGGCGATATCGGTGAAGCCGTCGGCGGCCGCCTTGTCGGCGATCTCCTTGGCCTGGGTCTCGTCCCCGACGAGGGCGACGAGTCTCTTGAGCATCTCTTCCTGCATGGGTCTCTCCTTTGCCTGACGTTGTCTGCGGACGAAATGGAAGGTACGGAAGCGTCATCTCACACGAAATGGCCCATCCTGTCAAGCGCACGGGGGGCTCCGGCCGACGGCGGTGGTCCGACGGCGGTTGACGTCTGTCCCCTCGTGTGCTACCTTTCCGCCTTGCTCCTTCCATAAAAACCGAAACGAAACAACGATCGTACGGAGGTTCACGATGCCCATCCGAGATGAACCGACCGACGCGGTCAGGCTCCCCCCGCCGATGGATCGGGCGCTCGCGCTCCTGATCGCCAGGGCGGCGGGCCTCAAGACCGACGAGGCCGAGGCCCTCAAGACCGCGCTCTTCGGAAACGGTCCGCCGACCTTCGGACAAGTCCGCAGGATCTCGGCCGCCGATCTCGCGTCGGCCGCCGACAAGGCCTGCCCCAAGACGGCGGTCGTCGCCCTGAAGGAACTGGCGGAACTCATGCCTCGTATCGACCCGCGGACCCCGGTCTGCGACAGGTGCGACGAGAGTCCGCTCTCCAACGTGGGCGGCAAGATCTTCGCCCTGGACGTAGGCGCGGTCTGCCCGTTCTGCCCCAAGGGGCGGCTCGAGCTCGTGCCGATGAAGCTGCGCATGGTCGCCTGGACCGACGGTCACCTGACCGAACCCCAGACGACGCACGACCTCCGCATCCTCCCCGGATGCGAGTTGCCGCTCCAGGACGAGGGCATCCTCCACTGGGCGGACGGCTGGATCGAACCGGCGCTCGAGCGCGCGCTCCGCGACGCGGGGACGTCCGTCTACGCGTTCCTGGCCTACATGAGGCTGGGACGCAAGACGCTCGCCCGCATCGAGGACGCTGCGGACATGCTCCACGATCCGAAGCGGCTCGGCCTCGCCGACGCTCGCTCGTTCGCCGAAGCGGCCAAGGCCGCCAAGGCGTTCGTCGAAGCGCGCGAGGTCACCAACATCCCCGCCAAGCCGTTCCTCATCGAACGCCTGGGCGGACGGAATCTGCCGCGCCTGACCGTCGCGGGCCGCACCTACCTTCTCGAAGGCAGGATCGGCCGCGGCGACAAGACCGACGTCTTCCGCGCGCTCTGGGACCATCAGCCGACCGAACGGGTCGTGCTGAAGATCTCCCGGACGCTCGACGATGCCGACCTGATGAAGAACGAGGTCCGCGTCCTCAAGGCCATCCAGGCCAGCGAAGACCCGGGCGCCTACTTCTTCACCCGCATCCTGCCCGAATATGTCGCCGACGGAACGACCGTCGGCAGCGACGGGCTGGAGCGCCGGGTGACGGTCCTCCGGGACCGCAACCTGTTCGACTGGACGCTCGAAGACGTCATCGAGGAGTACCCCGAAGGCGTCGAGCCACAGTCGATGGTGTGGATGTGGAACCGCGTGCTCACGCTCCTGGCGTGGACGCATCGCATCGGCTACGTGCACGGGGCCATCGTGCCATCGCACGTCCTCCTCCACGTCCAGAACCACGCGGTCACCCTGCTCGATTGGGCGGCAGCCGTGCGGTACAAGAGCGGCAAGGAGCGCATCGCCATCGTCAGCGACGGCTACGAGGCCTATTATCCGAAGGCGCTGCTCTCGAAAGAAGCGGCGTCGCCGGAGATGGACCTCGCCATGTCGGCGCGCTGCATGATCGGCATCCTCGGGGGAAGCCCCAAGGACGGCCGGCTGCCGGCGTCGGTACCGACCCCCATCGCGGACTTCCTGCGCCTGCACGGCATGTACGGGAAGCCCTCGGAATGGACGCGCGCCAAGGACGCGCTCGAGCTGCAGAAGGCCTTCGGCAAGATCGCCGAGAGCGTCTACGGCCCGCGGGCGTTCCACCCGTTCCTTATGCCTCGCAAGAGGAAATAGCTTCGCTTCTTCACCCGAAACGGCAACGCAGGATCAGACAAGGAGAACGATCATGGGCGGTGGACATTACGACCGAGACGCGCACGAAGCCCTCACCACGACGCGGGTGCACAAGCCCCGCGAGGAGGTCTTCGCCCAGCGCAAGATGCACCCGTCGCTCAACCCCTTCGGGGTGGCGATGCGCGAGAGCCGCGATTCGGACAACCATCCGAACTCGCGCGCGATCATCCTCGTCATGGACCAGACCGGGTCCATGCAGGACATCCCCGAGAACCTCGCCAAGAAGACGCTGCCCAAGCTCATGACCACGCTGATCGACGAGGGCACCCTCGCCGACCCGCAGGTCATGTTCATGGCCATCGGCGATGCCGAAGCCAGCGGCGAGCGCGAAGAGTCGCCGCTCCAGGCCGGCCAGTTCGAGTCCGAGGGCAGCCTCATGGACAAGGACCTGACCAACATCCACCTCGAAGGAGGCGGCGGCGGGAACGAAGGCGAGTCGTACGATCTCGCGCTGTACTTCGCCGCCCGGCACACCTCGATCGACTGCTTCGAGAAGCGCGGCGAGAAGGGCTACATGTTCATCACCGGCGACGAGCCCTGCTTCAGCCGGGTCAGCGCCAAGATCGTGAAGCGCGTCATCGGCGACGACATCAAGCGGGACATCCCGATCGATGACATCATCGCCGAGGTCTCGAAGCGCTACCACGTGTTCTTCCTCATCCCCGACCTGCCCCGCCGCCAGTACGCCGGCTGCGAGGCGTCGTGGCGCAAGCGGCTCGGCGACAACGTCATCGGCCAGGAGAGCCCGGACGACACCAGCCTGGTGGCGGCCACGCTCATCGGCCTGACCGAAGGCACCTACTCCGACCTGTCCGAGGTCGCGCCCGCGCTCAAGAAGCGCGGCGTGAACAAGGACCAGGCGGCCCGCGTCTACCGCGCGGTGGCGCAGTACGCGGCCGCGATCGGCCGCGGCGGCGAGCGCCCGGCGGCGGAGGACAAGGAGCCTCCGACCGGCCAGGGCAAGGGCCGCACGCGCCGGCTCTGAACGGCCCGGTCCTGACCGGTTGACGGGAAGGCCGGACTCGGCTACTCTGCGGGGTTCCACATCATGTGGGACCCCGTTTTTCATCCGCGGAAACGCGGAAAGGAGGAAGCGCCATGCGTTCCACGCGCGACAGGATCGCCAGCATCGTCGTCGACCTCGGCTACGGCGATTCCGGCAAGGGCGGCGTCACCGATTACCTCTGCGGCGTCGGCGAGGACTCCCTGGTCATCCGCTTCAACGGCGGCAGCCAAGCCGCGCACGGCGTGACCGAACCCGGCGGCCGCCGCCACGTCTTCGCTCAGTTCGGCTCCGGCATGCTGCGTCCCGGCGTCCGCACCTTGCTCTCCAAGCACATGCTCGTCAGTCCGCTGGCGATGCTGAGCGAGGAGCGGTGCCTGCGCGAGAACGGCGTGAAGGACGCCTTCCATCGCACGGACATTTCCGAGGACGCCCTGATCATCAGCCCGTTCCAGCGCGCCGCCAACCGGCTGCGGGAGATCGCCCGCGGCGGAAGCCGTCACGGTTCCTGCGGACACGGCGTCGGCGAAACCGCGTCGGACGCGCTCCGTCATCCGGATGAGGCGCTGCGAGCGGCGCATCTGAGCGCTTCGGATCTGCCGCGACGACTGCGGCGGATCCAGGAACGGAAACGCGCGGAAGCGGCCGATGCCATCGCTGCGTGCCGGAACCTGAAGCGGTCGCACGCGGAAATCGCCTGCCTCGAAGACGCGTCGGTCCCCGAACGCTGGGTCGAGCGGCTCGGAGCCTTCCTCGCCGACGCGCGGATCCGTTCCGAAGACGACGTCCACGCGCTCGTACGCGCGCACGGCCACCTGGTCTTCGAGGGCGCGCAGGGCGTCCTGCTCGACGAGTGGCGCGGATTCCATCCGTACACCACCTGGAGCACCTGCACCTTCGACAACGCCCTTTCCCTGCTCGACGGCTACGGCTGGGACGGCGACATCATCAAGATCGGCGTCATCCGCGGCTACGCCACCCGGCACGGCGCCGGGCCGTTCCCGACGGGAAACGCCATGATGACGCGGCTCCTGCCGGACGCCGACAACGTCATGAACGATTGGCAGAAAGGGTTCCGCGTCGGCTGGCTCGACCTCGTCGCGATCCGTTACGCCATCGCGGCCTGCGGCGGCATCGACGCGCTGGCCGTCACCTGCCTCGATCGCCTCAAGCCGATCAGGACCTGGGACGTCTGCGACGCGTACGAGACGCCGACCGGAACGATACGCGACCTTTCGCTCGGTCCCCGTCAGGACCTCGCCCATCAGGAAAGTCTCACCTCGCTGCTGGCGTCCGCGAAGCCGAAGTACCGGATGACGACCGACCGGGAAGACTTCGACCACAAAGCCATCGAGCACGCGCTCGCCGTCAACTCCCTGCTCGGCGAACCCGCCGAAGGACTGCTGATCTCGACGGGCCCGACCCGCGCCGACAAGACCGTCATCTTCTGACCTCCGCGCCCGCGCGGAGTTTTTTTATCTTACGAGCCTCTCGTACAGCGCGACGGTCTTCTTCGCGATGGCGTCCCAATCGTATTCCTGCCGGATCCAGTTTCGCGCGCGCGATCCTCTTTCCTCGACGATCTCGGGGTGATTGAGGAGTTCCCCGATCTTGGCGCGCAAGTCATCGACGTCGGCGTTCACGAAGGTCAGGCCGCTGTGATCGATGGACTCCACGTTCTCGGGAATGTCGGAGACGAGCACGGTGCGTCCGGCCGCCATCGCCTCGAGGATGGAGACCGACAGGCCTTCCGCTTCCGACGGGTGCACGTACAGGTAGGCGTTGGCGTAGAGCTGATCGAGCGCCTTGCCGTCCTGGAAGCCGGTGAAGACGATGGCGGAATTCCCCTCGCTCAAGGCGCGCAGCTCCTCGGCGTAATCGCTGTGCGCGTCGCCGGCGCCGACGATGACGAGCTTCTTGCGGTCCTCGAATCCGTCATAGGCCTGCACGAGGTGATGGATGCCCTTCGGCTTCACGAGCCGCGCGACGGTCAGGATGTATCCGCCGGTCTTGAGGCCCCACCTTGAAAGGAGGTCGTCGCCGGGGTGCGGCTTCGGCTTGGCGCCGTTCGGGATATAGTCGACGTCCTTGAAGAGCTTTTCCTTGCAATACCGCTTGATGCTGCGCGAGACGGCGACGGTGGCGTGCGGCAGGTGCGTCGCCGCCCACTCGCCGAGCCGCAGGTATTGGCGCGCGAAGAATCCCCACTTCGCGTTCTGGCGGTCGAGGCTGTGGAAGGTGACGACGATTTTCGTTTTCGGCTTGAAGAGCCGCGGCAGCCAGGCGAAGGTGGCGGGACCGACGCCGTGATAATGGATGACGTCCTCCGGACGCGCGAGCGCCGAAAGCGTGGCGCAGAGGCTATGCGTCAGGGTGTCGAGCGAGCGCGTCGGGATCGACGGCGCGCGTTGAAGCTTCACGCCCTTGTACTCCGTGACCTTGGCGTCGACGTAACGCGAGCGCACGTAACAGGTCACCTCATGACCCATCATCACGAGCCGCGTGGCGAGCTCGTCGACGTGGCGCTCGATGCCGCCGGAGTCGGCGCGGACGGGCAGGCCTTTCTGGCCGATCATGACGATATCCATATGCGCACAGCATATCATGGCAAGGCAAAACGCCCGCAGCAGGCGTGTGGTATCATCATCCCAGCACCTTTAGAGGAGGCGGAAGATGAGGGTTACGACGAAGATCGTTTTCCTGTGCCTGCTGACGTCCTGCTCTTCCACGAATCGGCGACGGACCGCCGGCGGGGAGGATCCCGTACGAAAGCCGCTCGACGCCGAGACGTTCCTCTGCGACTTCGCCTCGAAGCGCTTCGAGCCCGAGGACCGAGCGCAAGCCCGCCTCCGCATCGCCGACCGGCTAAGCCTTCTGGGCCTCGAGCCGAAGATGCAGTCCTACGACGAGGAGGTGCGCAACGGCTACGTGCGCGGGCGCCGCTTCGCCGGCGTGAACCTCTACGCCGAACTGCGCGCCACCGTGCCGAGCGAAGAATGGATCGTGCTGGGCGCCCACTACGACACCGTGCGCGTCGCTCCCGGCGCGGACGACGACGGCTCCGGCGTGACGGCCGTCCTGCTCGCGGCGGAGCGGCTCGTCGACCTCAAGGTCCGTCGCCGCAACGTGCTCTTCGCTTTCTTCGACCAGGAGGAGCTCGGACTCGTCGGCAGCAGCGTGTTCGTGAAGTTCCTCGTCGCCGACGGCCGCAAGGTCGTCGCCGCCCACGCCATCGACATGATCGGCTGGGACGGCGACGGCGACCGCGCGGTCGAGCTCGGCCGGGCGGACGCGGAGACGCGCGGCGACCCGTTCGTCGCGCTCTACGAAAAAGCCGCCGCGCGCACCCAGGGCATCGGCCCGGTCATCCGCACGCGGATGGGACGCTCCGACCACGTCTCCTTCCTGGACGCCGGCATTCCCGCCGTGCTGATCACGCAGGAGTACGAGGGCGGCGACTGGACGCCGCACTATCACCGCAAGACCGACACCTGCGCCAACGTCCACTTCGGCTACCTGACGACGGCCGCGGCGCTGGTCACGAACGCCGTCATCCTCCAACTCGAATGAATAACCCCGCAGCAAGCTACGGGGTATCGTCTCACAACATCCGCAGCTGA
>JBBTWH010000007.1:0-10689 GCA_038062835.1 Patescibacteria group bacterium | reverse complement strand
GACCGACTCTTACCTGGTCTCTAGAAACTCGCGCTCACGACAAGCATGGGGATGGCTCATAGGGCATTTCGGGCTCCGGCTCGAACGCCCCTATAAGACATCCTCTTGAGCGCGAATTCCTGCAGATCAACAGTACGGCGGCTGAAACCGCCGACGACAAAGAAAACTCCTCGGCATGTCCGGGGAGTTTTCGCATCTGCGCGTCAGTTGAATCCGGGAAGTTGGACAGCGGGTGTCGCGGAAGCCGAAGCCGTCACGGGTTTCTCGTTCAGCGAACCGTCCTTGCCCATGCTGATGTGCGGAGCGCCGGTCTTGCCGACGAGGCACTGCGCCTGCCAGGGTTTGTAGACGCTGCGGAACTCCTTGTCCTTCACCGTGCCGTCCGGATAGGTGATGGTATAAGTGAAAGAAGTCGAGATGCCGCCGTGCGCCGTTTCGAAGCATTTCTTCACGCCGTCGGAGAGCGCCGAGGTCTCGATGAGTTTCGGCTCCGGCGGCGCGATGGCGTTCCATTGCCTGATCTTGCTCTGCGATTGGACGCGTCCGTCGCGCGTGCCCCAGAACTCGAAGCGGAGCGTATCCTTGATCTGCTTCGTGATGAGCACGACGTGGCTGCCGGTGTCGTTCAGGAGGCGATAGTCCGGCGCCGGGTCGTAGATGGTCGCGTCGGTGCCGACTGGCTCGTAGTAGACGACGCGGTACGAATGGTTCTGGCGCTGGGTGATCGGCAGGCCCGCGCCCATCGTGGCGCGGAAGGTCGTGGTGCCGATCTGGCACAGGCCGCCGCCGAATTCCGGCACGGTCCGTTTCTCCTTGATGACAAGTTCCGGAAAGTACCCGTTCTTGGCGTCGAACGGCTTGAGATGTTCGAGCAAGCCGAACTCCTCGCCGGGCTTGATGATCAGTCCGTTCAGGAGGCGCGCGCCGTTGGCGATATTCTTGCGGCGGTTGTTCGGACTCCCTGCGAAGCTCGACGTGCCGTATCCGAGCAGTTCGCGCACGCCGAGCTCTTCGGCGACCGGAGCGGATTTCGGCGAGGGCGTCGTCATCACGACGATGGGGAAGACTCCGTTCTCGGAAGATTCGAAGCGCTCGTCGACGCTCGCCAGCGTGTTCTCGCGGTCGATGCGCTTGCCCATCGATCCGCCGACGAAGTCGGTCGCGCGGTCATCGACGACCGTGAAGCTGGTCGGCTTGGCGTCGCTTTCGATGTCCGACGCCGCCACGTCGAGCAGCGGCCCGAGCACTTCGCGCTTCACCACCACGCCGATGCTGCCGTCTTGGCGAGGCCGGAGTTCAAGCGCGTTTTCAAGGGTTTTCTGCTTCAGAGTCCAGGTGAGATCGTCGTATGCCAGGAGTACGTCGCCGCGTTCGAGCGCCTTTACGACGCGCGGTTTGGCGGCTTCGGCGTCGGCGAAAGTCACGTCAGGTTCCTTCACTTTCACGGCCACGTCGACCGTCGCGCCTTGCCATCTGGAAAGTCGGGACGTCGCCGCTTCGATCGCCGCATCGTAATCGAAAGCCGCGCCCGCCGCGTCCGGCAGGACCTCGATGTCCCAATCGACGGAGATCGCCGGCGTGCCGGAAGCGTCGTCGGTGGCGGCGCGCGACTCGCGGCGCGCGATGACTATCGATGCGTCCTTCGCGGGCTTCTCGAGCGCGCCGAAGCGGAGGTTCATCAGGTCGCGGAGCGCCCGCTTGTCGACGGTCATGATGACCGGACTGCTCACCTCGCCGAAGAACGCCCGGATGTTGGCTTTCAGCAATTCCGCCGAACCTTCGTCGTGTCCGAACGCGAACGCCTCGCGGACCATGCCGTCGAGGTCGTAGGTGATGGGTGACTGGGAAGGCGGCGCGGAGGACTTGTCATTGGCGCGGACGGTCAGGCTGCGGTCCTGGTAGCGGAACTGCACGCCGCCGACGTTGACCGCGCGCATGGCTTCCTCGAGGCGGTCGCGGGCTTCTGGCGGCGTGAGGCCGCCCACTTCGACACCGCCCACCGCTACGTTCGGAAGGATGCGGCCGTCGGCGCGTACGACCTGCACGGCGATGAGTCCGGAAACGAATATCAAGCACAAGACCCCCGCCAAGACCACGCGCTTGGGGGAGCCGAGGAAGTTCTTCGTGTCGCGCTTGGACTCGCTCATGGGTGCGCCCCGACGGACGCGGGGCGATTCAGCTGATAAGTTTAACCGGAATGTTGCGTGAGTGCTGGGCCTTGGGCATCACGATGGTGAGAACGCCGTCCTTCAAGGTCGCCTTGGCGTCCTCGCTCTTCACGTCGCTCGGGAGGATGATGGTCCTCGAGAACTTGCCCCAGTAGCATTCGCGCACGAAGTATTCGCCCTGTTGGACGGACTCCGCGTGCTCGCGCTTGCCTTTGATGGTCAGCATGTCGCGGTTGAGGAAGATATCGAGGTCTTCCGGTTCCACGCCCGCGATCGTCGATTTCACCACGATGGCGTCATGTTTCTGATAGACGTCCACCGACAATTGGCCCTCGAGATCGTCCGCCAGCCAGTGGTCTTCCACTTTGACGGTCTCGGGTTTCTTAGCCTGCGTCTTGCGCTTGGCCATAGCCTAAGGGTGATGAATGAGAACCGCTTCCACTTTATCGCGCCCATGTGCGCTTGGCAAGCGGTATTTTGGCTCTAATCTCAGCTAAAATAGTGTCAGAAAGCATTGACAAAAGCGCCTGGATATGCTATCGTGACCAGTCACGATGGGAACGGAATCATCCGCCCCAGGAACGTGGCTTTGGCCTGAAAATAGGCCGAACAGGCCTCTTTGACAACCGAGGAGAGAAACATGGATACCTCAGAGAAAAAACGAGCTCACGGCGTAGAGGCCTACCTCACCAATCGCGTCGGCCACGCCACTGGGCGCGGTATCGCCAAGGCCCTTTGGCACCGGGAATGGTTCCGCCAGCTGGCGGCCAAGAACCCCGAGCTGATGAAGCTCGCGAGCGAAGGCTTGGTCGCCCTGACCAGCATGCTGGAGCTCGGCGGCGATCACCCGATCGTCCGCATGGCCAACTTCGTGGCCGAGTCCGTCTCGATGGAGAATCTCGAGCTCCTCAAGGAGTTCGAGGACGATCCGGAGAACGCGGAGGTCGCGAAGAAGGTCGAGGCTTCGATCGAATCCTCGCTCGACAAGGCGGAGAGGGAGGTATTCCTCGTCCTTGAGCACGTCCACCGCGACAAGTCGTGCGTGGCCGTCTCGCAGTACGTGGCGGATACGACGCCTCCTTCCAGGATCGGCGGCAAGGACGGCAAGATCATCGTCAGTCCGTCCGGCGCGCGCATCGTCACGACGACGCTGTCGTCGGCGCTCGCCGCCAACAAGCCGCTCTGCGGTCTCTGCTATCCCGCGGTTTCCGTCAGGAAGCCGGAGGAGAAGGAGAAGCCCCAGACGATCGTGCCCGGAAGGAACTTCATGGAGTACATCATGCGCTTCCGCGCGGAGCACTCCGAGGACGGGAAGTTCCAGACCTTCTGGACGACCTACCTCATGCGTCTCGACGGACCCGACGGGACCGACCTGGCGAAGAAGTTCCAGGAAGCGTTCAACGGCAAGCATGGCTACGAGGCGTTCCGCTTCGTCGTCGACCTGCCGCATCGCAACCCGGAGACGGGTTGGGAAGAGTGGCATCACGCCCTCGACGCCCTGCTCGGGAAGGTGACGCCGGCCGACTCTCTCAAGAAGAAGGTCGAAGGCTTCTTCAAGGAGGAGAAGCGGCAGACCGAAGAGATGTTCCGCGCGCTGTTCGGCCACATCAGGAAGTTCGCGGACGATCGCAAGACCGTCAACGACGGGCTCGAAAAGGAGCTTGTCGAGCTGCGCGAAGCCCGCAAGGCCCGCGCCGCAGGACGGAAGAAAGGCAAGCTGGCGAGACGTATCGTCATCGTCAGCCTGTCCGTGCTCGGCATCGCCGCGTACGTACTGACCAACCTCAACTGACCGCAACCCCACGTGCTCCGCACGCCGGAGCAGAAAGCAGGTACGCATGTCCGACGCCAAGAAGACCTCTTCCTTCGCCGATAAGGCAGCCACCGCGGCCGCCATCGTCGGAGGCGCAGTCGCCGCCGCCGCCCTCATCCCACAGGATGAGCTCATGAAAGAAGGCCTCCCGGCCTTCTGGGACTCCGTGAAGGGCATCGCCCGCTCGGGTTGGCTCCACGCCAACATCCTGGCGGAGAAGTTCCACCCGATCGCGTTCCGATGGCTCTCGAAGCTGTGGTTCTACGTCAAGCTGTGGCTGGGCGTCTCCCTCGCCCTGATCGTCGCCGGCATCGAAGTGAAGACCCGCTTCGGGTCGAACTTCGGCCACGTCCTCGTGGCCGCCGGCACCGTCTCGTTCGCCGGACTCGGCATCATGCTCTACGTCCTCACGGACGGGATCGCGAGTCTGCTCTACCTGAAGCTCAAGGTCACCGGCTTTATCTTCGGCAAGGTCACGTCACTCGTGGGCGTGAACCTGCCGACGGTCATCGATGCCGACGACCTGGCGAAGTTCCGTAACAAGGTCAGGATGATCCTGGCCGTCGCCACGATCTTCTGCTTCTCGCTGCTGTTCACGATGCTCTTCCCGGCGTGGTCTACGCTGGGTTGGACGATATGCATCTGGGCGGTGGTCGGTGCCATAGCATGCGGGGCCCTGCACCTCAATTTGGAGCCTGGACCGGCGATTCGCGTCGTGCTCTACGCCGCGATCGTACTCCTCGTCGGGATGACCGTCATCTTCATCATCGACCGGCTGACCGGCGGAGCGCTCGGCTTCGCCGAGTTCCAGGAGCAGCTACTGGCCATCAACGGCTCCGAGATCCTCGCCGCCATCCTCGTCATTGTCCCAGCGACGCTGCTCCTCATGGGCGTCTTCGCCAAGGACAAGGACAGGAAGTCGGCGTTCCAGGCTTCGGCCAAGTACGTCGGCGTCGGCTGCGCGGTCCTCGGCGCTTTCCTGCTCTACAAGGGCACCATCAGCTGGGAACAGCTGACGAGTAAGGAGCCGCCGACGGTGCTCACCGAGACTGCCGACAAGGCTGAGAGCGCGTATCTGAATGCGCTCGAAGGCGGACAGAAGTCCGGCACGACGTCCGCCCCGAATGGGTCGGCGTCGAACCGGGCCGTCTATGCGGCCCCGCCATCAGGACCCGGTCCGTCTGCCGCACCTGCGGCCCGTATCTCGCCGCCGCGAGCCAAGAAGCCACCGCTTCCGCCGCTCAAGGCCAAGAAGTACGACGACGCGGCCGCTGCCGTCGACGATCTGGAATCCCTCCTATAGCAGTCCTTTCTTAGCCTCAGCGCCCACCCGGTCATCTGACCAGGCGGGCGCTTTTTTTGTGCTCGGGGACAGTCCCCGTTCGCCTCGATGATTATGCCAATGAGCATTGACAAAATCGCTCTTTTATGCTATATTGGCTTGTTCAAGAAATGAGAGATCCTGACCGAATCTTGGACACAATTCGGTCTTTCCAATACGTCCAAAACGACCAAGACAGGGCTTCGGCCCAGAAGGTAGGTTCCGATGCGTGGATTCCTGACGATGTGCGCGTGCCTCTCCCTTGCCGGCTGTTTCGCCGGCGCTTCCCAGGGGCGGTCCACCACCGCCTATGTCCACGACGACGGGATCCATCCTGTCCAGCGGACGACCGTGTCGCAGTCCTACTCCGGCTCGAGCGTCGGCGGCACCGTGCCGATCATGATGGCCGGCGGAGGCTACGGCGGCGGGTACGGCACCATGGCCGGTCCCTCCTGCGTCCTCCATCCGGACAACTGCGCCGTCATCCAGACGGCGACGGTGATCCAGCCCGTGACCGTCGCTTCCTACGGAGGCTACGGCGGCCCAGGCACCTACGCCGAGTCGCCGGACGTCGCGGACCTGGAAGCGCGCATCGAGCGCCTCGAGGCCGCGGTGCCCAAACTGGCCGGAGCGACCATCCTGTCCCTCCGCCAGAGCTGCATGGCCATCATGCAGGACACGTCAGTCATCAAGGACGAAGCCGAGCGCGCGAAGATCGTCGCCGGCTGCGAGAAGGTCCTGAAGTCCAACCCCAGCGCCGACGCCCCGTCGGAGGAGAAGTGATCATGAAGAACGTCCTCATCGCGACGATCATCGTGCTGTCAGTCGGTTGCGTCTCGAACGCCCGTTACGCCGCCATGGAGCGCCGCAACGCGGAGCTCGAGCGGAAGGACCTGGAGTGGCGACGGGCCAACGCCAAGCGCGACGGTTACCGTCCGCCCGGCGCTCCGCAGCTGCCGACCGCCGACCCCACCCTTCCCGCCGTGAACGACGGCATGATGGGCGGAGGCCAGGCCTCGACCGGAGCGATGTGGGCGCGCCAGAAGCACGGCGTCTACATGGGCACCGTCGGGGAGCAGCCCCGGCAGGTCACCCAAGGTCGCAAGATCAAGGTCACCAACCAGGTCTGCGACGACGGCGCCCGCGGCTTCGTCTGCGACGACGTCGATCTGAACGGTGAACCCGACTTCAACACCTGGCTCTCGTTCGAGATCGACGACCAGCCCGCCGTCTGCGACTCCGGCGTCTTCCACCCGCAGATGCAGGTCTCGATGCTGCTTCCGCTCCAGACGTGCTTCGTCGAGATCGGCGCGGCCCGCATGGTGAAGCTGAAGATCCGGTTCTTCCGGAACAACGGCAACCCCTGGAGCTACGCGATGCTCGACGCGACCCCGTACAAGACCATCACCAAGGTCTACACGATCGCCAACGGCACCGCCAAGCTCACCGTCGAGGAGAACACGACCAGCGCCTACTAGCCTCGGCTCAGAACTCAAACGGCCCGCCTGCTTCTCGCAGACGGGCCGTTCTTCTTTCTTGGATTCGGTTTAGGCCGAAGTGGCTTTGACGATGGCGTTGATGACGAATCCGGTGATGGCGTAGGCCAGGAAGATGATGATGACGCCGATGATGGACTGCTTGATGATGTCCTTGGCCTTGGTGACCGGGTCCTCCTCGCCGCGGGCCGTCATCCAGAGGAAGCCGGCGTAGACCATCAGGACCACGAAGATGATGCCGAGCAGGCCGAGGATGGTGCGGATGATCTTGCCGATCAGGATCGGGAGCTGGGCTCCGGCCTGTCCGGCGCCCTGGCCGTTGCCGAGGTTGGTCGCTTCCAGGCCGCCGAGAGCGTTGCCCGTGGACGGGTCGAATCCCTGCGCGCCGGCCGGCAGGGCGACGAGGGCCATCTGGCCCATCGTGATGAGTGAGAGGAACCCGAGGATGAGTTTCTTCATATGGATAGTTATGAATCTCGAAGGGTTAGGCGGCGGCGGTCGTGGCCGAAGTCAGTGCTCCGATGACGAACGAGGCGATGGCGTAGGCGGCGGAGATGATGAGCATGCCGATGACGCCGCGCTGGAGCGTCTCCTTGGCGTGCTTGACCTTATCTTCGTCGCCGCTGGCCGTCAGGTAGAGGAAGCCGGCGTAGACGGTCAGGACCAGGAAGACGATGCCGAGCAGGCCGATTCCTATCCGTACGATGTTACCGATGATGACGGGCAAGGAGGCTGCCGTCTTGATGTCGGACTGGTCGGCGACGGAGTCGAGGAGGCCGCTTCCGAGATCAGCCGCGTACGCGGAGGGGACGTAGACGAGCCAGAGGGCCAGCGTTGAAAGCGTTTTTTTCATGGTCATTCGATAGTCGATACGCACTTCCCGTTGTCGCAGACCGTGGTGGATGCCGGGGTGCATTGGCTCGAGTCAGTGCAGTCCCCGCCGACCAGGACGGATTCTGCGGCCGGTGCCGAGGGAGCTTCCGTTCCCCCCTCCCCCGTCGCCGCCGTCAGGACGAAGCGCGTGATGGCGTAGGCGCTGGCGATGATGACGATGCCGATGATCGCGCCCGAGATGAGCTGCTTGGCCGTGCCGACTTTCTTCTCGTCGCCGCGGGCCGTCATCCAGAGGAATCCGGCGTAGACCATCAGCAGGAGGAAGAGCGTGCCGACGAACTGGAGCGCCGTCTTGAGCAGTTTTCCCACGAGAGCCGGGATGCCGGCATCGGTCTTAAGGCCGGCCACGTCCGCGGCCGTATCGAGACCGTAGGCGGCTAAGACGTCCGGGCCGGCGATGAACGCGAGCGCAAGGGCGGCCAGCGAGGCCGCCGGAAGGAGATGGCGTTTGAAACGCATAGTGTCTTGAATGGAGAGCAGGCGGACCTTGTGACCACGTCGGTCGCGACCGACGTGGCGGAAGGGTCGTCTACGCCGAGGTGGCGGTAACGAGGCTGTTGATCACGAACGAGGCGATGGCGTAAGCGGTCAGGATGATGACCAGGCCGATGATACCGGCCGTGATGATCTTCTTGGCTTCGCCGACGCCGTCGTCGGATCCGGCGGAAGTCATCCACTTGAAGCCGCCGTACAGGATGATCAGAACGGCGATGATGCCCAGGAGGCTCATGGCCGTACGGATGATACGGGCGATCGTGATGCGGATGTCCGTCGTACCCGTACCGATGTTCGTGCCGATTTCGGTCGGCAGGAGCTCGTTCGCGGTCACGGTGCCGCTCTGAGCCATGGCGATCATGGGGAGAGCCATCGATGCGACCATCGTCGCGCTGATCAGGCCTTTTATGAAAGTCTTTTTCGTCATTTCGAGTCACCTCCTTTCACAGGTCGCTGGGTTACCCGACGTTACTTCGTCAGCGATTTGAGGACGAAATCCACGAGCGCGTAGCTCGAGAATACCACGACAAGGCCGATGACAGACCACTTCATGGCGTCTTTTCCTGCCTGAATTTTAGCAGGCTCGCCGGCTGAGGTCAACAAAATGAATCCACCGTAGACGAAGATGAGCAGGGCGAAAGCTCCCACCACGCCGACGGCGGCTTTGATGATGTTGCCGACGAGTTCCGGGATGCTGGCGGTGTCCAACGGATTGATCAGGCAGACCGTGCCCTGGGGGCAATCTCCGTCGCCGGAAGCGACGTTGGGGAGCGTCGAGTTAGCCGTGGTCGGCGGAGTAAGCGAGGCGGAGCAGAAAAACTTGGAAAAACTTTCGCACTTTCGCGCGCAGGCATCGTTCAGCCTCGTCTCGCTCAGGGAGCCCGGGGTGACCTCGCTATCTTCCTGAAACTGTCCTTCCGCGGTCGTTTTGTCAGCGCCGCATTCGCCGCTGGCGGGCCCGCAATAGCAATAATACGTCAGAGAAGCCAGTGCGGTGGGTACGCCAGACGTCAGCGCAAAAGCGCATACGAGGCTGAAGAGACAAACGGCGGTTCGCAGACTCATCTTCATAGCGAATCACTTCGAGAAAGTTTCGATGACCAGCTGCAGGACGGCGTAGGCGCTGAAGATGGCGATGAGGCCGATGGCCGCCCAGGCGACGGTCTTCTTGGCCTTATCGATCTTAGCGGAGTCTCCGGCGGCCATCATCCACTGCGCGCCTCCCCAGACGAAGAGGAGCAAGGCGACGGCGCCGACGACGCCGAGCAGGCGGTTCAGGACGCGGCCGATGACGCCTTCGAGCGTGATGTCGGAGAGCGGGAGCGGGAGCGAGAGCGCGGTGCCTTTTCCGAGCGTGCTTGTCCGGAGAGCGGCCGCATCAGCGGCGGCTTTGGCGGCGACTATATCTGCCGCGTCTCTCCTGGGCTTGCCAACGGCTTCGGCCGTAGCTAATACTTGTTCCGAGTTTTTTTCCATCGCTTCTGCGACGCTTTTCTGACTTGCGCTTGGTGGCGTGGTCGAGGTGCCGTTATATATCTCTGCCATCTTATCGATCGTATTGACGATCACTCCGTTGACAGTATCGCGCGCGAATATCGCGATGTCGCAAATCTTTTGCGCGTATGCCCGTTTTTTATCCGTGCCCGTCTCAAGAGCGATCTCCTCGACGTATGCGCGTACAGCCAAGTTGAGATTTCCGCCGATGTTGATCTGGGAGAATAAGACATTCAGTTTCCAATCTTCCATGACTGCGGCCGCGGGATTACCTGCCGTGAACATCTCGTCCGCAAATACGGAGACTTGTTCAAAAGCATTCCCCCACGCGTCATTCGCACTGTCCAAAATCGGCGGGACGCGTTCCACGATCAAATCCACGTGCGAGCCACCGATCCAATCCGGCGGCGGCGTGAAGCCATCCGCAAGGTTACAATCAGTGACATTAACTTGGTCGTACCAATTGTCAGCAGCATGAACGGGAAAAGAGCTTACTAGGAGCGGAAGGCAAACGAAAACCGATTGGAAAATCTTGCGCATAGTACAGGATTATTTCGGCTCGATATTCGGCAGGCAGCAGGCGAAGTCGCCTCCGAGACCCTCTCCGGAACAGAGACCGCGGACGCAGTTGCTCGCCCCGCTGATTTCGATACAGGCGTATTCCTCGGCGCGTCCGTGCGCCGCCAGCTTGGCGTTCAGGTCCTCGCACTTACCGTCTTTGACCATGCCGCTTCCTTTCTTCACGCACTCCAGACTCTCCGGAATCATCTTATCGTCAGCGCCGATGCCAGCCGGAATCGAGACCCACAAGCCGTCGCCGCTTTCGACGCTCTTTTTCGTGGCGGAGTCGCAGGTCTCGCCGACCGTCGCGATCTTCGAGACGCCGCCGGTCAGGGCGCGAGTGGTGAAGCGCACGAAGACGCCGGACAGGAAGATGATGAAGATGCCGATGGCGGCGCTGCGGAGGATGCCGAAGGCGCGGTCGACCTCGCCTTTGCTGCCGCGGGA
>JBBTWH010000006.1:0-64202 GCA_038062835.1 Patescibacteria group bacterium | reverse complement strand
TCGACTTCAAGGACTCCGTCCTCTCGAACGTCGCCGCCATCATCTCGACGAACGGCTCATGGGGCGTGACGTCGGACGGGGTGCTCACGGCCAAGAAGGCGGAGGTCGAAACTCTGCAGGCCGAAGACGTCGTGCTCGTGCAGTCTGAAGACCGCTCGTCGACTTCGGAAGGCGTCATCAAAGACGGATACACCGCCGCCGTCATCGTTAACCAGGCCATGAAGCCGAACTCCAGGGTCTTCATCTCATTCCTCGGCGATCCGAAGGGCGGATACTGGATCGCGGAAAAGGGCGAAGGCGATTTCACCGTGCATCTCACCGCGCCGGCTGTCGGAGACCTGCCGTTCGAATATTGGATCGTCGGCGTCGAAGATCGCCGGCCTGCGCAGGAAGAAGCACCTGTCGCGGAGGCGGCGTCCGAACCAGAGCCGACCGGCGCTGATCCTGGATCCGGCACCGAAGAAACCGGCTCAGGCAGCGGTACGGAGGAACTCGGCGGCTAAACGATGTATACTGGTCTTGAACGTAACGTAAGGAGGAATATGGAGGAAAACAACGGGCGGTTCTATCAATTCGGACGTTCGCGCTCTCTTGAGTCAGCCGCCGCCTGGACGATCGTCGTCGTCGTGGTCATCGACTTTGCGTTCCTCGGTTTCGTCGCCTGGAACGCGTGGAGGGTGGAATCCGAAAGCCGCCGCGTCTTCGCCTTGCTGGAGGCGTCCGCCCGATCCTGCCGGGTGGCCACCGAAGCAGGAGTTCCCGTGCGGTACGACAACGCCGTCTGGAAGACGTCTTTCGATCTTCCTGCCGGCTACTTCGCCGTCGAGCGCGTCGTGACTTCCTCCGATGACGTCGAGATACGGGTCGCGCGCCGACCGGACGCCGAGGCCATCGCTACGGCCAACGCCGTCTATGACACGAGCGTGCGCGTGCACATCGGTCCGGCCACCGGCTTCAGCCGCTATTACGCGAAGCCGTTCCCGCAGTACGGGGGCTACCGGCGTTTCACCGCGGTCGGTCGCGCCGCCATCGGCTACACCGATCCTGCCGGCGAGATCGATTCTGTCCAGGTCATCCACGTCGACGACGGGCGCAACGACCGCGAGATCACCGTCACGTATACCGCCGTCGTCGACGGCGCCGAAACGCTGGCGCTCGGCATCATCGACACGATGCGCCTGGCTCCGCGGGAGCGTCAGGAAATCGCGATCAAACCCGGATGGAAGCTCTTCACCCAGAGCCCGCTCCGCCTCCAATACCCGGAAGACTACCGCGTGACCACGCCGTTCGCCGGCCGTGTCAACGTCACCGGCAAGGGCGGCCGCATCGAGATCCTCTCGGCCTTCAATCTCGGAGAGACGGGCCGGCGCGGCGCCGTCACGATGTCGAACGGCGACGGCGGTACGTCTGACGAGTTCTTCCTTCTGCAGTACGGCGTGAACCTGCGCGTGGCGTTCTACTACGACCCCGCAGCGACGGCCTATGACCGCTCGGTGCTGAAGGACATCGGAGGCTCGATCAGCCTCGACGAATGATCGGATCAACGGAGGGTACGGGCGACCGCGTCCTCCGTTTTTTTGGCGCAAGAATCCCAATCGAACCGGCGAGCTCGCTCGCGTCCGCGCTCGGCATAGAGGGACGCGAGCGAAAGGGAGTCGAGGACGGCCGCCAGGGCGTCGGCGAGTTCCGAAGGGCGGTAGGGGTCCGTCAGCACGCCGGCGTCGCCGACGACTTCTCCGACCGCGCCCGCATGGGACGCGACGACGGGGAGTCCCGCCGCCATGGCTTCGAGAGGCGGAAGTCCGAAGCCTTCATAAAAGGAGGGGAACGCGAAAACGGACGCCAGGCGATAGAGCGCGGCGCGGTCCGATTCCGTGACGTAGCCGAGCAGGCGGATGTCATCTCGGTACGGGCTTCGGCGGATGGCGCGTAAGATAGCGGCGTTGTTCCAGCCGGACGGACCGGCCAGGACAAGGCCAAGACGGTTGAAGCGCGCCTGAGGCCGAAGCTGGTGGTACGCGTCGAGCAGGCCGAGATGGTTCTTGCGCGGCTCAAGCGCGCCGACGTGCAGGATGAAGCGCTCCGGAAGCCGCAGGCGCGTCCTGACTTCGTCATCCGCCTCCGGAGTATCTGATACTTTTACGTCAGATGAAAAAACGGCAGGTGAACCTTCGTACGTGACCGTAACCAGTTCCGGCGCGATGCCCCAGCGCGCGATGACGTCACGTTTCGTGGTCTCCGAGACGGCCAAGATGGCGGACGCGCGGCGCGCGAGCGCGCGAGGATCGACCGCGCGATGCCAGAGGCGCTGTTTGACGGAAAAGAATTCCGGGTAGAGTTCGCAGGAGAGATCGTGGACCGTGAGGACGAGCGGGACGCCGGGTTCTTCCGGCGCGAAGTGCGCGTTCGGCATCCAGAGGACCGATGGCCGCGTTCCGGCCAGAGCGGAAATCGTCGGATGTCCGGCGAAGCGCATCGAGGCGTGCAGCAGCTTGTTGGGCGCGCGCGTCAGGACATCGACGTCCGCGGCCGCCCCGCCGTGCCAGGCGTTGGCCCATGACCGGCAATCGAATCGGCCGGAGGTCTTGAGCGCTCCGGTCAGCCGCCGCGCGTATTCAAAGACGCCTCCGCCGGCCGGGTCCAACAGGGCTCGGCCGTCGATCAGCAGTATCGGATTGAGAGTTCCCGTGTCTTGGGTCATGCTGGAAGCAGGAGGTTGCCGATCTGCATGTCAGGCGTTCGCGCGAAGGAGAGTCCGTCAGCCGCCACCGAACCGAAATTCCACGGGAGCGATCCGCTCTCTGCCCGCAGCCTCAAGGCTGCGGGTTTTTCGCAGTGCGGGCGGCGTAGGCGAAAGCGAATCCCAGGAACGCGCCGACGAAGAGTCCGGCCGCGCCCGCAGCGGCCGGACCGGCGGAGGAGCTGGCGATGACCGGCGCGCCTGCGAGGACGTAGAAGAGGGAAAATCCGTCCGCGCCTCGCGCCAGGCCGCCGACGCGAGCCGAAAGGACTTCGGAAGCCGATGACGCTACGTCAGCGGCGGCGGCGGGGTCGGAGGCGGAGAAGGAGACGACGACGTTCTGGCTCGAGAATTTCTTGGCGCGGAACGCGCGGCCAGCCAGAGCGAGAGCCTCGTCGTCGGAAACGTCATGTCCGGAGGAAGCGTATATCTCCTTGATGATCGATGGCGTCGAGAGCCAGCTGATCAGCGTATCGGAAACCAGCTCGGCGGCGCGCAGGGCGTAGTAGCCGTCATAGGCGTAATCGGCCGTGGCCTGCCGCGCCTGCTGGGCGACGGTGAACGACAGGGAAACCGTCGTCCGCGCCGGCGCGATCGAGGAGAGGACGGAACCGATCAGCGCGCCGGCGAGAGCGGTACGGACGACGAGTCGGAACGGCTTTGCGGACGCGGCGGCGAAGGACGGGAGTCTCATGCGTTTTGGAGTTCACGTGCTGATTCTTGGGCCCGAGCGGCGCGCTCCGGCGGCGTCCGCGTTTTCGAGGATTTCCATGCCTCGGCGACGTAGGCGGCGACGCGACGCTTGAATGTCTTCACGTCGAAGGCTTCGGCGTGCTCGCGTATCTCGCGCGGATCATACTTCGACGCGTCGAAACGGATGACGGCGGTCGCGAGCTCCTCCCACTCCTGGTCGTCGAAGAACTCTCCCGTCACGCCCTCTATGATCGTCTCGAGCGCGCCGCCTTTGCGGTAGGCGATGACGGGGCGTCCCGAGGCCATCGATTCGAGCGCGGTGATGCCGAAATCCTCCTCTTGAGGATGGATGAAGGCGATGGCGTTCCGATACAGCTCGGCTTTGGCCGCGTCATCCACCTTGCCGGCGAATTCTATGTTGGAGCGCGCGAGCTTACGGTACTCGGACGCGAGCGGACCGTCTCCGAATATCTTGAGCGGGAGGCCCGTGCGATTGAAGGCCTGGATCACCAGGTCGAAGCGCTTATAGGAGACGAGACGCCCGCCTGCGAGGAAATATTTACCGGGCGTTCCGGAAACGGAGAACTTCCCGGTCTCGACGGGCGGATGGATCACGTCGGAACCGCGATCGTAATATTTGCGGATGCGGCCGGCGACGGTCGCGGAGTTGGCGATGAAACGGTCGACGCGGTCGGCGGACAGCCGGTCCCAGACGCGCAGCCTGTTGAGCAGGAAAGGGAGCGCGGCTTTAAGGATGCCGGGCGCCTTCAACTCCTGCACGTAGCTGTGCGTGTCGCTCCAAAGGTAGCGCGTCGGCGTGTGGCAGTAGCAGATATGGATGGCGCCTGGTCTGGTGATGACGCCCTTGGCGAAGGCACTCGAGCTCGAGATGACGACGTCGAACGAGGAGAGATCGTGCGCTTCGGTGGCGGCCGGCATGAGCGGCAGCACCCACTGGTACTTCCGTAGCACGAAGGGGAGCTTCTGGAGGAAGGACGTGCGGATCTCCTTGGACGCGAAGTCGCCGCTCACGCGCTTCGGGTCGTAAAGCAGCGTGAAAGTCGGCGCGCCCGGGAAGACCTCCTGCAGGGCCAACAGGACCTTTTCGGCGCCGCCGTCCTGCACCAGATGATCGTGGACGAGGGCGATCTTCATATCAGTACGCGCCCTTCTTGGAGAAGACGGCGAGCGGGGTCTTGAGGACGACGGCGACGTCCATGAGGGGCGTCCAGTTCTCGATGTAGAAGGTGTCGAGGCGCACCTCGTCCTCGAAGGAGAGGTCGGAACGGCCGGAGACCTGCGCCAGGCCGGTGATGCCGGGGCGGATCATCAGCACGCGGCGGTGATGCCGCTCGTACTTCTCGACTTCGCGCGGCTGGTGCGGGCGCGGGCCGACGAGGCTCATGTCGCCGATCAGCACGTTGAAGAACTGCGGCAGCTCGTCGATGGAGAAGCGACGGATGAATTTCCCGACGCGCGTCACGCGCGGGTCGTCCTTGATCTTGTAGACGGGGCCGGCTTTGATGCCGCGCTCTTCTATGAGCTTCCGCTCAAGGTCGAGAGCGGCCTGCTGGCCGGCGAACTGTTCGCCCACCGAGAGGTCGGAGCGCATCGAGCGGAACTTGTAGGCCTTGAACTTGCGGCCTTCGTGGCCGACGCGCTCGTTCCTGAAGATGACGGGGCCGCGCGAGTCGATGACCACCGCGACGGCGGCGACCAGCATGACCGGCGAGGTCAGGATGATGAGGACGAGCGAAGAGACGATGTCGAAGACGCGCTTGTAGACGCGGCCCCAGCCTTCGAGGCGCGTGCGCTTCACTTCGATGACGGGGATGCCGGCGATGGTCGTAGACATCAGCGCCGCGTGGGCGGCCAGGGTGTCGGCGGCGTAGCGGAAGGTCAAGTGCCGGTCTTCGGCGAATTCGACGAGCGACTGCATCGCTTCCTTGCCGGTATCGGGGTCGGTGACGAAGAGCTCCTCGGCCCCGTCCTTTTCGCAGATGGCGGAAGCCTCGGCCGCCGCCGCCGCGTCCCAGCGCGGGAAGCGCTTCACGATGCGGTAGCCGAGCTCGGGGTTGCGCGTGAACTCCGCGACGATCGCTTCGGTCGCGCGGTCGCTGCCGCCGACGACGATGGCGCGGCGGGCGCCGATGCCGCGCTTGAGCAGGTGGCGGTTGGCGAGGCGCACGAGCAGGCGGGCGGCGATGACGTAGGCGATCGAGAGCAGCCAGGCGGCGAGGACGACGAAGCGCGAGGTGAAGAGTTCGCCGCGGAAGAAGATGAGGATGATGAGGCCCATCACGCCGAGCGTGCAGGCGGAGATGACCTTCACCGATTCCTCGAGGATGCGGCGCGGACGCTCGATGGCGTAGAGGCCGCTCAGCGCGAAAATCGCCAGGTAGCCCAGGGCGAGCAGCATGGCGGCCTTCAGGAATTCCGGGTAGGGGAGCAGCGAGATGGCCGGCCGGAGATCGACGAGCGTCTCGAAGCGGAGGCGGTGCGCCGTGACGGCTGCCGCGAGCAGGGCCAGGTAGTCCAGCGGTAGGAGGATGACGGCGAAGGTCAGCTGATTTCTGCGCATAGGAATGTAGGTTCAGCCTATCCGTTTAAGGCAGATTGTTCAAGCCTTTGGCCCTGGCTGCAAAAAAGCGCCGCCCGAGCGGGGAGGCGCGTTCAGAGGTCGGTTCCGATCTTGTCGGCAGGCTGGACGGCATCCGCGGCGGCTTCTTTGGCCGAGGCGTAGGCGTCGGAAAGCCGCTGCTTCTTCTTGTTCCAGGAGCGCTTCGCCTCCCGTTTGGCGTCGCGGATGCGCTGCCGGGCTTGGCGGTAGGCTTCGCTCCCGCGGTCCATCACGCCGGGTCTGATACGGTCGCGTTCGAGCTGGCTCTTCGTCGGCTCCACCAGGTCCCAGACGAGGCCGCACCACGACATCATCTTGAGGACGTACCAGCTGCAGTCGATCTCCCACCAGTAGAAACCCTGGCGGGCGGACGCCTGCACGTGGTGGTGGTTGTTGTGCCACCCCTCGCCCATCGTGGTGATGGCGAGGAGCACGTTGTTGCGGCTGCCGTCCCGCTTCGTGTCGAAGCGGCGGCTGCCCCAGACGTGCGCCAGCGAGTTGATGGTGAACACCGAGTGCAAGAGGACGACCGTGGACAGGAAGAACCCGATGAGCAGGCAGCTCAGGCCTCCGAGCCAGAGGGTGAAGAACGCCATGGCCGTGATGGGTACGATCCACCATCGGTCCAGCCAGCGGATCTCCGGATACCTCGCGAGGTCCTTCACGCGGTCGTACTTGGTCTCCTTGTGCATGCCGCACAGGATCCAGACGATATGCGCCCACCAGAAGCCGCGGGTCGGCGAGTGGATGTCCTTGTCCGTGTCGGAGTGCGTGTGGTGGTCACGATGGTTCGCGGACCACCAGAGCACGCCCTTGTTCCCGGCGGTGGCGCCTCCGAGCGCCAGCAGGAACTGCATGGCGCGCGAGGTCTTGTAGGCGCGATGGGCGAAGTAGCGGTGATAGCCGGCGGTGAGGAAGAACATCCGCGACCAGTACAGGGCGATGCAGACGGTCCAGTCGGTCCAGCTCGCGCCCGTCCAGATGGCCAGGAGCGGCGCCAGGTGGATGAGGAGCATGGGGGTCGAATGACCCCAATCGATGCGTCGTTCAGCGGTACGTTCTTGCGTTTGCGGCACGATAGCCTCCTTGCTATTCGGCGCGGCCAGAAGGTGCGACGAGCGCGCGCACTACACCATGAATCCTCGGTTTCGGCAAGGGTCGGCGTAGAAGGTCCTGAAAAGATAAACGGCGCATTCCACATGGGAATGCGCCGGACGGCTGATCGCGCTAGAGCTTCACGAAAGCGCCGTCGATGTCGATGCTGAGCTCGGCGCCGTAGGAGTACTCCGATAGCACATCGAGCGTCATCTTTCGTCCATCGCTGAACGTGATGACGACGCCGCCACCGCCATCGATGTGGGCGTCCTCGATTATCGCTCCGCGGACGCTCTTGAGGAGCGTTTCGAGAGCGGCCTGGACGTACGCCTGGCGAGCGGCCTCCACCCGCCCTTCTTCCTCCTTGCGTCGCGCCTCCGTTTCAGCACGCGCCGCTTCGTCGGCCTTGCGCATCGCCTCGAGCCGCGCGTTATAGCGAGCTTGGTGCCTCAGCGTGAGAAGCGGACCGATGTACCCGACCGTACGCATGCCGCCGCCTTCGGCCTTCTTGACATGCTCTTGCTTGGTCTTCGGTCCGTGGATGACCACCGTGTCGCAGGAGTCGCAGGCGTAATCGACGGACAGCTTGTCCGATTTTGACAAGACCAGCTCGTGACGCTCCTCGCCCTGGGCGAAGATGAGCGTCAGGCCATCGGCCGTGGCGTCCATTCCCAGCAGCGACTTGAGCGTCACGGGGGTTTCAAGATCCGCCAGCAGTTCGTAGCGGGTATCGAACACCGGGCCGATCTGCGCGTTTTTGACGACGCACGTCGCGTTCTTGAGGTTGGCGGAGATCAGGCGCCACTCGTCGGGCGAGGACGCTTCGAAGAGCAGCTTGTAGAGTACGACAGGATCGAGCTTGATCGCGGTCATCACAGGCCTCCTTTGAGGTCAGTGGTTGCACATCCCAGCCGCCGGCATGGCGTCGGAGACCTGCGAGGATAGCCTAAAAACACGGAAGTGTCAACCCTCGACGCAAACGAAAACGCTCCGCTTTGGGCGGGGCGTTTCCACGTCGTTCTAAGAGGAGCCTGTAAGCCGAATTCTGTCTCCCGTCGGCCCTTGCGGCCCGGCGGGGGACGGCCATCTCTCTAGGTCCATGGTTGCCCATGGGCTCAAGCAAGCTACCTAATTTGCTCTTGCACCGGATCGGCGTTTGCCCCGGCATGCATCACTGCATGGCCGCGTGAGCCCTTGCCTCACGATTTCAACCTTACCACGCCCCGTCATGCGACGGGGGCCTCTCCACTGAAGGATGTGGCGGTATGTTTCTGTTGCGTCCCGTGCAAGCCTCGCGGCTCTCACGGGACACCCTCCGAAGAGGGCCCGCACGCTCGGTCGAAACCGAGCTTCCCTGGACTTGGGGTTTGCCACCATCTCTCGTAACCCGAGACATGATGCCACTCCTTGCTCCCGGTTGCCGTTAGCAACGATCTCTGGACCCCGACTTACGTCGGGGAACGGTGTTCGGACTTTCCTCGACCCGCCTGTTTTGGGCGAATCGCGGCCGTCCGGCTCCCTTAAAACATCACCCAGGTACGAAGTACCCAGGATAGGGATGACTATAAAAGAAAAAGCCCCTTTTGTCAAGGGGCGTCAGGCCTTCTCTTCGGATTCGCTGCGGCGGCGCAGGTGGGCCTTCCAAGGCCCGTCCTCACAGGTGACGACGAGGCCGACCGTCTCGCCGCTTTCGGCGATTCTCGAGCACCAGGCATTGAAGACCAGATGCTCCTCGTACCAGATCATCACCGTGAAGCGGATGATGTTCTGGGGCACCGTGATCTGGAACTCGACGTGGATCTCGAAGCCTCCGAGCTTGCGCACGGCGAGCTGCATACCCTGTCCGTCGACGCCGTACGCCTCCGTGACGTATTCCTTCCGGTACGCGAGGTCGAACGCCATCTTGTAGAGCTTGGCCTCTTCGTAGGGAAGGCCGCCAGGCGGAAAAGGACGATCGCGGGCGCCCATGTCAGGACGCCCCTTCCGTCTGATGGAAGGCCGAGGCGCCGAAGAGGACGGGCGCGCACAGTCCGGCGGCGAGGATGACGGCAAACGTCGGCAGGACGCACGCCACGAGCGCGACAAGCGGGGCGAGCGCCGCGCGAAGCGGCGGCATCGTTTCGGTGAGGGCGAGCACGGACATGGCGGCTCCTTTCGCGTCGGACGCTTCCAGAAGAAAAACACGCCCGGAGGGGCGTGTCAATGATGGGTGGGCTGGGCGGTGGGCAGGCGTCTACTCGCTGGCGCCGGGAAGAGGTATGTCGCTGTTGGAACGGACGCTGCGCTCGTAGACACCTGCCCACCGCCACTTTGATGGGATCGGCGGATGAAGCGTCGCCTGCGGCACGCGACGTTCCAGTACGGCTACATGTGGAGGTTCGCGTCCGTCGCGCCGGACTCGGTGACCATCGTCGCCTTCTCGGGCGGCCGGGTCATGGGCTGGTGCCTCGTTTTCGCCCACGACCCCGCGCCGATCGCCAACATCTTCGTCAACCGGAGATACCGGGGGAGAGGAGTGGCGCATCGCCTCATGCGCGAAGTCCTCGACAGGTACGCGAAAATCCTCGTCGTGCTCCATGACAAGGCCTCTGGAGGGTTCTATGGCCGGATGCGCCGGCGCTATCCGAACAGGATCACGACCATCGACTGGTGGAAGGAGTTGCCGTACTGGCGACGGCTGATCAAGAAGCTCAAGCGCGCCGCGCGCGCCCGTCAAAGCTGACGGGCGTTTTTCTTTTTCTAGCGCAGCAGCCGCGAAACCCCGTCGAATTTCCGGATGAGCGGGAGCGGGTCCCAGGCCGTCATGCCGAGGCTCTGCACCAGCTCTTCGGCGTCGATGGAGACGCCTTTGGCGAAATGCTCCTTGAGGAAACTGCCGGTATCGCGTTTCAGGAACCAGCGGTCGCCGTACTTGCGGACGAGGTGTTCCTCGACTTGCGCCGAGGCGATCCAGGCGCGCAGGTGGTCGGCGCCGTAGAATACGCCGTCCATATCCTCCAGCCAGAACTCCGGTTCGTAGGCGAAGCCCGTCAAGTCGCTGAGCGTCTTGGAGTAGATCTCGCGGTTGCGCGGCGCGTCGAACGGTTTCTCGTCGAATGCCAGTTCGTAGGTGAGCTTCGCCATATGGCGGCGGAGCATGAAGAGGCCGCCGAGCAGGGACCAGGCAGCCAGGCGTTCCGCGGCGGCCTTCGGCACGTGCATGACATGCTCGAGCCAGAGCGGATTTTCCGTCAGGTGCTCGATGAGGAACGCGAACGTCTCGGACATGGCATGCGAGCGCGGTAATCCGCGCCACTCGTACGGAAGCGCGGCGTCGATATGCCCGAAATGCAGGGCGTGTCCGCCTTCGTGAAGGAACGAGCGCACGTCCTCGAAACCGCCCTGCGGCTTGAGGATGAGGTGGACCTCCTCCGGCGCGCGCGGGGCGTAGCAGACGGCGCGTGGGCGCTTGCCTGGCCGGTTCTCGGCGTCGACGCGGATGCCGTGCGCGCGCTCGAACGGCAGTCCGAGCGTGGCGAAAGCGCCGGCGCAAAGCGGCATGACCTTCTCCGGCGGGAAGAGATGGTCGAACTCGCGTCCGGCGCGCCAGTGATGGACGTGGGCGGCGGAGATGTCGCCGAGCTCCTTGCCGTAGGCGCGGCGGAGCGTGTCGCCCATCACGCGGCGATACAGCCCGGTCGTCTCTTCGAGGATGGGCAGGGCTTTCTGGAGGAAGACGTCGTAGCGGACGCGTTTCTTCGTCTCGGCGTATTCGCGGATGGTTCCGAATCCGAAGGCCGCGAGCTTCTGCCGCAGGGCGTGCTCATGCTCGATGCGCAGCGGCGCGAGCTCCTCGGCCAGTCCGGCCTGGGCGCGCCTGATCTCCTCGCGCTTGGCCGGGTCCTCCTCGGAGCCCATCAGCTCCGTCATCTCATGGAAGCCGAAGGAACGGCCGTCGATCGCCGCGGAAAGCTCAGCGGTCTTGGCCAGGATGCGTTCCTCGACCGGCAGGGTGTCGGCCGCGATGACGCCTTCGAGCAGGGCGAAGAGGGTGCGCTCCATCTGGTCACGGCGGCGCGCGGAGGGCGCGCGTTCCATGAGCTCGCGGACCGTCATGATCGATCCGTCCGTGAACAGGTCGTCCTCCTTCGCGCGGATGGACGCGAAATCAGGCTTCGTCTTCAGACCCGTGCGGGCGAGGCGGTCCTCTTCCGACAACGCGGCGCGGTAGGCCTCCAGCCGCTTGATGATTTCCTCGTAGGGCATGCGTTTTTTGTCATTCCGACCGGAGCGCGGCGGAGCGGAGGAATCGCTCCGGAAACGGAGGGATTCCTCGACTGCGCTCGGGATGACAAAAAGGGATCATCAGCGCAGCCCGGTGACTTTGAGGACGGTCTCCATCGTCCGTTTGGCATGGGCGCGCGCCTTGGCGCCGCCGGAAGCCAGCACCATGCGGATGCGGTCCGGGTTCTTCAGGAGCCCGGCCTTCTTGGCGCGGAACTCGGCGAAGCGCGCAGCGACCGCTTCGGCGGCGCGTTTCTTGAGGTCGCCGTACTTCACGGGGGACTCCGCCGACGCGGCTTTCCGCGAGTCCTTGCCGCCGCACAGCTCGATGAGGTCGAGCAGGAGCGCGACGCCGGCGTAGGCCTCGGTCTTGAGCGCTTCATCGGTCACGATGCCGCTCGGTTCGGTCGGCACGGCCTTCATCTTCTTCATGATCGTCTCAGGCTCGTCGTCGAGCGCGATGAACGACTTCTCGGCGCCGCTCTTCGACATCTTCTTGGTCGGTTCGGTGAGCGACATGATCTTGGGCGTGTCATTGAGGAGCGCCTTCGGTTCGGGGAAGGTCGGTCCGAAGCGCTTGTTGAAGTTGCGGGCGATGACGCGCGTCGTCTCGACATGCTGGACCTGGTCCTGGCCGACCGGCACGGCGTCGCCGCCGTAGATCAGGATGTCGGCCGCCTGGAGCACGGGATAGGCGAGCAGGCCCATATTGATGTTCTTCGCGTGCTTGGCCGCCTTGTCCTTATACTGCGTCATCCGCTCCATCTCGGCGATGGGCGTGACGGTGTTGAAGATCCAGGCGAGTTCCGCGACTTCCGGCACGTCCGACTGCACGAAGAGCGTCGACTTCTTGCTGTCGAGCCCGAGCGCCAGGAGCGAAGCGGCCAGATCGATGACCTGATGCTGGCGTTCCTTCGGGTCGTACTCGACCGTCATCGCGTGATAGTCGGCGATGAAGAAAAGGCAGCGTTCGGGATGCGTCTCCTGGAGCGCGAGCCAGTTGCGCAGGCCGCCGGCCCAGTTGCCGATATGGAGCCTGCCGGAGGGCTGGATGCCCGAGACGATGAGGGGTTCTTTCGATGCCATAGTACGGCCATCTTGGCCTATTTGGGCGGAAATGGCAATGAAAAACCCGACCCTAAGCTTTGGGGTCGGGGGAGTTCGGATGGGGAATGCGCCATACGCAGGCGAGGAACAGGCGGTCCGCCATGTCGGCGGTGCCGGCCATGAGGCCCGCCATGCCGCGGACGCGGCGCGTCTCGAAAAGCAGCCATTCGTTCCTGCCGTCGCCCGGATACATGCGGATGTAGCCCTTGAGCAGGGCGACGCGGTTCGGAGCCATTTCCGCGTCGGTGACGACCTGGATGCAGATCTGGCGGTCGCGGCATTTGCCGTACAGGCCGTGGAGCCAGGCCGAGTGTTCAGGGCGGTACAGGTCGTACGTCTTCAGCTCGAGGCCGTACTCCTTGACCAGCTCGGTCAGGTATCCGGCGGCGTCGTCGAGATAGAGCGCGGCCTCCGGCGGGACGTCCTTGGGCGCGATCTTCGGCGGTTCGGCGCGCGTCATTCCGCATCCTCCTCGTCGCCCTTGGGTATCTCAGACGCGAGGGCCACGCGTACGTCGTTCCGGGCATCTTCGATATGCGCCAGGCCGGAGAGCGCCTTGCCGTAGATGCCGCCGATGGCCGTCTCGATGGAATGTTGTCCTTCGAGCCAGCGCAAGCGCGCGCCGATCTCCGATTCGAGATCAGAGCCGGCGTTGATGATGGCTTCCGCCATCGGGGGGCGCCGCTCGATGTCCTTGAACTCGAACGGCTCGAACCAGTCGTTCACGTACCACCAGAGCCGGGCCTGGCCGATCGCCAGCCAGGCGTCGGTCGCGCAGAACACCAGCCTGAAGTAGGTGGCGCCGGCCTGGCCGTAGATGGCGCGTACGCGCATCAAGCCGTACTTCGGATGCTTCCAACGGCCGAGGGCGAGGCCGATGCCCCGCTCGTTCGCCAGCTTGTATAAATACGCTTCCGCTTCCGTGAAGAAGCGGTCCGCATCCGTATCGTCGGGCATGTCCGCCTCCATAGAATGATCCTCGTCCAGCGAACCACGGAAAAGCGGTCTTGTCAATCATGCCTGTCAGCCGATTGACACCCGGCTCTTGCTTCCGCTAGGAAGCCTTGTGCTACTCTTAAACCATATGGGCATGCTGACCGAACAAGACTTGGGCCAGATCGGCAAGCTGATTCTCGACAGCGAGGGTCGTCTTGAGAAGAAGATCGAGGAGAGTTCAGTCAAGACTGCTGATCGTGTCATCGCGGCCGTCGGCGAGATGCTCGAACAGAACGTCTTGCCGCAGATCGAAGAGGTACGGGACGACATCGTCGGAATCAAGGCGACCATGGTCACGAAGGACTACCTGGACGAGAAGCTCGGCGGCTTGAAAGGCGACATGACGGCCAAGCACAAGGAGTTCGACCGGCGGCTTACCGCCCTGGAACTCCGACCGAAAACCCCGCTCGGGTGAGCGGGGTTTCTTCTTACACCATGATGATCACGGGGAGGATCATCGGGCGGCGCTCCGTCTCCTTGAAGATGAAGTTGCCGACCTCGTTGCGGATCTTGTTCTTGAGGTAGTCGTCGAAGGCGGGGGAGTTGGGGTCGTTGTCCTTCATCGTCTTCTTCACGAACTCCTTGGCGCGCGCGACGAGTCCCTGGGCGTCCTTCTGGTAGATGAAGCCGCGGGAGATGGTGTCGGTGCCGAGCAGTTCGCCGGTCTTCTTGGCGATGGTGCAGACGACGATCATCATGCCGTCCTCAGCGAGCTCGCGGCGGTCGCGCAGGACCACTTCCGAGACGTCGCCGACGCCGAGGCCGTCCACGAAGACGTAGTCGGAGGGGACGTAGTCCGCGGTCAGGCGGGCGCCCGTCTTGTCGACTTCGATGATCTGGCCGTTGTCGGCCACGAACGTCTGCGCGCGCGGGATGCCGACGGCTTCCGCCAGGTCGGCGTGGGCCTCGAGCATGAAGCGGTTGCCGTGGATCGGGACGAAGTAATGCGGCTTGGTCAGGCGGAGCATCAGCTTGAGGTCCTCCTGCTTGGCGTGGCCGCCGGCGTGGATGTCGACCATGGCGTTGTCGACGAGCTTGGCGCCCTGGCGGACCAGCGTGTCCTTGAGGGACTGCACGGTGCGCTCGTTGCCCGGGATGACCGAGCTCGAGAAGACGACGGTGTCGCCCTTCTGGACCGAGAGGAACTTGTGTTCGCGGTTGGCGACCTTCATGAGGGTGGCGTTCTGCTCGCCCTGGGAACCGGTGCAGACCACGATGGCCTTGCCGTCAGGGAGGCGCTTGAACTCCTCTTCCTCGACGACGGTGCCTTGCTTGTATTTCATGTAGCCGAGCTTGTGGGCCAGCTCCACGTTGTTGAGGAGCGAGCGGCCCTGGAGCAGGACCTTGCGGCCGAGCGGTTCGGCGGCGTCGAAGACCTGCTGCATGCGGGTGAGCATCGAGGAGAACATGCCGATGATGACGCGGCCCTGCGCGCGTTCGATGGTGCGGCGGATCTCTTCGCCGACGGTCTTCTCGGAGATCTGGTGGCCGGGGGAGGTAGCGTTGGTGGAGTCGGACATCAGCATCAGGACGCCCTTCCCGCCGAAGCCGGCGATATGGATGAGGTCGGCCGGATCGCCGTCGGCCGGCGTGAAGTCGAACTTGAAGTCGCCGGTGCCGAGGATGACGCCGTACGGGGTGTACAGCGCGGTGCCGAAGGCGTCGGAGATGTTGTGGTTGACGTGGAAGGGCTCGAACACGAAGTTGCGGCCCATCTGGATGCGGCTCTTGCCGGTGATGAGCTGGATCTTCAGCTGGTTGGCGTTGCCGAATTCCTCCTGGCGGTTCCGGATGATGCCGGCCGTGAGCGGCGCGGTGTAGAGCGTCGGGAAACCGAGGCGGGGGAGGATGAAGGGCAGGCCGCCGACGTGGTCGAGGTGGCCGTGGCTCACGATGACGCCGCGGATGTTCTTCTCCTTGCCTTTGAGGCAGGAGACGTTCGGGATGATGTAGTCGATGCCCGGCATGTTCTCCTCGGGGAACATCAAGCCGGCGTCGACGATGACGATATCGTCGCCGCATTCGAAGACGGTGCAGTTGCGGCCGATCTCCTCGAGGCCGCCCAAGGCGTAGACCTTGAGCTTCGGCGGGTCTCCTTTGACCTCGAACGGGAACGGTCCGGCGTTCTTGGCGTTCTGAAGGGCTTCGACCGTGCGGGCCGACATGCCGCGCTTCTCGGTGCCGACGCCGATGACTTTCGGCGCGGGACGGCCGTCGCGGCGTCCGCCGCGGAACGGGGGACGTCCGCCTCCGCGGAACGGAGGACGGTTGCCGCCCTGTTGGGGCGGGCGCGACCCTCCGCCTTGCGGATGAGACGGTCGCTTAGGTGCGTTCACCATAAAAAAGAATCTTTCACGTCCCCGCGAAGGGGGACTCTAATAGGTTGTCTTGCGTGCGTGCGACCCTGCGTTCCGCGGCGAAGCGCGGCAGGCGGATATCTCGCACATCGACAGTCGGGAACCTCGGATCGATCCGGGATTTTCGACTGGAGATGTCAGCGTGGCTTGCCACGTGGACCGAGCGAGAGGCGGCCGCGTAAAATCCTCGCGCTGCTCGGATCACGCGGCACGTAAAGTCCTCGCACTTCGGCTCGGTCTTTACGTGGTGGGCGAAGAGGGACTTGAACCCTCATGACCTTGCGATCGTACGGCCCTGAACCGTATGCGTCTGCCAATTCCGCCATTCGCCCACGTCGCTACCTGACACGCTCCCGGTCGGATGGGCCGAGCCCATCCTCCCTCACGCGTGTCAGTCGCTCCTCCTTCGCGTCCACGCAGGCGTGGACTTGATGGCGGTTCAGCGTGTTCCGCGCGGTCGCGCGGAACGGACGTTTTTTGATTTTTGGACCGATTGCCTCCTAGGAGAATAAGTATACCTTGAACCCGAGGAACGGTCAAGTCGCGGCCCTATTTCTTCCAGACCCGGGCCGTCTCGAGGTACCAGGAGGTGACCGTCGCGAAGCGGTCGGAGGGGCTGGCGACGCGTTCGCCGGTGAAGCCGCGGAGTTCGGCGGGCATCGGGTAGGTATAGGAGGGGCTATAGAGGAAGGCGGCGGGAACCTCCTCGGCGAGGACGCCGAGGAATTTCCGGTACGCGTCCTTGCGGGCGGCCGGATCGGCGGTGCGGCGCGCTTCTTCGAGCGCGGCGTCGGCGCCCTTGTTCGCGAACATCGCCAGGTTGAGGCCGGGATCCTGCACCTGGGACGAGTGCCAGAAGGGGTAGAGGTCGGGATCGGTGCCCATCAGCTGGCCGTAGAGGAGCGCCTCGTACGCGCGCGGCTTGATGACCGTGCGGTGGATTTCCGAGGCGGGGACGGCGTTGACGGTCGCCTCGACGCCGAGCGCGGCCCAGCCGTTCCTGATGATGGAAGCGACGCTGAGGTTCTCCGGCTGGTCGACGGTCGTGAGCGCGATAGAAAGCGTCTTCAGGTCGGTCTTCGGGTCCTTGTCGACGTCCTTCTTGCGGAGGCCGTCTTCCGGGTCGACCTTCCAGCCGAGCCCGTCGAGCAGGGCTCCGGCCTCGTCGATGCGGAAGGGGACAGGAGACGTCGAGGTCGCCGACATGCCTGGAAGCGCGGGACGGTCGATCGGATGGCCGTCGCCGCCGAGCACGTCGAAGAGGATGCGGACCTTGTCGATGGCCATCGTCAGCGCGCGGCGGACGTCCTTCTCCTTGAGTGCGTCGTTGTTGCGCGCGTTGAAGAAGACGGCCGTCGCCTGCGGGAGTTCGAGCGAGACGGGGAGGACATGCGTCAGGCCGGACAACTCGGCGCGCATGTCTCGCGGCACGAAGCTCAGCGACTGGACTTGGCGCTTGCGAAGAGCCTCGAGGGCCGTGGCGAAATCCGGATAGAAATGGAACGTCAGCTTCTCCAGATAGGGCGCCTCCATGTAGTAGTCGGCGTTGCGCTCGACGGTATAGGAGAGAACGAAGCCGCGCTTGTCGCGCCGCATGTCCGCGAACTTGAACGGGCCGGAACCGATCGGCTTCAGGCTGGCTTCCGCCATGGCGGCGTCCTGGGGCTGGACGTCCTTCCAGACGTGGCGAGGCAGGATGCCGAAGTTCAGGCGCGAGAGGAATTGCGCGTACGGCTCCGCGAGCGTCAGCGCGATGGTGCGTTCGTCCGTCTTCTCGAACTTCACGTCCTTCAGGAGCGCCTGCAGCGGGCTCTTCCAGGCCGGGTCCTGGATGAGCGCGAAGGTGAAGATGACGTCGTCGGCCGTGAGCGGCTCGCCATCGTGCCAGCGCGCGTTTTCGCGGATCGTGAAGGCGTAGGTCTTCTGGTCGGAGGAGATGTCGTAGCGCTCGACCAGGTCGGGGACGACGCGGCCGGCGCCGTCCGTCGTGAAGAGGCGCGAGAAGAGGAGGCGCGTCAGGTCGTTATCGACGTCGTTCGAGACCGAGAGGATCGGGTTCAGGCTGCGCGGCGTGCCGACCACGGCCTCGGCGATCTCGCCGCCGACCGCCGGACCGATTTCCGTGTGGGCGTAATAATATCGGACGCCGAGCAGGACCAGTCCCAGGGAGAACAAGACGGTCCCGAGCCGAAGGCGGAAGCTGTCGTTGGACGACAAGACCTCCGGCAGATGTCGGATCTGCCTCCAGGTGGGGAGGCGCGCGGAGGTCAGGGAATGGACCAGCCGCTTGTCCCAGCCCGATTGCTCGCGCAGCGAAGCCGAGGAACGCCGTCCTTGGGCGCGCGAGAAGCGGTTGAAGAGCGATCGGGATCGGTCTCGGAAAAGGGACATGCCGGAAAACGCGGAAGCCCGGCGCGCCGGGCTTCGGAGTTAGGAGACGATGATGAGCGCGAGGCCCAGGCCGAGGAAGGTCGCGGCGAGGACGATGGTGGCGTAGAAGAGGCCTTTCTCGAGGCCGCGCTTGGTGCGGAAGGAGGCGCCGTCGCCGCCGAAAGCGGCTCCGAGGCCGACGCCCTTCTGCTGGAGCAGGATGGCTGCGATCATGAGGACGGAAACGGCGATCTGGGCGGTGGCGATGATGTTTTGCATAGCGGAAAAATCGTCTGAAAGACAGGAGAAGCGTAACAATCCTGCGCCTCGGTGTCAATTATGGTATGCTTCCGAAGTATGGACTCACGACGCGGCATCACCTCGTTCGGAGCGTCGCTGTTCGTCGGCACGATCCTGACGCTGTCGGCGCTTTTCATCTGGCAGGTCCTGGTCTACTACCGGCAGATCGCCAGCGGCGAGGCCGTGGAACTGCCGCAGTTCGGCTCCCAGTTCTCCGTTTCCGGAGCCGCCTCCGGCCCCGTGAAACTCGCCGATCTCGACGCCGCCGACGACCCCTCGATCGGCCCCGCGGACGCCAAGCTCGTCGTCGTGGAGTTCCTCGATTACCAGTGCCCGTTCTGCGGCCAGTCGTCGGCCATATTCCGCGAGGCGGCCGCCGCCTACGGCGACCGAGTGCGCTTCGTCATACGCGACTTCCCGGTACCGGAGCTCCATCCGGACGCCATGGCCGCCGCCGAAGCGGCCGGTTGCGCCCAGTCGCAAGGCAAGTTCTGGCCGATGCACGACCGCCTCTTCGCCTTGAAGGGCGCGCTGGCTCGCGCCGACCTCGATCGCGCTGCCCAGCAGTCCAACCTCGATATGAAGGTCTACGCCGCCTGCATGGAGATTCACGCGCGCCTGGACGAGATCCGGTCCGATGCCGCCGCCGGAGCGTCCGCCGGCGTGCGCGGCACGCCCACCTTCTTCTTCAACGGCCGTCCCGTCGAAGGCGCCATCCCCCGCGAAGCTTTCGAAGCTCTTATCAAACGCTTCTCTGATTCCTGAAGTATGCCGAAGACGTCACTGACGCCAGGTTCGCGCGCGGTCGTCCTTGGCGTGATTCTCGCCGTTGCGCTGGCGTTCGGAGGGGTCGCGCTCGCGCAGGAAAAAAAGGAAGATCCGGCGCCGATCTATACCGACATCATCATTCCGACGTCTGATCAGGACACGCAGTCCTTTAAGACGCTCGACAAGAGGGTCGAATATTTCGCCGAGGGCAAGGTCGTGGACCTCGCTCAGTACCTCGGCGTCATCTACAACTTCCTCATCTCGATCGCCGGCCTTATCGCATCGGTGATGATGATTATCGGCGGGTTCCAGTACCTGACGTCCGCCGGCGACGCCAGCAAGATCGGCGCCGCCAAAAGCCGGATGGCCAACGCCCTCATAGGCCTCGTCCTCGTCCTCGGCGCGTATACCATCTTGAAGACCATCAATCCGGAACTTCTCGTGATGAAGCCGCTCGTCGGCGTCACCTCGGTGAGCACCAAGACGACGTTCATGCCCTGGTGCGACACGGTTACGGCCGACGGCAGTACCGTGAATCCTATCTGGGGCGAGCCGGGAAAGTGCGGTTCGGTCGGCGAATACACCAATGGCCAATCGCGGCTCGCTTGCCTCTATCGCAGCGCGTGTCCGAAAAAGCCAGCCGATTCGAATATGCCGGACATACTGAAGGTCAGCAAATACCACGGCGCTATGGACGCGACATGCGTGCAGACATTGACGACGAGCGCGTACACCAATGATCCGTTTGACAGCGAACGAGTTCTAGCGTTCGTAGATCAAAAGTCCATCGAAAGCAAAGGCATAACCGCGCCTGACTTCGGTGGTGATACGCCGGAGTATCGGCAGTGGTTGGAGGAACATCGCATGCCGACGGGCGCTCCGCGTCCGGATAGCGATATTTCGTTCGCCTTCGAGCTATTCGCCACGTGCGCTACGTGTACGGATTATGGTCCGCAACAGATAGCTGAAACTAGTAGAGTCCAAGTGACGCATCCTGGAAGGTGCGGATATTGGCAGGTGACCGCGAACGACGGGGCGTTGACGGAGGGAGCATGGGACCGCCAGAAGCAAGCCGGCAAGACGAGCTTGAGTTTATGCCGCTGGATGCCAGATCTTAAAGGTTGCGCCCAGGGAGATATCGAATGCCTCGAACCGACGGCCACATCGAGTTGCGACAATTACAACGTCATCAAGCCATTCTTCATGAAAAGAGTAGGCTCCCCCTATGCTTTTTGGGCTTATGGATGGGAAAAAGCCGGCCGGATCGACGCCAGACCCGATGCTCTACAGGATCTCTGTAACGCCAATCCTTGCGGGTACAATCCAGGCAAGGGTTGCGGGGGCGAGGGCGGCGTAATCAACGGAATCCGTACCGTGACGACGATCGTGCGCGACGGGATTGCCGGTATCCAGGCGTGTGAAAACAGGTAAGAACGTACTCGTCGCCCTCGCCTTCTTCGCCGCGATCCTGATCGCGCTGCCGGTTTTCGCGCAGCGAACCGGCGGCCAGACGGGCACCCAATACGACGCGGATGGGACCATCGACGACAAGCCGGCCCCGATCGTCACTGAGATCGTCATCCCGGGCACTCCCTCGGCGCCAGGGGAGGAGTCGGCAGGCACGCTCGCCGACCTCGCGCAGTACATCGGCATCATCTATAACTTCCTGATCTCCATCATCGGCCTGGTCGCCGCCGTGATGATCGTCGTCGGCGGAATCCAGTACCTGACTTCGGCCGGCGACTCCGGCAAGATCGGCGCCGCCAAGAAACGGATCACCAACGCGCTCATCGGCGTGGTGCTGGCGCTCAGCGCCTACACGATCCTCAATACCATCAATCCGGCGCTGCTGACCCTTAAGGTCCCCGGCGGCATCACGGGCATCCGCACCGAAATAACGTTCCTGCCGTTCTGCGACAAATTAGCGGAGCAGTACGGTCTCACGGAAGAGCAGATCACGAAAGCGGGCCCCCGCCGGAACCCCGCAGGCGGGGGTGGAACCACGGTACCTGACACCAGATGCGGGACCGCCGGTTTCATAAAATCCAGGATCCGAAACTCGGACGGGACCATGAAGGATTCGCGGATCTGGTGCCTGTGGCGCGGCGACAAGGCGCATACCGCGGAAAAGAAGGCTGAGGGCGAGGAACACATCGGCGACTACGGCTGCGAGGATACGCGCCTCACCGTCAGCAGCGATGCCTACACGCTTTCGATCTGCATCCCCAGAGTCGGCATCACGCAAGCCCAGCTGAACGAGGAATACGACAAGAGCGTCGCGGCGGTGGCGGCAGCGGGTGACGGCGATAGGGTGCCGCGTATCGAAACCAGTTTGGGCGTATGCCAGGCGTGCAACACCCTCAGTGACGGCCGCGCGGCGCTCCTTCATTGGCCGAAGGGCGACGAAAGCTGCCAGTACTGGCAAAACACCGCGAACAACGGGGATCCGCGCGACTACGACTTCAAAATCTCGAAGAAGAAGATCATCCAGGACAGCCGCGACGACGGCTCATCTGACGCCCGAAGGCGCATGTACTATTGCGGCTACAGCGCGAACTACGGGAAGTGCATCTATGCTCCGGTCTATTGCGACCGTGTCAGCAACTGCGTCGGTTACGAGAAAGCGAAGATGCATTATTGCGAGTCGACCGCAGCGGACGCCAGCATAGACTGTCACGCGTCGGAGACGCTCGGTTCAAGTTGGGGCACGCAGGTCGGAAATGCCGCCCATCTCCTGCCCGTCTGCGAGGGAGATCCCTGCGAGACGAGCTCGAGCGGCTGCAAAGTCCCAGGCTTGGCCGGCACGCGCAACACGCTCATCGGCGGCAACGCCAGCACGGTCCGCGTCGCCTTCCGCATCCTGACCGGCGGCCTGACCAACGGCGTCGACTGCAAGCCGAAATGACCGTAAAAGTCGCGCCTTCGAGCGCGTCTTTTCGTCCGTCGACCCTCGCACCTTGCTCTCTCCCTTGACGCGTGCTAGACTGCCTTCCGACATAACATCCGACGCATGGCAGCCAAAAAAATTGAGCGCAAAGCGCGAAATCCCGAGCGGACCCCGGGCTTGACCCGGGGGAAGCCGAGGGACCTGCGGGTTCCCGACGTCATCCGCGTCCGCGGAGCGCGCGCGCATAACCTGAAGAACGTCTCCGTCGATATCCCGAAGAACAAGCTCGTGGTCGTGACCGGCCTTTCCGGTTCCGGCAAGTCGAGCCTGGCCTTCGACACCATCTACGCCGAGGGACAGCGCCGCTACATGGAGAGTTTGTCGTCGTACGCCCGCCAGTTCCTGGAGCTCCAGGACAAGCCGGACGTCGACGAGATCTCGGGCTTGAGTCCGACCATCGCCATCGACCAGAAGACCGTGTCTTCGAATCCGCGATCGACCGTCGGAACCATCACCGAGATCTACGATTTCTTCCGACTGCTGTTCGCGCGCGTCGGCAAGGCGCATTGCCCGCAGTGCGGCAAGCCCGTCGCGGAACAGACGCCGCGCCAGATCGCCGACCGCATCAGCCTGCTCGCCAAGGACCAGGCCTTGGTCGTCCTCGCGCCGATCGTGAAGGAAGAGAAGGGCGAGCACAAGAAGGAACTCGAAGCCATCTTCAAGGGCGGCTTCCGCGAGGTCCGCGTCGACGGCGCGCTCTACACGATGGAGGAACTGCAGAGGACACGGCTCGACCGCGACAAGCGCCATACCATCGAGGCGGTCGTCGCCCGCATCCAGGAGAAGAACCCCGGCTACGACGAGAAGCAGATGCTGGCGCTCGTCACCAAGGCGCTCGAGTACGGCGACGGCTTCCTGAAGATCCACCTCCAGAAGAAGGACGAGGACATGCTCATGTCCCGCCGTCTCGCCTGCGCCGACTGCGGCATCTCGCTCCCCGAGATCGAGCCGCGCATCTTCTCGTTCAACAGCCCGCACGGCGCCTGCCCAGGATGCACCGGCCTCGGCGTGAAGCTGACGGCCGAGCCGGAGCTCGTCATCCCGAACGACAAGCTGACCTTGGCCCAGGGCGCCATCAAGCCTTGGACCCGCATCGCCGGCAGCGGCAACGGCATGATGAAGGAGCTTCAGGCGCTGGCGGCCCGCGCGGAGTTCTCGCTCGACGTCCCGGCCAAGGACCTCCCGAAGAAGGCGCTCGACCTCGTCCTCTACGGCGATTACTCGGCTGCGCTCGGGACAGGCTTCATCGGCGTCATCCCGCATCTCGAGAAGAAGCATCTCGAGACGGATTCGGAGTACATGCGCAAGGAGATCGAGGAGTACATGCGCACCGTCATCTGCCCGGTCTGCAAGGGCCAGCGCCTCCGCAAGGAAGCGCTCGGCGTGAAGGTCGACGGCAAGAACGTCTCCGAATTCGTCGGCATGTCGATCGAGGAGCTCGGCAAGGCCTTCAAGGCCATCGACCTGCCGCCCTTCGACCTCAAGATTGCCGACCAGATCATCAAGGAAGTCTCGCTGCGCCTCCTGCATCTCCTCGAGGTCGGTCTCGGTTACCTGACGCTCGACCGCTCGGTCACGACGCTCTCGGGCGGCGAAGGCCAGCGCGTGCGCCTGGCGACCCAGCTCGGCACCTCGCTCTCCGGCGTCATCTATATCTTGGATGAACCCTCCATCGGATTGCATCCGCGCGACAACGACAAGCTCATCGAGGCCATCAAGTCCATCCGCGACGTCGGCAACTCGGTCATCGTCGTCGAACATGACGAGGCCATGATCGATGCGGCCGATTACGTCTTCGACATGGGCCCCGGCGCCGGCGAATACGGCGGCGAGATCACGGCCGAAGGCACGCCCGCCGAGATCCGCAAGAACAAGGAATCCCTCACGGGCCAGTACCTCTCCGGCAAGAAGAAGATCGAGGCGCCGAAGCAGCCTCGCAAGGGCTCCGGCAAGTCCATCGAGATCAGGGGCGCCTCGGCCTTCAACCTGAAGGACGTCGACGTGAAGATCCCGCTCGGCAAGCTCGTGGCCGTGACCGGCGTCTCCGGCTCCGGCAAGTCGACGCTCGTCATCGACATCCTCGCCACCGCGCTCGCCAAGAAGTTTTATCGCGCCAAGGAGGAACCGGGAGCGCACAAGTCCATCAAGGGCGTCGAGAACGTCGACAAGATCATCACCATCGACCAGTCGCCGATCGGCCGCACGCCGAGATCGAACCCCGCGACCTACACCGGCGTCTTCACCGCCATCCGCGATCTCTTCACGGAAGTTCCGGAAGCCAAGATGAAGGGCTACGACGCCGGCAAGTTCTCCTTCAACGTGAAGGGCGGCGGCCGCTGCGAGACCTGCTCGGGCGAAGGCTACCAGCGCATCGAGATGCAGTTCCTGCCGGACGTCTTCATGGAGTGCCCCGAATGCAAGGGCGCGCGCTACAACCACGAGGCGCTCGAGATCCACATCAAGGACAAGCACATCGCCGACATCCTCAACATGACGGTCGAGGAAGCGCGCCGCTTCTTCTCCGACGTGCCCGCCGTCTTCGACAAGCTGAACGTCCTCCACGACGTCGGCCTCGGCTACCTGAAGCTCGGCCAGCCCGCCACCAACCTCTCGGGCGGCGAAGCCCAGCGCGTGAAGCTCGCGACCGAACTTTCCCGCCGCGCCACCGGCCGCACGCTCTACATCCTCGACGAACCCACGACCGGCCTGCACTTCGAGGACATCAAGCGCCTGCTCGGCGTCCTCGACCAGCTGGTCGAGAAGGGGAACACCGTCGTCACCATCGAACACAACCTCGACGTCATCAAATGCTCCGACTGGGTCATCGACATGGGCCCGGAGGGCGGCGATAAAGGCGGCAAGCTCGTCGCCGAAGGCACCCCGAAAGACATCTGCAAGGTGAAGGCCTCGCTGACGGGGCAGTATCTGAAGAAGGTGGTGAAATAGATTCCATGTCGCTTCTCAAGCGGATAGAGATTCGGTTCTTGATCGCCGGGGCAGTCATTGCCCTCGTGAGCGCACCGGTGGTCAATCTCCGTTTGCTTTCCGATACACGGATTGTGTATGTGGCTCATCTCGTCACGCGAATATTGGGTCTTCCGGCCTACGCTGTCGCCGCCCAGATCGCTGGAAGCGGGTCTGCCGGCCTTGCGCTCGGCACGTCGTTGAACCTGGTGTGGTACGGAGGCTTGTTTTATCTCATCGGGCTGCTGGCCCGTCGGTTCGGTACCGTCGTCGGCGTCGTCTTGTCACTCATCGCGCTTGTCGGCATGGCTTGCCTGGGCGGAGCGACCCTTGGCCGGCTCATGCCGACCTAAGCCATAGTTCGGCACGAACAAAAACTCCCCATGAAGGGGAGTTTTTGATTTCTTCCGCAGATGCGGAACCTGGTTCGCCACCCGGGTAACCAGAGGATAACGCTCGGCGAACGGTACTGTCAACCGCTCGGTATGGAGCTGCCGGGACTCGAACCCGGAGGGCCCGGGTGGCGAACCAAGGCTCCGCGAACCTGCCAACCCCATACACCCGGGTTCCTAGCAGAAGCGGTGTTTTTTACGCAAGGGGGTACGAAAAGACCCGCCGTCCGGCGGGTCTTAGTATCGGTACCTGGTACCAAATACCTGTATCGGTACCTGGTGTATCGGTACCTGGTACCAAAGGGACAGGTAAACAGATCCCTCGGCGTCGCTCGGGATGACAAAAACGAAAACTCCCCTCACGGAGAGTTTTCGTTTTGGCTTTCGCCCTGGCGGGACCAGACCTGCAATGGGTAAAGTCTACCCGAATTTCCGCATGCTTGTCAACGTGCGGGCATGGACGCAGGGGGAATCGAACCCCAAAGCCAGAATTGCAGGTCTGGCCGTTCCGCCAGGAACGCTGCGCCCACGCGCGGAGGTCCTAGCAGAAGCGCTCGTTTTCACGCAAGAGGGACGAAAATACCCGCGGTTCACGCCAGGATTTCCAGCGTGAACTTCACGATCTTTCCTTCCATCATCTTCTCTTTCTTGCGGACGGCGGCTTTGACGGGAAGCAGGTAACTGCCGGCCTTGGAGTCGGGAAAGATGGATGTCTTCCAGCGCGTCTTGCCGACGGTGACGGCGACGGGGAGCGAGCGCCAACCGCGGGCCTTCGCGCCGAAGCGCTCCCTGATCTCGGTACCGGCTTTCTTCGGGACGGTGATGAAATGCCAGGCGGCGACGGAGCCGGGATAGATCCAGAGTTCCGCGCGCAGGGCGTAGACGTTTTTCCTGGCGTACCGTCCCGGCCAGCAGATGGGGCAGGTCGGACGCGCGTTCGTCTTCTTGAAGACGTGGCCGCGGGAGCAGGTCGTATTCATATGCCGCAGTATAGCAAAACCCCGACGTACGTCGGGGTTTTCGCTTACTTGCTCTTGGACGGGTTCGGCACGAGGTTCTTCTCCTTCAGGCGCTTCTTGGAGTCGCGCAGGAAGTAGAGCTTGGCCTTGCGGACCTGGGCCTGCTTGATCGGCTCGATCTTGTCGAGCGAAGGCATGTTCAGCGGGAAGATCTTCTCCACGCCGATGCCGCCCGAGACCTTGCGGACCGTGAGCGTCTTGGAGACGCCGGCTCCGCGGAGCTTGATGACCATGCCTTCGAAGATCTGGATGCGCTCCTTCTCTTCGCCCTTGGGCGTGGTTTCCTTGATTTTCTGGTGGACCCGGACGGTCATGCCAGGCTTAATTTCCATCATAGGTGACAAGTGATGCGATCAGGTCGGCCACGTCTTTGGGGGTGTACCGATCCGTTTGAATGACCGCATCATAGTACGCGGTCGATGAGGTGTCAAGGCCGTAGAGGGTCCTGAGCCGGGTGCGGATCTCCCGCTCCCGCTGGGCGCTCATGTTCAGGGCTTTTGCCTTGGAAATGCCGTCCCTGGCGGCCACCCGCTTCGCGCTTTCCTTGGGGTCGACCGTCAGGAAGATCTTGAGGGCGGGAATCTTCAGCCTTCGCGCCAGATATGCCGAGGCGCGGCCGTCGAGCACGACGCCGCCCTTCTTGGCGGCGGCCATCATCCGACGGTCGAGCTCCTTGTCGAACTCCGGGTGTTTGGCGGCGTAGCGGCCAAGGTCGATCAGGCTCATCTTGCGTTCCTTGGCGACCGCCCTGAACTGATCGCCGGCGCTGACGTGCGCGAGCTTGAAGCGCTTGGCGATGGCGGTCGCGGCGGTGGATTTTCCCGACCCCGCGAGGCCGCAGATGATGATGACGGGTTTCTTACTTGGCATGGCGGGATCGCAGCGTTTCGATCACGGCGTGGAGATCGGGCGGGAGTTCGGAGCGGTATTCGTGGCGCCGTCCGTCGAGGTCGGTGAAGCCGAGCGCGGCGGCATGGAGGAAGAGACGCACCTTTCGGAGCGACGTCGTTTCCTGTTTCGGCGTTCCGTAGAGCGCGTCGCCGACCAGCGAGTGCCCGATGGATTTCATATGGACGCGCACCTGGTGCATGCGGCCGGTCTCGGTGCGGACCTTCACCAGCGTCGCCTGCGGGAAGCGCTCGAGGACGTCGTAGTGGCTGACCGCGTCCTTATCTCCCTCCTGCGCTTTGGCGCGGGCGGACATGCGTCCGCGCCCCTTCTTGCGGCCGATGGACGTTCGGATGACGTCGAAATCCTTCACGACCTTGCCATAGACCAGCGCGAGATATTCTTTGGTGATGTCGTGCGCCTGGAACCGCTTCTTGAGATGCTCGAACATCTTCGCGGACTTTGCGACGACCATCAATCCGCTCGCCTCGCGGTCGAGGCGGTGCACGATGCCGGGGCGCTCCTTGGCGTCACCGACCTTCCGTATGGAGGGAGCGTGCTTCACCAGGAAGTCGACGAGCGTCGCAGTCTTTTGGGACGGAGCCGGATGGACCAGCAGGCCGGACGGCTTTTCGATCACCAGGAAATCCGGCGTCTCGTCGACGACGCGCACGCGGGCAAAATTAACCGGTCGCGCATTTTTGCCCGCGGACGTTTTTTCGCCCGTTCGGATTTCCACGGCATCGTCGGATTTCACGACGAGATGCGCCTTGGCCTTCTTGCCGTTCACCGAAACTCCGCCCTCCTTGATGAGCTTCTGGAAAGCGGTGCGGGAGCGGTCCGGATACTGCTGGGCGAGCCAGGCATCCAGGCGTTCCCCGGCCTCATGTTCGGGCACGACGAGTTTCTTCATATCGGCAGAGTACCGGAAACCGCTTCGAAAAGCCATTTTCCGCCCCTCGCGTCATTCCCGCCCCGGCTTTCGCCGGGGTAAACTCCGGCGGGAACCCAGAGATAAAAAATCCGAGCGTCAGGACATCCTGATGGCTCGGACGAGCTTGGCGAGGGTACGGTTGAAGGCGTCGAGGCCGACGGTGCGAAGGGGAGGGAACTCCTGGGTGACGAGCGCGATGCCGTCGCGGGCGTTCTGGAGGAGCGTCCGAAGGCTGTAGCGCCGGACTCGGCTGTTGCGTCCCCGGAAGAGGACATCATCAGGGAAGAGGCGCTCGAACTCGGCGATCTCGCGGAGCATGGCGGCCTGGTCGAGCGGCGCCATCGTTCGCAGGATGCCGTTCTCGTCGGCTCGCCGGAGGTGCTCCTCGTAGATCTCGCAGAACAGCTGGAGGAATCCGAGGACGTTCTTGTTGTCGCCCAGCCATTGCGCCTCCCCGGTGAGGAGCCGCTTGACCGGGTGCGCGTCCGGAAGGCCAGCCGCGAACATCTTGGCGTGATGTCCCTTCGGGAGGGGCTTGCCCTCGACGGCATCGAACACGATCGGGTCGATGTACAGCTCGCTCATTTCAATCTCCTCACGTAACCCCTTTCGGGGGGCCGCCCGCCACGGGCGAACGCGAGACCGTACCCTAAAATCGGTATTTTGTCAAGTCGCGCGGAAAGCCCAAGAAACTTGACAAAATGGCCGAAATATGCTAAATTATATGGGTATTCAGGCCCAAATTCCCATGAAAAACAACGCTGAATCTATGCCGAACGCTGCACAAGAGCCGAAAAAGCTCGAAGTTCAGGATGAGGACATCGACCAGCTGATGGAGGGCTTCAAGAAAAACGACGACACTTCCGCGGAACAGGCGGAGCGCGCCAAGGCCATCGAAGGCATGATCGCCGAGACGCTGACCGAACTCGACACGAAGGACAAACAGTGGAACGTCGAGCGCACCGGCATCATCTATACGGAGGCCGCCAACGCCGCCGAGAGCGTGCTTGGCGACACGCTGAACATGGCGATGCAGATGGCCGATTCGCCGGAAGCCGCGACCCTGCTCGTCCAGCCGGTCCAGGAGCGCCTGCAGAAGACGCTCGACCCCGCCGGCGGCTTCAGCAAGCTGCACGAGGACCCCAAGATCCAGCGGCTCTACAAGGTCTTCACCGACAAGATCCGCCATGAGGCGGTCTCCGCCACGGTCACCGCGCTGAACCAGCGCATCGAGGCCGCGACGGATCCCTCCGAGATCTCCAAGCTGCACAAGCTCCTCGAATCGGTCGAACGGTCCGACCCCGGCGGAGACAAGGAATAAAAATCGAAGCTGCCCGCAAGGGCAGTTTTGCGTTCTTGACCCCGAGAGGGTTAAATGACGGTGCGTGGGCCCGTAGCTCAACGGTCAGAGCACCGAGCTTATATCTCGGCGGTTGATGGTTCGAATCCATCCGGGCCTACCACGTAAAAATCCCAGCTCGTCTGGGATTTTTACGTGGGCCGCGAGATCCGCGCCCGAAAGACCCGCCTTCCCCGGCGCGTTTTTCACTTTCTACAAATCTTCACGAACGTGAAAATTTGCGGATTTGCGGTATCATGCCGGTATGGAAGCCTACGACCTTCTCGATCCGATGTTCCTGGCGACGCGGGAGACGTTTCCCGGCGAGAAGACCTTTCGCGAGCTCGCGCGAAGTTTTTTCGCGCATGAGGACGCGGCGGCGCGCAGCGCGAAGATCGCGGAGGGTTGGAGCGGAGGCGGGGCGCTCGTGCATATGGCGAACCCCGAACAGATCGACGACCTCTTCGCGCACATCGCTCGGCAGACGCGCGTGCGCTATCTTTCGACGACGTATCTCCAGAAGGACATCCGCAATTCGGTGTACGCCATCGGACGCGGCACAGGAATCCTTCTCGACCCGTCGCTCGTCCGCGTCGAACACGTCTCGGTCAACGACTGCGACAGCGAGACGGATCATCTCGGCCGCCTCGAAGCGCGGGATGAGGAACGCGTCTCCGACCTGGCGGAACTTCACGCCGCGCTCATGAAACGCGTCCACGCCACGTCGTTCGCGAACGACGTGGCGGGCGACGACTGGAACGAAGTGAACGCCAGTTTCGACGGCCCCTCGCCCATCCTCGGCTTCTTCGCCCTCGACGGCGCGATGTCGAAGCTCTACGCGACGTCGCTCTGGATCAAATCCGCCGGCCTCCTGCCCATCTTCACCTACAACCGCCAAGCCAACCTCCTCGCGCCTTTCACGCCGACGCCGGAAGCCATCGAATCCTTCGCCGCTCAAACGACCAGCCCGCATCTTCGGGAGAAGTATCGGTCATTGGCCCCGCTCCTTCATTCCATGAGCGAGGGTACGGCCCGCGCCGAAGCGAGGACTGTCTGAGGCAGGGGAGCGCGAACTGACGTGCGACCCGGTTCCCCCGTCATGCGACGGGGGAAGCCGAGTTCCGCAGCGAGAAGCGGGCCGTACCCGAGCGAAAGTTATCCACAATCCAAAGAAAGAACCGACTGCTAAGGTGCGGTCGGTTCTTTGATTCCGCCTGTGCGGAGAGGAGTGGTCATGTCGAGAAAATTGATTATTTGGGACTGGAACGGATGTATCCTCGATGACTGCGAGTACGTCTATCGCCAGGGCCCGGTGCGCATCTTCGCGCATTACGGACTCGTGGTGCCCTCGCTGGAGTCGTACCGCAACGATGTGGAATCGGACTTCATGAAGTCCTTCTACTGGAAGTACGGCATCCCCGCCGACGTGACCGCCAAGGACCTCGACGGCATCATGAAGAAGGGGTACGACGAGGACGGCGAGCCGCCGATGCAGCCCGACGCCCTCACGACCCTCGAGGTCTGTCGCATGCGCGGCCACCGCCAGGTCCTCGTGACCGGCTTCGACGGCGCGATGCTCGAGCGCAGCCTCGCGCACCACGGCGTGCGCAGCTACTTCGAGGAGACGCATGCCGGCGCGCGCAAGAAGACGGAAATCGTCCGCGAGATCCTGGCGCGCACACAGACGCCGCCGGACGCCGCCATCGGAGTGACCGACACGCTCTCGGACGTCGCCATGCTCGAGGCCGCCGGCGTCCGCGCCTACATCTGCCCCCGCGGCTTCCACGGTCGCGCCCGCATCGATGCCGCCCGCGCGTCGAATCCCATGATGGTCGTCATCGACGATCTCAAGAGCCTGCTCACGCGCCTCTAGCACGAGGCGTTTTTTCTTTTTTCTCAGGACGCCAGCCCGAAGAGCGTCGCCAGGATGCCAGAGGCGTTGAAGACGGCGTGCAGCCAGACGCCGATCCAGAGGTTGTGCGTGCGGCGGACGGCGTAGGTCTCGATCAGCAGGAAGGGCGCGAAGAGCAGGACCGTGCCGAGACCGAACGGGGCGTGGAAGAGGATCCAGCCGAGGCTGGCGGGAATCCAGGCGAGGCGGCCGAAGGCGCGTTCCTGTCCCGGCAGGAGCCAGCCGTGCCACAGGAGTTCTTCTCCGAAGATGTTGAGGATGAACATCGGCGCCCATGCGAGCAGGATCCAGGGACTCGCGTCGGCGAGCGGACCGCTGCGGATGAACCACGGCTGCGGTTCGAAACCGGGCCAGAACGCGCCGAGGAGTCCCGCCCAGATGGCGGTGATGGCCACGGTGCCGATGCCGACGGCGCCGATCAGCACGATGTCGATGCGGTCGATCGGGCGGAAGCGCACGCGCCGCGCGAAGTCGGCATGGCTCCGGCAGCCTTCGGCGCGCAGGAGGGCGAAGGCGGTGAGCAGCAGGATGCCGAAGCCGAGACCGCCGGTGACGAACCAGGCGAGCGGCGGGACCATGCCGATGTCGACGAAGAGCGGGACGGCGATGCGCGTCACGCCGGACATCAGCAGCATCCCGCCTCCGTAGGCAGCGAGGGTCGGCAGGATTCCTAGTCTCGGCGCGGGATGACGGACGGCCATATATCGAAAGGATATCACGTACGGAAAAACCCGCCGGTGATGGCGGGCTGGCCTGCCACGTGAACAACAGCGTCAATGCTCAAGGTAGCCACGTAAAAGCGCTGACTTCGTCATCGCTCACGTGGCACGTAAAAACCACAGGCAAGCTGTGGTTTTTACGTGGTGGGCGCTGAAGGAGTTGAACCTTCGACCTTCTCGACGTCAACGAGACGCTCTAGCCAACTGAGCTAAGCGCCCAAGCTTGCTCACGCGTCCTAGGCTACATCGAATGCCGGAAATCGGCAAGACCCCAGGTCCTTGTCCACTTCGCAGGCATGGATGAGTGCTATACTTTCAATACGTTATGCGCGCGTTCAGGGGATTCATCGCCGCCGTCTTCGCCCTCGTCGTCATCGGCGCGGTCGGTTACGGCGTGCTGACGGTCCATCGCCAGGCCGCCGCGCGCTCGCTCGAGAACGTCATCGTCGAACCGCCGCCTCCGCAGCCATCGGCCGAAGAAGCGCCCGCGCCGATTGATCCGCGGCTCGAGGGCCTACGCGCCCGCCCTGACGGCGCGCGCCTCCTTTGGGCGCCGTCGGAAGGCGAACGTCCGCTCGCCGCCGGCTTCTCCGACAACGGCACGCTCATCGTCAGCGCCACGGCCACGGGCAAGGACGCGCGTTGGAAGATCCTGCGCGTCGACGTGGCGTCCGCCTCCGCGACCGTCATCTTCGATTCCGTCCGTCCGCGGCTGGCCTCCAGCCACCGCGCCGCGCACCGCAACGCCGGCACGCTCTGCTATTCCGCGCCCGACGAACGCGGCGTCTTCGAAATCTGGTGCTCCGGCCTCGAGGGCAAGAACGAGAAACGCCTCACGACGCACGACGGCCGCGAAGATCTCGTCGCCCCCGCGATCTCGCCGGACGGCGTCTGGGCCGCCTTCGAAGTCAATGACGACCGTGCGAAGAAGCCGACGGGAGCCTCGATCTGGAAGATCGGCTTGAACGGCGCCGGCATCCAGCAGCTCACGCGCGGCGGCGACGACCGCCGGCCGACCTGGTCCGACGACGGACGCAAGATCTATTTCCAGCGCCGCTCGCCGAACGGGAGCTGGGACGCCTACGTGATGGACGTCGACGGCAAGAATCCCGCGCCGCTGCTCCGCACGCACGAGGAAGACGAGACCTCGCCCGTCCGCCGCGGGGCGTCCGACACGTTCATCATCGCCGAGGCGCGGATGGGGGAGACGACGCGCATCAAGGCGCTCGATGCCGTCACCAAAGCGGGCGCGTACCTGACCTCCGGCGCGCACGGGCCCGAGACGTCGCCCTCGATCTCGCCGGACGGCGCCTTGGTCAGCTTCCTCGCGCCGCTTTCTCCGGAAGAACCGGACAGGATCGGACTGTGGCTGATTGAGGTCGGGCCTTGAATCCCAGGCCGTTTCATGCTAGGTTGAAGCCATATGCGGAAGATCGCCGTCGCTCTCGCCGTCGCGCTCCTCGCCGTCGCTCTCCATGCGGCCGCGATGGGGCTTTGGCATGGGAACCATTCGGTGCCGTTCCATTCCTCCGGGGCCATGCTGACGTGTCCGATGGGCTACGTCTGCCCGGTCTCGCCGGCTGTGCTGAAGTTGGCGCTCACGTCGTCGCCGCAGACGATCGTCAACCTGACGCTGCTCCTCCTGGCGATCGTCACCGCCGTTTGCGCGGACGCCATCGAGCGCCGGCGCTATCGGCCGCCTGCCTACGTGCCGACACCGACCTCTCCATCGGGACTGCGGTCCACGTTCAAGAGGGAATAAGACGCCGGATCGCAAGATCCGAACGCTTCTTATTCCCTTTTGCTTACCATGAAATCCCACACGTACGCGGTCGACGGCATGCATTGCCGCAGCTGCGAGCTGACCATAGAACGCAAGTTGAAGAAGCTTCCCGGCGTCTGCGCCGTCGACGCGAATTCGCCGAAGGGCGAAGTCTGCATCGATTGCGAAGGCGACGCTCCCTCGCTCGATGTCCTGAACGCCGCGCTCAAAGGCGAGGAATACGTCCTTCGCCATTGCGGTGCGCCTTCGAACGCCAAGAAGCCCGAGTTCGGACAGGTCGTCGGCGCCTTCGCTGCCGTCTTCCTGTTCGGCTGGCTCGCCGCGAAGATAGGCATTCTCAACATGGATTTCGCCGTCGACCCCTCGGCTTCGCTCGGGGCGGGCGGTTCCGGCGGCTTCTGGCCCGTCTTCGTGATCGGCCTTCTGGCCGCTGCCTCATCCTGCATCGCCGTCTCTGGAGGACTCCTGCTCTCCTCGGCGGCCAACTACAACCGCCGCTACGGCTCGATGGACGGCGTGACCCGCATGACTCCCGTCTTCATGTTCGTGGCCGGACGCGTGCTGTCCTACGCCTTCTTCGGCGGGATCATCGCCGCGCTCGGCAAGGTCCTCTCGCCGTCGCCCTTCTTCACCGGCGCCATCATCGTGCTGGCCGCCACCTACATGTTGATCATGGGCCTCGACATGCTGAAGCTCGCGCCCTCATGGCTCAAGGCCATCCAGCCGCGCATGCCGAAGTGGTTCGCGCGCCGCGTCGTCGATGCTGAAGGCCGCGAGCATCCGGCCATGCCGTTCACCCTCGGCGCGCTCACCTTCTTCATCCCGTGCGGCTTCACGCAGGCGCTCCAGATCTACGCGCTGACCGCCGGCAGTTTCGCGCAGGGCGGACTGATCCTGGCTGCCTTCGCGCTCGGCACCGCGCCGTCGCTCCTCGCGCTCGGATGGGCTTCGACGTCCCTTAAGGGGAAGGCGGGGGAGAAGTTCTTCCGCTTCGCCGGCGCCATGGTCGTCGTCCTCGGGCTCTGGAATCTCCAGAACGGCCTGACCTCGATGGGCTATCCGCTCCGCCTGCCGAAGTTCGCTCCGCCACCCGCCGCCGCGCAGGCCGCGGAGGATCCCAACGTCCGCGTCGTGGACGGCGTCCAGGTCATCCGCATGCGGCTGGGCGTCAATCCGGCCTACAAGCCGAGCGATACCTACACGGTGAAGGCCGGCATGCCGGTCCGCATGGAGATCGAAGGCATCGGCACCGGCTGCCGCGGCGTCCTGACGATCCCGAAAGCCCGCGTCAGCGTCCCTCTGAACAAGAGTCTGAACGTCCTCGTCTTCACCCCGAAGAAAGCCGGAGGCTACGTCTTCAGCTGCTCTATGGGCATGTTCCCCGGCCTCATCACGGCCATCTGACGTTCATCCTATGAATTCCACTCTCAAGATCACGGGGCTGCACTGCGCCTCGTGCAAGAAGCTCATCGAAAGCGTCGCCGCCGACGTGCCGGGAATCTCTTCCTGCTCGGTCGACCTCGACGCGGGACGCGCGGATGTGTCGCATGAGACGCCCGAAGCCTTGGACGCGCTCGTCCGCGAGATCGCGGCGCTGGAGGAGTATCAGACGGAAATCGTATGAACTCCAACCCTCTCAAGATCAAGGTGACGGGCATGCATTGCTCGTCGTGCGAGAAGCTCATCGACGGCGCCTTGGCGGACATGCCGGGCGTCAAGGAGTCACGGAGCGACGCCGCGACCGGCGAGTGCGTCGTCATCCCCGGCGGCCCGCTCGACGCGGACGCCGTGCTCAAGAAGATCCTCGAACTCGGTTACGCCGCGGAAGTGGCCGCGGCGCCGGAACCGCTGCCCGAGCCCGAGATCAAGGCCGTGCCGGTGGCCGGAAGGTCCACGCACGTGCTCAGGCTCCATCAGGACGTCGAAGCGGAAGGCGAAGTCACGATGTCGGCCGACGGCGCGCGACGTTTCGCCGGCACCGTCCGCGTCACCAAGCGCGGCGAAATCGAATATCCCGCCGACGAGAGCGAACCTGCGGCGCTCCTGGCATTCATGCGCAAGGCCGTTCATGTCGATTCGGCCGCCGACATCGCCGCCGCGGCCCCGTCCGCCGCCGTCGTGCCGGCAGGCGATGCGCCCCCCGCAGCTTCGGCGCAGGGGGATGCGCGCGCCATGCTCGCGCTGGGCGGCATGCATTGTTCCTCGTGCGCGAACCTGATCACGCGCGGCCTCAAGAAGGTCAAAGGCGTCAAGGAAGCGAACGTCAACTTCGCCGCCGAGAAAGCGCGCGTCGTCTTCGATCCGCGCCAGACCGACGTCGCCGCGCTCGTCGAAGCGGTCCGAAAGGCCGGTTACCGCGCCGAACTCGCCGACAAGGCCGATCCCGAGGCCGAACGCGCGCGCCGCGCCGCCGAAGTCCGTTCCTACAAGCGCAAGTTCCTCATCGGCTCGGCGCTCTCCCTGCCGATGCTCTGGTTCATGCTGCTCGACTTCTTCGCCCTGCCGGGCCGCGCGGCGACCCTTCCGTCCGTCGGCATCGTCTCGTTCCTGCTGGCGACGCCGGTGCAGATCGCGCTGGGCGCCGGCTTCTACAAGGGCATGTGGTCGAGCCTGCGCATGCGGACCTTCAACATGGATTCGCTGATCGCCATCGGCACCACGGCGGCCTTCGCCTACAGCGCCATCAATCTGGCCATCTACGCCGTCACGAAAGGCACGGTCATCGGCATCGGCGGGAAGATCCCCGAGCTCTACTTCGAGACGTCCGCCTTCCTGATCACTTTCGTCCTGCTGGGCAAGTGGCTCGAGAGCAAGGCCAAGGGCGAGACGTCCGAAGCCGTGAAGAAGCTGATGGGCCTCCAGGCCAAGACCGCGCGCGTCATGCGCGACGGCCGCCCGTTCGACGTCCCGATCGAGGAGGTCGCGAAGGGCGACGTCATCCTGGTCCGTCCCGGCGAGAAGATTCCCGTCGACGGCACCGTCCTGAAGGGATCGTCGGCGGTGGATGAATCGATGCTGACGGGCGAAAGCTTGCCGGTCGCGAAGAAGGAAGGCGACGCCGTCATCGGCGCCACCATCAACAAGACGGGTAGCTTCGAGTTCCGGGCCGACAAGGTCGGTTCCGAGACGGCGCTCTCACGGATCGTCCAGCTGATCGAGGACGCGCAAGGCTCGCGCGCGCCCATCCAGGGCTTCGCCGACCGCATCTCCGCCTGGTTCGTGCCGGCCGTGATCGGCCTGGCGCTCCTGACGTTCGCGGTCTGGTACCTGGCGCTCGGCGCGCCGCTCAGCTTCGCGCTCATGGCCTTCACCGCCGTCATCGTCATCGCCTGCCCGTGCGCGCTCGGCCTGGCCACGCCGACGGCCATCATGGTCGCGACCGGCAAGGGCGCCGAGCACGGCATCCTCATCAAGGGCGGCGAACCGCTCGAGGCGGCCTGCAAGGTCGGCGCGATCGTCTTCGACAAGACCGGCACGCTGACGAAAGGCGCGCCGGAAGTGACCGACATCGTCGGCGTCGGGATCACGGATGAGGAACGCATCGTGGAGATCGCGGCGGGCCTCGAAGCGAAATCCGAGCATCCGCTAGCCGAGGCGATCTGCCGGTACGCGGAAGAAGAGGGGATCGATCCTGTCGAGGTCGCTGACTTCAAGGCGATTCCGGGGCACGGCGTGCAGGGCGCGATCATGGGCGTCGAGCACTTCTTCGGCAACCGCAAGCTCGTGACGGACGTCCTTGGCCTCGACGCTTCCGGCATCGACCGCAAGATGCGGAAACTCGAGGAAGCCGGAAAGACCGCGATGATCCTAGCCACGCGCCAGGGCGTCCTCGGCGTGCTGGCCGTGGCCGACACCATCAAGGACACCTCCTCCGCCGCGGTCGCCGCGCTGAAGCGCATGGGACTCGACGTCTTCATGATCACCGGCGACAATGAACGTACCGCACGCGCCATCGCCAAACAGGCGGGTATCGAAAACGTGCTTGCCGAAGTCCTGCCGGAAGACAAGGCCGGCGAGGTCAAGAAGCTCCAGGCTGCCGGCGTGAAGGTCGCCATGGTCGGCGACGGCATCAACGACGCGCCGGCGCTGGCACAGGCCGATCTCGGCATCGCCATGTCGAGCGGCACCGACGTGGCCATGGAGACAGGAGGCATCGTGCTGATGAAGAACGACCTGAACGACGTCGTGACCGCCATCCGGCTCTCGCGCGAGACGCTCGGCAAGGTCCGTCAGAACCTGTTCTTCTCCCTCTTCTATAACGTGGCCGGCATCCCCATCGCCGCCCGCGTCTTCGCCGGCGTCGGTCTCGTGCTGAAGCCGGAACTGGCGGGCCTGGCCATGGCGCTGAGTTCGGTCTCGGTCGTCGCCAACTCCCTGCTCTTGCGCGGCTTCCGTCCCGGCCGCCGCAACTGGGTCTCGATGGCCGCGCCGTTCGTCATGACCGCCCTCTTCCTCGCCGCCTTCGTCGGCTTCGCCCGCCTGAGCGGCGCGCCGATGGAAGCCTAAGCCCTTTTCCCATGAGTCACGCTCCCATGAAAAGACACGGCTACCATTGGCACATGCTCGCTTGCGTCGCGCTGATCGCGATTTCAGCCTTCGCCTTCCGCCGCCCCGCCCCGCCGCCGGAATCCCCGGCGGCATCGGGGCCGCAGGTCCAGGCGACAGGCGAGACGCGCACCTACGAACTGACGGCCGCGCCCGTGCGATGGGAGCTGCGTCCAGGCTTCACCACCGATGCCTACGCCTACAACGGTCAGATTCCTGGTCCGGAAATCCGCCTGAAGCGAGGCGACCGAGTGAAGGTGACGCTCGTCAACAAACTCGATGAACCGACGACCATCCATTGGCACGGCGTACGCGTGCCCGCCGGCATGGACGGCGTGCCGTACGTGAGCCAGGATCCCGTCCCGCCGGGCGGCTCGTTCGTCTACGACTTCATCGTCCCCGACGCCGGCACGTTCTTCTATCACTCGCACGTGGACACGGACGACCAGGTCGACCGAGGCCTGTACGGCCCGTTCATCGTCGAACCCGCGGAGGGCGCGGTCCCCGACGCCGTCGTAGCGCTCGATGACTGGCTGCTCGACGCTTCCGGCAAACGGCTGGCCACGAAGTACACGTACCAGGAATCGGAGACCGACAACCTGCTCGATTCCGTCTCCGAAGCGACGCGCCCTCCGACCGGCGGGGCACGGCACATGATGCCGAACGGCATGATGATGGGCGGGATGCAGCACGAGGGGATGATGGACCATGGCTTCGCGCCGGAGATCAACGGACGCTACGGCGACACGCTCACGGCGAACGGCAAGGCCGGAGACGCCGTCGCGCCGATCACCGTGCCGGAAGGCGGGACGCGCCTCCTGCGGCTCATCAACGCCTCGAACGCGATGGCGCATGAGCTGAAGGCCGACGACGGCCGCCTGCTGGAGATCGTCGCGGTCGACGGCACGCCGCTCGCGAAGCCCGTCCGGACCGGCACGCTGACGCTCACGCCCGCCAAGCGCTTCGACGTGCTCCTGCGCGACGGGGACGGCAAGCCGTGGGCGCTCGTCGAGAAACGCGAGACGGGAAGCCTGCGCATCCCCGTGAACGTCTTCGGTCAAGCCGGAGCGGAACCCGTGTTCGTCTCCGACGCGCCCGCGCCCCTGGACCTCTCGAAGCGCGCGCCTGACGCCGTCGTCGCGGTCGGGACCGACCGGATGATGGACCCGACGACCTGGACGATCAACGGCGTCCCGTTCGACATGGAGGATCCCGGTCAGCCGCTCGCGCGATTCAGCCGAGGCACCTGGGTCAAGATCAGATTCATGAACGGCACGCCGATGTCGCATCAGATGCATCTGCACGGCATGTTCATGACGGTGATCGCCCGGGACGGTTCGCCGGTCGGGCAGGCCTATCGTCAGGACACGGTCGTCGTCCGTCCGAACGAGTCCGTCGACGTCGCGGTCCTGGCCGACAACCCGGGCGACTGGGTCCTGCACTGCCACAATCTTGAGCATGAGGAGCATGGCCTCATGACCAAGATCCGCGTCGAGGAATAAATAATTTTTCATCCGCACGCATGATCAAGAACAATCTCGGCAAGTTGGATCGTATCCTGAGGTTCGCGCTGGCGTTCTGGTGGCTCGGTCCGTGGGCGCCGGACTATCCGTATGCCTGGGCCGACTGGGGAATCTTCGTCATCGGCTGGATCGCGCTCGTCGAGGCCTTCCTCGGCTGGTGCTGGATCCACGACGCGCTCGGCGTCGACAATAAGGGCCAATGATGCCGCAAAACCCGCCTCACGGCGGGTTTTGCTATACTTCCAGCATATGACCTACGCCTGCCCGATGCATCCCGAAGTCCGACGCGACCGCGAAGGCCGCTGTCCCGAATGCGGGATGGAGCTCGTGCCCGTGAAGGAGAAGAAGACGCATGACGCGCATGCCGCGGCAGACAAGCACGAAGGCCACTCGACGATGATGTTCGCGCGGAAGTTCTGGGTCAGCTTGGTCCTGACCGTGCCGGTCGTGCTGTATTCGGAGATCGTCCCGACGCTCTCCAGCTGGCGGCCGCCGGCTTTTTCCGGTTCGGCCTATGTCCCGGCCGTCCTCGCCTCGGCCGTCTTCTTCTACGGCGGCTGGGTCTTCCTGATCGGCGCCGCCCGCGAACTGCGCGGCCGGAAGCCCGGCATGATGACGCTCATCTCGCTGGCCGTGATCGCCGCCTACGCCTTCAGCCTCTGGATGACCCTCACGGGCGGCATGGAGACGCTCTACTGGGAACTGACGACGCTCATCACCGTCATGCTGCTCGGCCATTGGCTCGAGATGCGGGCGGTCAGCAGTACCAGCGGGGCGCTCAAGGAACTCGCCAAGCTCCTGCCCGACGAGGTCGAAGTCATGCGTGGTGTCGTGACGGCGAAGATCCCGCTTTCGGACCTCCGCGAAGGCGACCGTTTCATCGCGCGTCCCGGCGGCCAGATCGCCGCCGACGGCGAGGTCGAGGACGGCGAGTCCGACGTCAACGAGGCGGCGGTCTCCGGAGAATCGCGCCCGGTCCGGAAAGGCAAGGGCGCGCGCGTCATCGCCGGGACCGTGAACGGCGACGGCGCCCTGACGGTCCGCGTGATCGGCGTCGGCGAGAAGACCTTCCTGGCCGGCGTGATGCGTTTGGTCGCCGAGGCGCAGGCGTCGAAATCGAAGCTGCAGATGCTTTCGGACCGCGCCGCCATGGTCCTGACGTACGTGGCCGTCGGCGCGGGCCTCGTCACGCTGGCCGCCTGGCTGGCTTCCGCGACGCCGGCCGTCGCCGTCGAACGCATGGTCGCGGTGCTGGTCATCGCCTGTCCGCACGCCCTCGGCCTGGCCGTGCCGCTCGTCGCTTCCATCTCGACCATGATGGCCGCCAAGAGCGGCTTCCTGATCAAGCAGAGGTTGGCGCTCGAGGCCGCGCGCGACGTCGATGTCGTGCTCTTCGACAAGACCGGGACGCTGACGAAGGGGGAGTACGGCGTCGACCGCGTCTGGGCGGCCGAGACGGGTAAGGAGGACGACGTCCTCACGCTCGCCGCCGCCGTCGACGCATCGTCGGAACACGTCGCCGCCAGGGCGATCGTCGCCGCGGCGATGGAGAAAGGAATCGCGATCCCGTCGGCGGAAGGTTTCGCACGCGTGCCCGGCAAAGGCGTGAAGGCGACGGTCGGAGGGCGCGCCATCGCGGTCGGCGGCTCGACGGCTCTCGGCGCTTCCATGCGCGAACCCGTGAGGCGGATGGAAGGCCTCGAGGAGGAAAGCCGGAAGGGCAAGACCATCGTGTACGTCCTTGAAGGCGATGCCGTCTTGGGCGCCATCGCGCTTTCGGACGTCATCCGGGAGGAATCCCGCGAAGCGGTGAAGCTCCTCAAGGGCATGGGCATCAAGGTCGCCATGGTCACCGGCGATTCGGAGGACGTCGCGGCTTGGGTCGGCAAGGAACTCGGCATCGACGAGGTCTTCGCGCGCGTCCTGCCGGAGGAGAAGGCGGAGAAGGTCAAGCTGCTCCAAGGGAAAGGGATGAAGGTCGCGATGGTGGGGGACGGCATCAACGACGCGCCCGCGCTCACGCAGGCCGACCTCGGCATCGCCATCGGCGCGGGCACCAACGTCGCCATCGAGTCGGCCGGCATCATCCTGTTCAAGGACGATCCCCGCGACATCCCGAAGGTCATCCGGCTTTCGCGCCTGACGTACGCCAAGATGATCCAGAACCTCTTTTGGGCCACCGGCTACAACGTCGTGGCCCTGCCGCTCGCGGCTGGCGTCCTGGCATACCGCGGCATCCTGCTCCAACCGGCGCTCGCCGCCCTTCTCATGTCGATGAGCACCGTCATCGTAGCGGTCAACGCCATCTCCCTGCGTCGCAAGAGCCTCGTTTCCTGATGAAAAAGGCCGCGTTGGCCGTCGTCATGTATACTGACGTGGCATATGGGGATTCATCCACATGATGGGAATGTCAGGATGCTGGCCAAGGCCGTGCTCGGCGCCTTCCTCTTCCTGCTGGTCGCGTCCTTCCTGGTCATGCCGTGCCTGACGGCCGATCCAGGCTTCTTCAGCTCGGTCGCCGCGCCGCTCTCGTGCCAGGAACATAAGATGTTCAAGGCTCAGGCCGACCTGTCGAAGCTCGAGCTGCTGCCGGCGGAAGGCGTCTCCCGGTTCCCGGTCGCTCTGCCGGCGATCTTCGCAGCGAGCGTCCTTGTCCGCGCCGTCCTCGCGGCCGCGCACGCGCGGCTACGCGGCTCCATACGCGCCATGACCGGCACGCTGCCGTTCGTCACGGAAGATCCGCCGAGGCTTCCCGCTTTCGCCGCGCTTCGCGACGCCTAGAGGCTTGCGTGACGCGCACGCCTCTATCCATTCACCTATAATATGGACAACGAATCTAAGTTCTCGATGCAGCTCACCGCCAAGCAGATATTCCTCGCGGGCGTCGCTGCCGGCGTCCTCGCCATTGCCGCGCTCGGTTTCGTCATGATGGTCGCCAAGGGCGTCGACTCCTCCGGCTGGTTCTCAGGTTCGGCGCGCGTCGGCGCCCCGACGCAGCCCTCCGCCCCGACCGACCCGTCGCTCGGCGGCGAGCCGACCGCCGGCCCCGTCGCGCCGGTCACCGACCAGGACCACATCCGCGGCGACAAGAACGCCGATATCACCATCGTCGAATACTCCGACTACCAGTGCCCGTTCTGCTCGCGTTTCCACCCGACGCTCGTCCAGCTGATGAGCGAGTATAAGGGCAAGGTCCGCTGGGTCTTCCGCCACTTCCCGCTCACCTCGATCCATCCTGACGCGCAGAAGGCCGCCGAAGCCGCCGAGTGCGCCTCTGAGCAGGGCAAGTTCTGGGAGATGACCGACAAGATGTTCGAGAAGCAGGCTTCCGGCCTCGCCGTGGCCCAGCTTGCCGGTCTCGCGCAGGAAGCCGGCGTGAAGGACATCAAGAAGTTCAACGACTGCGTCGCCTCCGGCAAGTACGCCGCGCGCGTCGCCTCCGACCTGGCCGGCGGCGAAGCGGCGGGCGTGACCGGCACCCCCGGCTCGATCGTGCTCGGTCCGAACGGCGAGCAGGAGCTCATCCCGGGCGCCCTCCCGTACGAGTCCGTGAAGCAGATCGTCGACTCGATGCTCCAGTAAGGAAAGAAAAGACCGCCCGGACGTACGTCGGGGCGGTTTTTTATCGGCCGTCCCATATTAAAAACGCCCCGCCTTCGAGATGAAGGTCGGGGCTTCGCGTTCAAGGCGGAGGATCTGTCGATAGCGCGTGGGCGAAATCGATGTCGAACTCGATGCTGCGCTCGTCGAGCGGGATCGTCACGAGCTCAGGCGCTTCGATGCCGTCGCAGAATGAGTCGAAGTCCGCGCAGGCGCGCATGATCTCGTCTTCCGTGGCGCGAGGCTTCTCCGCGTCGGGCGCTTCGGGCTCGAAGGCGCCGTTGTCGACGCAGATGACGTCCTTCGGGGCATGGCGCCATGAGATCTTCACCTGCCCGATGTCGGCGCACCAGCTGCGGCCGCGCACGTTGCGGGATTCGTTCACGGCCGTCTCGAGCGCGAGGCGGTCGCAATCGCGCCCGTCCTTGTCGCGCGTCGGGCGCAGCCCGAGCGCGTAGACGTACAGGCCGCCGTGCACGCCATGGTCGCGCACGACGCGCGAGTAGACGAAGTGGATGCCGATGGGTTCGCCGCCGAATCTGGCGTGATCGACGGTCAGGACGAAGTCCAGGCGCTTGCAGATGACGCCTCCTTCGGCGTCGACGGCGTCCCAATCGACCGGATGATCCAAGCCCGTTTCGAGCAGGATTTCCGGGTCATTGGGATCGAAGCCGAGGTCGATGAGCGTCGCGTAGACGAAGCGGTTGGCTGAACGGGTTTGCATGTATTCCTCCCTTGCCTGCGACAGGCACGAACGCTCGACCATATACGAAAAACGGCTCTTTGTCAAGGACCGTGCGCTCCATGTCCGTATTGACAGGCATCTGAGAATCTGCTATGGTGCTGGCTTCATCTCGAGACCATGACCATGTTCAGGGGTTCGAGAGGGAAAATCGATCGTCCAACGTCCGAACAAGAGGAGATTTCCGATGATCCTTCGCAAGTCCGTCGAGATTCCCGACCGTCCCCACGTGCACGTGCTCAGGGTGATGGCGGCGATGGCGGTTGGAGCCGCCCTCGGCACGCTCTTGGCCGTCTCCGTCCGTATCCTCGTGGACGTCTGTGACCGCTTCATATTCGCCACCGCCACCGCCGCCGCCGCCCTCACCGACGTCTGCCTCGGCACCGACCTGAACGGGCCGGTCCCGACCAGCGGAACGCTTCGTCCGAACCGCCTGGGCGACGGCACGACGACGGCCGACGGCTGCAACGCCAGTCAGATCATCGCCTGTATGGGCGGGGATAGGACCTACGAGCAGCAGTACGGGGTCAGCCCCGGCATTCGGTACATCTTCGCCAACCGGCTCGGTTGGGCGAAGGACGTGAACCCTGCCGACGGCATCCCCGACTGCGTCAATCTGCTCCGCCATTAGCTCTGAACCACCCCGCACGACCCCCTTCCAGGGACCCTCTCCAGGGTCCCTTCTGCTTTTTCCGGAATTCACGCGTCGATAACCGGTTCCACGACGACACGCTCCCACGCTTGAAGCGTGCGCTCCGTCGCGCTAGGATGCCTCATATGCTGCGCGGTCCGAAAAAGCCCGAACTCGCCAAAGCCTACGACGCCTCCCAGGTGGAGGATGGGATTTACGCGCGTTGGGAGAAAAGCGGCTATTTCGACCCGGACAAGCTGCCGGGCGGCAAAAAGAAGAAACCGTTCACCATCGTCCTGCCTCCGCCCAACGCGACCGGAGCGTTGCACGTCGGACATGCGACCATGCTGGCGCTTCAGGACCTTATGATCCGCTACAAGCGCATGCGCGGCTTCGCGGCGCTCTGGTTGCCCGGCACGGACCACGCCTCCATCGCCACGCAAACGCGCGTCGAGAAGAACATCCAGGAGCAAGAGAAAAAATCCAGGCACGACCTCGGCCGCACGGAGTTCTTGCGCCGGGTTGATGAATTCGTGGAAAAGTCCCGTGACCGCATCCGCAACCAGATCCGCAAGATGGGCTCGTCCATCGACTGGTCGCGCGAGGCCTACACGCTCGACGCGCCGCGTTCCGAGGCGGTCATCGAGATATTCAACCGCATGTACGAGGACGGCCTCGTCTATCGCGGCGAGCGCGTCGTGAACTGGTGCGTGCGCTGCACCTCGACGCTTGCTGACGACGAGGTGGAATATAAGGAACAGAAAGCCAAGCTGTACTTCCTGAAGTACGGCCCTTTCAGCGTCGCCACCACGCGACCCGAGACGAAACTCGGCGACACCGCCGTGGCCGCCAACCCTTCCGATGAGCGCTACAAGAAGTGGATCGGAAAGTCCTTCGAGCTGGACTGGGGCAAGGGCACGAAGCCTCTCACCATCCGCGTCATCGGCGACCACGAAGTCGACGCGAATTTCGGTTCGGGCCTGGTCGGCGTCACGCCTGCGCACTCCGCCGTCGACTTCCGCATGGCCGAGAAGAACAAGCTCTCCGTCATCAAGGTCATCGGCGAGGACGGCCGCATGCTCGAGACCGCCGGCAAGTACAAGGGCATGACCGTGCTCGAAGCGCGCCACGCCTTCGTGAAGGACCTGGAAGCCCAAGGCCTCATCGAGAAGGTCGAGGAACTCACCAACAACCTCTCCGCCTGCTATCGATGCGCGACCGCCATCGAGCCGCTCACGTCGCTCCAGTGGTTCGTCGACGTGAACAAGAAAATCCCGGGCCGTGGCAAGTCGCTCAAGGAACTCTCGCTCGACGCCGTGAGGAAGGGCGGGGTGAAGATCATCCCGGAGCGCTTCGAGAAGGTCTACTACCACTGGATGGAGAACCTGCGCGACTGGTGCGTCTCGCGCCAGATCTGGTTCGGCCACCGCATCCCGGCCTGGTATTGCCCCGACCGCCACGTGACCGTCGCCCGCACGGTGCCGAAGGTCTGTGGCGCGAAAGGCTGCGGTTCCAAGCGACTGACGCAGGACAGCGACACCTTCGACACCTGGTTCTCGTCCGGCACCTGGACGTTCACCACGCTCGGCTGGCCGAAGAAGACGCCGGACCTGAAGCGTTTCCATCCGACCGACGTGCTCGAGACGGGCTACGACATCCTGTTCTTCTGGGTGGCGCGCATGATCCTGATGACGACGTACGTCATGAAACAGGTGCCGTTCAAGACGGTCTACCTCCACGGCCTCGTCCGCGACGAGCAGGGGAGGAAGATGTCGAAGTCGCTCGGCAACGTGCTCGACCCGCTCGACGTCATCCCGAAGTACGGCACCGACGCCGTACGCCTTTCGCTCGTGCTCGGCACGGCACCCGGCGCCGACGCCAAGGTCTGGGACGAGAAGATCGCCGGCTACCGCAACTTCACCAACAAGCTCTGGAACGTCTCGCGCTTCATCCTCACGAGCGTTTCGAAAGTCCGCCGCGAATCCAAGAAGCCGACGCCGAAGACGCTCGCCGACCGCTGGATCCTCGCGCGCCTCGAAGCCGTCACGGCGCAGGCCTCCGCTCACATCGAGAAATACGAGTTCTCGCCCGCGGGCGAACTGCTCCGCGACTTCTCCTGGACCGAGCTCGCCGATTGGTACCTCGAGATCGCCAAGATCCAGATGCAGGATACGAAGCTCAAGGCTTCCACCGAAAAAGTCCTGCTCCACGTTCTGGAAAACGTGCTGAAGCTCTGGCATCCCTACATGCCGTTCGTGACGGAAGCCATCTGGGACCTCCTCGCCGGCAACGCCAAGGGCAAGAAGTTCCTGATGATCGAGTCCTGGCCTCGCGTTGTCACCCCGGCGGAGGCCGGGGCCCAGCGCTCAAGAGATTTTGACCTGATTCGCGAGGTGATCGGCGCTATCCGCAACGTCCGCAGCGAGTACAAGGTGGAGCCCGCCAAACGCGTCGACGCGACGCTCATCGCCGGCACCAAGGCGAAGCTGCTGAAGGAGAACTCCGACGTCATCCGCACGCTCGCGCGCATCGAGACCCTGACCATCGTTGCGAAGGGGGAGAAGCCCAAGGACGCGGCTTCCGCCATGGTCGGCGGCATCGAAGCCTGCCTGCCGCTCGCCGGCATGGTCGACCCGGCCAAAGAGAAAGCGCGCCTCGAGAAGGAGAAGGCGAACCTCGAAGGGTTCGTGAAGTCCCTCGAAGCCAAGCTCGGCAACCGCGGCTACACCGACAACGCGCCCAAGGGCATCGTCGATAAGACCCGCGCGATGCTCGCCGAGAAGCGCGAGGAGCTGAAGAAGATCGTTGCGGCCCTTGCCGTGACGTGACGACAAGAACCGTCTGGATCCCCCGGGCGGTTTTTTCGTCGCGCGTGCCAGTAATCATTGACAAAACCGCTTTATCGTGCTATGCTTGCTCGTCGATATTTCTCGCAATAACCCAGAAATACCATGAAAAAGAGCCTTATTATCGCGATGCTGGCCGTTGTTTCGCTGTCGGCCGTTCCGTCGGCCAGCGCCGCCGTCAATGTCGGCGAAGCGGTGAAAGGTTCCGGTCCCACGGTCTATTACGTCACCGGCGATCGCCAGCGCGTGGCATTCCTCGATGAGCAGACCTACCGGACCTGGTATCCGGATTTTTCCGCCGTCCGCACCGTTTCCGACGCCGAGCTGGCGAAACTTCCTTTCGCCGGCGTCGCGCCGCTGCGTCCCGGAATCCGTCCGGTCAAGGGCGCGAGCGAGTCTCGCGTCTACGCCATCGACCGCGACGGCGCCTTGCGCTGGCTCGCGGGCGAATCCGTGGCGCGCGTGATATACGGCGACGACTGGAACCGCAAGGTCGCCGTCCTGCCTGACGCCGCCCTGGCCGAATACGGTCGCGGTTCCGCCGTGACCGGCCCTGACCAGTATTGGTGGAAGGCCGAGCGCGACGCCTCCGCCGACCTGCAGGACGTCCGCGTCCGCCGTATCGCCGCGGCCATGTTCGCGGCCCCGAAGCCGGCTTCCGTCGCGTCGCTCGCGTTCACGGCCGCGCCGAAATCCCAGACGCGCATCATCATCCTGCCGACCGTCATCAACGACAACGGCGGATCCGCCAAGGAGGGCGACGTCGACTACTTCGTCGGCGAGTCGCTCGTGATGCCGCAGGAAGGCGTCAACGTCATGCCCGGCAGCTACACGCTGTACCACGGCAAGCTTCCCGGCTATAAGATCTCGGCCTGGTCAGGCGATTGCTCGCCGGACGGCGTCGTCACCGTCCCCGCCGACGAGACCCGCGCCTGCTTCATCGTTTTCGACGACGTCCCGGACTCGATATACGGCGCGCTGTCCAACCGCCCGCCGATGCTGACGATTTCCGCGTCGGTCCGGAACACGCGCGGCGGACGCCTCACCGATCGCGACGTCCAGCTGTTCATCGGGAGCATGCAGGTCGTCAGCGGTTTTCCGTCCTCCATAAGGGCCGATGATTACACGCTCTATCGAGTCGTGCCGCCGGGGTACACCGCCTCCGTCTGGGGCGGCGACTGCGCCGCGCAAGGGACCGTCGCCGTCCGCAACGGCGAAGAGAAGACCTGCACGATCACCTTCCACGACTGAACGCGCCGATAAGACCGGCTTCCTTGACGGAAGCCGGTTTTTGGTTTAGCTTAGCCTTCAGCACCTTGAAGGAGGTCCGCATGTGGTTCATCCTCGCTCTCGTCGTCATCGCGTCGTTCTACTTCGCCAGCGTAATTAAGCTGAACCGTAGTCTTAGCCGCTCCCGACGCCTGATGCTACGCTACTTCATGAAGGACTTCGTCCGCATGCTCGCCGATCCCGCCAGCGCGGGCGAAGTCATTCTCACGCCGCCGCTCCTGTCCGATGACGACCGCGCGCACGCCGCGATATTCACCGCGCGGCATGGCCAGCGCCAGCTGTCGTTCATCCTAGACACGCGCCGCCGGCACGTCCGTTGGTCGGTCATGTACGAGCTGCAGCATCGGGAGAATAATGTCGTCCTTATCCTCAGTCGCGTCCGAGAGACATTCGTCGGGGACGACATCCCAGTCGAGTCCATCCAAGCTCTGCTCAAGGCGGCTCACGGGGAACTCCTGCCCGCGCCGGAACCGACAGTCTCCGCGCCCGTCGACCCCAACTAGACGCTCTCGTCAGAAGTGGTAAGACCGGCTTCCTTGACGGAAGCCGGTTTTTCGTATATCTTCGTCTCCATCCCATCGGAAGGAGTTCCCATGTCCGTCGCCTCACTGTTCATCGTCATCGTCAGCGCCTTCGTCGCCCTTCTCGTGCTCCTCCTCCTCTTCGGGAGCCGTACGCCGACCTCGGGTACCGGCCCATGCGTGGCGCCGCCGCCGCCGAAGCCGTCGCGCTGGCCTTCGACGTCGCCACCGCCGGCACCGAAGCGGCACGATTTCCGCTGCGGACCGCCCTGACCGCCGCCCCTTGACCCGGGGCGGCTTTTTCGTTAGCCTCGCCTCAGCACCTTCCGAAAGGGGTTCATCATGCCGATCCTCACGTCCGTCGCCGCCGCCGCCTTCGGCTTCTCCGTCGTTCCCGGGTCCATGCTCGCGTACCTTCGCTACAAAGGTTGGAGCGAGGGACGGGCCGTCAAGGACGTGCTTCTGCCGCTTCTCGACCGCATCATCGCGCAGGCCGAGAAGCGCGATCCGCCGTTCGAGAGTCTGGGTCGTCTCGGTTTGCGGGATGATGATGGCGTGGTCAGGCGGCGCTCGTGCTTCATCTACTTCGAGGATTACACGCATCTGCATGTCTCGATGCGCCGCCCGTACTTCATGAAGTCAGGCGCGTGGATCTACGCCATCGATTTCAAGCACCCTGCGCTGGTCGACGACCGCCTGCCCGGCTACGGCCGCGCCTGCCGGAGCCCGTGGTTCGTCGAGCGGATGGAGAAGCTCTTCCGCCTGCTCGACGCCTACCCGCCCGAGGTTCTCCTCCGCGCCCGACGCGATCGGGAGCTCGTGGTGGAGATGGTCGATTGGGATAAGCTCGACAAGGAGGATGGCCCATGTGGTTTCTGATCGTTCTCATCTGCATCGCCCTGTCGTTCGCCGCCTTCGCGCTCGTGAGGGCGCGGCGCCTGCGCCTCCGTGACCGAAGAAAGATTCTCGGCGAGATGGCTGACCTCGTCCGCCTGCTCGCCGATCCCGTCGCCGCACGGGAGATCGCGTTCAGCTCGCCGCTGCGGTCCGACGAGGATCGCGCGCACGATACGATGTTCAACGTACGATACGGCGAGCGCAGGCTGTCGCTCATCCTCGACACGAGCCGGATGCGGCTCCGATGGTGGGTGCTCTATGAGCTGCATCAGCCGAAGACGGGCGTCCGCACGCTCCGCGTCGAAGCGACCTTCGTCGGGAACGCCATCCCGGTCGCGTCGATCCAGTCTCTGCTCAAGGCGGCGCGCGGGGAACTCCCGTCCGCGCCGGAACTGTCGGTGCCCGCCTCGGATGCGGAATCGGCGGCCGCGCGCCACGTCGACCCCCTTGAATCTCCCGTGTCCGACACGACCGCGCCGGCCCAGGCTTGACCTGAGGCCGGTTTTTTGTTAGCTTGAGGCGTTCAGCAAAGGAGGTCTGGATGCTGAAGCTCATTCTCGTCATCGTCGCGGTCCTTGCGGGTTTGTACGTCCTACTATTCCTGTACCTGATACCTCTGGCGCTGACGCTCGGGGCGCTCCTCCATGAGGACCTCTTCCCGAAGGGCGATGAGGCGGAAAAGCCGCCACCGAGCTTCTCTCCGAGGCTCGATGAAGCGGAGTTCAACCGCATCGCCCGCGAGGCGATGGCGTACTCCACCCAGCCCCACGTGACCACGATCTCCGAGGCCCTGGTCATGTCCTACGAGACGGCGCTGGTGCGTTCGACCGGCGACGCCTTCGGGCGCCTCCTGTACGTCGAGACCCAGCGGCGCGTTGGCAAGACGCTCCACACGGTCCTGTGCGTCTACGTCGATGGCGCCATCGCTGCCTCCGCGTCCATGGAAACGCCCGTCACGCAGGTGCGCTGGGATGCGTACTTCGCCGGACTCGAGGATCTCCGCGTCGGCGGCCTCCACGTCTCGTACTTCGACGAACGCGGCCATAGGCGCGAGGCGCGCCTGCGGTCGCAAGGGAGGCATCATGCGTAAGGTCGGCCGTTTCATCTACCTCATCGCGATGTGCTTCGGCCTGGTCGGCCCCTTCAAGCTCCTGCCGACGCCCAAGACCGTCCGCCGCTGGCGGAACCGCCGATTGCTGATGCGTGCGTTCCTGCACGCCGCCGCCGACGGCCAGTTGCGCGCTGAGTTCTTCCGTTTAGAATCGTCGATTGGCCGCGGCTTCCTCGACAGCTTCACCGGCACGGCCGGCGCGCTGCCGTTCTGCCTGACCCGGCTCTTTCGTCCTTTCCGGGACACCGAAGGGTACCACCTCTTCCTCGGTCACGGTGACGCCTTTGACGGTTCCGGACGCGAGATGTTCTATGCTGAGATCAAGACGTCCAAGGATGGCGGACATCCGTTTGTCGGGATCTACCGCGCGCTGCGGAAGAAATATCCGATGGTCGAACCCGATAGCGAGGCCTCTTAGAGGCCTCTTTTTCTTTGACGGGCAAGCGCGTGTCATGAGAACGTGAAAGCGGATCATTTGAAAGGAGGCCGATCATGCGAGTGTTCTACTGGCTCCTTGGAGCCGCCGCGACCGCCATCGCCAGCGCCTACGTCGCCGATCGCCGAGTCAACCGTCGGCTCTCCGAGCGCTTCCTCGCCGCGCTCCGCGAAGGCCCGTTCGTCGTCGAGGCCTATGAGCCGTCGATTCCCGCCTCCGGCTTCCGCGCCGAGGCGTTCCGCGGCCGCGTCGCCGGATCGAACTTCGCCTTCGTCGGCCGCACTGACGCCAGCGGCACCGACTGGACCTACGCCCTCATCTGGGGCGACGAACGCGTGATCCTCAGATGGAACCCGCTCTCGGGCGAAGCCGAGCATCCGCTCAGCCAGGCATACCTGCTCCTCCGGCGCCGCGCCTCCAAGGACGACGGCCTCTCCAACTGATCCCCGACAAGGGGCCTGCCCTCCGAAGCCGTCAGGCGCTGGAGGGTTGTTTTTTTAGGTCGCAACCGCTACATTCTTGAAGTATGAAACCCGACATCGATCAGAAAATTTCCCATCTCCTGACCCACCAGGTCGCCGACGTCATCGTACGCGAGAGCCTTGAGAAGAAGCTCCGCTCCGGCCGGAAGCTGCGCATCAAGCTCGGCGCCGACCCTTCGCGCCCGGACCTCCACATCGGCCACGCCGTCCTGCTCCGCAAGCTCCGGGCCTTCCAGGACTTGGGTCACGAGGTCGTCTTCCTGATCGGTGACTTCACCGCCAAGATCGGCGACCCGACCGGCAAGTCCAAGGCGCGCCCGATGCTCTCCGACAAGGAGATCAAGGAGAACGCCAAGACGTACCTCAAGCAGGTCGGCAAGGTGCTCGACGTGAAGAAAGTCGAAGTCCGCTACAACTCCGAATGGCTCGGTAAGATGAAGGCCGTGGATTTCGTCTCGCTCTGCGCGTCGTTCACGGTCGCCCGCATCATCGAGCGCGATGATTTCAAGAAACGCCTCGCGTCCGGCACCGACGTCCACATGCATGAGCTGCTCTACCCGATGCTTCAGGCCTACGATTCCATCGCGCTCAAGACCGACGTCGAGATCGGCGCCACCGACCAGACCTTCAACATGCTCGCCGGCCGCGCTCTCATGAGCAAGAAGGGGATGATCCCTCAGGACGTGATGACGACCGAGATCCTCGTCGGTACCGATGGCAAGGAGAAGATGTCGAAGTCGCTCGGCAACACCATCGGCGTGATGGATTCCGCCGACGAGATGTTCGGCAAGACGATGTCGGTCCCCGATTTCGCGCTCGACAACTGGCTGGAACTCGCCGCCGATTATACGAAGGAAGAGATCGGGCAGGAGAAGGCCGCGCTCAAGAAAGGGGAGAACCCGCGCGACGTGAAGATGCGCCTCGCCAAACGCCTCGTCGCCATGTATCACGGCGCGAAAGCCACGGACGACGCCGAAGCTTCTTTCAAGGCCCGCTTCCAGAAAGGCGAGATGCCGAGCCCTGATACGCTCAAGATTTTTGTCGTGGATGGCGTCCGGACTTCGACCGAAGTCGTCGCAAAAGCGTTCGGCCTCTCGAACTCGCAGGCTCGTCGTGACATCGAGAGCGGCGGCGTCAAGATTGATGGCAAGAAGATCGATGATCCTTCCATGGAGATTCGCCCGCCTGAAAAGGGCAGCATCCTCCAGAAGGGTAAGCTGTACTTCGTTCGACTGATGAAGAAAAAGTGATGTCACCCCGGCGAAAGCCGGGGCCCAGTACATCCAGGAACCTTTATAACGTCGCGTATTGAACTGGATCCCGGCTTTCGCCGGGATGACATGTCCATGTACCTCATCGAAAAACTCCGCTCCGATCTCGCCTCGGCGCTTTCCGCCGCGGCGGGCGCGGACCTGCACGAGCATCTGCTCGAATATCCTGAACTGCCGGAGAACGGGGACCTGGCGTTCCCGTGTTTCACGCTGGCGAAGCATCTGAAGAAGGCGCCGGCGGCCATCGCCGCCGAAATCTCCGCCGCGATTTCCCTGCCGGAAGGCTTCGCGCGCGCGGAAGCGAAAGGCCCCTACCTGAACTTCTTCCTGGACCGCGACGCCGTCATCGCGAAAGCGACCGAAGAAGCGCTCGAGACCGGCGCGCGCTTCGGCGACCGCAAGGTCGGCCACGACGAGAAGGTCATGGTCGAGTTCATCAGCCCCAACAACAACAAGCCGCTCCACCTCGGCCACGTCCGCAACGGACTGATCGGCGAATCGGTCTCGGCGCTGCTTGAATCGCAAGGCCACGAAGTCGTCCGCTCGATGATCCTGAACGACCGCGGCCTGGCCATCGCCAAGGCGATGGTCGCGTACGCCAAATGGGGCGAAGGAAAGACGCCCGAATCGTCCGGCATGAAAGGCGACCACTTCGTCGCCGAGTGGTACGTGATGTTCGAATCGAAGCTGAAGGCCGGCGAAGCGGGCCTCGAAGAGGAAGCGCAGTCTGTCGTCCAGAAATGGGAAGAAGGCGACGCCGAGACCCGCGCGCTCTGGAAGACGATGGGGGAATGGTGCGTCGGCGGCCAGCATGAGACGTACGCGCGCTTCGGTTTTCATTTCGACGCCGTCTACAAGGAGAGCGAGATCTATACGGAAGGCAAAGCCATCGTCGAGGAAGGCGTCGCCAAGGGCGCGTTCATGAAGGGAGAGGACGGCCACGTCGAGGCGAAGCTCGAACCGTACGGCATGCCCGACAAGGTCCTCCTGCGCTCCAACGGCACCGCGCTCTACATCACCCAGGACCTCTATCTCGCCAAGAAGAAGTTCGAGGACTACGGCCTCGACCGCTCGCTGTACGTCGTCGGCAACGAGCAGAACCTCCAGATGCGCCAGCTCTTCAAGATCCTGGAACTCGCCGGCTACCCGTGGGCGACGAAACTCGAGCACCTTTCCTACGGCTACGTCACCCTGCCGGAAGGGCGCATGAAGTCGCGCGAAGGCACCGTCGTCGACGCTGACGACCTGCTGACCGCGCTCGAGGCCGACGCCGCGCTGGAGATCCGCCAGCGCCATCCGACGCTCACCGACGATGAGCTCGTCCGCCGTTCGCGCCAGGTCGCGCTCGCCGCCGTGAAGTTCCACTTCCTCGAGGTCGACATCGCTTCCGACATGGTCTACGACCCGAAAGCCTCGCTGTCCTTCACCGGCAAGACGGGCCCGTACCTCCAATACATGCACGCCCGCATCCGCAGCATCATGCGGAAGGCCGCCGAAACCGCGCCCTCCTCCGTGTCCCCCCCCGCGTCCCACATGTCACCCCCCGCGAAGGCGGGGGACCCAGAATCCGAAAAAGAATCCGAGTTCCGCTTGGCCTGGTCCGTCGCGCGCTTCCCCGAAGCCGTCCACCGCGCCGCCCAATCCTCGCGACCCTCGCTCGTCGCCGCGCAGATTTACGACATCGCCAAGGCGGTCGCCGCGCTCTACGAGAAGGCGCAGGTGCTCGCCGCTTCGAAGGAGGACCGCGCCGCGCGGCTGCGGCTGCTCGAAGCCGCCGACGCCGCGCTCGTCCGCGGCATGGCGCTCCTGGGTTTCTCGGCACCGGAGGAGATGTAGAAGAATAAAAAGCGCCCCGACATGTCGGGGCGTTTGCGTTCGCGCCTAAGGCGCGGTCGGCAGGGTGATGCGCTTGGGCGGCGGGGCGGTCTTGGCCGCCTCCTGCTCCCAGACCTTGCGGCAGCCGCACGCTGGCATGGCCGCCTCGGCGATGGTCGAAGGTTGGAGGCCGTCGCGCCAGGCGGCAATCGACTTCATGACCTCCGGCGAACAGGCGTCGCAGTTCTTCGGCCAGACCTTGGGCTCCGGAAGCTCCGTCTCCCAGCGGCCCAGCATGACCGGGCCGAGCGCGGCGGTCTCGTTCAGGACCTTCACGATCGACCAGAGCCACGGGCACTTCTGGTCCTCGTAGTGGCTGTAGCGCGCCTGGAGCAACACTTCGTCGCAGCCCGCCTCGAAGGCGTAACGGATCGAGTCGATGCACTCCTGGATGGCGTAGCCTTCGTCGAGGGCGATGGGCATCAGGATGACGTAGGCCGAGACGCGCGCGCCGTGGCGCTTAGCAGCCTGGACCGCCAGTTCGAACTGCTTGCGGCCCATGCCCTTGCGGAGCGCCTTGTTGCGCATCTCGTCGTCCTTCGTCTCGAAGCCGATGGCGATGTCGAGGGTCTTGCCCTTGGCCGCCAGGATCGAGACGAGAGGAGCGACGGTCTCGTCGACGATGTACTGCACGCGGGATTCCACGCGCAGGACGGACGTCTTCGCCGACGCGGCGACGAGCGCGGCCATGGCGGCTTGGCTCCTCATCGGGATCTCGCCGGGATTCAGGAACGAACCAGCGGTGAAGACGTTGAGGATGTCGGAATCGGCCATGCCGGCGTAACCGGCTTGGAAGATCGCGAGGAACTCCTCGTGGCTGAAGGGCAGGTCGCCGGCCATGAAGTCGACGACCTCCTGGAACTCGCAGAACGTGCACTGCCCGCCCCGGTCCTTCTTCAGCGCCCACTCGCACCCTCCAGGGAGGAGGATGAAGCCGTAGCCGGCCTGGCGGCCGAGCTGCGGCAGGTAGCGCCGGTCGGTGAAGAACGCCGGCGCGCCGATCGCGCCGTTGAGGACGTCCAGGGCTGAAGCCCCGTGCGCCTTCACGATGTCGGGCGCTTGCGTCGCGGCGGCCAGCCAGCGCACGGTACGCTCCCAGTACTTCGGGTACGTCACGAGCGGCCGGTCCGGAGGCGGGGCGATGACACCCCGCTCCTTCAGGAACTTCTCGATCGGGTCCATCGTCGCCTCCTTCTTGGCAAATGGAACGAACTGACGCCGTTATGCCACGTTTTCGCGGCTTCGGTCAAGCTTGACGGGACGGCCCATTTCATGGGATTACTTGTCCAGGTCGTTGGACCAGGAGGGAACCATGCGAGCAGTAGAAACGCCCTTTTTCATCCGGATGGCGACTCCGTCCGACGTGCAGACCTGCCACGAGATCGACGTCGCGGCGTGGGGAGCTGATTCCGCGGCCTCCGTGGAGATGCTCCTCGCCCGCATCGAGCGCTGGCCGCTCGGCAACTTCGTCTCGATCGACCGCGCCACCGGCGCGATCATCGGTTCGGTCTGGTCGGTCGCCACCGATCTCAAGTCCATCGTCAGCTGGTGGGAGGCCAGCGGCGAAGGGACCTATGCCAACATCTGCAACCCGGGCGGCGATGTCCAGTACGGCGTCAACGTCTCGGTCAGGCCGGATCTCGCGGGCCAAGGCCTCGGCGAAGCGCTCGTCACCCGCGCCGTCGAGTCCGGCTGGCTGGCCGGGCGGCGCTGGGCGCTCCTCGGCTCGAGGATCCCGCACCTGCACGAGTGGCACGATCTCCTGTCGGTGGACGACTACGTCCAGCTGACGATTGACGATCATGACCGCGCCTGCTTCCAGGATCCGGACACCAACGTCTGGCGCATCGGTCCGCTCAAGCAGGACCTGCGCGCTTCCGCCGCCGGAGGCCGCATCGACCCGCGCGCCTGGCCGGAGTCGGCGATCGCGCCGATCCGTCCGCGCGTCTTCGACGGCGAGCTGGGATTCTTCCTCGGCGTCGTCGCCGGAGGCCGCCGCTGCCGCATCTTCCGTCCGCTTCCGGACTACTTCCCGGATCCGGACAGCTGCAACTACGGCGTGCTGATCGGGTGGGAGAACCACGACCACCCGGACTACGGCACCTCCAAGCCCTGACCACGACGGCTTCGCTCACGCGAGGCCGTCTTTTCCTATATACTGGAATCGGAGGATATGCTCAGCCTGACCATTTTCCTATTCGTCGCGTTCCTGATGCTGTTCCTCGGCAGCATCGTCTTCGTGCATGACCCGAAGGACCGCGCGCACCGCCTGTTCTTCGCCTGGGTCGTCTTCAGCGTGCTCTGGATGGTCTTCAACTACATGGAGAACGTCCAGGCGATCCCGTTCCCTCTCCGGAGCTTCTTCCTGAAGGCCGATTTCGGGGCCGCCATGCTGGGGGCGGGATTCATCCTGCTGTTCGTCATGAACTTCATCGACCGGGACGTCCGCACCAAGACGCTCGCGCTGACGTTCCTGCCGGCTGCCGTCCTCTCGGCGCTGTCCTTCACGCCGTGGCTCCTGACGACCACCTTCACGGCCGGCACCGGCGAGATCCGCTTCACCGAAGGCATCATCTTCTTCTTCTACGCGCCGATCCTCATCCTGTATTTCATCACGCCGATCGTGATGCTCCTGCGCGGGCGAAGGAAGGCGGCGCCGGCCCTCCGCGCGCAGATGACGTCGATCGTCAGCGGACTGGCGGCCTTCACGGTCGTCTCGCTGACCATCAACCTGTTCTTCCAGAACGCGCTGTCGGCCGAATGGTTCCGCATCGGGATCTACGCGATGATCTTCTTCATCAGCGGCGTGGCCTGGGCGATCGCCAAGCACCGCTTCCTGCAGATCCGCTTCGTGGTGGTCGAGATCCTGCTCCTCGGCATCCTCTCCACCATCATCACCCGCATCATCCTCTCCAAGGACCTGCAGGAGGCCGCCATCAACGTGGTCTCGTTCCTGATCCTGCTGGTCCTCGGGTTCGCCATGATCCGCAGCTTCCTCAGCGAGGAGCGGCAGAAGATCGAGCTCCAGAAGCTCGCCCAGGAACTGGCGGCCAGCAACAAGCGGCTGCGCCAGCTCGACGAGCTGAAGACCACGATGGTCTCGATCGCCTCGCACCAGATCCGCGGCCCGCTCGGCGGCATCCGCGGCTACCTGACGATGTTCCGCGACGGCGACCTCGGCCCGATCGGCGACAAGCAGAAGGAGATCGTCACGCTGAACCTCAACGTCACCACGCGCCTCCTGAACGCCGTCGAGACCTTCCTCGACATCACCAAGCTCGAGTCCGGCGCGCTGACGATCCGCAAGGAAGTCCTTCCGCTCGACAACGCGGTCAAGGACGTGCACGACGAGTTCCTCCTGCCGGCCTCGAAGAAGGGCATCGCGCTGTCGCTGGCCTTCGACTGCGAACGCCCGGTCTGGGTGGAGTTCGATCCGGAAAAGATCAAGCACGTCATCTTCAACCTGATCGACAACGCCCTCAAATACACCGAGAAAGGATCCATCGCGACGCGCGTCCGCTGCGTCGGCCGCGAGGCCATCTTCGAAGTCACCGACACTGGCATGGGCATCACGCCCGAGGACGCCCCGAGGATCTTCGGCAAGTACCAGCGAGGGGAACTCGTCATCGACCGCGGCGGATCGGGACTCGGCCTGTACGTCGTGAAGATGCTCACGGAGATGCAGGGCGGGCGCGTCTGGGCCTTGTCGCCGGGGGTAGGGAAGGGTTCGACCTTCGGCTTCGCCCTGCCCGTTTCCAGGGGTCTTTGACCCTCGTTTCATCCGCTTGGTACAATAGGAAAGACATTCACACCCTCGCCCTTTAACGAGCGGGATAATAATCAATCGGAGGTATGTTCAAGAACGATCGGGAAACGGCGACCGTCGCGCATGAGACCGAGACCGTCATCGCGCCGTCCGTGCGCGTCGAAGGCGACTTCGTCAGCGAGGGCAACGTCCGCATCGAGGGCGAAGTGAAAGGCTCCATCTCGACCGAGCGCGATCTCGTCGTCGGCGAGAACTCGAAGATCACGGCCGGCGTCCAGGCCCGCAACGCCGTCATCGCCGGCGAGCTCCACGGAAACCTCCGCGTCTACGACCGTCTCGAGCTCGCGTCGACCGCGCGCATCCATGGCGACATCCAGGCCAAGGTCCTCTCCGTCGCGCCAGGCGCGATGATGAAGGGCCAGCTCATCATCGGCCTCGAAGTGCCCGTCCAGGAAAAGGCTGCGGCCGCGGCCTCCGTCGACGAAGGCGCCGAAGGCCGACCTCCGATCGCGCGCGGCCCGCGCAGCGTCCGCGAAAAGAAGATCGAGGAACTGCTGCAGCAGTAAGACCCGCGCGTTCGACGCGTCTTAAGGGAAGAGAGCACTAAGCGCCGAACGATGTACGTCTACGTCTACGACGGGTTCGTCACCGACAAGAAGCACGAGAAGCTGCTTTCGCGCGTCGAGACGCGCCTGACGGACCTCGGCATCAGCGGCCGCGTCGAGCGTTTGACGATGTTCAAGGACATCGGCGAGATCGTGGCGGACGCCGCCTTACAGGGCTGCGAGACGATCGTGGCCGTCGGCGACGACGGCACCGTCGGACGCCTGATCGACGTCGTCGGCATGCACGACATGTCGTTCGGCGTCATCCCGATCGGCGACGGTCCGCACGAGATCGCGGCGCTCCTGGGCGTCGAAGAGGGCGTCGAGGCCTGCAACATCCTCTCGCGCCGCGTCCTCCACACCGTGGACCTCGGACGCGTCAACGACCACTTCTTCCTGTCCTCTGTCCGCATCCCGCGCACCCGCGCGGCGATGTCGTGCAACGGTCAGTACAGCGTCATCCCGACGGAAGACAACGAGGTGCGCGTCTGCAACCTCGCGCCGATGACCGTCTCGGACGACGGCGCCGCGGCCATCAGCTCGCCGCGCGACGGCTTCCTCCAGACGGTCTTCCAACCATCGCCGCGCCGCGGATTTTTCTCCAAGCTATTCCGCCCCGCCGAACCGCTCCCGCCGCCGACGGTCGTCCCGGTCCGAACGCTGTCGGTCCGCCACAGCCAGCCGGTCACCGTCATCCGCGACGGCCAGCGTCTCTCCTCCAGCGTGCTGGACATCAGCATCCTCCCGAAGCGCCTCAAGGTCATCACCGGCAAGACCCGCAAATTCGAATGAGAACGACAAAACACCCAGGCGATGCCTGGGTGTTTTGTGGTGCGGTCGGAGGGACTTGAACCCTCATGCCCTTGCGGGCGTTACCACCTCAAGGTAGTGCGTCTGCCAATTTCGCCACGACCGCACGTCTCGCGAACGGGGACACTATACTCGAACGAAGTAATTCCTGCAAGGGGTTCAGTCGCGGACACGGAGGTGCAGACCGTCGACTAAGTGAAGAAGTTTCCGGTCGAACCTCCACCCTTGACATCGGGGCCGGAGCGTGATTTGGTGAGGAGAACAATCCAGGAGGAACCGATGCCCATCGTCTACGCGGTCTTTGCTTACGCCTTCTACGCTTCCCAGGCCTACTTGCTGGAGCAGAAGACATCGTCTTTCACGCCGGCGGCCCTGCTCGTCCAGCTCTACGTCGTCGGCCTGGTCTTGTCCTGCGCCTACCTGCTCGTCACCAAGGCAGGCGGCACGCACGTCGCTTGGCCGAGCGGGGGCGCGTTGAAGTGGGTGCTGCTCGGCGGCGTGGTCTTCTTCCTCGCCGATAACCTCTACGTGCTTGCCTTCTATACGGCGCAGCGGAGCGGCGAGGAGTACCTCTTCGCCATCGTCGGCGCCGCCGTCCTGTTCCCGGTCTTCGGGACGATCATCAAGTACGTCGGCACCGGGAAGACGCCGAACGGCTGGCACCTCGCCGCCTACGCCGTCGCCGCGCTGATGCTCGGCCTGACGATCATGGGCAACAAGATCCAGCGGGATCGCGAAGCCGCCGCCTCCGCGCCCGTCGAGACGCATCCCTGATGCGCCTCTTTTTCTTATCCGCGGAAACGAAAAAAGAGCCGAAGCTCTTTCAGAGGTCGAGCCGCACGCCGAAGGCCGCCGCCGGACGCTCCTCTTTCCAATCATAGAGCGAGGCGCCCCAGATCTGGACGGGGAGGCTTGGCACTCGCAGCTCGAGGCGCGGGCCGACGCCGAGGCCGAGGTCGCCGAGGACGCCGATGCCCGCCCACGGCGCGGGCCGCCAGGCGAACTCGGTGCGTCCCCAGAAGCCTGACGCGCCGGTCTCGAGCAAGGTGACGGACGTCCAGCGCGCGCGGCCCATCCAGAGCAGGCCGCCGACGCGCCACGATCCTTCCTCCGCCTGCTCGACACCCGCGCCGAGCGCGACAGTCAGCCACGCGGTCGGGGAAAAGGACGGGCCGACGACGGCTTCGGCGTACGCGCGGTCGACGTAGAAGAAGGTGTAGAGGCCCAGCGGACCGTGGAGCGTCCTGACGATCGTGCCGTCGATGGCCGGCACGACCTCGCCATCGACGAGGACGGTCTGCTGTTCCAGGGTGACGTAGGTCGTCCGCTCCGGCTCTTCGGCGCGCGCCGAGGCAGGGACGGAAGCGAGACAGCAGGCCAGTGCGAATGCGGTAATGGTCTTCATGCGATCCTCCTGGACCCTTGGTACACGTTTCCGGTCGATGCGTCAACGCTTCGCGTAAATCAAAACGCCCCGTGAGGGGCGTTTCGAGGGAGCTTACTGGCGCTCCGGGCGGGGCTGCGCTTCGTTCAGGGCGACCGGGCGACCGACAATTTCCTTGCCGGGAGCGTCATGTGCTTTCGCTCCGAAAAAAAGACCGCTCTTGCGGTCAGTAGGTACGATGCCCGCGATGGTTGTCACCGTCGGGTCCTGGTTCGTTCGGCAGAGGACAGCCCGCGGCGTGGGCCTCGTCGAAGACCTCGTCGCATTGGCGGCAATAATTCCGCTTCACCAGCGCCTGACAGCGGCTGCACGTCCTGTGCGGCACGGCGCGGAGGAGCGCCAACTGCGCATCCGTCATCGTCCCATCCTTCAGTCCGCGCGACTTGATGAAACCGGAGAAGGCGTTCATGAAATCGCTCTCCGCCATCAGGCGTCCGCCGAAGACCTCTCCGAGCGTGACATCGCCGACGGTCGAGAAGGACACGCGGACTCGGAAAGGGTCATACATATCGTCGAACGTCAGCGACCCTTTGCCCAGGGGGTCGAATTGGCGGCGGATGCGCATTTCCTCGTCCGGCGAGAGGACGGGTATCTCGATCGGCATCAGCCACCCCAAGTCGTCACCGTCATGATCGGACGGATTCTCCTTGACGCAGCCATGCTTGAAGACGAATCCCCAGATTTTATCCCGGGCCTCATCTTCTTTCAGGATCTCATCCCCGAATATGTCGGAGAAGGTGCGTCCAGCCAGGGTCGACAGGTCGATGCGGTAGTGTCCGGGGCGGTTTGGCATGCGCTTTTCTCCTTGAAAGAGCCTGCCTACTATATACCCCCAGGCCGTTGCGGCGTAAAGCAAAACAGCCCTTGCGGGCTGTTCGGCTGGTGCCATTTTACTGGCGCTCCGGGCGGGGCTGCGCTTCGTTCAGGGCGACCGGGCGACCGACAATTTCCTTGCCGTTCATTTCCTCGATCGCGCGAGCGGCCTCCTCGGGGGAGGACATCTCGACGAAGCCGAAACCGCGCTTGCGGCCCGTCATACGGTCGACCGGGATGAACACGGAAGCGACCGTACCGAACGGGCTGAAAGCGGCCTTGAGGTCGTCTTCGGTGGCCTGGAAAGACAGGCTGCCGACGAAGATCTTGTTGCTGGCCATACTGCGTTGGGCTTGAGCTGGTGAATAAAAGGTTCGGACCTTTCACTCGTCTTCGCACTGTTTGAACGCGGTATGGCTGTCGCCGACCTCGATCTCCGTGCTACGTACGCGTGTAAGGGCAAGGTACCCGAACCGCGCGTATCTGTCAACGATATCGCCCTTGCCTGTCAAGAGGGGAGACGATAGGCTTTAAACGCTCCAGTTCCGCGCGACCGCGCGGAACACACTGAACTGCCATCAAGGCCACGCCTGCGTGGCCGCGAAGGAGGAGCGACTGACATACGACAGGGAAGACAGGCTCAGCCTGTCTGACCGACAGCATGTCAGGCAGCGACGCGGACGCTTAGCTCAACGGTAGAGCATCTGCTTTACACGCAGAGGGTTCAAGGTTCGAATCCTTGAGCGTCCACCACGAGACGGTCCCTTCGGGGGCCGTTTTGCGTTCCT
>JBBTWH010000005.1:0-85585 GCA_038062835.1 Patescibacteria group bacterium | reverse complement strand
TCAGCTGCGGATGTTGTGAGACGATACCCCGTAGCTTGCTGCGGGGTTATTCATTGCCAAGGCCGCGGAAGCTTGATATCGTCGGAAAAGATACCACCTACATGGAGCACAAACCCCTCAAAATCGTCGGCGTGATGGGCCTCGGCATGGTCGGCGGCTCGATGTTCCGCTACTTCGAGAAGACCCGCGGTTTCGTGCCGGGGAAGACGCTCTTCGGCTTCGACCCGCTCAAGGATGGCTTCACGGATGCGGCACCGCTTCAGAGAGCGGATGTCGTCTTCGTGGCGGTCCCGACGCCGTACCTGACGGGCGAGGACGGCAAGATCGGCTTCGACCTTTCCTACGTCCGCAAGGCCATCTCGTCCCTTGAGGGATCGAAGATCGTCGTCATCAAATCGACCGTCCTTCCCGGCGCCACCGATCAGCTCCAGCAGGAATTTCCCCGGCACAAGATCCTCTTCAACCCGGAGTTCCTGACCGAGGTCAGCGCCGACCAGGACATGAACTATCCTGACCGTCAGCTGATCGGCCACACCGAAGAATCGTACAACGTCGCCACCGACGTGATGCATCTCCTGCCGATGGCGCCGTTCGAGCGCGTGATGCCCGCGAAGGAGGCCGAGATGGTGAAGTATTTCGGCAACACCTGGTTCGCGGCGAAGGTCATCTTCGCCAACCAGATGTACGACATGTGCCAGGCCATCGGCGTGGACTACGACGTGGTCAAGGAATCCGCCGCCGCCGACAAGCGCATCGGCCGTTCTCACCTCGACGTCTTCCACAAGGGCTATCGCGGCTATGGCGGCAAGTGCCTCCCCAAAGATACCCGCGCGCTCATCGAGCTCGGCGACCGTCTCGGCGTCGAGATGGCGCTCCTGAAGCGCGTCGAGGAGCTGAACGACACCTTGGTCGCGGCCGCTGCGGCGCAGAAAGCCTCCGAGAAATCCAAGGAGGCTCCCGTGCCCCAGCCCACGTAAGAAACGAGCGGACCTTGAACGGTCCGTTTTTTCGTGCTAGCTTGGGACGTCATGTGGAAAGGCGACGGTAAACCCAAGGTGCTGGTCGGTATGAGCGGCGGGGTCGATTCCTCGGTCGCGGCTTCGTCGTTGCTCGATCAGGGGTATGACGTCGCCGGGGCCTTCATGAAAAATTGGTCCGAGAGCAAGGACCCGCGGACGGGGGAGTGCGCCTGGAAGGAGGAGCGCCGCGACGCCATGCGGGTGGCCGCGCAGCTCGGCATCCCGTTCGAGACCTTCGATTTCGAAGCGGAGTACGATCGCCGAGTCGTCGACTATCTCTACCGCGAATACGCCGCCGGCCGCACGCCGAATCCCGACGTGCTCTGCAACCGCGAAGTGAAGTTCGATCTGTTCCTCAAGGCGGCGCTGGAAGCCGGCGCGGACTTCATCGCCACCGGCCACTACGCGCGCGTCTCCAGGAAGGACGACGGCTCGTTCGCGCTCCTCGCCGGTCTCGACCGCGAGAAGGACCAGTCTTATTTCGTGCACGCGCTCGGCCAGGAGCAGCTGGCACGCGTACTTTTCCCGATCGGACATCTCGACAAGCGCGACGTCCGCGCCTACGCGCGCGACAAAGGTCTCGTGACAGCCGACAAGAAGGACTCGCAGGGTATCTGCTTCATCGGCAAGGTGGAGCTTCGCGAGTTCCTGAAGCGCGAGCTGGCGCCCAAGCCCGGCGCTATCGTCACCGTCGAAGGGAAGGAGATCGGTCGGCACGACGACGCGCAGTCTTTCACGATAGGTCAGCGCCACGGTCTCGGGGTCGGGGGAGGGCCGGCGCTCTATGTCGTCTCCATCGACGTCTCGACGGGGACGGTCACGGTGGCGGAAGGCGCCGATCACCCCGCTCTCTTCAAGGAACGTCTTACGGCGGCGCGGTGGCATTGGGTCTCGGGTCGTCCGCCGGAGTTCCCGTTCCGCTGCCGCGCCCGCATCCGCTACCGCCAGCCCCTCCAAACCTGCACCTTGGTATCTGATGCCGAAACACCTGACGTTTCGTCATCTGATGAAAAAGTATCTGATGAAAAAGTATCAGATGAAAAGGACGCACATGCATTGGAGGTGCGATTCGATCGGCCGCAACGCGCGGTCACGCCAGGACAGTTCGTCGTCCTCTATGACGGCGACGCCGTCGTCGGGGGAGGCGTCATCGAGAAATAAAAGGGACTCCCGCGAGGGAGTCCTTTCAGTATCCGAGTCCGCGCTTGATGTCCTCGATGTCGAAGCCGTCGGGCGGATGCCGGAGCGTCGAGACGTCGTGCAGACGTCCGCCGAGATCGCGGGCGCGCGCGCCGCAGTCGCGGAGAGCGTCGACCCACTCGATCGGCCACCAGTGCGGTCGCGCGGCGGCGGCACCCATCATGGCGCCGACCATCGAAGCGACGGTGTCGGTGTCGCCGCCGGCGTTGATGGCTTCGAGCACGGCGGCCGTCGGTTCGACGTCCTCCGCGTGCCGCCACCAGATGGCGAGCGCCATCGGCACGGTCGTCATCGAGTCGGCCCTGCCGGAGCTGCCGAAGTTCCAGAGCTTCTCCGGTTCGTCGGCGAGCGAGAGCGCCTTCGCCAGCGCCGCCATGAAGCGGACGCCGTCGCTGGGGTGGATGTAGGCCAGCGTGTTCTCGGCCGCTTCCACGTGTCCCATCAGGAGGCGTTTGGCGGCCTTCGGACCCTCAGTGATCGAGACGCCGATCGCGGAAGCGACGGCATACGCGGCGATCGCGCAGACCGGATCCTCATGCGTCATGCGGCTGAACCGGAGGATCATGCCGAGCGCTTCGCCGGTCACGAATCCGCCGCCTCCGCGGAGCGCCATATGCAGCGCGATCGGCGCGACCTTCATCGAAGGTCCGTTGCCGCGCGCATTTCGGCGTGGCCGCGCCCGGTGGCGCGGGTCGCGCGGCACCGCCTCGGCCCAGAGCTTCTGATCCTTCGGCTTCCTGATGTCGGGAGGCGGATGGATGCCGAAGCCCTTGCGACCCTCGCGGTACCACTTGTCGATCTCATAGAGCGAGAGTTTGGTGGTGCCGCCCCAGCCGGCCACGTCGTGCCAGAGCGCCTTGAGATGCAGGAGGACCTGCAGCTCGTGGTGGTAGCGCCCGGCCAGGATGAGTCCCTCGGCCGTCGCGTCAGCCAGCTGGCTGTCGTCGGAGGTGCTGCCGGGCGGGAGCCCGCGCGTGTCGTGGAGCTTGCGCGCGGCGGGGTCGAAGTCGAACCTCGGCCTCGTCACGCCTTCGCCGCCGGTCGCGTTCAGGATCTGCTGGCGCGACATCATCTCGAACGGCACGCCGAGCGCGTCGCCGAGGTGGATGCCGAGCATCACGTCGATCGCGCGTCGCTTCAGGTCTTGCATCGTGGCCTCCTTGGTGCGTGTGGAAGTGCGATACGCCGACTCACTCTATTTTACGTCCACGCTTCTTCATCGAGCTTCAGCTCGGCGCGGATAGCGGAAGGGTCGAGGTCGGAAGAGATGTGGTCGCTCGTGGCGCTCCAGTGGCGCGGTCCCATGTCCTCGACATGAAGACGGAAGCCCTGGCATTCCCTGAGCGACCCGATCGGTATACTGAACGCCCGAGCCAAGAACTCGAGCGAGGGGCTGTGGCCGACGATGAGGACGTTCGCGTCGTCTGGCAGCGCGTCGTTCCAGTCGAGGAACGCCGACTTCATCGCGATGCCGATCTCGTGGCAGAGATCAGGATGGAGAGCGAGCGCGGTATCGAGCATCTTCCTGCCGTCGATCTCGGCGGCGCGACACTCACGGAACATGGCGCGGACGTCCGGCCGATCGTGCCCGGCGTAGATGGGAGGGACGTCCGGCATCCACGTGATCCCCCCCACACCGCCCGCTCCTTCGTCGAAGGCGACGAGCGTCTGGACCGTGCGCCAGAAATTGGTCGCGAAGCAGTCGGTGAAGCCGCGCCCGCGGAGCTGGCGTTTGCCGACGGCCCTGGCGAGCGCGAACCCGCGCGGACCGAGCGTGCGATTCCCCGGGCCATCCTTGATGGAATGGCGCCTGAACTCGAATGAACGTATTGTACTCATAGTTCCTCCTGCTTCTATCTCTACTGCCGCAGCCGTTTCCAGTCAATCGTGCCGCGTAAGGTTTTCCCGTCTGGCGCGTCCTTGTGGTAGAGTATCCCTGAAATCACGCCATGCGCCGCGTCACCCGCTTCGTGCGTCGAAATATGCTCCTGGTCGCCGCCACGGCTTTGCTGATGGCGGGCGTCGGTTGCGCTGGCGCGATCCGCGAGACGGGCGAGCAGCTGACGGAAGACGCCTTGAAGCCCATCACGGTGCCGATTCAAGCCTACGGACAGGCGGTCGAGACGGCCTCGAACGCCGAAGCGTACGGTCGGATGCGGAAGGAGAGCCTCGGAGAATGAACCCCTTCGGAGACGGAGGGGTTTCGATGTTTCGGGGTTGTCACCCGCCGAAACCACGCTTATACTGACCCCGTCATGACTACCGACGAGATCCGCGCGAAATTCCTGGAGTTCTTCAAGGAAAAGGGGCACTCCATCATCCCCTCGGCTTCTTTGATTCCGGAAAACGATCCGACGGTCCTCTTCACCACCGCCGGCATGCACCCGCTCGTGCCGTATCTCCTCGGCGAGAAGCATCCCGCCGGCAACCGTCTGGCGAACGCGCAGAAATGCGTCCGCACCGGCGACATCGATGAAGTGGGGGACAACCGCCACCTCACCTTTTTCGAGATGCTCGGCAACTGGTCGCTCGGCGATTACTTCAAGCGCGATGCCATCACCTGGAGCTTCGAGTTCCTGACCTCGCCGCGCTGGCTGAACCTCGATCCGAACCGCGTCTACGTGACGGTCTTCGAAGGCGACGCCGACGCGCCCCGCGACCTCGAATCGGTCGGCATTTGGAAGGACGCCTTCCAGACGCGCGGCATCGAGGCCAACTTCAACGACCGCGTCTTCGCGTATCCCAAGGACAAGAACTGGTGGGGTCCCGCCGGCATGACCGGCCCCTGCGGCCCCGACACCGAGATCTTCTACGACACCGGCCGCCCCCACGACGCCCGTTTCGGCGCCGAGTGCCATCCCAACTGCGACTGCGGGCGCTTCATCGAGATCTGGAACAACGTCTTCATGGAGTACAACAAGACTCCCGATGCGACCTTCGAGCCGCTCGCGCAGAAGAACGTCGACACCGGCATGGGCCTCGAGCGCGTCGCCGCGATGATGCAGGGCAAGCCCACCGTCTTCGACACTGAGAACTTCCAGGAACTGTTGGCTGTCGTAGGCGGACTTTGCGGCAAGACGTACGGAGCGGGGGAGGACGACGACCGCGCCATGCGCATCATCGCCGACCATGTCCGCACCGCCGTCTTCATGATCGGCGACCCGCGCGGCATCACGCCGTCGAACGTCGATCAGGGCTACATCCTGCGCCGTCTCATCCGCCGCGCCGTCCGTTACGGACGCCAGCTCGGCATCGACGGCTTCTTCACGTCCAAGATCGCCGAGAAGGCCATCGCGATCTTTCGCGACGCCTATCCGGAACTCGAGCAGAACCGCGACCGCGTCATCGGTGCGCTCGACGCCGAAGAGGACAAGTTCATGCGCACGCTCCAGAACGGCCTCCATGAGGTCGAGAAGCTGAAGAAGGACCTTGAAGCCCACGTCGAAGTGCCGGGGGAGACCGCTTTCTATCTCTACGAATCGTTCGGCTTCCCGAAAGAGCTCACGGAAGAGACCATCGGCAAGAAAGTCGACGCGGAAGGATGGGACAAGGCCATGAAGGCGCACCAGGACCTCTCGCGCCAGGGCGCCGAGAAGAAGTTCAAGGGCGGCCTCGCCGACCACTCCTGGGAGACGACGCGCCTGCACACCGCCACGCACCTCTTGCACAAGGCGCTCCGAAACGTCCTGGGCGACCACGTCGAGCAGAAGGGCTCGAACATCACCGCCGAGCGCCTGCGCTTCGACTTCTCGCATCCGAACAAGATGACGCCGGAGGAGATCAAGAAGGTGGAAGACATGGTCAACGAAGCCATCGTCCGCGACCTGCCGGTGCACTTCGAGGAGAAGTCCGTGCCCGACGCCAAAGCGGGCGGAGCCATCGGCCTGTTCGAAGACCGCTATGGCGACAAGGTGAAGGTCTACGTCGTCGGCGACTACTCGATGGAGATCTGCGGCGGCCCGCACGTGCGCCACACCGCGCAGGTCGGACGCTTCAAGATCCAGAAGGAAGAAGCCTCTTCCGCCGGCATCCGTCGCATCAAGGCCGTCGTCGATGCGGTCCTGCCCGACGGCTCCAAGCCGACTGCGGCAGAGACGGAACCCGCAGGACCCAAAGCCTGACATGAAGACGTATCTCGTCACTGGCACCGCCGGCTTCATCGGTTTCCACGTCGCGCGGAAGCTGCTCGATCGCGGCGCCGCCGTCCTCGGCCTAGATGATCTCAACGACTACTACGACGTCTCCCTGAAGGAGGCGCGCCTTGCCTTGCTCGCGCATCCGAACTTCCGTTTCGTGAAGCTCGACCTGGCTGACCGCGTCGGCATGGCGTGCCTGTTCGAGACGGAAACGTTCGACGCCGTCATCCATCTGGCCGCCCAGGCCGGCGTCCGCTATTCGCTGAAGAACCCGCACGCCTACGTGGACAGCAACCTCGTCGGTTTCGTGAACGTGCTCGAAGGCTGCCGCCACGCCAAGGTCCCGCACCTCGTCTACGCCTCCTCGAGCTCCGTCTACGGCGCCAACACGGAATCCCCGTTCTCCGTCGAGCACCGCGTCGATCATCCCATCAGCCTGTACGCCGCCACCAAGAAGGCCAACGAGCTGATGGCGCACACGTACAGCTACCTCTACGCGCTGTCGACGACGGGACTGCGTTTCTTCACGGTCTACGGCCCGTGGGGCCGCCCGGACATGGCGCTCTTCGGCTTCACTAAGGCCATCCTCGAAGGCAGGCCGATCGACGTCTACAACCACGGCAAGATGAAGCGGGATTTCACGTATATCGACGACATCGTCGAAGGCGTCCTGCGTGCGGCCGACAGGATCCCCGAACCGTGCGAGACGGGCGCTCGGTACAAGGTCTACAACATCGGCAACGACCGACCGGTCGAGCTTGAGAGTTTCATTGGGACGCTGGAACGCGCGCTTGGCGTGAAGGCCGTGAAGAACTACCTGCCGATGCAGCCTGGCGACGTGCCGGCGACGCACGCGGACGTGACGGACCTGACCCGCGATACGGGCTTCCGCCCCTCGACGTCTCTCGATTCCGGAATCGCCAGGTTCGTGGCTTGGTACCGGGACTTTTACCGCATCCCGCACGCTGTGGAGAAAACCGCTGATATTCGCCAAATAGAAGCCGCGTAAAAGCGTTTTTTTAGCTGATATTAGCCCTCCTGCGCCACGTGAGGCCGAAGGCCTTTTACGGGGTTGACGGCCCACAGCACCTCTGATAGACTTCCCGCAAGCAAAGTAACCGCTTGGGGACTTGCGTAATTTTTTGGTTCGGGGTACACGCCCAGGACCGACCACTTCATGGCTCGTAGAACGCCACCCGGAGCTGCAGGAAGCGGAGGCAAGGACTTCATCGAGGCCGCTGGCGTCGTCGAGGAACTTCTCCCCGCCACGAGCTTCAAGGTCAAACTCGAGAGCGGGCACGTCATCTTGTGCCACCTCTCAGGCAAGATGCGTATGAACCGGATCCGGCTGCTGCCTGGAGACCGGGTGAAGGTCGAGATGACCCCATACGATCTCACCAAAGGCCGCATCGTCTACCGCTTCTGAACCTGCACCGTCGAAATCGCGATCTGCTCGCTCTTCGCCTCAGCCCCGTTCCGGCGTACGCGAAGTACGCCTCACGGCTGCCTCGGCTCCAGAGCTTCGCATCTCATCGATTTCAACGGCGCAGACTCTTCCTAAAGACACCCACATGAAAGTCCGCTCGTCCGTGAAGAAAATCTGCCGCGACTGCGTCGTCGTCCGCCGGAAGCGCCGCGTCTGCATCCTCTGCAAGAACCCTAAGCATAAGCAGCGCCAGGGCTAATTTGAAGATTATGGCACGTATCGCCGGAGTCACCCTCCCTAACAACAAGCGCGTCCTCATCGCCCTGACGTACATCTACGGCATCGGCGACACCCAGGCCGCCAAGATCCTCAAGACGACCGGCGTCGACGGCGACGTCCGCGTCAAGGACATGGCCGAGACCGAGATCAACAAGCTGCGCGAGCACATCGAGAAGTCCATGAAGGTCGAAGGCGAACTCCGCCGCGACACGATGGCCCAGATCAAGCGCCTCAAGGAGATCGGCTCCTATCGCGGAAGCCGCCACGCCAAGAATCTCCCGATGCGCGGACAGCGCACCAAGACCAACTCGCGCACGGTGCGCGGCAACGTCCGCAAGACGATGGGCTCCGGCCGCGTCAAGGCGGGAATGAAGACCTAATTCACTGGATGTAAACCTCATATGGAAGAGAACGCCATCACCGCTCCGGTCGAAACGGCCGTCGAGACGGAAGAAGGGAAGAAGTCCAAGGCCGCTCCCCGCAAGAAAACGAAGAAGAGCGTCCGTCAGGTCTCCCATGGCCGCTGCTACGTGCAGGCCACCTACAACAACACCATCGTCACGCTCACCGATCCGAACGGCAACGTCCTCGCCTGGTCGTCCGCCGGCAAAGTCGGTTTCAGCGGTCCGAAGAAGTCCACCCCGTACGCCGCCTCGATGATCATCAAGGACGTGTGCGAGAAGGTGAAGGACACCGGACTCAAGGACGTCAACGTCTTCGTGAAGGGCATCGGTTCCGGCCGCGAGTCGGCCGTCCGCGCCCTGAACGCCAACGGCATCAACGTGCTCACCATCAAGGACGTCACGCCCATCCCGCACAACGGCTGCCGCCCGCCGAAGCCGCGCCGCGTCTAACCCTCCACTATGGCTCGCAATACCGAACCCAAATGCAAGCAGTGCCGTCGTGAGGGCGAGAAGCTCTACCTGAAGGGCGAGAAGTGCCTCGGCCCCAAGTGCCCGGTCACGCGCCGCGCCTTCCCTCCCGGCCAGCACGGCCCGACGTCCCGCGCCAAGGTCACGCCGTTCGGCGTCCAGCTGCGCGAGAAGCAGAAAGCCAAGCGCATCTACGGGCTGATGGAACGCCAGTTCGAAGGCTACTTCTCCAAGGCCGCCGGCCGCAGCGGAGACACCGGCGTCTTCCTCAAGCAGTTCCTGGAAATGCGCCTCGACAACTCCGTCTACCGATTCGGTTTCGGCAAGAGCCGCGCCGCCTCGCGCCAGATGGTCACCCACGGCCTGTTCCAGGTGAACGGCAAGTCGGTCGACATCCCGTCCTACCAGCTCCGCGCCGGCGACATCGTCACCATCCAGCCGAACAAGATGAAGAAAGGCGCCTTCAAGGATCTCGCAGAACGCCTCGGAAAGCACCAGACCCCGGCCTGGCTCACGATGGACGTCCCGAACATGGCCGGCAAAGTCATCAACAAGCCGACGGCCGAGGAGCTCGACAAGAGCTTCGACGCCAAGCTGATCGTCGAATTCTACTCTCGCTAATCCTTGGCCCGTCCCGTCGCCGCGCGGCGATTGCTGATCTGTCGCGCCGCGTGCCGCTGGACCCCAAACCCCTATGGAAGACATCCTTCTTCCGTCGAAGATCGAAATCATCCCCGGCGAGCGCGACAACGAGTCGGTGCTCACCATGGAACCGTTCTTCCACGGCTACGGTCACACCGTCGGCAACGCCCTCCGCCGCGTGCTCCTCAGCTCGCTCCAGGGCGCCGCAGTGACCGCCGTGAAGATCAAGGGCGGCTCGCATGAGTTCCAGGCACTCCCGAACGTCAAGGAAGACGTGCTGGAGATCATCCTGAACCTCAAGCAGCTCCGCCTGAAGGTCTTCTCCGACGAGCCGGTCAAGCTGACGCTTCACGCCAAGGGCGAAAAGAAGGTCACTGGCAAGGACATCGCGCCGAACTCCGACGTCGAGGTCGCCAACCCGAACCTCCACATCGCTACGCTGACCGATAAGTCCGCCGAACTCGAGATGGAAATCACCGTGGCCAAGGGCCGCGGCTACGTCCCGACCGAGGAGCGCGGCAAGGATCGCGGCGAGCTCGGCACCATCGCCATCGACGCCCTCTACAGCCCCATCCGCTCCGTCGGCTATCGCGTCGAAGACGTCCGTGTCGGACAGATCACCAACTTCGACAAGCTCATGCTCACGATCGAGACTGACGGCACCGTGGACGCCGATGAGGCCGTCCGCTCGTCCGCCAAGATCCTCATCGACCACTTCGCCCTGCTCGCCGCCGTGAACGCCGAGGCTCCGGCCAAGGCCGCGGCCGCCGAGGAAGCGGAGGAGGAAGAGAAGGAAGAAGCCTCCGAAGAAGGGGAAGAGAAGCCGAAGAAGAAAAAGGCTTCCAAGAAGAAATAAATATGCGCCACCGCGTCAAGAAAGCCATCCTGGGCCGCACCAAAGGACCGCGCGAAGCGCTGCTCCAGAATTTGGCGACCTCCATCATCCTCTACGAGAAGGTGAAGACGACCAAGGCCAAGGCCAAGTTCGTCCGCTCCCTGGTGGAGAAGGCGATCACGGTGGGCCGCACCCCGACTCTGAACTCGCGCCGCCAGCTCCACAAGATGCTCATGGTGAACAACGCCGTGAAGAAGATCGTCACGGAGATCGGCCCGAAGTACAAGGACCGCAAGGGCGGCTATACCCGCATCACGCCGCTCAAACGCCGCGAAGGCGACGCCGCCGAGATGGTGATGATCGAACTCGTCTGATATGCCGCATGCTCCCATCAACCGCAAGATCGTCGAGATCGACGCCGAAGGCAAAGTCGTCGGCCGCCTGGCGTCGGAGATCGCCCGCCTCCTCATGGGGAAGCACAAGGCGACCTACGCGCCGAACGTCGACTCCGGTGACCTCGTCCGCGTCAAGAACGCCTCGAAGATCCGTTTCACCGGCAACAAGCTCGATCAGAAGCACTACTTCAACTACTCCGGCTACCCGGGCGGCATGAAGGCCCGCCGCGCCCGCGACGTCATGGAGAAGAACCCGACCCGCATCCTGAAGTCGGCCGTCGACCGCATGCTCCCCAAGAATACCCTCCGCGCGCGCCGCATGAAGCGCCTGACGGTCGTGAAGTAAGCCTATGACGACCAAGAAACCGACCACCGTCAAGAAGCCCGCAGCCAAGCATGCCCCGAGCAAAGCCGAGGGGAAGGCCGCCAAGGCGCATGATGAGAAGCCGAAGAAGGCTCCCGTCCACGAGGCCACCGGCGCGTACCACTACGCGCTCGGACGCCGCAAGAGCGGCACCGCCCAGGTGCGCCTGTACCTCCAGGGCTCAGGCAAGATCGTCGTCAACGATAAGGCCATGGCGGACTACTTCCCCGTCGCCGACCTCCAGGACGCGATCCTCGTTCCGCTGAAGGCCGCCGGCGTCAGCGAGACCGCCGACGTCGTCGTCCGCGCCAAGGGCGGCGGCATCCGCGGCCAGGCCGATGCCGTCAAGCTCGGCATCGCCCGCGCCCTCCTCGTCCACAACCCCGACCTCCGCACCACCCTGAAGCCCCTCGGCGTCCTCACCCGCGACCCACGCGAAAAGGAACGCAAGAAGTACGGCTTGAAGAAGGCCCGCAAGAGCCCGCAGTGGGCCAAGCGCTAACGGACACCCCAAACCCCACCTTAATTGGTGGGGTTTGTTGTTAAGAAGTAACGAAAACGTGGGAAGTCCGTCTGTACCTAAGCCAGTGTCCTGGGGTATCATGGCTTCGCCACCGCCCATTGACAAAATAATGGGAAACGACCATAATCTTCACACGATTGTATGTTTATGCGTCTTATCCAGAAGTTGAAGGAGAGGTTCGAACCCGACGACTTTTTTGCTGAGGTGGCTGAAGCTTACTTCCACAAGCTTCCTCAGAATTTGAGGGTCGATTGGTTTCGTGATTCTGGATATATCGTCGCCAAAATTGTTGCTGATGGGAAGGAGTACCGCACTCAGGGCAAGGACGCCGAGGACCTCTTCTTGATGGTCAACGACTGCCTTTACACTGCGTACGGGATCAAAGCGCGACACAAGGAGAAGATGCTCCATGTCCGCTCCTATCGGCCGCCTCAGGATGAATGGGTGAAGTTGAACGATGGCAAGGTGCAAATGAGCGCCTTCCAGTCTCACCTGCAGGTCGTCAAAGCGTAAAACCTATGGGGAAGAATCCATGGGGGCTCATCAAGTCCCGGACTGTTAAACGGGCACTCAAGCGCCTGGCAAAGAAAGAACTGATCGACCTCACTGATGAGGGGCGCCACTGGAAAGTTGAGCTAAAAAATGGAATGGATTCTTACCCGATTCCGCTGTCGCACCGCGAAGCCAATCTCTTCATTGTGAAAGGACTGGCTGAATGGCTGGAAAAACACAAGATTTGTAGCGAGGAGGAGTTCATGAGGGATGCTAGGTAAGGACAAGAAATACCGCCGTATGGCGGTATTTTGGTTTTGGAAAAAACTCACGGCCTGGCGGCCGTGAGGGGTGCGGGTCGGGGAGGGAAGATGACGGAGGTGACCGGCAGGAGCGAGCCGTACATGGCCTGCTCGGGCTTCAGGTAGTAGGCCTGCTGGACGCCCACGGAGGTGAGCAGGACGCAGCTGACGGTGCGCTGGGCGTAGCCCTTGGCGACGAGCGCGGCGATGTCGGCCTCGACGCAGGCGCGCAGACGGTCGCGCAGGTCCGGACCGCTCGGCTGCCGGTAGATGCAGCGCCGCGTGCAGCCCAGGAAGGCGAGGCAGACGTCGACAAGCTTCTCGACCTCAGCCTTCACCCAGCCGGACGCGTGGATATGGAACAGGACGGTCTCGAGCATCTGCTCGGTGGTCGTGGCGATCATCTTCATTTTTTCCTCCACTTTTTTCTTCCACAAAGAGCACCTCGAGCATATCGAGGCCGCGTGGCCTGGTCAAGGCGATTTTCACGCCGTGGTAGGCGGGTGGCACCGGAGGACGTCCCTCCGACCGCGCAGCGAAGCGAGCGCAGCGGAGGGGCGGCCGCAGGGGACAGGACCCGCCGGCCGCGGGTTGTTTTTTTGGCCCGGATAAGGCAAAATTAGGTCGATATGCCCGGGGTTGCGACCAACATCTTTCATCTGCTGACCTCCTCGGTCCTCCAGAAGGCCATCGCCTTCGTGTACTTCGCGCTCATCGCGCGCTGGGCCGGCGTCGAGGACACGGGTTCCTACTTCTTCGCGCTGTCGTGGACCTTGATGTTCACGACCATCACCGACATGGGGCTTACGCCCGTCCTGATCCGCGAGGCGGCCAAGGACAAGCTGCAGACCGAGAAGTACCTCAACCAGACGCTCGCGCTGAAGCTCCCGCTCACGGCCGTCGCGGTCCTCGCCGCCGTCGTCGGCGCGTGGCTCTTCCATATCGCGCCGGGGACGCGCGTGCTCGTGATGCTGGCGGCGATCGTCATCTCGCTCGACGCCATCTCGCTCACGTTCTACGGCGTCCTGCGCGCGCACCACGTCCTGAAATACGAAGGCCTCGGCCTCATCGCGGGGCAGTCCATCACGATGGCCGTCGGCCTGACGGCGCTCAAGCTCGGCGCGCCGCTCGGCGTCCTCGTCGTCGCCCTTATCGCCGGCAGTTTCTGGAACGCGCTGGCTTCGATGTGGATCGTCCGGAAGCGCCTCGGCATCCGCGCGCGCCTCTCGTGGGACTGGAGCTTCGCCAAGAAGATCCTGCGCATGGCCGTCCCGTTCGCGCTGGCGGGCGCCTTCGTGAAGGTCTATACCAGCGCCGACGCGGTGCTCCTGACGCACTTCAAGGGCGAGGCCGCCGCCGGACTCTATAGCGTGCCGTACAAGCTCACCTTCGCCTTCCAGTTCGTGCCGATGGCCTTCACGGCCGCCTTCTATCCGGCCATGAGCCGCGCCTGGGCCGCCGACAAGAAGGCGTTGGGCGACCTCTTCTACAAGGCGCTCTGGGCGCTCATGCTCATCGCCGCTCCGATCGCCGCCGGCATCATGGCGCTCGCGCCGGAACTCGTGGATTTCGTGTATGGCAAGGACTATCTGCCTGCCGTCGCCGCCGTCCAGCTCCTCATCCTTTCCGTCTTGCCGATCTTCCTCGACTTCCCGATCGGCTCGCTGCTCAACGCCTCCGACCGTCAGATGACGCAGACGAAGCTCATGGGCATGGCGACCGTCATCTCGGTCGTCCTGAACGTCGCGCTCATCCCGGCGCTCGGATTGACCGGCGTCGTCGTCGCTTCGATCGTCAGCCATACGGCGCTCCTCGTCGGCGGCTTCATCGCCGTCGGGAAGTTCCTCGAATGGCCTGCCTTGAAGTTCTTCGGCGTCGCGATCCGCGCTTCGCTCGCCGCGGCCGCGATGTTCGTCGGCGTCACGCTTGCCAAGACCTACGTGCCGTTCCCGATCGCGGTGCTCGCCGGCGTCGCCCTGTATCCGGCCGCCGCTTTCGCCCTGCGCGCCGTCACGGTCGCCGATCTCAAGGGACTGCTCGTCGGCGTGCGCACCCGTTCCGTATGAAGAAGATCCTGCTCGCCACCCTTGAGTTTCCGCCGATGCGCGGCGGCGTAGCCGAGTACCTCTATGGCCTCTTCTCCGCGCTTCCGCATGATCGCGTCGCGGTGCTGACGGATGCCGCGAAAGGGGAGACGCCGCCGGCCATGTATCCGATCCGGCACGCGCGCCTGCTCGGTCCACGCCGCTTACCGTGGCGCTGGCTCGCGGCTCTCGGTCCGGTCGTGAGCGCCGTCCGCGAGGAACGCGCCGAGGCGCTGGCCGTCTCGCATCTCCTGCCGATGGGGTATGTCGCGCTCATGCTGAAGCGACTGTGGAAGCTGCCGTACGTCGTTTTCACGCACGGGACTGATCTTCATTTCGCCGCCCGCTCGCCATGGAAGCGTCTTTGCGCGCGCCACGTGCTTCGGAACGCCGACCTGGTCGTGGCCAACAGCGAATATACCCGCGCCTTGGCGGTGGCCGCCGGCGCGCCGCGCGAAAGGACGGAAGTCGTTTTCCCTTGCCCGGGCCTTGGCCACTCGGCGATGGACGACAAGGCGGAAGCTAAGCGTGAACTCGGTTTCGATCGGCGGCTGGTGGTGCTCTCGGTGGGGCGTCTGGCGCGCCGCAAGGGATTCGATCGGATGATCCGGGCCCTCTTCCGCCTGCGCAAATCCTGCGGCGACGTGGTCTATCTTCTGGTCGGCTCCGGTCCGGAACGTGAAGCGTTGGAGCGTGAAGCCGCGCGCCACGCCCTCAAACCGTACGTGATGTTCCATGCGTCCGTGCCGCGCGAGAAGCTGCATTATTATTTCGGCGCGGCGGACGCGTTCGTCCTGCCCGCGCGCGAGGTCGCCGGCGACGTCGAGGGTTTCGGCATCGTGCTGGTCGAAGCCCAGGCGCACGGCCTGCCGATCGTCACGACGCGCGTGGGCGGCATTCCTGAAGCGGTGGTCGGCGGCGCGACGGCCACGGTGCTCTCCGAGGACGCGGGCGACGATCTTTTGGCCGACGAAGTCTGCCGCATGCTGACGGATCGGACCCGCGCCGCCGCCTACGGCGAAGCGGGCCGACGGCGCGCCAACTCGGAGTTCAACTGGCCGAAACAGGCCGCGAAGCTTCGCGCGCGGCTTGAGACGCTATGAGCCGCATCTCCGTCATCATCCCGTGCTACGATCACGCCGCCACCATCGGCAGGACGCTGGACGGCCTTTTGGCGCAGACGCATCGCGACCTCGAGATCGTCGTGGTCGATGACGGCTCGACCGACGATCTCGATGCCGCGCTCGCTCCGTATCGTGGGCGCTGCCGACTGGTGCGCCAGGAGAATAGGGGAGGCCCGTCGGCCCGCAACCGCGGTTTCCGCGAAAGTTCCGGCAGCCTCGTCATCTTCAGCGACGCCGACATCGTCTGGCGGAAGGACGCTCTCGCCAAGCTCGCCGCCGCGCTCGCCGAGCGCCCCGAAGCGGCCTACGCCTACGCCTCGTTCCGATTCGGCTGGAAGCTCTTCCGCCTCTGGCCGTTCGATGCGGAGCGTTTGAAGAAGCATAATTACATGCAGACGGGTTCGCTCATCCGCCGAGAGCGCTTCCCGGGCTTCGACGAATCTCTCAAGCGCTTCCAGGACTGGGATCTTTGGCTCACGATGCTCGAAAGGGGAGACGTCGGCGTATGGGTGCCTGAAGTCCTCTGCCGCGTGCTCACCAAGCGCCGCAACATCTCGAACTGGATGCCGAAAATCGTCTACCGCATCCCGTGGAAGCGCATCGGCTGGATGCCTAAGCGCATACGCGAGTACGAGGACGCCGCCGCAGTCATCAGGAAGAAACATCAATTGCAGACATGAGTCGTCCCGCCGACCTAAGCATCGTCACAGTCAACTGGAAAGTCGCCGATCTCGTCGGCGAACTTTTGGGTTCCATCGCCTCCAACAAGGAAGACCTGGCGCTCGAGGTCTACATCGTCGATAATGACTCCAAGGATCATATCGAGGACGTCGTCGCCAAGTTCCGCGCCCGTTCTGACGTGCCCGTCACGCTCATCAGGAACGACCGTAATCTCGGCTTCGCCAAAGCCAACAACCAGGCCATCCGCCGCTGTTCCGGCCGCGTCGTAGCGCTGCTGAATCCGGATACCCGCGTCACCAAAGGCGCCCTGAAGCGGACGCTGGAATGGATGGCGGCGCGTCCCGACGTCGGCATCATCGGTCCTAAGCTCCTGAACCATGACGGATCGCTGCAGGAGTCCGTCCGCAAGTTCCCGGGCCTCATCGACCAGGCTCTCATCCTGCTCAAGCTGCAGCATGTCTGGCCGTCAGCGCCGCCGTTCAGGACGTATCTCGCCAAGGATCTCGACTACGGCAAGGAACAGGATGTCGATCAGCTGATGGGCGCGGCCCTCTTCGTCCGCCGTAAGGTCTTCGAGAGCGTCGGCCTGCTCGACGAGCGCTTCTTCATCTGGTTCGAGGACGTCGATTTCTGCAAGCGCGCCAAGGCTGCCGGCTGGGGCGTCGTCTACCTGCCGACGGTCCAGGTCATCCATCACGGCGGCGCCAGCTTCGCCCAGGCGATGACGCTTAGGAAGCAGCGCTACTTCACGTCCAGCATGGCGAAATATTTCAGGAAGCACCGCGGCGCCTGGTCGCTCGCCGTCCTCGCCCTGCCGATGCTCGTCGGCCTCCTGGCCGCTTCCGCCAACTCCCTATGGAAATCAGTCCGAGACAAGCGCTGACGGTCCGCCTGCCCTCCACCGTCTTCATGCTTTGCATGGCGGTCGAGTGCTTGTCGTTCCTCGGTTTTCTCGCGCCAGGCGTCAGGGTCGCGGCGTTCGTCGTCCTGGCCGCCGTCGCCGCGGCTTTCGCGCTGACGGACCTGCGCTGGCTCTTCGCGCTCTTGATGGTCGAGATGGTCATCGGCACGCATGGGCGCCTGTTTACGGCGGAAATCTTCGGATTCGCCCTGTCGATCCGTATGGTCCTGTTCGCGACGCTCGTCGTCGGCTGGATCATCCACGCCATGCGCGGCTGTTCGCGCGTCCTGCACTTCCGCCACGCGAACGTCTCGGCACCCCTGCTTCTCTTCATCGCCGCGCTGACCCTGGCCGCCACGCGCGGACTGGCCGAGGGCGCCTCTTTCAGGTCGGTATTCGACGACGCCAACGGGTACGCCTTCCTCCTGCTCATTCCGATCGGCCTCGACCTCTTCGCCGGACGCGAGGCATTCGCCTGGCTGACCAGGCCGCTCGTCGGCGCGGTCGCCTGGCTTTCCGCCAAGAGCCTCATCCTGCTCTACCTCTTCTCGCACGATTTCGGGCCGGTCCTGAAGGACGTCTTCGACTGGCAGCGCGTCCTGCGCCTCGGGGAAATCACGTTGCTCCCTGGCGGCGCGGTCCGCGTCTTCTCCGCCTCCGACGTCTTCCTGCTGCCTGCCGTCTTCATCGGGACGATGCTCTCCTGGTCATACGGTCGACGCAAGATACTGCTCTGGACCGCGCTTGCGTCCGCCGCGTTCCTGCTCAGCCTGTCCCGCAGCTTATGGCTCGGAGCCGCCGTGTCGTCGGCTTTCATGCTGCCGGTCTTCGTGCGCAATGAGATCGTGCCGCTACGCCGCATCGGCGGCTTCTTCGGCACGGGCATAGCGGCTCTCGCCGTCGCCGGCGGCGCGCTCGCGTTCCTCGCGATCTTTCCGCTGCCGCCTCGAGTCTCGGACGCTTTCGCGTGGAGCGCGTACGGCGGACGCGTCACGGACGCCTCCGACGCCGCGGTCACGAGCCGCTGGAACCAGCTCGAGCCTCTGAAGAAGGGCATCGCCAAGTCGCCGATCCTCGGATCGGGTTTCGGCTCGACGATCACCTACCGCTCCGATGACCCGCGCGTCATCGAGCTGCACCCCGGCGGCATCGTGACGACGGGCGCCATCGAATGGCAGTACCTGGAGATCTGGCTGAAGACGGGCCTCATCGGCCTTCTTGCCGTCGTCTGGCTCTGGTGGCGCGTCGGCCTCTTCTTCTGGAAGACGATCGGTACGGCCCGCGGCACCGATCGCCTGCTGGCGGCCGGATTGATGCTCTCCTTCCTCGCCTTCATCGTCGCGAACATCTTCACGCCTTACGTCAATCATCCGCTCGGCTGGGGCTTCCTGGCGCTCGTCGTCATCGGCCTGCACGCGGCGCAAGAGCAGGAGCCGCCTGAACATGCGGAACCGCCGCGATTGATTTGAAACGAAAACCACCACGGCGTAGGCCGGGGCGGCATTTTTCGCTATGACAGTTCCGCGCCGACGAAGTCGCGGTAGCCGTTCAGGAAGCTTTTGGCGTCCGAGGCATTCTTGCCTTCGAGCTGGATTTCATCGAGCAGGAGCGAGCCTTCTCCGCAGTTCACGCCGAGCGTGCCGTCCGCCAGGCGGCAGACGGTACCGGCCTTGCCGGCGGCGTCGCATTTGCTGCCAGGATGCAGGACGGACGCCTTCTTGATGGTCAGCTTGAGATCGGCCCCTTTGCGCGTCCAGGCCGCGTGCGCCCCCGGCCACGGGGACATCGCCCTGACGAATCGCTCGATTTCGACGGCGGATCTGGACCAGTCCACGCGCCCGTCTTCGCGCGCGAGGATTTTCGTGTAGGTGGCCTTGGAGTGGTCCTGCGGCATCGGCTGGACGTGGCCTTCGACGTAGAGCTTCAGGGTCGGAGCGATCATGCCGGCCGCGAGCGCGGAAAGCTTGCGAGAAAGCGCCTCGGTCGTGTCTTCGTCGCCGATCTCGATCTTCTCGATCGACAGGACGGGTCCTTCATCGAGCTTCTCGTCCATCTTCATGACGGTGATGCCGGTCTCCTTTTCGCCTGCGGCGATGGCTGCTCCGATCGGCGAGGCTCCGCGATACGCCGGAAGGATGGAGCCGTGCACGTTCACGCCTCCAAGTCGGGGGATCTCGAGGACGCGCTTAGGCAGGATCTTCCCGTACGCCACGACGACATAGGCGACGGCGCCGAGTCCGGAGAGATGAGAGAACGCCTCCTCATCCTTCAAGGTTTCAGGCTGCCAGACCTTGAGTCCGAGCCCTTCGGCGGAGCGCTTCACCGCCGTGGCGGTCATGATGCGACGGCGCCCGACCGGACGGTCAGGCTGGGTGACGACTTCGACGATCGAAAAGTCTCCGTCGGCCTTCAGGCGTTCGAGGATCGGGACGGCGAAATCAGAAGTGCCGAAGAACGCGATTCGATAGGGCTTCTGCGGCATAGGAAGGTTACGGCTGGATGTCGACGATCTTCTTGGCGCGATCCACGAAGAGCACGCCGTCGAGATGGTCGAGTTCGTGCTGGAGCACGCGGGCGAAGAATCCGGACGGTTCGTGAACGGCCTTTTTGCCCTCGCGATCGAGGCATTTGATCTTGAAGGCGCGATAGCGGCGGACGACGCCGTACCTGCCCGGTACCGAGAGGCAGCCTTCCTCGCTATCTTCCATGCGCCAAGACTTCCCGGTCACGACCGGGTTGATGACGACGTAGGGCGTCTTGCCGTCGACCGCGATGAATACCCGGACGGAGCGGCCGACCTGAGGGGCGGCGATGCCGACGCCGTCGGCTTTCCACATGGTCTCGATGAGGTCGTCGAGCCAGGCCTGGAATTCCTGGGTCCTGATGAGTTTAGGATCGACGTCTTCCGAGCGCCGGCGGAGCTGCGGATTCGGAAGCGTCAGTATCGGGAGATTGGCCATAGGATCGTTCAGGCTATCACTTTTTGGGGTTCTTGGCAAGCCACATGAACAGCTTACGCGGGTTCCGGGCGTTGCTCTCGGACTTGATCTCCGCGAAGATCGCTCGCGCCGCCGGGACGCCGACGCGCTTGATGACGCCGAGGTACATCGCGAACCGCTGGCGCTCGTTGAAATGAGCGCTGATCTCGTCGGCCAGGGCGTGCGCTTCAGAGTGGATGCGCGTGTTCGGTTTCGATTCGGACCTCTTCCTGATGACGCCGCCGATGCCTTCCATGGCCGTCATATGAAAGAGTAATGGACCGTGAGCGATCCGATGCCGAAAGGACTCTCATACGAAATGACCTCCGGCACCGCATGCATGCCGTCCAGGATGCCGGCGAAGATGGTGAGCGGCGGCAGTCCGCATTGCGCGGCCTTGGAGGCCAGTTCGGGCTCGAACGTGAGGAGCGCCTGGTATTTCCGCTCCGTAAGCAGCGTGACGATCTTGTCGTCGAACTTCCTGCCGTACGGCGAATAGCCGGCCGGCGCCGAACGCGTCAGCCGGTGCGAGAGGTCCGCGGAGGCGATGACGGCCACGCGCCGCTCGGAATGCAGCAGCACCTCCTGGATGGCCTGACCGAATTCGAAATGACTCTTGGCCGGGAGGAGCGATGGATAGATCGGCAGGACGGAATATCTCTGGATGTGCTCGGTCAGGTAGATGAGCGGCACGACCACGCCGTAGTCCAGCGCGCGCTCCGTCCGCAGCATGAACGGCACGCCGCGGTCTTCGACGTGCTCCTTGAGCGCGCTGATGAGCTTCATGTCGGCGCGGCAGTCCACCGAGACGTCGAACACGCCGAAGTCCTTCAAGTCGCAGACGTACTTCTCGTTGAGATCCAGCGTGAAGTGGTCGGCCTCGACGGGGCCGTGCGGCGAGATGACGAGGATGGTGTCAGGGTGCGCGGCGTAAAGCTCCTGTTCCAGGCGCTTCATGGCCGCCACGGTCTTCTTGAGCTTCTTCAGGTGCTCCTTGCCGACCGACGGGATGAGTATGGGCGAATGCGGGACGACCGCCGCGAAAACGATAGGCATATCAGCGTGAAAGCGCGGTTTGCGATCCGGTCGCCGTCGGTAGCCCGGTGATGGCTTCACCCAGCGGGTGCAGGTTGACGGCTGCGTCGGACGTGTAGATGACGCGCTTCCACGAGTAGCCGAGCTGCTCGAAGACCGCGCCAGAGACGATGGGGCGTCGCTGGCCGTTGGAAACCGCGAATATCGCCCGATCGGAGCCCGGGCTCGTGATCAATTCGCCGTCGCGGAACTTTACCGGCTCGGCGCCGGCGTATTTCTCGAGCGCGGAAGGGGAGATGGCGGAGATTTTCTTGTTCGGGTAGTTGGTCTTCATGATCTCGGCCGAGACGATCGGGCGCTTCACGCCGTTCTCGACGAAGTACACGCCGCCGGTCTTGTTGTCCTGCAGCAAGGCGCCCGTCGGATACGCGCTCTTCAGCGTGATCATGTCGCCCTCGGCGTAAGGTTCAAGGTCTTCCTCGGCCACGTCGTCGATCTCCTCTGGGTTGAAACCGATCGAGCGGAAGACCTCCATCGATTCGATGGGGCGCTTGCGGTCGCCGGAAAGCAGGTAGACCGCGCCGGACGGTATGCGGACCAGCGCGTAATCGGAGAACTTGATGGACGCGCCTTCCTGGAACCCAGCCAGGATCGACTCGGAGACGGGAATGACGCGCGTGCCGTCGATGCGCGTCTTCAACGCGCCTTTGTTGGCGAAGCGGCGTTTCAAGCCGCCCTGGATGAGGTAGACGTCGCCAGCGGGGGACTGCAGGGCCGAGCCGTCGGGATAGCCCATCGAGAACCAGCCGCTCCAGAGCTTCACCAGGTTCTGGTTGCCATGGACATGCGGCGTATACGTGTAGAGCATGGCCGTCGCGACGTTGCCAGGAATGACGGTCTGACCGTCGATCGATGTCGCGCGCCCCGGAAATAGTCCGAAAAATCGTCGGCTGCCGCATTTGTCGGTCGAATCCGAGTAGAAGCACTGCACGAAGGCGGCGGCGTTCGCGATTTGCTGGGAGAATCCGCGCGACAGGTGCCATGTGTCGCAGGTCGAACCGTCCGGACGGCCGTAGCCGGCGGCCCAGTCGAGCTGGCACTTGGAAGGATTCTTGTCGGTGACGAGGCTCTGCTCCTTCTGGATGAGCGCAAGCAGATAGCGCGGATTTACTCCGAAGATTTTCCCGTACAGGTCGATGATGTCGCCAGGCTTCCTCATCGATCCGTCGATCAGCTCGTCGCGGAACGTCATCCTGGCCAGCGCGCCGCCGCGGGACTCCAGGAAGGCCTGGGAGAAACCGGATGGGACGTCGGCGGACGTGAGTTCCTTGTCCGAGAGGATGACGTCAGGGTTCAACTCCGCCGAGCGCGCCGGGAGCGCGCTCGTACACATCGAAATCAAGAGCAAAATAAGGGAAAATCTCTTCATATGCGCCCCAAGCGTACCACGCGTCCGCGCCATTGACAATCGGCCGGAAAGCGGCTACGGTAGGCCGGACGCATCGAGCGAAGGAGTCCCTATGCCAGTCATTCTCGCTTGCATCATGGCGGCCACGGCCGTCCTACTCGCGGTCGCGGTCTGCGCGGTCATCTGGCGCAAGGACGAAGGATCGTCCTCAGGCGACGCTTCGGCGGATCGTCCGGCGGAGTCTCCGAAGGCGGCGGCGATAGCGGCGGCCGCACCCGCCCGAGAAGCCAATCCGCCTCAGGACGCGCCGCCCGAAGGCTCGCTCCTGACGGCCCAGCTCGAAGTCGGCCAGACCTTTCATCTCCAGACGCGGACAGCCAAGTATGCCTTGACGCTGCGTGACCCGTGCATCGGGCTCTATGATGCCGTGCGCGTCGGCCCCAGGGATGGATGCATGGCCACCCTCGAGCGCTTCCAGATGCTCTTTTCTGGGACATTCATCCCGAACCACGGACTTCGGTACGGTGAATTCGTCGTCGGCGGCAATCTCTGCTACCGCAAGATCCGCGGCGATGATCTCCTCGACGTCGGCAACTCTACGCCAGTCACCCGCATCCTCTTCAGCATCAGCGAGGGATGTCAGCAGGCTTCCTAGCCTGCTTTTTTCGTGCCGTGTCTTGATGTACAATAGGCTCACTATGGAAGCTACCTCCGCATCCCGACATTTTCGCGTTTTTGGACTGCTCGTCTTGAACGTCATCGTGGCCGTATCGGTCCACTTGGCCTGGTCGTCGCTCGCGCGCCCAGCCGGCGCCGCCGCCGTGAAGACGCCGGCCGGTTCTCTCAGCGAGGAAGACCGCATCATCAAGCTTGTCTCCACCGCTTCGCCGGCCGTCGTCTCCATCCTGGTCCAGCAGCGCGGACAACAGGAAGCGCTCATCGAGATCGGCAAGGGTACCGGATTCCTCATCGACGCCGACGGACTCGTCATCACCAACCGCCATGTCGCTTTCGAGCGCGACGCGGTCCTGACGGCCCTTCTGACGGACGGCCGATCCTTCAGCGCGAAGGTCATCGACATCGATCCGGTCAACGACCTCGCGCTCCTGAAGATCGACGCCAAGGGCCTGCCGTTCCTCGCGCTCGAGGCGGACGACAGGCTGAGACTCGGCCAGACGACCGTCGCCATCGGCAACGCGCTCGGCAAGTACGCCAACACCGTCACGAGCGGCATCCTTTCGGGCGTCGGGCGCGATGTCGAGGCGGCCAACAACGTGACCGGCGACCTCGAGCGTCTCGAAGAGCTCCTCCAGACCGACGCCGCCATCAACGGCGGAAACTCCGGCGGGCCGCTCCTGAATCTGGACGGCAAGGTCATCGGCGTCAATACGGCGGTCGAACAGGACGCGCAAGGCCTCGGTTTCGCGATTCCCGTTTCCGAAGTCCGCAAGGTCCTGACCTCGTACCGCCGCTACGGCGCCATCGCGCGGCCGCGTCTCGGCGTCCGTTATTTCACCATCACGCCGGAACTGAAGATCGAACGCTCCTTGGCGTACGGCTACGGCGCGCTGGTCGGCGGAGAGGATCCGTCGGACGCGGTCGTCCTTCCGAACAGCCCGGCCGCGGCGGCAGGACTCCTCGAAGGCGACGTCATCCTCGAGGTCAACGGCAAGAAGCTCGAAGGCAAGTGGACGCTGGCCAAGGCCGTCCAGTCCCTGTCGGTCGGCGACGTCGCGCGGCTGAAGATCGCGCGCGCCGGTACGACGATCGAGCTCCGCGCCACGCTTGACGCGCATCCTCCGTACGGACGCCGACCATGAGGCCTCTCGGGAGCCCCATCTCGAAAAAGATCGCTTCGCTCGAGGCGCGCTGGAAGACGCCGATCCTCGCCATCGGCTGGTTCCTCATCATCGGCACGTCGACGCTGACCGGGCTTTACCTGACGGAGACGCCGGCGGACTTGGCCCAGGTCTGGCTCCCGGCCTCCGCCGGCGAGTCGGGAGGCTCCAGCGTGCGTCACGTCCAGATGCCGGAGGAAGTGCGCGGATTCTACATGACGGCCCACAGCGCCGCCTCTCCAAAGATCCGCGCGGATCTTTTCGCTTATGCCAGGCGCAACGGGCTGAACGCTGTCGTCATCGACGTGAAGGACGGCGACGGCCTGCTTTCGTTCATGCCGCAGCGCGAGACGCTCAGGGCGCACGCGCCGGAGAAGTCCACGATTCCCGACATCGACGCGGTGCTCACTGAGGCGGGGGAGGCGGGCCTTTACCGCATCGCGCGCGTCTTCGTCTTCCAGGACCCGATGTACGTGAAGCGGTTTCCGGACGAGGCCATCCATCGCTCCGGCGGAGGCGTCTGGGCGGATTACAAGGGCGTGACGTGGGTCGACCCGGCGTCGAAGGCCGCCTGGCGGTATAATGTCGAGGTCGCCAAGGACGTCTACGCGCGCGGCTTCGACGAGATCCAGTTCGACTACGTCCGCTTCCCGAGCGACGGGAACATGGCGAGCGTAGTCTACCTGCACCACGACGGCGCGAAGCCGAAACACGAGGTCATCCGCGAGTTCTTCTCCTTCATGAATCGCGAGCTCGAAAAAAAGGCCGGCATCCCGATTTCCTTCGACCTCTTCGGATACGTCACTTGGTATGTCGACTACGACCTCGGCATCGGCCAGCTCCTCGTCGACGCCTTGCCGAACGCCACGGCGGTCTCCGCGATGGTCTATCCTTCGCATTACGGGGACGGCACGCTCGGCTTCGACAATCCCGCCGAGCATCCTTACGAGATCGTCTCCGACAGCCTGATGAAGGCCAACAAGCTCTACGCGACTCGCGAGAAGCAGTGCGCCGAAGTCGCGAGCGGCGTCCGTAGCGCCACGTCCGCTCTCCTGATGCCATGCGGCGTCGAACTTGCGCAGCAGCGGCCGTGGATCCAGGCGTTCGACATCGGCGCGACCTACGCCGCCGACGAGATCGATGCCCAGATCCGGGCCGTACGCGACCGAGGAGGCGGCGGCTTCCTGCTCTGGAACGCGCGCAACGTCTATCGAGATTTCAACCTGTCGCGCTCGTCCGACGCGCGGTAAGGTATCAGCCGCAGGAACGTCTAAGTCATCATGGACACTATGCGCGACCGGAAACGCCTGCTCGCCGTCGCTTTCGCCGCCGCCTCGATGCTGGCCGGACTATCGGCGCGCGCCGAGGGATGCGGCCGCTCCGACGTCTTCGAGATGGCGGACGGCATGTACTTCCACGTCTCCAGCGGATTGAAAGCCCCGGCGTGCCCGCAACTGGCGCGCTTGCTCGAAGCAGGTCCGACGCCGATAGTCGAAGAAGCTCCGGCGCCTCAGCCCGCGCCGGAAATCCCGCCCGCGCCGCCCTCGTCCGCCTATCCGATGCGCGACGCCGTCGGACGAGCGAGGACGATGCTTCAGGCGCGCATCAAGGAATTGAACGATGGCAAGAAGCCTGAAATCGTCTCGAGCTACGACATCTGGGTCGACATCACGCTCGCGGTCTGGAACGAAAAGACCGGCGAGATACGCCTCATCGAGGCGAAGAAGAGCGGCTTCAAGATCGATGCGCCCGTCCCCGTGAGCGTGAAGCGCAACAACGGAGTGAATTCCGAGTTCATCCTCGACGATCCGGAAGACATCGCCGTCGGCGTCCGCTACCCGATCTTCAAGGACGTGACCGTCACGAAGCGCAAGCCGCGCTACGAACTGCATGACGTCGTCTATGCGCCGTACTCCAAGCGCCTGCACGCTCCGGAAACGGTCGCTTGGGGGCGCGAGACGCTCGACGCCGACGTCAAGGAAGCCTACGACGCGTATCGCGCCGCCGGCATACGTTCGCGGGCCTTTCCGGACCGCCTGCTCGTCGACGTCATCAAGCCGGAACAGCTCGAAGCCATCGCCATCATCGAGCACTTGAGCGAAGGTTCGCTTCTGGGATCGAACGCGCGATCCGTCATGGAATCGGTCTACGTCGTGCTCGGCGCCAACCAAGACGACGCCTACGCCTATTCGCGCTCGTCGATGGGCGCGAAAGGCATCTTCCAGTTCATCCCCAGCACATACAAGCTGATGGCCGCGCGGAAGGAACTGGGCCTCGATCCTGATTTCGAGAGCGGCATGGCCCATCCGGTCAACGCCATCAAGGCCGCGGTCGCGTATCTCGACGCCGAGCTTGCCGGCATGCCGCTGGCCGTGAAGGACCTCTATTACGTCAACAACGACCGCGTCATCGAATACCTGGCCGCCGCCTATAACGGCGGAGGGACCCGCATCCGCCGCGCCGTGAAGATGTGGGGCGACGCATGGTCCGAGCCGCACGCCGCCGAGATCGCCGCCTTGTCGAAGAAGAAAGGCTCCAGGAGCCTGGCCGTCACGCAGATGAAGAACGCCACTCTCCGCGATGAGACCATTTCCTACGTCAAGAAGCTCCGCCAGACGCTCGTACTGCTGCGTCCTTCTCCGCTCGCCGGGCTCTGATGTGCTAGAATAGGGGACGTATGACGAGATTCCGCCTCATCGCCGCCGCGGCTTTCTTCGCGGCCCTTCTTCCATCCGCCGCGACCGCCTCCGGGCCGCTCATCAAAGGCCCTGCGTCCGCCGTCTACTACGTCGACGAGGGCAAGCGCTATGTCTTCCCCAACGAGAAAGTCTATTTCAGCTGGTACCAAGGCTTCGACGGCGTCGAGACCGTCTCGGCCGAGACGCTCGCCTCGTACCCGATCGGCGGCAACGTCACGTACCGCCCCGGTTTGAAGCTCGTGAAGATCCAGACGGATCCGCGCGTCTACGCCGTCGGTTCGGGCGGGCGCCTCCGCTGGATCGCTACCGAGCAGGCCGCGAGCGCGCTTTACGGCACCGACTGGAACCATAAGGTAGACGACATCCCGGACGCCTTCTTTTTCACGTACAAGGAAGGAGAACCGGTCGCTTCGGCCGCCGATTTCGACAAGGCTTCTGAACTGATGCTTCCGACCATCGCCGACGACATCTCGCTCCGAGCTGGCGGCGTCGTTTCGAAGGAGTTCAGCGCGCGGAAGTCCGGCGCCTGGAGCGACGCGACGGTCTGGGGCGGTTCGCGCCCGGGAACCGGCGCGCAGGTGAAGATTCCAGCCGGCATCAAGGTCATCTATGACATGGAATCGTCGCCCAGCCTGAAGACGCTGGAGATTTTCGGCACGCTGGAATTCTATACGGAGACGTCGACGAAGCTCGCCGCGCGGCAGATCACCGTCCGCGGCTCCCTGACGGCAGGTACGCCCGACGCGCCCGTCGCGCGCGGCAAGTCCGCGGAGATATTCCTTACGGGTGCCGCATCGACGGCGGTCGGCGACGACGGACTGACCGTCGACGGCGGTGTGCTTTCGCTCCACGGCGCTTCGGTCGGACAGGCCTGGTCGAATCTCGCGGCGCCGACGAAGTCAGGCGCGGCCAAGATAACGCTCTCCGACGCCGTCGCTTGGCCGGTCGGTTCCGAGGTCGCCGTCCTCGGCGCGACGCACGCCGACGCGCACGAGATACGCGTCATCAAAGCCGTCGAGGGCGCCATCATGACGCTCGATTCTCCGCTTGAGGACGCGCACCGCTCCGAACAAGGGCTGCGGACGGAAGTCGTCCTGCTCGACCGCAATGTCGCGGTCAGCGGCACGGGCGACGGATTCGGCAGCTACGTGCGCGGCATCAACCGCGCCAAGATCGACGTGTCGAACGTCGAATTCGCGAAGCTCGGACGCAAGGGCGCCTTCGGCCAGTATCCGCTCCTCTTCGACGGGCTCACGGCGCCGATCCTGCGCGAGAGCGTCATCCGCGCGTCCGGCAACCGCTGCGCGACTCTTCGTCAGACGACCGGCGCGAAGATCGAAGGAAACGCCGCCTTCGGCGTCTACGGACACTGCTTCGCCACCGAAGACGGCGCCGAGACGGACAACGCCTTCTCCGGCAATCTCGTCGCTGACGTCCGCGCCGGCGCCTTGCCAGGGGACGAGGTGCCGTCGGGTTTCCTCATCAAGCATCCAGGCAACGCGCTGCGCGGCAACGCCGTCGTCGCCTCGTCCGGCTTCGGGTACTGGTATTTCCTGCCGGAGAACGCCGTCAAGAACAGCGGTACGCGGCTCAAGCCTCGCGAGGCGATGCTGCTCTCCTTTGACGGTAATTCTGTGCGCGGCGCCAGGAAGACCGGGCTGTACGTCGACGACAACGACAAAGGCATGATGAACTACATCCCGGACGACACGGCGGTCTTCACGGGTCTCACCGCCGTCATGAACGGGGAGAGAGGATTCTGGATCCGCGGCGCGGGCATGGAAGTGCGCGGCGCGTACCTGTCCGAGAACGGCATCGGCGGCACGTTCGCCGCTTTCGGCGCGTCGCTCAAGGATTCAGTCATCGAAGGCAAGCTCGCCGGTTCCGATGATCCGAAGGACGCGAGGCGCGGCTTCACCTACCATGACGGCCCCGTCAGCCTGATGGACGTGACTTTCCGCCGCTTCGAAGGCGATTCCTCCGCGCTCGGCTTCGAGCGGGAGAATCCGCGCCTGCCGGACCCGCGCAACAGCCTGCGACGCGTCATGTTCATCGACGCCGTGCCGTGGAGGGCGCCCGAACCGGTCACCTCCGGCGACGCCATGTCCGTCGTGCGCGACATCGACGCCGGCGAGACGGTCGCGGCGAGGTCTCCTTTCCTCGGCACCTGCGATGACGACCCCGAAGCCGGCGTGATGCGCTGCGCCGACCTCTACGCCCAGCTGGTATTGGCCCTGCGCGATAGTCCCGGCGACAAGAACGTCACCTTCACGAACCTCGTCACGGGCGGTTCCGTCACGCTGAAACCAGGCAGCGCCTTCGACGGAGAATACGCCTACGCCAACGTGGCCGAAGGCGGCGCGTACAAGGCCTCCATCCCGAACGTGCCTTCGGTGCGGGTAGAGTACGACGGCTTCACGAAGCCGCTCCAGGTGCGCTTGTCCGCCGGCCTCGGCGCCTCAGTGCGGTCCAGTGGGACGACGGTCGCGAAAGTCGGACTGCCCGAACTGGCGCCCGGCGCCTGGGCCTACGACGCCGCGAAATCCGAAGCCGTGCTCTGGCTGAATCCGGGCGACGTATTCGATCTCATCCGCTGATATGCTCCGCATCTTCCTGCACGTCCTCGTATTGCCTGCGCTGCTTTGGTTCGATCGCCGCTACGGCACGCATCTGAAGCCTTCGAGGGCCGCCATCGTCTGGTATCTGCTCGGCATCCCGCTCGCCGCCGTCGAAGCGGCCGCGTCTTTCGGACATGACCGTGCGGCCATCTTCCTGCAGGACGCCGCCGTCGCGCTGTTCTACCTGCCTCCTGCCTACTTCGCCTTCAGGTACGCGCGCAAGTCGGGCGGCATCGGCAAGCCTTTCGCGCTGTACCTTTTCCTGGCCTTCATCTCGAGCCTCGTGGCCGGACTCGTCATGGCTCGCGCGCCGATGGTCGGCGGTTTTTTCGGTGCGTCGTGACCCTTGCCGGATTACGCGCTACGCGCTAAGCTTCAGCGTCATATGGGCCACGCATTGAACGCCAAGATGGACATCCAGCGCTTCCTTCGGGTCTGCCAGGCTTGCGGCTCGCCGAAGGGTTTCGTGCATATGCCGGGACAGGACCGCTCCGTCCGCGTCAGCTGCCGGTGCGACAGCGGCCGCTGCCCGCGATGCCGGCGCCCGATGGTGCTGGCGCCCGACCCGTCGCTCTCCGACGACCAGGGCGGCATCAGCATCGACGCGGGTTGGATCCGCGCCCGTTGCGCCGATTGCGGCCCATACTACGCACATTGGAACTGAGCCCGCCGCAAGGCGGGTTTCGTGCTATACTTGGCCTGTTATGGCACTTCGCTACGACTTCCTCAACATGATGCGCAACCGCGTCGGAGCGGAAGGCGCCGCACCGGAAGAGGTGCAGGCGCTCGCCGGCCGACTCGAGATCGCGCGCCGCGCGCTCAAGGAACGGAAGGCTGGCGGCACGCTCGGATTCTTCGACGTCCCGAAGCGTCGGCCAAGCCTCGAGGCGATGCGCGCCGCGCTTCGCAAGCTCGACAAGGAAATAGGGACACTCGTCGTCGTCGGCATCGGCGGCTCGCTTCTCGGCGCGCAGGCGGTCTACGCGGCTCTCGACGGACTGGAGACGGCGACGCGAGGGTCGCGCAAGCTGAAGCTCGTCTTCGCCGGAGACTCCACCGATCCTCGCGCCGTCCGCGACGTGATCGACGGCGTGGATTGGAAGCGCGCCGCCGTCAACGTCATTTCAAAGAGCGGGGACACCATCGAACCGATGTCCGTGTTCGTGCTCTTGCGCGAGCGCTTGGTGAAGGCCGTCGGTCGCAAGAAAGCGGCGGAGCGCGTCATCGCCACGACCGACGCTGCCAAGGGCACGCTCCGCGAGATCGCCGCGCGCGAGGGCTACGCCACGCTGCCCGTGCCGGAAGACGTCGGCGGACGATTCTCCGTCTTCACCGAAGTCGGCGCTTTCCCGCTCCTGGGTGCCGGCATCAACGTCGATGAACTTTGGAAAGGCGCCGCAGCCGAAGACGCTTCCTTCTGGAAGACGCCGCCGCTCAAGAACGTGCCGATGCTCTTCGCCGGGCTCCAGTGGCTGCTGTATCGCCGCGGAAAATCGGTCTCGGTGCTGATGCCGTACGCCAAGCGGCTGCAGCTCGTCGGCCAGTGGTACCGCCAGCTCTGGGCCGAGAGCCTCGGCAAGAAGTCCGACCGCCATCGCAACCGCGTCTACACCGGGCCCACGCCCGTAGCTGCCGTCGGACCGGCCGACCAGCATTCCCAGATCCAGCTCTACAACGAGGGACCGTCCGACAAGATCGTCACCTTCATCGAGATCGACGACTTCGGCTGCGACGAGCGGCTGCCGGAACCTTGGCCGGACATCGAAGGCGTCTCGTACTTCGCAGGACGCACGTTGAAGGAAATCGCCCACATCGAACGTCAGGCGACCGCCGAAGCGCTCGCCGAGAACCGCCGTCCTAACGGAGTCCTGCAGATGCCGGACCTCTCCGGAAAGTCGCTGGGCGGACTCCTCCAAGCGCTGATGACGGCAACCGCCATCGCCGGCGAACTCTGGGACGTGAACGCCTTCGACCAGCCGGGCGTAGAGGCCGGCAAGCGCAACATGTACGGGCTTATGGGCCGAAAAGGATATTGACATGAAACTGATCGACATCACCGTCCCGTATCACGAGGGCATGGCGGCGTTTCCTGGGACGGAGCCGCCGAAGTTCACGCAGCTGAAGACGCTGGAAAAGGACGGCAAGAGCCTCTGGTCGATGAGCATGACGACCGTGACCGGCACGCACATCGAGGCGCCCTGTCACACGGTGAAGGATACCGCCTGCATCGACCAGATCGACCTCCACAAATGCTACGGTCCGTGCGAGGTGCGCGAGGTGAAGGCCAAGGACGGCCTCATCCAGTTCACTGACGTACAGGACGTCCGCGCCGAACGCGTGCTCTTCAAGACCACCAACTCCGAGATGATCCGCCAGGACGCCTTCTTCGACGACTACGTCGCCCTTTCGGCGGAAGCGGCCGAGACACTCGTGGCCAACGGCGTGAAGCTCGTCGGCATCGACTACTATGGCATCGAACGGCGCGGTTCGCTCGACCACCCGGTGCACACCGCGCTCCTCAAAGCTGGCGTCGTCATCCTGGTCGGCGTCGACCTCAGCTTCGTCCAGCCCGGCAACTATACGCTCATCGCCATGCCCCAGCGCCTCAAGGGCCTCGACGGCTCTCCCGTGCGCGCGGTCTTGGCGCAGGAATAGCATGACGGCATCCGAAGCGCGCCCGAGCCTTTTCGCGCTCATGGCCAAGCTGACCGCCGAGGAACGCCAGAAGGCGGGCGAGCGCCGCCGCGTCTTCAAGGCGCAAGGGGCCGTCGAGAAGATCGTCGAAGCTCCGAAGGGCGCGTGGAAGCTCGAGTTCTGGATCGGCAAGAAGAAGGCGGGCGAACAGAAGCTCGCATGACGTTGCGTGAAAAACTCGGACGCCTGGACCGTCGTCAGCAGGCGATCTGGCTCGCGCTCATCTGGCTGCTGCTCCCCGCCATCGTCCGGATCTGGTGGGACGAACGCACCTTGCCGGACATCCGCGGCCGCTGGATCGGCCAGCCGTGCGAGGAGGTCCGAAGCCAGGACGGTCTCAGCCGCGTGAAGCGTTCCCTGCGCGTCGAAGAAGATGAATGGAATCTGGTCATCGATTTCTTCGGGGACGAAGCCTGTACCGACGGGATATTCCGCTTCGACGTCTCAGGGCCGTATGATCTCGGACCGAAGTCGATGGAAGTCCGGGGCGCCACGACGGCGCGTTTCGACCTCGGCAAGATGCTGCTGACGCCGCTTTCGACGGATGCCGTCGCGGCGTTCGACGGCGCGAGGTGCGCGGCCGGCGGCTGGAAGATCGGCGAGGCGCAGGAAGTCACGGAGTTCGGCTGCCTCGGCCTCGTGCCGACGCGGAGCTCCTGCCCTGTCGAATACGACATCGTGAAGATCGAGGACGATGCGCTGCATCTCGGAGACCGATCCCGGGGCCTTTGCGCCACGGAACGCTATCCAACCCGCTTCGCGCCGGCGCCGCTTCGGCGCTTCGAACCTGAGCGACCTTGAAGCATGCGAAGCTTCGCCAAGACCGTGGCCGCGTACCTCAAGAGCCTTCCGATTCCCGCGACCGCGTCGAGGAGCGTCTCCGCCAGCTGGTCGGGCACTGGAACGGCACGCCGTTCGGGGCTACCATGGAGCTCGAATGGGAAGAATCTTAACCTGAAACGTATGGATAGCCTCGTGCACTTCGAGATCCACGCGACCGATACGGAGAAGCTGATGAAGTTTTACGGCGACCTGTTCGGCTGGACGTTCCAGAAGTACGACCTAGGCGGGACCGCCTACTGGGGCATCATCACCAAGGAAAAGGACGCGCCGGGCATCAACGGCGGACTCATCAGCCGCGGCGTGCCAGCGCCCGCCCTCGGCGCGACGCCCAGCGCTTTCGTCTGCACCATGCAGGTCAAGGACATTGACGCTTCGATGAAGAGGGCCGCCGAGCTCGGCGCCGTCGAAGCGATGGCGAAGTTCGCCATCCCCGGCATGGCTTGGCAGGCCTACATGATCGACCCCGACCATAATATCTTCGGCCTGCATCAGGCCGATCCTGACGCAAAATAAGCCTATGTCCTACGTCGACGGTTTCGTCATGATCACGAAGAACCCGAAGGCCTATCGCGCGATGGCGAAGGTCGGCGGCAAGGTCTGGAAGAAGTACGGCGCGCTCGCGTATTACGAATGCTTCGGCGACGACATGCTGCAGAAACACGTGACGCTTCCGTTCCAGAAAATGCTCAAGGCGAAGCGCGGCGAGAAGGTCATCTTCTCGTTCATCGTCTACAAATCCAAAGCTCATCGCGACGCGGTCAACAAGAAGGCGATGGCCGACCCGGTCATGAACGACCCGAAGTGGGCGGGTAAGGCCATGCCCTTGGACATGAAGCGCATGGCCTATGGCGGCTTCAAGGTGATCGTGGAGGCATGAAGCGCTGCGGTTGGCCCGGGGAGGACGCCTTGATGCTCCGGTATCACGACGCGCAGTGGGGGACGCCGGAGCATGACGACAAGAAGCATTTCGAGGCCTTCGTGCTGGACGCGTTCCAGGCGGGCCTTTCGTGGCGCACCATCCTGCACAAGCGCGAGAACTTCCGGAAAGCCTTCGCGGGTTTCGACTTCCGCAAGGTCGCGAAGTTCGGCGCCAAGGACGTGACGCGCCTCATGCATGACGTCGGCATCGTGCGCAACCGCCAGAAGATCGACGCCGCCATCGTCAACGCGCGGAAGTTCCTGGAGATCAGCAAGGAGTTCGGCACGTTCGACCGCTACGTCTGGGGCTTCGTCGGCGGCAAGACCATCAAGAACACCCACAAGAAGAACAGCGACATCGGCGCGACCTCCAAGGAGTCGGACGCGCTGAGCAAGGATCTGAAGTCGCGCGGCTTCAAGTTCGTCGGATCGACGATCGTCTACGCCTACATGCAGGGCGTGGGCATGGTGAACGACCACCTGACGTCGTGTTTCAGGTATCGCACGTAAGCTTTTTTGAGTATGGCCATGATGAAAGTTTTCAAGACCGTCGCCGCGTACGAAAAGAGTTTCCCCAAGGCCGTCCAAGCCCGCCTGAAGGCGTTACGCGAAGTCATCAGGAAGGCGGCCCCCGACGCCGTGGAATCCATCAGCTACGGGATGGTCGGCTATAAGCTCGTCGGACGGCCGCTGGTTTATTATGGCGGCTTCAAGAACCACGTCGGCTTCTTCGCCATGCCCTCAGCCCGCGCCGCTTTCAAGAAGGAGCTGGCGAAGTACAAGAACGGCGGCAAGAGCGCCATCCAGTTCCAGCATGACGAGGCGATTCCGCTCGGACTGGTGGCGAGGATGGTGAAGTATCGGGTGAAGGAGAATAAAGCACGCAAGAAATAACATGAAACCGCACTATCTCATCATCCCACTCGTCACGGTCCTGGTCGCCGTCATCGGGTCGCGTTTCACCTCCGTCGGCCTGGCGGAGTGGTACGGCACCATCAAGCTCCCGTCCTGGACGCCGCCCGGGGGCGTCATCGGCGCCGTCTGGACCACGATCTTCATCCTTTCGACGGCTTCCGCCCTCATCATCTGGAATACGCCGTCAGCCAAGGCGAAACTGCCCGTCTTCGCCGCCGTGTTTCTCGCGAACGCCGCGCTGAATGTCCTGTGGAGCTGGATCTTCTTCGTCCAGCACCGCCTCGTCGTGGCCGGTTGGGAGGCGGTTCTTCTGGGCCTCACCTGCGTCGCGCTCGTCGTCCTGGCCTGGCCCGTCTCGCGCCTTGCCGCGGCGCTCCTCATGCCCTACGCGGCCTGGGTCGCCTTCGCGTCGTACCTGACCTTCACCGTGGCACGCCTGAACCGCTGACCCCGTTGACAGCCGACGGCCCCTTTCCCTAGGTTCGCGCCATAACTCTTAGCGAGATCCTATGCAGGAATCGAAAGGTCCCGGCGCGACGGCGGTCAAGGAGCGGCTCTGTCCGAAGTGCGAGAAGCCGATGGTCCAGAGGAAGAGCAAGTACGGGCCGTTCCTCGGGTGTTCGGGGTATCCGAAGTGCAAGCAGATCGAGAAGAACTGACCCGCTTGCATGAAATGAGACGCTCTTGTTAGGACCCGTAGGTGGGGAGGGTGGATGGTCCACAAGTGCGGCTTGACATCGCGCTCCGGGGGTTCGATACCCCTCCTCTCCACCACGGGGTGTTGACACATATGTCTGAGTCCGTGTATATTGACCAGGTCAAGCCGCGCAAACGGACCACCTACGGAACGCACAAAAACTCCCTTTCCGGGGAGTTTTTGCTTTGCTTGACCCGTTCGCCATCGGGCGTTCGTCAGCGATTACTGTAAGAAACTGGAAAGGCGCTGGAAAAGAAAGAGGCTCCGCGCGGGACGGAACCCTTTGCGAACCCCTTTCGTCGTGATGGGTACATCATAATCAACCTTCCCATCCGTGTCAAGCGAAAAACGGACCCCTCAGCGCCATTGCTGAAGGGTCCTCGGATCCCCGTTACAGGGACAATTGAATGAATGCGATTCCCGAGCTGGCGGCGAAGGAATCTCGGAGCCCGAAGGCCATTGTGAGTAGAGGACACCAGTCCTCTATTTTTTGTGTCAAACAATTGCGGGTCTTGCCCTGTTCGCCATACGGTATGGCAGAGTGATATCGTAGGAGGGCGGTTATAATCGGGGCCGGGCGCGTCCGTTCGCTGGCGCCGGGAGGTAGGTATGTCACTTTTAGAACGGACGCTGCGCGAACGGACGCGCCCGGCCCCCAATGTTGGAGGAGGGTATGGATCAAAAGAAAATGGTTATCAGGAGGGCGGGGGAACGGGGGCATGCCGATCATGGGTGGCTTCGGACTTGGCATACATTCTCGTTCGCGGATTATCACGATGAAGCCTGGATGGGCTTCAAGAGCCTCCGCGTCATCAACGAGGACTTCATCGCGCCGGGGAAGGGATTCGACCTGCACGGCCACCGCGACATGGAGATCCTGACCTACGTCATGAGCGGCGCCCTGCGGCACGTCGACACGATGGGCAACAACGAAGTCATCCGCGCCGGCGAATTCCAACGCATGACCGCCGGCACCGGCGTCCAGCACATGGAAGTCAGTGCCACCCAAACCGAAGAGACCCACCTCTACCAGATTTGGATTTTGCCGAAGGAAAAGGGTCTCACCCCGAGCTATGAGTCCCTTGTCATCCCGAGCGCAGCCGAGGGATCTGTTAGTTCCGGACTCCTCATCGCATCCCTCGACGGCCGCGACGGAAGTTTGACCATCCACCAAGACATCGAAATCCGCCTCTACCGCCTCAAAGCAGGGGAGACGGCGACGATCGAGGTGCCGACGGGGAAGGCGGGGTGGGTTCAAATTGTAAGTGGGGAGGTGGAGGTGGGAGGGGAAACCCTGAGGGCGAGTGATGCGGTGGGAACAGCGGAGACGACCGAAATCAAGGCGGTTTCAAAGTTGGAGTTGCTGGGGTTCGTGTTATAGTTTTTGTAACCCTATGATTGAATTCGATTCGCGACAGGCACAAGAAATGCTATGGACACTCATTCCACAAATGTTAGGGGCCAGGTTTGAGGCACGTAAAATTGTTTGGGAGATTCTGGGACCCATTCTTCCACTCGTAATACTCATTGGAATCATACGTAATCCAAAAAATATCTCGCGCCGTATTCTTGGATTTGCGCTAAGACGTCTACTTTGATGCCTTGCTTTTGGAGAAAAACAGCTTTTTTATTCGCAACACTGGCGCTTGTTGGCCAAGGTTGCGTTGCTGACGTTCCGAGTCCCAGTTCGACACCGGTGCCCGCACCAATTGTCCAGCCACAGTTTCAACTTGAACCAGCCATCAAACCAGTAGAAGAGGTATCTGAAATCGCACCGGCGAAGGACGACACACCGATAAAATGGGCCCCTGAGACGCAAGAGCCAACTACGGACTACGCGCCAAGCGGCACGTACACGAATGTCGATGGCAACGAGGTACCAAGCCCATATTACGCACCTTCAAGCCCTGCAGGCGCCTCGGCCCGATGTCGTGATGGTACCTACAGCTTCAGTCAGAACCGCCGAGGCACCTGTTCCCATCACGGCGGGGTAGAAGAGTGGTTGTATTAGCGCTCGTTGCGGAGCAGGTCATTTAGCGACTTAAACCCCTCGCGCTTGAGGAAATTTCCGAGTTCCATGTCAGATCGGACGTCGAAATCACGGTTATATTGCTTTTCGATCGTGCCCATGTGGGTGTCGTCGCGCTTGTCGCGCAGCTGGCCATCATCGTTACGAGAGCGGTAACCTTTCATGCCGGGCGCATCGTTGTGGTGGGACATAGGGAAATATATTTTGGTGGAGCAACCTCCAATGATAAAGACGCGGGAGTCTGCGATTTGTTACAGTATCGAGGCGTATGCCCGACAAGTTCTCCAAAGAAATCCGTAGCCGCATCATGTCGCGGGTGCGCGGTAAGAACACGAGCCTTGAGATATTTGTTTTTCGTGAGTTGCGGAGGCGTAAGGTGCACTTTCAGAAACACTACAAGAAAGCGCCTGGCTCACCCGACCTCGCCATTCCGAGCCGAAAGCTCGCGATTTTCGTAGACGGCGATTTCTGGCACGGGTATCGCTACCCGGCCTGGAGGCACAAGCTTCGTCAGAAGTTCTGGCGAGATAAGATCGAGAGAAACCGACGCCGGGACCGTCGTAATTTTGCGAAGCTGCGGAGGCTCGGTTGGAAATATATACGCGTTTGGGAACATGAAATCAAAACCGATCGCCTAAAGGTGACCGGCAAGATATTCAACTTCCTGACACTTTCTGGAATCAAGCCGGCTCCGGAACGGCCGCGGCGCGCTTGATTTCTGCTGAGATGCGCGCAAGGGCGTACATGGCAAGCAGTTGCTGATGGGGCACTTCTGCCTTCCGGACCCTCGTCATGATGGGATTGGTGACCGGAGCAGGACCGCTACCGACCTTCTCAGCGAGATCTGCAACCGCCTGAACGAGTTCGGAGGGCGCGAGCGCCTTCGTGCCAGGCTGGTTCGTTTCGAAGATGGTTTGGAGCTCGGCGGTAGGAGCGACTTTACCATCGAACTTCTTCTCAAACTCGGCAATGAATGTGCGACCTTCTTTTCGGGAGGCCAGGCTCGTTTCTAGCACCCGGAGGTCATCAAGGCCCAGCTCGACCGTATCATACACTTTCCCGGCACCCACGAAGACGACAGCGCGCCAATCTGAGGCTACAGCCGCACCGATGCTCACCCTAGGATCGAAATTCATCAGGGCTACGGTCATGTTGCCAGACTTGAATGGCTGACGTCGGAACTTCGCCCCAGCCTTTCTAAGAGGCGGCTTGTCGTAGGAACGCGGCGCAAAAGTATTGAGATTCAGGATACGCTCATCCTTCACGTGCTTGGCGTCAAACATGATTTTTGCGACCGGAATCGGCCGCATGCCGAATGCCTTTCGGAGAGCCGCGCCGATAGCGGCGCTCATGTGCGGGCAGACGGCATTGCCGATTTGCCGCCATTTAGATCCTTCACCACCCGTGAACTGGTAGGTGATAGGGAAACCCATCAGGGAAGCCGCCTCACGAATCGTGGGGAGGCGATACTGACCGTCGCCGACATGACCCCATTCGGAAGGGTAGATGATGGCCTCGCGCGTGCTTCCAGACCTTGTTGCCATAATCGTCCGACTCGGCCGCTTCCGGTCCTCTGGGAAGGACATTCTGCCCATGAACGGGTGATTCACCTTGGCGGCTTTCGCGCTTTCCCATTCGGAACGGTAGACACCGGGGTCGTAGAAATGATCCGTGATGTCTTGGACCTTCAATTTCAAATTCGGGTAGTTCGGATCTGCCCAAGCCTTGTTCCCAGGCTTCTCCGTCGGCTTCGGCATCTTTCCCTTGATGTCCTCCAACGTTACGCGGCTGTTCGCGTTGGTCACTTTCGGAGCCAAGAATTCACCGACCTTTACGGAACCGTTGCGCTTTGTCATTTCGCCACAAACGAAACGTTCACGACTCTGGGGTGATCCATAGTCCGCCGCGCAGAGAATCCCGCCGTTGTCCTGGACGTTCAGTGCGACAGCCTTCGGATTCTTGCCGTTCTTCTTGGCCCAAGCTGAAAGATTCAAATCAGCAAACGTGTACGTCTTCTGCACGAAATTCCTGGAGTTCGGGACATTCTCCATGTACCAAGCTTGCAGAATGGAACGTTTCTTGTGCTTCTTCACGGCGACGAAGCGCAAGTAGGCCTCGATTAGGCGGATACCGAGTGACTTGTCAGCTTTACCTGCTTTGTTCGACATCGAGAAAGAGATGCACGGCGGGCTGCCGACGATAATTTCGGTATCAGGAAGCTTCTCGATAGTCGCATCGACATCGCCCTCCAACGACAAGACGTCACCGACGACGTCGTTGAGGCCGTGGTTGATGTTGTGGGTCTCGACGGCCGGGCGCCAGTTGTCGATGCCCATCACGACCTTGATTCCCTGTTGCCTGAGCCCTTCGGACCAACCGCCCGCACCGCAGAAGAAGTCGATTGCCCTCAATTGCTTTGCCATATAGAGTTGATATTGCAATGGTGTGAGAATGGTAGTATGACTGCAGGCGAACGTGTCAAAACGGGCCTGTTGATAATATATCCCACACGGACAGGAAGATCAAGTTACCATACAAACATGACTGATGCACGCGAAAATAGGCTTGCTCAACTGTTGGAAACCGGCAAGATTGATAAGAAGCGCAGCGGGCTCGTCCGCTTGGCCATGGTTGAAGAGGCGATTTCTTGGCCGACAGGCACATCACAAGAAGCAAAGTCCTATCAACCCGTTTGGACCAAAGGTGATAATAGGATTTTGCTTGGAAAACCCGGCAAGGAGGCTGCGCCAGATTACGACAGATGCAAGTATAAGGATGGGCACATCGGGAATAACCCCAACGACATGCTCCCTTGTCTTGAGCAAAAGGGGGCCATTGTGGGAACGCCCGCATCGTTCCGCGACGTGTTCGAAGAGCTTCAGAAAATCGGAAGAGAGGATGAAATGACTTTGGAGTTGCTCGGTAGTCTGCTGTTCAGATCCGCCTATGTACTCGACCACAAGGAAGTCGCGAGTGGAATTTGGAGGTATGAACCGCCGCAGGAAGTCGTCGATGAAATTTCAAAGACAGTCCCCAGCGCCTACGGGATGCCCCTAGAAGCCTTCTTGCACTATCTTGATGCCTTGGCTTGGAATGAAGACGTGAAATACCACACGCTCGGTTACAACGTAAAAACGGATACGGGGAGGCGTAATAACCTTCTGACCTGCGTGAACATCGTCGCCGTCTTCCTTGGCCGTGTCTCTATCGCAAAATTTGCGGGCTCGTTCGCAAGGCCGCCCGTGGGAATTTCAGCCGCCACTGAAAAAGATGCGCGCTACGCCTTCCCACTATTAGGAGAATCCACTCGACCGTAATCGTTACACAAAAGAAGGCCGTGAGGCCTTCTTTTGTGTTCGTCCGGTTCCGGATTCCCGCCTGCGCGGGAATGACAATCGGGTGGATGACGACGTTGAGCGCTGGGCCCCGGCCTCCGCCGGGGTGGTATTAGGAGAGAGAAATTTCTCCCTCCTTCACCCCCACCCTCACAACCGCCTCATCCTTAATCTCCCCCTCAAGCAGTTTGATCGCCAGCGGATTCAAAATCACATCCTGAATCAACCGCTTGAGCGGCCGCGCCCCAAAGCTCGGATCATATCCCTTCTCCACCAAGAGCTTCTTCGCCGCGGATGAGACTTCCAGCGTGATGTGGCGGTCCTTCAACCGATCCTGCACGCGCGCGAGTTGGACGTCCACGATCTTCTCCAGGTGTTCCGGCTTGAGGGCGTGGAACACGACCGTCTCGTCGACGCGGTTGAGGAATTCGGGTTTGAAGGATTGGCGGAGGAGTTCGAGGACGCGGTCGTGGAGGGTCTTGTCGGCGCTGTTTTCCTCTTCGAGGGAGAAGCCCATGACGCCACTTCTCTTACCGAGGTCGAGGATCTCCTCGCTGCCGACGTTGCTGGTCATGACGATGATGGTGTTCTTGAAGTTCACGACGCGGCCCTTGCCGTCGGTCAGGCGGCCGTCGTCGAGGATCTGGAGGAGCGTGTTGAAGACTTCCGGATGGGCCTTCTCGATCTCGTCGAAGAGCACCACCGAGTAGGGGCGGCGGCGGATGGCTTCGGCCAACTGGCCGCCTTCCTCGTGGCCGACGTAGCCGGGAGGGGAGCCGAGCATGCGCGAGACGGAATGCCGCTCGCCGTACTCCGACATGTCCAGGCGGACCATGGCGTTCTCGTCGTTGAACAGGAAGCTCGCCAGGGTCTTGGCCAGTTCGGTCTTCCCGACGCCTGTCGGCCCCAGGAAGATGAAGGAGCCCATGGGGCGGGTCTCCTCGCCCACGCCGGCCCTGGAGCGCCTGACGGCGTCTGAGACGGCCTTGATGGCCTCTTCTTGGCCCACCACGCGCTTGGCGAGTTCACCCTCGAGATATATCAGTTTTTGTTTTTCGGACTCCAACATCTTCCGGACGGGGATGCCGGTCCAGCGGGAGACGACGGAGGCGATGTCCTCCTCGTCGACCTCTTCTTTCAAGAAGCGGTGGTCCTTCTGGAGCTTGCGGAGCACCAGCTCGGCTTCCTTCAAGGCCTTCTCGGCCTCGGGGATTTGGCCGTAGCGGATCTTGGCGACGGCTTCGAGTTCGCCCTTGCGTTCGAGGATGTCGGCTTCGGACTTCAGCTTGTCGATCTTCTTCTTGCTCTCGCGGATGGTGGTGATGGCGTCCTTCTCGTTCTTCCAGCGCAATTCCAAACCGCCCGCCTTCTCCTTGAGCTCGCCGAGTTCCTTCTCGACCTCCTTGAGGCGTTCCTTGGTATGCTTGTCGGTCTCCTTCTCGAGGGCGCGCTTCTCGATCTCGAGCTTGGTGAGGCTGCGTTTCAGGACGTCGAGCTCCTGCGGCTGGGAGTCGATCTGCATGCGGAGGGCGGAGGCGGCTTCGTCGATGAGGTCGACGGCCTTGTCCGGCAGGAAGCGGTCAGAGATGTAGCGATGCGAGAGGTTCACGGCCTCCACGATGGCGCCGTCCTTGATGCGCACGCCGTGGTGGAGCTCATAGCGCTCCTTGATGCCGCGCAGGATGGCGATGGCGTCGTCGACGTTCGGCTCGTCGACGGTGACTGGCTGGAAGCGGCGAGCGAGCGCACCGTCCTTCTCGATGTGGCGCTGGTATTCCTTCAGGGTGGTGGCGCCGATACAGCGAAGCTCGCCGCGCGCGAGGGCGGGTTTCAAAAGATTGGAAGCGTCCATGGCGCCGTCGGAACCGCCCGCGCCCACGAGGGTATGGAGCTCGTCGATGAACAGGATGATGCCGCCGTTGGACTTCTCGATCTCCTTCATGACGGCCTTGAGGCGTTCCTCGAACTCGCCGCGGAACTTGGTGCCGGCGATGAGGGCGCCTAAATCGAGCGCGACGACGTCCTTACCCTTGAGCGTCTCCGGCACGTCGCCCGAGATGATGCGCTGGGCCAGGCCTTCGACGATGGCGGTCTTGCCGGTGCCCGGTTCGCCGATGAGCGCCGGGTTGTTCTTGGTGCGGCGGGAGAGCACCTGGATGACGCGGCGGATTTCCTCGTCGCGTCCGATGACCGGGTCGAGCTTGTCGGCCTTGGCCAGGCGCGTGAGGTTGCGCGAATACTTTTCGAGGGCCTGATAGGTGGCCTCGGGTTCAGGGGAGGTGACGCGCTGGGAGCCGCGGATGTCCATCAGGACCTTGAGGACCGCTTCGACGCCCACGCCCATCTCGCCGAGAAGTGCGCCGGCTTCGTTCTTGGTCTCCAAGAGGCCGAGCAGGAGGTGCTCGGTGGAGACGTATTCATCCTTGAAGCGCTCGGCGATCTTGTGAGCCTGCCGGAGGGCCAGGTCGAGCTTCTGCGAGACCTGCACGTGCGCCGTGCCGCCGCCCTGCTGTTGGGAACGCGTCAGGGAGGCCTCCGCGCGGCTCCGGACGGCCGACGGATCGACCCCCAGCTTCTTGAACACCGAAACGACCACACCGTCCTCATGGCGCAGGAGGGTGGCCAGGACGTGCATGGCCTCGATCGTCTGCGCGCCCGTCTCGAAGGCCAGGTTCTGGGCCTCCTGGAGGGCCTCCATGGCCTTTGTGGTGAATTTGTTGCCGTTGGACATAACAAAATACGATTAGCACTCTCATAATAAGAGTGCTAATGGGGCGTGTCAAGCTCGTGAGGAGCCGGTCGGAACTGCCGCGCATCGGTGACGGCGTCATCGAAGATTGGAGGCGTTCGGGTGATTGACTTCAGCCCCGTTTCCTGGTATCCATCATGTATACAGCCCTTTCGAAAGGAGGTCGTATGGAAGAAGCGCTCGAGGACCTCCACGGACTCATCTGGGAGGCGGCGCGTGGGTTCAAGTCCGACTGCCTTATCACGACCCGCGCATATCTCGCGCTGGCCGAAAAAGCTGCGCGGCGTCTCTCGGACCACGCCGTCGATGAAGATGAAGAGAAGCGCGTCCGCGCCGCCTGCGATTTTTCCGAACGCTTCTGCCGGAGGCAGAAGAAGTGGGAAGTCGTCCTGAGCTTCTTGGTCAAGTTCTGGAGCGGGTTCGAGGACGGGTTCTTTGAACGCACCCATCCCATCGATGCCGCTAAGCACTATGAGCTCGGCTACGAGCTGGGAAGGTATGGCCTGAACAAATGGGGAAGACATGGAAGATGAAATCCGACAGATAGCGAGTCTTTTCCAAGAGGCGTTCCGCACGCTCACGACGGCGAAGTGTCACGCGACCGCGCGGGCCGCCTTCAACCGGGCGCAGACGATGCTCGACTCCCTCGAGTGTCATCCCGACTCGCGCGTGGTCGGCGAGGTCAAGAAGATGCGCAAGACCGTGCGCGCCGCCGTCGGCTACAAGGATAAGTCGCTCCGTCGCACGATGGAGATCTACGCGGCTTATTGGACGCAGGTCGTCCAGCAGTTCGGATGAACGAAGCCCTGCCTTCTCAAGCGGGGCCTTTTCTTTTCCTGAATCACTTACAGCGCGAATTCCTCGTAACGGACGCGTGCCGTTTTCATGCCCGCCTCTCGCAGGGCCTTGCGCACGCCCCTCATCATGACGGGCGGGCCGCACAGGAAGACCTCTCGTTCCATGACGTCTGGCACGAGGCGAAGGACGCGCTCCTTGTCGATGTACCCTTTCTCACCGGCAAAGACGGGGTCAGCGCTCATCACGTGATGGATGGGGAACGGGTGCCGCGCGGACAGTTCGTCGAGCTCCTGCTTGAAGATGATGCCGCTCGTATCCCGGTTGCCGTAGATCAGCGCGATGTCGCCGGTCGGCGCATGCTGTTCGATGATCGCGCGGATGGGCGTGATGCCGACTCCTCCGGCGATGAACAGCAGCTTCGCTCCGGGCTTCGGTTCGGCGGTGAAGACGCCGTGCGGTCCGTCGATCAGCACGGGCGCGCCGACTGGCAGCGATGGAATCGTACTCGTGAAATCTCCGCAGGCCTTGATGGTGACGCGCAGGCGGCCGTCCTTCGGCACGTATGAGAGCGAGAATGGATGCGCTTGCCGCCAGAACCCCTTCGCTAGGAATCGCAAGATGAAGAATTGTCCAGGCTTGACCCGGAATTTCTCCATGCGGGCACCTTCGATATAGACGGACGAGGTGTCGGCGGTTTCCGGAACGACGGCCGCGACCTTGAAGCGGAACCTCCACAGGTTCCAGAGCGGGCGCAGGAAGCGGAAGATGGCCAGGTTGCCGAAGACGAAGGCGTACAGCAGCGTCCAGTAGGCGGCGAAGCGGCGGTCCGTCAGGTCATGGCCGAGCTTCATCTGATGCTCGAACGCCAGGACGACGGCGAGGTAGGTGAAGAGGTGCACGAAACGCCAGGTCTCGTATTTCATCCTGCGTCGGACGATGGCGATCGACAGGAAGACGATGAAGACGAGCAGCCATACGGCGGCGGCGGCGCCAAGCAGGGCGTCCTCGCTCGCGATGAGATTCGCGTACTCCCGGAAGAAGCCGACCTTCGCGTACATCGAGTACGACGCGACGATGAGCGAAGCGTGCAGGAGGACGAACCCGAGGGCGGCGTAGCCGTTCAGTCGGTGGACGCGTGAGAGTTTGTCGAGACCGAAGACTCGTTCGATCCATGCGGCTCGGCCGATGAGGACGAACTGCATGAGCACGAAGAAGACGGCTAAGAGGCCGGCAAGCCGCCCGAACGCCAAAAGGGTCCCCGCAGGCTCAGCGGCGACGAGGTCGCCTGAAGAGACCCACCAGGACCCGATGATGAAGGCCAGGTTCGCGACGAACAGCGCGTAGATCGCGATCTTCCGCATGCCGCGCTTTTTCTTATTCGACGATCAGGTTTCCCTTCATGCCGTTGGCGCGATGCTGTCCGACGGAGCAGTAGTATTCGAAGGTGCCGGACTTGTCGGCGGTGAATTCGACGGTTTCCGTGCCGCCGGCCTGAAGCTTGGCGCTGCGGGCGTTGAACTCGTCCACGACCCAGTCATGGAAGCCTTCGGCGTTCTTGAAGACGATTCGGACCTTGTCGCCCTTCTTCACCCTCATCTCCTTCACGTCGAACGAGAAGCTGCTGCCGGTCACGATGAAGGTCTTTACGGAAGCCGCTTCGAGGTCGATGGGCGCTTCCGGCGCGTCATTTTCCGCCGGCGTGCCTTCCAGTTGGGTTCCAGCGGCGGAACCGTTCGCTTCCGTTTCAGGCGTCTGCGTTCCGGGCACGGGCATGCCTTGTTCGACAGGGGTGGGTTCGGTGGCGGCACAGCCTGCACCGATGGTAATCAAAGCGGCGAGGAGCATGGGGCCGAACGCGGACAAGCGCATACGCATAACGAGATGAATAAGACGTTATATGTCTCCATCTTGCCCGTACGCGGCGTTCAAGGCAAGATGATGATATGAGGGAGCGTATTTCGATCGCCGGAGTTCCGGTCGATCCCGTCACGATTGAGGAAGCCGAAGTCCGGGCCGAGGGTTTTCTTGGCGATGGCTGCCAGCACCTCGTCGTCACGCCGAATCCGGAGATGTCCGTCCTTGCCGATCGCGACCCAGGATTCCGCAAGATCCTTGAAGCTTCGGACCTGGCGCTCGCGGACGGATTCGGACTTCGCATCGCGGCTGTCATCGAAGGAAAGCGCGTTCCGGCGACGGTGACGGGCGCGGAATTCACCTTGCGTTTGGCGCGTCTCGCCGAACAAAAAGGTTGTTCGGTCTATCTGCTCGGAGCGGGGAGGGGAATAGCCGAAGAAGCCGCCAGGAATCTGACGCTGAACTTTCCGAAATTGAAAATAGCGGGAGCGGAGCAGGGCGGTTCGATTCGCTGGATCGCCGGCGCGTGGCAAGAGGCGCCCGACCTTGCCACGCGCATCGACGTCGCCAAGCCGGACATCCTTCTGGTGGCGCTCGGACACGGCAAGCAGGAGCGTTGGATCCGCGACCATCTGCCGAAACTACCGTCCGTGAAGGTCGCGATGGGCATCGGCGGTACCCTCGACTTCCTGGCTGGCCATGTCTGGCGCGCCCCCCTCATCCTGCGCCGCCTGCATCTCGAGTGGCTCTGGCGGCTCGTCATAGAACCATGGCGTTTTTTCCGCATATTTGAGGCGACATTCGTGTTCCTGGCCATGGTCTTGAAGAAAAGGGTGAAAAGCGTAAAATAGGTCCGAGTCTTTCGCTCACTGCGGAACTCGGCTTCCCCGGCCTTCGCCGGGGAACCGGCTCGCGCATCAGCGCGCGCTCGCCTGCCTCAGATAGTCCTCGTTTCGCGAAATCCTCGGACCTATTTACGCTATAAAGAGTGGAGTGGATATGGACAGCGTACGCGTACGATTCGCCCCCAGCCCGACAGGGAGGATGCACATCGGCAACTTCCGTTCGGCTCTCTATAACTACCTCTTCGCTCGTAAGCACGGGGGCGTGTTTTTCGTACGCATCGAGGATACCGATCGCTCCCGCCTGGTCGATAACGGCGTCGAGAACATCCTCCGAACCCTGGCCTCGATGGGCATCTCCTACGAGGAAGGACCGTTCCTGAACGAGGACGGCAGCGTGGTCCAGCGCGGCTCCATGGGCCCGTACGTGCAGTCCGAGCGTCTCGAAATCTACCGCGCCAGGATCGAGCAGCTGCTGGAGAACGGCGACGCGTATCCGTGCTTCTGCACGCCGGAGCGCTTGGACGCGCTTCGAACCGAGCAGGAGGCCATGAAGAAGCCGACCGGCTACGACCGCCGCTGCCGGACGCTTTCCGCGGATGAGACGAGGTCGCGCATCATCTCCGGCGAGCGCCATGTCGTCCGCGCCAAGATGCCGGATGAAGGAGAGACGGAGTTCCACGACGCCGTGCGCGGGCCGGTGAAGTTCCGCCATGACCTGCTCGACGACTACGTGCTCCTCAAGGGCGACGGTTATCCGACGTACCATCTCGCGAACGTCATCGACGATCACATGATGGAGACGACGCACGTCATCCGCGGAGAAGAGTGGCTTTCTTCCACTCCGAAGCACCTCCTGCTCTATAAGGCGTTCGGCTGGACGCCGCCGCAGTTCGCGCACATGCCTCTGCTCCTGAACCCCGACCGCTCCAAGCTTTCGAAGCGCCAGGGCGACGTCGCCGTAGAAGACTATCTCGCGAACGGATACCTGCCGGAAGCGCTGATCAATTTCGTCGCCCTGCTCGGCTGGAACCCGTCCGACGAGAAGGAGATCTACGAACTGCGTGAGCTTATCGACGCTTTCGAGCTGAAAGACATCAACTCCGCCGGAGCCGTCTTCAACCGCGAGAAGCTCGATTGGCTGAACGGCAAGTATCTCAGGATGATGCCGATCGAGCGCCTGGCCGAACGCGCCGCGCCGTTCCTTGAGCGCGCCGGACTCGTCACCAAGGAATCCGACGGTTGGCGCGTCGCTCGGGGAGGGGAGAAACTGACCATCGAAGACATCGGCAGGATCGTCTCGCTCGAGCGCGAGCGCGTGAAGACGCTCGCGGAGCTTCCGGAAGCGGTTTCCTTCCTGCTGGAAGACGTCCTGGAATATCCGGCCGAAAGCCTGCGCTGGAAGGGCCAGCCCATCGGCGAAGCCCTGGCTCGTCTCGATGCGCTGCTCGAGGTCGTCGGCGCGATGGACGAGGCGGATTTCACGCCGAAAGACGCCGAGGAGCGCGTCAAATCGCTCATCACAGGCAACGGCTGGGGCAATGGCGACACCCTCTGGCCGCTCCGCGTCGCCCTCTCAGGGCGCGAGAAATCTCCTGGCCCCTTTGAAATCATGTCCGTTTTGGGTAAAATGAAGGTGATACGCCGCCTTGAAGCGGCGAAGAACCGACTGAATGCCTGAACGCGCCAAAAGGAGGATATTCGAACCGGCGCTGGCCGCCGTGCTGGCGGCGGTTTTCGCGTTCTCGGCGGCGATGCCTCCTTTCGCGGTCGCGCAGGGAGCGGAGTCGTCGGCCGATGCGGCCGAGCTCGAAGACTCGGACGACCTGAAGAAAGTCATCGACCAGCTCAACGACCAGATCGGCAAGAAGAAGGGCGAGATCACGCAGATCAAGGCGCAGATGGAGGCATACCAGCGCGCCATCGAGACGAAGCGCAAGGAAGCGGTCAGCGTGCAGAACGAGCTGGCCATCGTCCAGAACCGCATCGCCAAGACGGAACTCGACATATCCGCCAACGAGCTGGAGATCGAAGCGACCGGACTCGAGATCAGCGAACTCACCTCCAAGATCCAGGAGAAGTCGCTCAAGATGATGCGCCAGCGCGGCCTCATCGGCGAATTCATCCGCGCCTTGCACAAGACGGATCAGCGCACGGCCATCGACCTCTTCCTCACGCAGAAGACGCTTTCCGATTTCTTCAACGACGTGCAGTTCTTGGAGGATTCACAGCGCGAGCTGAAGAAGGCGCTCGATACGGTCGCCGCGCTCAAGGCCGACCTGGAGAAGCGCGAGCGCGAAGAGGCGCTCAAGAAGTCGCACCTCGAGGAAATCGGGAAACAGCTCGACGCCGCGAAGTCCCAGCTCGGCGAGCAGAAGGTCGCCCAAACCGTGCTTTCCGATCAGATCCGTTCTTCGGAGACGCGCTACCGCTACGAACTGGCGCAACTGCAGAAGGAGGTCCAGAACATCAACGCCGACATCGCGGCGACGGAGCGGCGGCTCCGCAAGACGCTCGACGAAGATCGCTTGCGGAAGCTCTCCGGCGGCAGCGGCGGCTGGGGCTGGCCGGTCGATCCGTCGCGTGGCATCACCGCGTATTTCCACGACCCCGACTACCCGTTCCGCCACGTCTTCGAGCACCCCGCCATCGACGTTCGGGCCGCGCAGGGGACCGCCATCCGCGCGCCTAAGGGCGGCTACGTCGCCCGCGCCAAGAACGCCGGCATGGGCTACAGCTACGTCATGCTGATCCACGACGGTGACATCTCGACGGTTTACGGCCATGTCTCGCGTATCGTCGTAGCGGAGGATACCTACGTCGAGAAAGGCGACGTCATAGCTTACTCCGGCGGCGCTCCGGGCACGCCCGGCGCCGGCAATCTGACGACCGGCGCCCACCTTCACCTGGAATTCCGCGTCGGCGGCATTCCGGTCAACCCTCTCAATTACTTGTCGTTGTAAGGCCCGCGCTCTTGCTAGAAGCGCGGGCTTTTGCGATAGTCCGGACGGAGGCCATCGATGACGATAGAAGTCCAGAAACCCCGAGATCTTTGGACCGACGAAGAGTTCATCGCGGCGCATGGTGCCGAAGCCCGGGCCGCTCCGCGTGGGCGCCCCATTTTCCTGGGGAACCTACAGCGTCCTGATTGGACCGGCGCCATTCCGACGTATCTCATCTGGTGTCCGCCGTGCAAGATCCGTCCGAACGGAGGATTCACCGTCGCGCACGAGGCCGGCTATGGGAGGCGCCTGAAGTGCAGCGCCTGCCGGAAGCGGTACGACCAACTCCTGCCGTCCCGCCGGGTGAAGGACACGCTGCAGAACCCGCACCGCCACCCGCAGCTGATCTTCACGCTCGCCCTGTTGGCCATCCTGACGGCCCTTGTCCTTCGCTGAGACCTTGACCTTTTTCACGCGGTGTTCCATCAGTGCCCCTTGCGTCGCCGCGCTGGCATCGTCTCGGACTACGTCCGAGGAGCCGCCTCCTGGTAGGCGGTTTTTTTCGTGCGTGCGAAAAAATCCCCGCGAGGAGGGGATTCATGGAGGTTTCGGTCCGAGGCAGGCGGCGAGTTCCGCCTCCTTCCATTCGATCTTTCCTGAGGCGTACCCGCGCGCGAGCAGGTTCCTCAGTTCGTCATGGGCGGCCTTATGGGCCGTGACGCGGCTGACGGCCAGGTCGTAGGATTGGTCGAGGAATCCGTGCAGTTCGCGGCTGATGGAAGGATGGATCTTTGAGAGGAAGTACGTGCGTCGAGCGCGGCGCTTCGGCGCGCCGCGCAGCTTCCGCACCCAGACGGCCATCGCGAGAGCGAGGGACAGGTCATTACCGGCCAGCCGGTTGAAGCCGCCGAAGACCGCGGTCTCGCCGGCGATGCCGCCGAGGAACAGGCTGGCGAACTCGAGACAGTCGGTCGTTGAGTTCGGTTCAGGCAGGGATACGACTTCGCATTCGGCCCCTCCGTAGAGGGGGAAGAAGCGGATGGCCATCGGAGGCGAGATCATGGGCGAGGCCCAGGCCGTCACCGCGTGGCCGGCCTCGTGGGCGATCACCACGACGACGTTCGCGAAGTCATCGATGAGCATGTCAGGCCTTCGGCATCCGGAGAGCGGCTTCGATCTCGGCAGTCGTCAGCTCGATCTTCACGAGCATGGCGGTGCGCAGGCGTTCGAAAGCCCCTCGATTGGACAGGATGATGTCCCTGGCGCGGCGATAGACGGAACGCATGAGCCCGCCCCATCCGTCCGGCAGGTTGTCTTTGAAGTACGTCTCGAACGGCGGAGCGTCGCGTGCGGTCGGTTCCGGCCAAGGCGGCTTGAGCGCGGTGCCGAACCACCTCGTAAGCTGTTCGATCTGCGTACGCATGTTCTGGATGTCGACGCGGGCGTTCCTGGTCTTGAAGGCATGATGAGTCACGACTTCTCCGGCCATGCCTGCGCTCGAGATCACGAGAGCTTCCCAGAGCTGGATCGGCTGGTAGGGACGGCGGTAGGTCATTTTGACCTCGACCCTCGTATCGTCGTCGCCCGTGATGAAGACCGTGCCGTCGACGGAAGCCACGGCCCACGAGAGCCAAGCCGTCAGGATGTGCCCTGCCTCGTGGGCGGCCGTGCGACTGGCCGTCTCCCCGTTCACGCGCTCTTCGAACCGCTTCGGCGGTCGGGGAGTGCCATCATCGTATTCCGACATTCAAAATCCTTCCGTTCAAGGTTCTTCATCAGCGGCATTTTCGACGACGCATGCGCCGTCCGTCGCGCGCTGACACGCCATCCTACATCGGAATGCCCAATCGAACAAGCCGGAGGGGAGTATGAGCAGGTCAGGGATTTCGCCTTAAGATGTGTCTGACAATGTATCTTATGCGACACAATAGAGGGCGGCCCAGGCCCGCCATTCCTCGCTGCGGAACTCGGCTGCCTACGGCACCGGCTCGCGCATCATTACGCGCTCGCCTGCCTCAGACAGTCCTCGCTTCGTCATGGCGGACCTGGGCCTTGGGCGGGAAAACGGAAAGGTCCGGACGATCCGGACCATGAGTGTCGTACATTGTGTGGACTGGACGGATCAGCCGCGGAGTTTGAAGAAGACCTTTTCACCGAAGCGCACGTCGATGTAGTCCAAGGACTTGCGCTGTGCGCCGACTTTCGTCTTGAGGACGACTTCGGCGTTCATCAGCTGTCCCCCGAGGTCTTGGGAGGCGTCGAGATAGATGGACCAGCCCTCGGAGGTACGCAGGCGGATGGTCAGCGCGTCCTTGCCGTCGATGCGCGCCTCCTCGAAGTACGGCGCGCGGCCGAAGCGTTCCTCGAAGAGCTTGGGAAGATCGATAGCGGCCTGTACGACGCTCGGGCTGAGCGCTTCTTCGCGCAGTTCCAGCGTCTCATCGCGTTCGTCAAAGAGTACGGGGTATCGGACCTTCGGCGCGCCCACCTCCTTCAGCGACGGCCCGAGCTTCTTCGTGACCTCCAAGGACTCTTCGGGGCGGTAGAGACGGGTCACGGTACCCTGGAGGTCCACCAGGCCTTGGCGGCCGTTGGGCATCTGCAGGAGGATGGCCGAGACGCGCTCACTGAGCTCGATCTTCAGCTTGCTCGGAGGGTGCTTGGAGACCGTGAGCGATTCAAGGACGTAGCGCTCGTTCAGCGCCGCCGCGATGCCGTCTTCAGAGGCGAAGAGCAGGCTGGTCTGCGGCATGATGAGCCAGCGGCGCGCCTTCAAGGCGTCCGTGACCGCGTCGCGGACCTCCCAGTCTGGAATGCTTTCGTTGCCGGCGATCTCGATCTCGTCGATGCGGAAGGTCGGCGAAAATCCGATGAACCACAGCCAGCCGCCGAGGGCGGCCGCGACGGCGAGCGCGGTCAGGCGGCCGCGCCATCGGCTGCCGCCGCGTTCGCGCGACGGGCGGAAGAGCGGGTTGCTGAATGCCTTGCGCGAATAATCGCGCCGGACGCGTCTTGACCGGAGCCAGGAGGCCATATCAGGCGGCGCGCTTCGTGGAGAGGCGCGAACGTCGGGCGTGGCGCTCCAGCGCCAGCGCGATCAGGCGGTCGATGAGCTTCGGGTACGGAAGCCCGGAGGCGGCCCAGAGCTTCGGGTACATGCTGATCCTGGTGAAGCCCGGGATGGTGTTCACTTCGTTGACGACGAATCCCCCGTTCCTGCGCATGAAGAAATCCACGCGCGCCATGCCTTCGAGGCCGAGCGTCCTGAACGTGGCGACGGCCAGCGCGCGGACTTTCCGCATCGCCGCGGCGGGGATGTCCGCAGGAATGGCGAGACCCGCCCCGTCCTCGTCGAGATACTTGGCTTCATAGGAATAGAACTCGTGGTGCGGGATGACCTCGCCAGGCACGGAAGCCTCGGGCGTCTCGTTGCCCAGGACGGAGACTTCGATCTCTCGGCCGGGCACGGCTTCCTCGACGAGTATCTTGGTATCAAAACGGAACGCGTCCTTCACGGCGGTTTTGAGCTCGGCATCGGTCCGGGCCTTGTGCACGCCGACGGATGAACCTTGGTTGGCGGGCTTAACGAAGACGGGCTTGCCGAGACGCTTCCAGACCGCGGACGGACGGACGGACTCCCCTCTCTCGAACGTCAGGAAGTCAGCGACGGGGATTTTAGCGTCGCGCAGCAGGCGTTTCGCGACATCCTTATCCATGCCGACGGAGGACCCCGTGATGTCGGGGCCGACGAACGGCACGTCGAGCATGCGGAGCAGGCCCTGGACGCTGCCGTCCTCGCCGTAGGTGCCGTGCAGGACCGGAAAGACGACGTCGAGCTTGCGCAGGCCGTCGAAGGCGACTTTGCCGTCCTTGGGGATCTTGAACGGCACGATGACGTAACGCGAGCGGTCCATCGCGGCCATGACGTTCTTGGCCGACATCAAGGAGACCTCATGCTCCGAAGAGCGCCCCCCGAACATGACGCCGACGCGGAGCTTGCGCTTCATACGAGTTCCCGCGGCGCGAGCGGATTGATGCGCGTCACGACCTCGTACGCGATGGTCCCGAGCTTCTTGGCCATGTCGTCGGCGCTGACGGATAGCTTGCCGCTTGCACCGATCAGGATGACTTCGTCCTCGGCCTTCACGCCAGGGATGTCGCTGACGTCGATCATGCACATGTTCATGCAGACGCGGCCCATGACTTTCGCCTTGCGGCCGCGCACCAAGACCTCGCCGACGGACGAGAGTCCGCGGTCGAAGCCGTCCCAGTAGCCAAGACCGATCACCGCGATCTTGCCGTCGCGCGGCATATTTTCCGTGAGTCCGTAGCTGATGGGCGTGCCGCGTTTCACGTCCTTCACCTGCGCGACGAGCGTCTTCCACGCCAGCGCGGGCTTGAGATCGAACTCGATGCCTTTGGCTTCCGTCTCGACGCGGGTCTCGAGCGAGGGCCAGATGCCGTAGAGGCCGATGCCGACGCGGACCATGTCGAAATGCGTGTCGGGATACATCATCGCGGCCGCCGTGCAGGCGGTGTGCTTCACGGGCGGCATGATGCCGTGCGCGTCAAGGATGTCGAGCGCGTTCTGATAGGCCTCGAGCTGGCCGGCGGCATACGAATGTTCCGTCGCGTCCTCGATGTTGGCGTAGTGCGTCGAGAGCCCTTCGAATACGAGCTGTTTGGAGACGCGGATGGCCTGGGCGACGGCCGGAAGCTCGCGGAGGCCTGTGCCTTGGCGCGTGGTGCCCGTCTCGACTTTCACATGGAGATACGCCTTCTTGCCTTTGGCGGCGGCACGCGCGGCCTTCACCTGCTCGACGGTCGAAACGACCATGCGGAGCCCCGCGCGGACGGCGTCCTTCATGCGCCACGAGGGCGTGAAGCCCAGGATGAGGATCGGTTTCTTGATGCCGGCCTTCTTGAGTACTAACCCTTCATCGACGTTATCGACGCCGAACCAGTCCAGATGCGGCTGGACGGTCTTGGCGACCTCGACGAGGCCGTGGCCATAGGCGTTCGATTTCACGACGGCCATCACGGCCACGCCCGGCTTCACGCGGCGCTTGAACGCCTTGGCGTTCGCGATAAGCGCCGAACGCGAAACCTCGACCCAAGTTTTGGGACCATTTTTAGGCATACGCTCCCAGTATACACCTTCCATCCGTTCTCCCCTTTTTCGGCAGCCAGGCCCCCGTGAGCGCAGCGTCCGTTCAAAACAGTGACGTACCTCTTTCCCGGCGCCAGCGAACGGGGGCCTGGCTGCCGCCCCTCTTCACTTTCCGATATGCGTCCTCCCTCCCATCCAGGTCTGGAGGACCTTCGGGATGCGGATGGTGCCGTCGGCTTCCTGGAAGTTCTCCATGATGGCGATGAGCAGGCGGCCCATGGCGATGCAGGTGGCGTCGTTCATATGCACGAACTGCATCTCGCCTCCGTCGCGGCGGACGCGCGTGTTCAGCCTGCGCGCCTGGTAGTCGGTCATCAGGTCAGCGGTGTGCGTCTCGCGGTATTTGTCCTGGCCTGGCATCCACGATTCGAGGTCGATCTGGCGGGAATCCGGTCCGCCCATGTCGCCGGTGCAGACCTGCACGGCCTGATACGGCACGCCGAGGATCTTGAGGATGTGTTCCTGGATGGCGACGAAGAGATCCTGCTCGGCGCGAGACTGTTCCGGCAGCGAGAACGATTCCATCTCGATCTTGTCGAACTGGTGAAGACGCAGGATACCCTTCGTGTCCTTGCCGTAGGAACCGGCCTCGCGGCGGAAGGCGGGCGTGTAGGCGACGTAGCGGCGCGGCAGATCTTTCTCGGCGAAGGTCTCGTCCATGTGGATGGGACCGAGCGTGTGTTCCGCGCTGCCGATCAGGAAGAGGTCATCGGACGGGATGTGATAGCGCTCCTCGCGCGGTTCGAGGCGCGCCATGCGCTGGAAGACTTCCGGCTTGATCATCAGCGGCGGGATGACCGGCACGAACGGCGTGGCCGGCACGTCCAGGCCGGCTTCCTTGATGACGGCCGAAAGCGAAGCCTCGTCCGTGAGGATCGAAAGCGCCAGTTGGTGCAGGGCGTTCTGCAGGAGCGCCAGGTCGCCCTTGATGTAGGTGAAACGCGCGCCGGCGACTTCGGAGCCCGTCTCGTTGTCGATGAGGCCGAGCGCCTCGCCGAGCTCGACGTGGTCCTTGGGTTTGAAATCGAATTTCGTCGGCTCCCCCACCGTGCGGATGACGACGTTGCCGGATTCGTCCGGACCGACCGGCGTGTCGTCCGACGGCATGTTCGGGAGGAGCGACAAGAGCGCGTGGAGGGTCGTTTCCGCCTCCGCCAGCTCGGCCTCGAGCGTCTTCATCTTCTCCTTCAGCTCGCGCATCTCCTCGACGGCTTTCGTCTTGGCGTCCTTGTCCGCCTCCTTGGCGATGCGCTCCCCGGCCACGTTCTGCGCGGCGCGGAATTCCTGGATCTGTCCGATGAGCTTGCGGCGCTGTTCGTCGGCGTACAGGAGCTTGTCGATATCGACGTCGGACCGCTTGGCGGCCGCGCCTTTCTTCACGAGCTCGGGATGCTCCCGGATGAGATTGATGTCCAGCATATCAGGCGTGTTGAGCGATGGCTTCGAGATGCGGCAGGAGGTCCTGGACCGCGAGGCGTCGGTGATTGATGGCGAGATGCTCTTCCTCAGTCAGGTCGCAGTAGAGCTTGCCGACGGCGTCGAGCATGAGCAGGCTCTTGAACGGGTAGCCCGGCGGGATTTTGTCCGGCCGCGCGTCCTGCTCCTCGACGATCTTGCCTTCGGCCGCGCGGGCGACCGTCACGACGTTCCCGCCAGGCGTCGCCAGCGCCAGGACGACCTTGAGACGCGCGGAACGCTTCGGCATCGGCACGCCGCGCATCTTGTCGAGGATGGCGAAGAACAGCTTGAGGTCGGTGACGTCTTCGCCGAGCCAGCGATGGGTGCGTACGCCCGGAGCGCCGCCCAGGACGTCGACCTCGAGCCCCGCGTCATCGGCCAGGGTCGGGAGGCCGGAGGCGGCGGCGTAGGCCTTGGCTTTCAGGACCGCGTTCTCCTCGAAGGTCTCCCCCGTCTCCTCCACGGAAGCGATGCCGAGGTCCGCCAAGGTGACGATCTCGAAGCCGAGCTCGCCCACGTATCCGGCGAGTTCAGCGGCTTTTCCCGGGTTGGACGTCCCGATCAGGAGCTTCATGGCGGTCGAGCAGGGAGGACTTATACGTTTCGGGCTTATAGGCCCCTATGCGCACGATGGTAGCGGACAAATCGATGGCTGAACAGGCCTGGTCGAGCTTACCGGTGAAGGCCTGCTGGTCGTAGCCGAGGCAGATGAAATCGGGCCGGAGTTCGGCCAAGACGGCGTAGCGGTCGGTCAGCGAACCGAGCCGGGCGTCATAGCCGGCCTTCTTCAAGGCGGCGAGGCGCTCGTCCTCGTTTCGGATCGGCAGTCGGCCCTTCACTTTGTAGACGGTGGCGTCGCGGCCGACGACGACGGTCAGGTCGCCATAGGAGGCGGCTTCGTCGAGATAGTGCTTGTGGCCGGGATGGAAGCCGTCGAAGGTGCCGAAGGCGATGGACTTTTTGGTCCCCCCTCTTGAAGCAAGAGGGGGCAAGGGGGAGTTATCGGAGTCGTGCATAACCCCTCCTGCCTCCCCTTACCTTAAGGGGAGGATATAAACGGGCGATCAGCGTGATCATCTCCTTGACGCCGTACTTCGAACGCGTCGTGACCGGCGCGACCCAATCCCCTTGCAAGAGCATCTTCTTGGAATGGTGAAGGTACCAGCGCGCCTGCGGCTCTTCCTTCATCACCTGCTTGGCGAGCTTCGAGAGGTCGACCTTCGTGCCGGGCGTGGCGCGCACGTGCAGGAAGCCGGTCTTGGAGTAATGCAGGACGACCATGGCATAGCCGAGTTCCGCGATGCGGCCGGAGACCATGCCGGGGACGGCTTCGACCGAGATGCCGACGCCCCTCCCCCACTTCGTCGTGAACTTCTTCCCGCGCGCGAGGGCGGCGTCGATCTTGGCGCGCTCCTCGTAGAGGACGAGTTCGGCGTCGAGCAGGCGGAAGCCGACGAGCGTGGCGCTTTTCGAACTCTCGCCGGGAAGCTTGGCGAGCGCGCGCAGCGTCGTGGCCGTGGCGATGCCAGGACCTTCCTTGCCGATGTATTCGCCCATGTCGCCGCGGCGCACGAAATCGACGAGCGCGGCGAGCGCGGCACCCCGGTGCGAAACGGGCGTAAGGCCGCGGCGCTTCAGGTCCTTCCAGACGAGGCTCACCGCGCTGTCCTTTAAGTCGCCCTTATGCTCGTCGTAGCGTCCGCGCCCCACGCCGACGCCGACTTCGCCCTTCGCGAGCTTCACGCCCTCGGGCGACGTCTCGACGAACTTGAGCGGCGCCTTCTTCGCGGACGGATCGAACCGGACAAGCAGCCACAGCGCGGCGATGTCGTCGAGATGCGGGATGACGTGCGTGACCAGCGTCTTAACTCTGGGCATCTTCTTGCGATTCCTGCTCAGGACGGAGCGTCGGGAAGAGGATGACTTCCTTGATGGAGTGCGCGCCGGTGAGAAGCGCGGTCAGGCGGTCGATGCCCATGCCGAAACCGGCCGTGGGCGGCATGCCGTACTTCAGGGCCTCGACGAAATCGGCGTCAGCGGGCATGGCCTCGCCGGAACCGGCTTCCTTCTTCTTGGCCTCCTCGGCGAAGCGCGCTTCCTGTTCGAGCGGATCGTTCAGCTCGTTGTAGGCCTTGGTGACCTCGATGCCCTGGACGAGCAGCTGCACGGTGGCGATGCGGTCCGGCTCGTCGGGCTTGCGCTTGGCGAGCGGGATCATCTCGGCCGGATAGTCGATGACGAAGGTCGGCTGGACGATCTTGGGGCGGACGTATACCTTGTAGAGCGCGTCGACCATCTCGCCGAAGCCGAAGAGGCCGTCGAGGTCGATCTTGAGCTTCTTCTCTTCCATGGCGTCCCTCAGGTCGGCTTCCGTGCGGACCTTCTCGAGATCGATGCCGGTGCTTTCCTTCACGAGGTCGTAGAACTTGCGGCGCGGGAACGGGCCGGAAAAATCGAGCGTGACGCCATCGCGTTCGACGGTCGCGCGGCCGAGCGCTTTGGTGACGATCTCGGAAAGCATCCGCTCGGTGAGCGCCATCAGGTCCTCGTAGGTGGCATAGGCCCAGTAGAACTCGACCTGGGTGAATTCGGGATTGTGCTGGAAACTGATGCCTTCGTTGCGGAAGCAGCGCGCCACCTCGAAGACCTTCTCGAAGCCGCCGACGATGAGGCGCTTCAGGTGGAGCTCCGGCGCGATGCGGAGCTGGAGGTCGAGGTCGAGCGCGTTGTGGTGCGTGACGAACGGACGCGCCGAAGCGCCGCCGGCCTGCGTCTGCAGGATGGGCGTCTCGACTTCCATGAAGCCTTCGCGATGCAGGACCTCGCGGATGGCCTGGACGATGCGGCTGCGCGTGCGGAAGGTGTTGCGCACTTCCTCGTTGGCGACGAGGTCGAGATGGCGCTTGCGATAGCGGACTTCGACGTCGGAGAGGCCGTGCCACTTTTCCGGAAGCGGCAGGAGAGCCTTGGCGAGCAAGCGCCAGGATTTGACTTCCAGCGTCTTCTCGCCGCGTTTGGTGATGAAGAGCGTGCCGCTGACCTCGATGAAGTCGCCGAGGTCGATCATCTCCGCGAACAGCTCGAATGAAGGGACGCCGATGACGTCGCTCTTGATGTGGAGCTGGAGTTTGCCGGATTCGTCGGTCAGGTCGGCGAAGGCCGCGCCGCCGTGGGCGCGGATGGAGCGGAGGCGCCCGGCCAGCGTGATGGATTTCCCTTCGGCACCCCAGGCGTCGAAACGCGAAACCGCCTCGGCGCAGGTGGCGTCGCGGGCGGTCGCGGGCGGATACGGGTCGATGCCGGCTTCACGGAGCTTGGCGGCCTTTTCGCGGCGGACGATTTCCTCTTCAAGCATATCAGCAGCTGATATCGATGATCCTGTAGGCGGTCTTGGCGCCGTTCGGCAGCATGTATTCGAAGGCCTCGCCTTTCTTGCGGCCGAGGAGAGCGATGCCGAGCGGAGAGTCGTTGGAGATCTTGCCGGCGCCGGGATCGGACTCCTTCGGACCGACGATGTGATACTCCTTCTTCTTGTCGCCGGCCTCGCAGCGTACCCTGCATCCGATGTTCACGAACTCCGTCGAGGTCGGCTCGGTCACGACGGCTTTGGTGATGAAATCGGTAAGTTCGCTGATGCGGCCTTCCAGGAACGCCATGGCGTCCTTGGCGTCGTGGTATTCGGCGTTCTCGGAGAGGTCGCCGTGTTCCTTGGCTTTTGCGATGCGGTCGGCGATCTCAAGACGACGGACGCTTTTCAGTTCGTCCAGCTCCGCTTTCAGCTTCTTGAGCCCTTCTTTCGTGGTGGCGTAGGACGACATAAAGACGATCGATTCATCGATCGCTCTGGCCATCATAGCCTCGTCGAAGTCGACGCGTCAACCGGTTCGGCGGCCGGAACCGCATCATTCCTGGGCCGCAGCCAAGCTTCCATGATGTCGCGGGCGACCGGCGTCGCGGCGCGCGAGCCTTCGCCGCCGGCCTCGATCAGGACCGTCACGACGATTCGCGGGTCGTCATATGGAGCGAAGCCGGTGAACCAGGCATGCGTCGGCTCCCCCTCCCGCCACTGGGCGGTGCCGGTCTTGCCGGCCATGGGCCACGGCGACGATTGCAGGCTGCGGGCGGAACCGGAAAGCACCGTCTCGCGCATGCCGCGGCGGACGATGTCGACGACTTCCTGCGAGACGACCTGCCGCGTGACGGGCTCCGGCTCGACGCGTTCGATGGTCCTGTTCGAGCGCACCTGCTTGACCACGTGCGGCCGTACGAGGGCTCCCCCGTTGGCGAAGACGGCGGTCCAGGCGGCGACCTGGAGCGGCGTCGAGAGGAGGTCGCCCTGTCCGATCGAGACATGGTAGGTGTCGCCGATGTACCAGGGTTCTTCCTTCACGCGCTCCTTCCAGGCCTCGTCGGGCACGAAGCCTTTGCCCTCGCCGGGCAGGTCGATGCCGAGCCGCGCGCCGACTCCGAACTTCCGGTAGTACTCCCCGAGCCTGGCGACGCCGAGGCCCTCGATGTGCTCCCAGCCGCCGCCGACGGCGTAGAAGAAGGTGTTGACCGACTCGGCGATGGCCTTGATGACGTTCGTCGTCCCGTGGCCCCCTGGTTTCCAGTCCGGGAAGAACCAGGCGCCGTAGCGGATGCCGCCGGTCGAGCGCACGGTCGTGCCGAGCGAGACGACCTCCTCGGCCAGCGCGGCGGCGGCGACCATCAGCTTGGCGGTCGAACCAGGCGGGAAGAGGCCGGAGACGGCGCGCGGATAGAGCGGCTGGTTGGGGTCCTCAAGCAGGGTTCGATATTCTTTCGCGCTGATGCCGCGCGCGAATACGTTGGCGTCATAGCCTGGAAGGCTGACGAGCGCGAGGATCTCTCCCGTCTTCGGGTCCATCGCGACGGCGGAGGCGCGGCCTCGGCCGTTGAGGCCCGCGGAGGCCTTGAGCGAACGCTCGGCTTCGGCCTGCAGCTTGGCGTCGATCGAGAGCGTCAGGTCCATCCCCTGCGTCGGGTCGTCGGAAGCGATGATCTTCTGCTCGCGGCCAAGGACGTCGACCTCGACCTTCTTGCGGCCGTAGGTTCCGCGGAGCTGGGTCTCGTACGACGATTCGACGCCGGTCTTGCCGATGGCGTCGGTCGGCAGGTAGCCGGTCTCGCGCAGGCGCGCGTATTCCGCCTCGTTGACGCGGCCCTGGTAGCCGATGACGTGCGAGAGGCTCATGATGGGTCGATCCGCGCCTTCCGGCTGGAGCAGGATTTCGCGCTTGGTGCCCGCCTTGAGCGAGACGCCCGGCATGTGGCCTGAGGCGATGTCGAGGCGCACGGCCTGCTCGTACTCCAGGTGCTCCTTGATCGGCACGGCCGAAGCGAGGTTCGAGGGATAGTTGCGGAGCGCCTTCTCGACGTCGACGGGCGTGACGCCGACGGATTCGGCGATGCGCACGACGAGGTCAGCTCGTTCCTTGCCGTCGCGCGGGATGTCGGCGGGCGTGACGGTCAGCGTGAAGTCCGGCACGTTGCGCACGAGCAGCGTGCCGTTGCGGTCGTAGATGACGCCGCGCTCGGCCGGCACGGAGACGATGCGCAGGCGGTTGCCCTCGGCCAACGAGCGGTATTCCACGCCCTTATGGAGGTCGAGGTAGCCGGCGCGCGCGGCCAGCCCGGCCAGCATCAGGAAGAAGACGCCGAAAGACACGGCCAGTTTCCTGGCCGACAAGGAGGTGCCGATGTAGCCGTGATGGCCGAGCGGATGGTCGCCCGACGGTTCCGTCACGGGGCCGCCGGCGGTCTCGTCGATGGTCAGCACGACCTGATCGACGTAGCCGTGGCCGTCGCCATCGACGTCAGGAAAAAGCGTGCGGCGATGAGGCATGGGAGAGGAACGTACGGCTGAAGCGCCGGCGGGCGGCGCTCTCGATGGCGAAGACGAGCAGAAGCAGCAGGCCGTTCACCAGCGCCTGGCGGAGCGGAGCGAGGATGGAGGCGGCCGAGAGATCGACGATGATCGGCACGGCGCCGAAGATGACGCGCGCGCCGTCGATGGCGGCCAGCGTGAACCAGTGGACGATGGCGACGGCCGCGGCGAGCAGGAAGCGCGCGCTCGCGCCGGCGTTGGTCAGCACGCGCAGGAAGAGGAAACGCGCGCCGAAGAAGGCGGCGAAGAGCGCCGTGATCTCCGAACCGAAACCCAGCATTCCGTGCAGGTCGAGCGTCGCGCCGGCCACGAGCGCCCAGCCGACGGCCAAGAGCGGACGGTCATGGGCGATGCCGTAGGCCACGGCGAGCATCGGGAACGAAATCGTGGAAAGAGGGAATGGAAGATGCGACAAGAACGAGGCTTGGAAGACGGCGGTCGCGAAGGCCAGCGCGATGACGATGAGCGCTCGAAGCATACGTTATGGGAACGGGATGGCGACGACGCTCACCTGGTCGAACGCGACCGGACTCGCGATCAGCGCCTTCTTGAACGGGTTCTTCTCCTGCGTCTGGACCTCCTCGACGCGCCCGAGCACCAGACCCTGGGGCGTAAGCGGCTCGATGCCGGAAGTGACGATCAGGTCCCCGACCCTGATCTCCTCGTTCTGCGGGATGAGGCGCATCTCCAGGCCAAGGCCGCGTTCGCCCTGGACGAGCCCCTGGGTGCGGTCCGCGTTCTGCACGGATGCGCCCACGCGGCTGCGCGTGTCCGTCAGGAGAAGCGCGATGGAGCTGGCGCGATCCACCTTGAAGATCTTGCCGATCAGGACGCCGCCGGCGGCGATGACCGGCATCTCGACGGCCACGCCGTCGTCGGAGCCGCGGTCCAGGAGGATGGTGTGCGTGCCGGCTTCCGGAGTACGCGCCAGCACGCGCGCGACGACGGGGGCCGTCGTCCGCTTCTCCGCGAACCCGAGGATGGCGCGCAGCTCGTCGTTCTCCTCGCGGATGGACGTCAGCCGCGCGATCTCCACGTCGCGGGCGGCGTTGTCGGCCCGGAGCCGCTCGTTCTCCTTGATGATCTCTCCGACGCGGAACGGGGCGCCGACCGTCTGGCGGATGGAGCCGGCCGTCTCGGACAGTGCCGCTTCCTGTCCCGAGAGTTTCCGCATGATCCAGGTCTCCGCTTCGGACAGGACGCCGAGCAAGTGCAGGAAGAACAAGAGGCCGCCGGCGGCGACGGTCATGATCGTCAGACGGGAACGCGTGAGCGGCGTCATGCGGCCTTCTTAGACCCTGGAGGTGGCTTCGGAAGCCGATGGCAAAGCGATGGTCTTGAGCAGTTCCGGGCTATCGAGGAGCATGCCGGTGCCGCGGACGACGCAGGTGAGCGGGTCGTCGGCGATACGCACCGGGATTTCGGCGGATTTGGAGATGACCTTGTCGAGTTCCTTGAGAAGGGCGCCGCCGCCGGTCAGCACGATGCCGCGCTCGTAGATGTCGGCCACGAGTTCCGGGGGAGTCTGTTCGAGGGTCGCCTTGATGTTGTCGACGACAGCGCGCACCGAGCGGTGGATGGCTTCGCGGATCTGCGCGTCGTTGACGATGATTTCCTTCGGCAAGCCGGTCAGGAGGTCGCGGCCGCGCATCTCGTATTCGAGCGGCGCTTCGAGTTCGGCGGCCGATCCGATCGCGCATTTGATGATTTCGGCGGCATGCTCGCCCAACAGCAGGTTGAAGGTGTCGCGGGCGTACTGGACGATGTTCTTGTTCATCTCCTCGCCGGCGACGGCGAGCGACTTCCAGGTGACGACGCCGCGCAGCGAGATGACGGCGATTTCCGTCTTGCCGCCGCCGATGTCGACGACCATGTTGCCGATGGCTTCCTCGATGGGCAGGCGCGCGCCGATGGCGGCGGCCATCGGGCTCTCGATCAGGAAGACTTCGCGGGCGCCGGCGGACAGCGCGGCGTCCTCGACGGCCTTGCGCTCGACTTCGGTGATCTCGAGCGGCACGCCGATGACGATGCGCGGACGCGGCACGACGGTGAAGCCGTCATGGTGGACCTTCTCGATGAAGTAGCGCAGCATCTTCTCCGTGACTTCGAAGTCCGAAATGATGCCTTTGGACAGCGGGCGCGTGGTGACGATGTGCGCCGGCGTCTTGCCGATCATCCCCTTGGCCTCCTTGCCCACGGCCAAAATCTGGCTCGTGCGCGTGTTGATGGCTACGACCGAAGGCTCGTCGATGACGATCCCCTTCTCCTTCACGAAGACGCGCGTCGAAGACGTGCCGAGATCGATGCCCAGATCTTTGGAAAATCTTCCGAAAAGGCTGTTCAGCATGAGGGGCTGCCTAGGCGTTAGGAGTCGAACCTTACCACACCCTTAAAAGACGCGCAAAAACCGCGTACCTTACGGACGTTCACCGTCTGGAACGGAAGGAAATCAGGAAGAATTCCAGGACGGTCACGGTGATGATGAAGAGCATGAGGTTCCACCAGGTCAGCAATGACCTGGATTGCATGGCCAGTGAGCCGGCCATGAGGACGGTCAGGAGGACGCCTTGGCGGAACGACGTGGCGGCGTGACGCGAGACGGGCTCCTGGCGCCTGGCAAGCGCCCGGAATCCCAAACCGGCGACCGAGAAGGTCCCGATCAGGGCCAGGCAGAGCGCCGCATAGAAGAGGAAGAACCCCAGGAGTCCCGCCTCTGCGGGATCGATCATCCAGATGACCGAGAGCCAGCCGAGCCAGCAGAGCGCGGTCGCGACGATCATCCAGATGAAGTACTGCCTGAGGGTCATATTTCTTTCATTCTATCACCGCCAAGGCGCGAGCAGGAAGCGAATATGATCGACGCCCGCGTCGGCGAGACCTTCGCGGAGTTCCGCTTCCGCGGCTTTGAGGGCGTAGGCGGCGGCGGAGCTCCGGCAGGCGACGATCAACGTCCCCTGTTCGAGCTTCACCGTCTTGAACGCGTACGTCAGCGTTTCCGGCAGGATGGCGCGAGCGCGTTCCTCGAAAATCGAAAGTACGCGAGCTTTCGCCAGCTTGGGGGCGAGGCCGCTCTTCTCCAGCGATTCCGGCAAAATATTCCCGATCTTCGTGAACATACCTTCGTTATAGCACCTTATAGCGGCAGATGTCCTTGAAGTCGCACCACTTGCAGGTGTGCGGTTCCGGCGTCGGCGTGAAGTCGGACATCGTCAGCTCCGTAATCCGCTCTTCCAGCTTCGTCCGGACCTTCTCGAGGTCCTTGGCCGGCTCGACGGGCGTCATGACGTCGTCGTTCACGAACCAGAAACGCATTTCCGCCGTCTCGACCCCGTGCACGTCCTTGAGCGCAAGCTGATAGATGGCGAGCTGGGCCTTCATGTCGGCGGGGATATCGTCCTTCGACTTGCCGGTCTTGTAGTCGATGATGACGGCGCGCCCGTCGGGCAGCTTGTCGACGCGATCGATCTTGCCGCGGACGGTGTACGGGCCGATCTTGATCGAGAACGGCGACTCGACGAGCCAGGGCTGAGGCCTTTCGTCGAGGGTGCGCTTGCGGACGTGCTTCACGGCGGCGCGGCCGGCGTCGTGATAGCGCGTCTTCTGGACGGGGTCCTCGTACCACTCCCCGTCCCAGAGCGATTCGTACAGCGCGACGATCTCGTCTTCCGACATCGGAGCTTCGGGAGATTCCTTGTACGCGCCGATGAACGCCTCGGCGACGGCATGGATGAGCTTGCCGAAGTTGAGCTGGCCCTTGTCGATGGTCGGAATCCTCAGCAGGTGGGCGAACTTGTATTGCAGAGGGCACTTCTCGTAGGCGGCCAGCTGGGAATAGCTGTAGTCCTTGGGCATCTCGAGCGCGCATCCCTCCGCGGGCAAAAAAGCGCGGTCGTGCGTTTCTGCGCTCTTGAACGAATCCGTCGCGTTCGCGCGGAGGTCGCGCATCAGCTTCTTCGCGTCCTCGATGCCGTCGAGCTCCGCCAGGAAGCGCGAGGGCTTCTTCTTACGGGCGCCGCCGACGTCTTCCGCGCCAGTGAGATACAGGCGATCCTTGGCGCGCGTGCAGGCGACGTAGAACAGGCGGCGCTCCTCCTCGAGATGCGGGTCGCCTTCGGTCGGGAGCGTCTCTTTCACCAGCGCGTCGGGGTACGGGATGTTCTCGTGGTGGCGTTTCGTCGGGAAGCGGCCGTCGACGAGCTGGACGACGAAGACCGTCGGGAATTCGAGGCCCTTCGAGGTGTGCGCCGTCATGAGCTTCACGGTCTCCGGACCCTCGTTGATGTCGAAGGGCACGGAGCCCTCCTCGCCGGATTCGATCTCCCAGTCGAGCTGGCGCATGTAGCCGCGGAGCGTCGGGCGCGGCTCGCCCTCCTCGTAGCTTTGAATGGCGCGCACGAACTGGTTCAGGAAGCGGATGGCTTCGAGGCGTTCCTGGGAATCGTCGAGGACGAGGTCGGCGTAGTAGCCGGAGTCGACGAAGATCTCCTTCAGGAGGCGGGAAGGATGCGTCCGGACGGAACGTTCGGAATGCTTCTCAAGGAGCGCGCGGATCTTCCTGAAGCGCGCCAGCGTTTCCGGCGCGAAAGACGTTCCGGCCTCCTGCAGCGATTCCCAGAGCGAACGCGCGTGCTTCCGCGCGTCATGCGCGAGCGCGACGAGGTCCTTCTCCGGCACGCCGAAGATCTTCCAGGAAAGCGTGCGGAACAGCGCCGGGCTCTCATGGTAGTTGTCGAGCAGTTTCAGGTAGCAGATGGCGTCCTGGATGACCTGTTTGGCATACAGGCCCTTCGAGGCGACGTAGAGGTGCGGGATGCCTTCGCGGGCCAGCGCTTCCAGGAACGGTTTGGCGTGGCTGTTGGCGCGGAAAAGAATCGCGAAATCATTCCAGGCGAGTTCCGCGTCCGCTTCCTTGATGCGGCGGATTTCGGCGGCGACCGTCTCGGCCTCGGCCTGGAGGTCCTCGCCGGTGAGCCGAACGATGTCCGCACCCGCGCCGCGGTCGGCGTTGAGGCGCTTGGAAAGCGCGTTTTTGGCTGACGCAAGTTTGTGTTCAAGGCGATTCGGGTCGTTCTGCTTGATGAAGAGATAGCTGGCGTCGAGGATTTCCTGCTTGGAGCGGTAGTTGGTCGTCAGGAATACTTGGGCGGCCTTCGGGTGGTCGTCCATGAAGCCGAGGATGTTGGAGACGCTCGCGCCGCGGAACTTGTAGATGGACTGGTCGTCATCGCCCACGACGGTGACGTTGCCGTCCTCCCCCGCCAAAAGGCGCACGAGCTCGTACTGCGCGTAGTTGGTGTCCTGGAATTCGTCGACCAGGACGTATTTGAAGCGCTTGCGGAACATCTCGAGCACGGCCGGGCGCTCCTTCAGGAGCTTGATGCTGTAGGCGATGAGGTCGCCGAAATCGAGCGCCTTGTTCTCGACCAGGATCTTCTGGTACGCGGCGAAGGCGCGGGCGACTTCCTCGAAACGCTCCTTCTCTTCCATGGCTTCCGGCAGGCTCTTGGACGCGAAGACAGCGTAGTCCTCGGGCGAGACGACCTCGTCCTTGGCGCGGCTGAAATGCTTGAGCAGGTCGTGGATGAATTTCGACGGGTCGCCGAGCGGACGATAATACTCGAGACCGAGTTCCGTCAGGTGTTGGCGGGCCATCAGCCAGGCTCCGGTCTCGTTCAGCAGGCGGAAATCGCCCGGCAGGCCGATGTCGATGCCGCGTTCCTTGAGGATGCGTTCGCAGAAGGCGTGGAAGGTCGAGATCCATAGCTCCACGTAGCCCATCGGCAGGAGCCGATCGACGCGCTCCTCCATCTCGGTGGCGGCCTTCTCGGTGAAGGTCAACGCCAGGATCTCTCCTGGACCGGCCAAGCCCTCGGCGATGAGCCAGGCGATGCGCTTGGCGATGACGGTCGTCTTACCCGTGCCGGCCCCGGCCACGATCAAGAGCGGACCATTTCCATGGGTCACGGCGGCTTTCTGCTCGGGGTTCAGGCCCTCCAGGAGGGCTTCGGTATCCATCGACATCGTGGCTATTTCATACATCCTAGCACGTCCGTCTTTCCAAGTTCCTGCGCGACGATGTCCGCGCACCCATCGTCTGAATCGGCCGCTCCCTCGCGGAGCGAACGAAGAACCCCGCCTCTTACGAGCGCGGGGCCGTTTTTTACATGTCGTTTCCCGAATAGCTCAGGTTCAGGGATTTGTTGCAGAGCGGGAAGTCAGGAACGATGTTCCCGGGTCCGAGCTCGCCGAAGAGCGGCCAGTTGCAGAAGGAGGGGTCGCGGATGACGCAACGGTCGATCACGCCTCCTTTGAGCCGCACGAAGGCGAGCAGTTCGCCGCGCCAGGATTCGACCGCGCCGAAGGCGGAACCGTCCCTGGCGGAGCAGGCGGCGGAGACGTCGCCCGCTTCCAGGCCGTCCAGGATCCTGCTGACGAGCGCCGCGCTCGCCTCGAGTTCGCGGCGGCGGACTTCGAACCGCGCGTAGACGTCGCCCGTCGGCTCGACGGCGATCTCCGGCGCGAACGCGGCATAGGCTGCGTAGGGATGGTCGCGTCTGACGTCGCGGTCCACTCCTGACGCGCGCGCGGGGACGCCCACGGCGCCATAGGCGACCGCGGCGTCGCGCTTCAGCACGCCGGTGGTCTCAAGACGTTCGCGCAGGTCATCCAAATGGCGTCCCATCTCGATCAGTTCGGCGAGCTCGCACCGGACGGAAGCGGCGGTCTCGCGGATGTCCTTCAGTTGGGCTTCCGTCAGGTCCGCGGCGACGCCGCCAGGCCGGACGAAGCCGCGCCAGAAGCGGTTGCCGAAGACGCGCCCGGAAAGCCGGACGAAGCGCTCCTTGATGCGGAAGCCCTGCGCGGCCATGACGGTGAAGCCCGTGCCGTTGCCGCACATGTTGGCGATGTCGTGCATGTGCATGGCCATGCGCTCCAGCTCGCACGCCAGCGCGCGAAGGAGCGCCGCGCGCTTCGGGACGCGGACGCCGCAGGCCGACTCGACGGCCTGGCAGAAGGCCAGGGCGTGCGATGCGGCCATGTCGCCGGAGATCCGTTCTATGAAGGGCATCGCCTCTTCGATCGTCCTGCCTTCGAGGAGCTTCTCGACGCCTTTGTGCGTGAAGAACAGCTTGCCTTCGAGGGTGATGATGCGCTCACCAGCCACGTTGAAGCGGAAATGTCCCGGTTCGATGATGCCGGCATGGATCGGCCCGACCGGGATCTCGTAGATGCCGTCGCCTTGCACGTGCGCCATCGGATACGGCACCTCGGCATGTTCCAGCTTCGCGTTCCAGGCGAAATCCTTTCGGAGCGGATGCGTGCCCAAGGGGACGTTCTCATGATGGACGAGGCGGCGCGGGTCGGGATGACCATCCGCCACGATGCCGAACATGTCCATGGCGTAGCGTTCGTACCAGTGGGCCGCCATGATCGTCCTAGTCAGCGACGGATATCGCGGATCGCCTTCCGGCACGGAAATGGAGACGAGCAGGCGCTCGTGCGAGGCGTCCAGGCTGAAGAGCGCGTGCACGCCGAACCCGGACCCTTCGGAACGGTCGTCCGTGGCGAACAGGAGCGAAAGCGGCAGGCCGAATCCGTCGACGAGGCGGGTGCAGAACGGCGCGAACCGTTCCCGGTCGATGCGCACCGTCGTCAGCCCGTCGCGGAAATCGCCGGACATCTCCAGATTTCGGAGGAGTTCTTCGGCGTTCATAGCGTGGTAAGAGATCGCACGACGACGGAGAAGAAGCGCAGGGCGGCCGGCGTCAGCGCGAAGATCCCGAAAGCGGCGGCGGCGCACAGCTGGACGGCCATCACGGTATGCGTCAGGTTCCATCGCTCCGGCGCGGTCTCGAGCGGCGCCTCGGCCTCCCCGTAGAGCATCGTCGTCACGCTCTTCAGCATGCTGAAGGCGATCATCGCGAGCGCCGACAGCAGGAGCAAGGACAGCCATGGATGGGCCTGCATGCCGGCGCCGATGGCCAAGAACTCGCTGACGAAGAGCGCCGATGGCGGCAGCGCCAGGATCAGCAGGAGGCCTGGGATGAACAGGGCGCTCGTGATCGGCAGGCGGCGTTTCGCTTCGCGTATGTCTTCGATATGGGTGGACTTGTAGGCGAGCATGATCTCCCCAGCCCCGAAGAACAGCATCGGCTTGACCAGGGCGTGGCCGACCGTATGGATGAGCGCGGCCGTCACTCCGATCGGGCCGAGGCCGACGGCGAAGGCCATCAGGCCCATGTGCTCGACGCTTGAATAGGCCAGCATGCGCTTGTAGTTGCGTTGCTGAAGCAGGAAGAACGCGGCCACGACGACCGAGAGGAAGCCGAAGGCGAGGAACAGGCCGTCCGTCCAGGCCGTGCCGCGCAGGGCTGCGTCGGCGACGGCCTTGAAGCGGAGGATGCCGGAGAGCGCGACGTTCAGCAGGATGCCGGAAAGCATGGCGCTGATCGGCGAAGGCGTCTTGCTGTGCGCATCGGGCAGCCAGGCGTGCATCGGCACGAAGCCGACTTTGGTGCCGAGGCCGATGAAGACGAAGATGAAGGCCCAGCGCGTCAGCGCGGGATCGAAGGCGGCGGCATGGGCGCGCAGGGCGGAAAGCGAAAGCGCTTCTTCCGGCGAAAGGCCGGCGCCGAGGGCGGCGGCATGCACGAACATCAGCATGCCGAGCAGGCCGAGGCTGATGCCGATGGAGCACAGGATGACGTATTTCCAGGCCGCCTCGATGGACGCGTCCTTGCGGTACATGGCGACCAGCATCGTGGTGGCGAGCGTCGTACCCTCAAGGCTCATCCAGAGTACGCCGAGGTTGTCGGCCAAGGCCGCCGCGAGCATCGTCAGGACGAAGACGTGCAGGAGGCAGAAATACAGGCGCACCTGCGGGAGCGTCAGGACGCCCTCATGGTGCTCGACGCCGACGTAGCGGTAGCTGACGGCCGCCGCCGCGACGTAGACGAACGAGACGAGCGCGACGAGCGTCCAGGTGAAGGCGTCGGCATGCCACCAGCCGACGATCGGCGGGACCGGCCCTCCCGTCAGGCCCGAAAACGCTGCGACGATGACGGCGCCGCCGATGAGCGCGGCGGCCGCCAAAGAGACGCCGCGTACGCGCGAGGCGGTCCGAAGGGCGTAGGCGCTCGCGGCGGCGAGCAAGAGGCAGGCGAAGAGGAGCAGCGGCGTCATATCACTCGGTGAGTTCGGTCAGGCGCTCGGTGTCCCCCGTCGCGTACATCTCCTGCACATGACGGCTCAGGACCGCCATCAGGACGGCGCCGGCGGTGACGGTCAGGATGATCCCGACCTCGACCAGCAGCGGAATGCCGCCGACGGTCAGCACGCCGTAGGCGGCGACGCCGTTCTCCATGGTCACGAATCCGATGATCTGCGAAGAGAGATCCTTGCGCATGATCATCAGCGACAGGCCGAGGAGGACCAGCGCGATCGGGAGGAACGGCACGGCGGCCGGGCGCAGCGAAATCAGATAGGCGGCGAGCAGCACCGACGCAACGACGAAAGAGGTCGCGGCCGGCCGCAGGTAGAAGCTGACCTGCATCGATGCGCGGCTCCGGCGCATCGCGTACAACAGGATCGTCGGAATGGCGATGACCTTGAAGGCGAACGTGCCGAGGGAGGCGTAGACGCCGTGAGCGTCGCCGCGCAGGAGGGATGTCGTCACCGTCAGGCCGGTCAGGCACAGCGATGCCAGCGCGAAATGGCGGATGACCGCCGGCAGGCGCGGCTTGCCGAAGATGGCCAGCGTGAACAGCAGGAGTCCGGCGATGAAGAGCTGGTTCCAGTGGATGAGGGATATCATACGGCGCGTTGGATCAGCGCGAGCGCGAGCCCGCCGAGCGCCGTGAGGAACGCGCCCGTCAGGTATTCCTGCATGCGGTAGAACCGCATCTTGGCGATGACGGATTCGAGCAGGGCCAGCGCGGCCATGGCCGCGACCAGCTTGAGCGCGGCGGCCGCGACGGCGGCCATGACCATCGTCAGGGACGCGCCCGGCTCGGCCAGCGTCGCCGGGACGAGGAAATTGCCGATCAGCAGAGCGAAGGCGGTCAGCTTGATGGCGGAAGCGAACTCGAGCATGGCGAGATAAGGGCCGGAATATTCCAGGATCATGGCCTCGTGGACCATCGTCAGTTCAAGATGCGTAGCCGGATTGTCGACCGGGTAGCGGGCGTTCTCCGCCAGGGCGACGAGTCCGAGCGCCGCGATGGTCGGGAAGAGATAGGGGGCTCGGAAGACGGAGAGGCCGCTCGCGAGCATGCCGTCGATGCCGGTCGAGCCGCTCGCCAGTGCGAACGTCGCGAAGGTCAGGATGACCGTGGGTTCCAGGAGCGACGTGACGGTCATTTCTCGGCTCGCGCCCATGCCGCCGAAGGCGCTGGCGGCATCAAGCCCGCCCATGACGAGGAAGACCGCGCCGATGACGAGGACGCCGGCCACGACGAAGAGGTCGCCGTACGCGGCGAGCGCGCCGCCGACCGTCGTGAGCGGCAGGACGAGGACGAGGAACAAGGCGCTCGCCAGGACGACGAACGGCGTCAGGCGGAAGACCCATGAGGCGTCTTCGGGCATCACCATCTGCTTGCGCAGCAGCGTGGCGAATGCGACGTAGGACAGGAATGGGCTGGCGCCGCGCCGACCCTGCAGGCGGGCCTTGAAGAGGCGCACGCAGCCGACCGCGAACGGAGCGAGGCCGAGGACGACGATCGTCTGGATGGCGGTCAGGGAGACGGGATTCATAGGGAGATGACGAGCGCCGCGATCAGCGCCGCGAGGATCATGGCGATATAGAACTGGATGACGCCGCTATGGAGGCGCCGCGCCTGCGTCGAGACGAACAGCGCCGCGCGCACGATCGGCGCGTACATCAGCTCGTACCAGACCTGCCGTATCTCAAGGACGGACGTCTTGCGCGCGATCCATGGGTTCGTCGCCGCGATCGGCGACGCCTGGACGTCCTTGCGCGAGCGCAGCAGCAGGCGGAAGAAGAATCGCGCCGGGGCGGAGAAGGCGGTGGCGGTGTATTCCATGCTCGCGTCGGTCGGCTGGCCGCAATCCCAGGCATGGTAGGCGCGCTCATGTTTGGCGTCGCTGGACAGGCGCCGTGCCATGAAGGCCGCCGCGCCGACGGCCGCGAACACGGCCGCGAGCGAGAACGGCGAAAGCGCTCCCCCTCCCGCGACGAGTCGTCGGCCGTCCGTCACGCCGAAAAAGCCGGTGACGGCGAGCAGCGCCGGCGCGCCCAAGCCGACGACCAGGGTCAGCCCGGCCATCGCGAAGACGGGGGCCGACAGGCCGATCGAAGGCTCCTGCGCTTGGGCGGCATGCGCGCCGCGCGGTCGGCCCAGGAAGGCGATGCCGAACATCTTGATCATGGCGAAGACGGCTAGCCCGCCGACGAAGGCGACGCTGGACAGGATGGCGACCAGGACGCCCTGCGTGAAGGGCGAGGCAGTCCTGACGGCGGCCAGGACATGCTGGAGGAAGACCCACTCGCTCATGAAGGCGGCGGACGGCGGCAGGGCGGCGGCGCCGAGCGCGAGGACGAGCATCGCGCCCGAGAACCTCGGCATGCGCTTGGCCAGGCCGCCCATGGCTTCCAGATCGCGGGTATGCAGCTGCCCGACGATCGCGCCGGCGCCCATGAACAGCCCCGACTTGAAGATGGCGTGCGCGACGGCATGCAGGACGGCGGCCGCGAGCGCGGCGTCAGCCAGGACCGGCAGTCCGGCTCCGCGCGCGTACAAGGCCGCGCCGACCATCGTGAAAATCAATCCGATGTTCTCGATGCTGCTGTAGGCCAAGAGACGCTTGAGGTCGCGTTCGACGACCGCGTAGAGCGCGCCGAAGACGGCAGAGAGAAGGCCGAGCGCGACGATCGGCAGAGCCCAGCTCGCCGGAAGCGGCGGGAGAATCCCGAGCAGCACCCTCAGGAAGCCGTAGAGCGCCATTTTCAGCATCACGCCGGACATCAGCGCGGAGATATGGCTCGGCGCCTGCGGGTGCGCTTCCGGCAGCCAGACGTGGAACGGCCAGAGTCCGGCCTTGGAGCCGAAGCCGAAGAGGAACAGGGCGAAGGCGAGCAGGAGCGTGGCGTCCGGCAGTCCCTGGGCGTAGGCAGCCATCCAGCCGAAACCCGCGTGCATGAAGCCGCCCGAGAGCAGCATGAACCCCGCCAGGATGGCGCCGGCGCCGAGATGCGTCATGATCAGGTAGAACAGCGCGGCGCGCAGGGACTCCGGCTTCCGGTCCGCCATGACCAGGAAGAACGAGGCGATCGACATGATCTCCCAGCAGGCCAGGAAGGCCAGCGGCGCGGCGGCGAGCACGACGCCCTGCATGCCGAGCATGAAGACGGCTGTGAGCGCGTCGAGGCGCCGGACGTCATAGGCATCGGCGTGGCCGTCGACGTAGGCGATGGCGTATATCGAGACCGCGCAGGCGATGGCATTCAACAAGGCGAAGAAGACGGCCGCGAGCGGATCCAGGGCGATGCGCATGCCGAAGAGCGCCGGCGCAGCTTGGAATTCCGGCCGGAAGACGACCGCGGCGGCGCCGGTCGCGGCTCCGATGGCGGTCGCGGCGGCGAGCGTCAGCATGGCGAAGCGTCGCCGAGCCTTGCCGCGCGCGATCATGGAAATGATCGCCGCCGCGCACGTGCCGGCCAAACACAGGAAAATGCCGCTGATGAGAAAATCAGGGTTCATATCAGCTCGTTCGGGGGCGCAAGGCGTCCAGGATGCCGGACAGGATGCGTTCCGGCGACGGAGGATCACCGGGAATCTTCAGGTGGACAGGGATGACCGCTTCGACCGGTCCGACGACGGCGTACGAATCCTTCCAGATGCCGCCGGTGCAGGCGCCGTCGCCGATCGCGGCGACGAGGCATGGCTGCGGCGCGGCCTCGTAGGTCGTCCTGACGGCGCGTTCGAGATTGCGCGTGACCGGCCCGGTCACCCAGAGCATGTCGGCGTGGCGCGGCGAAGCGACGAAGCTCAGGCCGAAACGCTCGATGTCGTAGTACGCGTTGCCGAGCGCGGTCAGCTCGATCTCCTCGGCGTTGGTGGAACCCCCGTCGACGGCGCGGATGCGCAAGGACCGGCCTCCGTAGAGGCGGCCGATGATGGCCTTCAGTTCCGCGCCCTTCGCTTCCACGACCGCGTCCTCTTCATCTTTCCCAAAAACGGAGCGCAGTGCTGTCACCTGCGGACCCATGAAGAGATACTGGAGTAATTTGAGTATCGACGGCATACATCCCTTAAAACGGGGAAAGTTTACTCCCCCCGTCCGAAGCGTGTCAATCAGGTCCGAAAACTTCCCCAAGAATGAAAAAACCCCGTTTCGATGAGATGAAACGGGGGTCAGCGCCACGAGGGGCGTTCGATCACTTCCAGCCGCCGATCCTGCCAGCGCATCACGCACGTGAGAGCCTCGAAGCGGCCGTGGAGATCAGGGTGGAACTTGCGGACCGACTCGAGGCCGAGCCGCGTCAGGTAGCGGGCGCGCTCGATGGCGAGCTGTCGCATGTAGCTGACACCCGCATCGTCCTTATAAGAGACGGAGGCGAAGAGGAGGGCCTTCCCGCTGGGGATGCGCCCCGACTCAAGGTTGTCCTTGATGATGCCGGCGGCCATGCCGATCGTGTCGTCGAGCGTCAGCTCGAGATCGTTGATGGCCAGCGCGCCGTTGTACTTGATCCACTCGAAGCCGTCGCCGACGGCGATGATGCGCTCTCGATGCTCGCGGTCCTCGATCTCGTGCTCGGCGCGCTTCAGGTCACGGATGTGCCGGATGTTCCCGCGCATGAGCGGCGCCAGGTCTGGGACCAGTTCCGGGTGGATGTCCGGGTAGAGGGCGCGGATGACGTCGTCCGCCGCTCCCTCGTCGCCGTTCAATCCCGCCATCGAGACCCTCTGCCGGTCTCGCCCGTGGAAGATGAGCGTCTGATGATCCGTCTCGACGCCGACGAGCAGCGCGTCGATGCCCGCATGGCCGCGGAAGACCCTGCGGATCTGCTCGACCTGACGCCGCGCGCAACGGACGGCTTCGCCGACGTCATACTTGTGGCCTCGACAGCCGCGTTCCGGGTTCCCCTTCGCGTAGTGATAGGTCACCAGGAAGAGGACGCGGCGTCCTTTGACGTGCTCGCTCGTCTTCACGTACTTGGCGATCTGGGCGTTCAGCACGGACCAGCCGAGGTCGAAGATGCCGCCGATGTTGCGGAACGGGCGGATGATGCCGATCGGCGTCCGCGTCAGCGCGGAAAGGTTGACGCGCCCGTCCATGCACTTGAACGTGGCGATGTTCGTCGGGTGTTCCTCGTGATACCGCTCGCGCTCCTCGCTCTGCGCGGCGAACATCTCGAAGTAGTTCCGGTGCTGTTCCAGCAGCTGCTCGATCAACGCTCTCGTCATCGGCGCTCCTCCGTTTGGAAAGGGCGTTCGTCCTTCGGATGCATGCGAGGTTACCCCCGCGTTCAGGGACGGTCAAGGGTATGAAAAAATCGGCTTGTTCAGCCGATATCGGGCGTACGCTTCTTGTCCCTGTGCCGTTCGATGCGCTCCGCGTTGACGGGATTATCCGGGTTGAGGAAGGACGCATCGAGGACGCCGCTGCGGTCCAGGAACTCGCGCTCGACGTCGCGCGGAATCTGGACTTGCATGGCATCGCTACGGTCGGTGAAGGCGCAGGCGAAGGCGATGGCGAGCGGGATGAAGGCCGCGACGCCCATGGCGAACGCCTCGCTCGATTCGCCGGCCGCGAGATGGACCAGCATGAAGACCAGGCAATAAAGGGCGATGACCCCGAAGGTCAGCGTGCCGTACCACAGGTCGGACTTCCAAAGGATCTTTTTCTCGGGCATGCGCGCTCCTTTCCGAAAACCGTATCTTGACGAAAAACGATATTTTTGTCAAAGTCCTCGCGCCATCGTCCTTTCAAGGAGAATCGAAGCATGAAGACAGGACAAACGTTCCACGAACGCGCCGCCGCCGCGCTCGCCAAGGTGAAAGCGGAGGCCGCGGCGCTGCGGTCGAGACTCGAGAAGTCCAGGCAGGCGCTGCAAAGCAACACGTCGCTCAGTCAGGCCCTGGAGGGTTTGGGACGAGGCTGGCGCCACCAACGCGTCGGCAAGTACGGTCCGACCTGGTACTTCCTGCGTTACTCCGCCCCGAAGGCGGAAACGCTCGGCGGGCTGAAAGTCTCGAAGTCGGAGATGTGCTGGCTCGCCGAGCTCGCCGATGATCCTGAGGAGATGCGGCAGGGCCGTCGGTTGAATACCTATTCCGACAAGCTGGAACGCGTCCCGGTCGCCATCGCGACGTTCGAGGAGATCGAGAAGGCGGAATGTCCGGCCTGCAAGGCCCAAGTCCCGCTGGTCGAATGCATGCATCAGACGCGCGACAGTTACGACTACGACGTCTGGGAGACCTGGCACTACGCCCTCTGCCTGGAGTGCGAGACGGTCACCGAGCTGAAGCATGACATCGACGAATACTGAAGTCCGTTTCTGAACCGAAATCCCCCGAGCCTGCATGGCATCGGGGGCTTTTTCTTATTGCTGGACGTGCGGCAGACCGCGCTTCTCGCGGTGTTTGCGGACGACCTTCCAGCGCGCCATCTCTCGGGCGAGGTGGGCGGTGGCGTCGGCGAAGCGTTCTTCGTCGTCGTGCTTTTCCGCCAGGACCTGCTCGGCGCGCTTCACCGCTTCCTCGATGGCCTTGAAGTCGAGCTCGTCGGCGCGGTCGGCGGTGTCTGCCAGGACGGCCACGCGGTTGTCGCTTGCCCCGTGGGACGCGCCAGCGTCCTTTACGGGGGGGTGGACCGTCACGAAGCCGCCGGAGACGGCCAGCAGCATCTCCTCGCCCTTCTCGTCGACAAGCCGAAGCTCGCCCGCCCGGATCGGAGCGACCAGGGGGAGATGGTCCGGCAGGACCGTGATCTCGCCTTCGGTCGTCGGAATCGAGACCTGACGGATCTTGGCGCGGACGGCGACGCGTTCCGGCGTCGTGAGTTCGAAGTCGAGGAGTTTCATACGCTGTTTACACCCTTAGGTGATGATCCTCCCCTTGGTGCAAGGGGAGGTAGGAGGGGTTATTTTCCGGAATAACTCCCCCTGCCCCCTCTTGCTTCAAGAGGGGGAAATTTCATCAATGGACCCCTTCATGTAGAACGCCTGCTCGGGCTTGTCGTCATGCTTGCCTTCGAGGATCTCTTTGAAGCCGCGGATGGTCTCCTTGAGGGTGACGTAGCGGCCGGGCTGGTTGCTGAAGACTTCCGCCACGAAGAACGGCTGTGAGAGGAAGCGCTGGATGCGGCGGGCGCGTCCGACGACGAGCTTGTCCTCTTCCGGCAGTTCCTCCATGCCGAGGATGGCGATGATGTCCTGGAGCTCCTTGTAGCGCTGCAGGACCTTCTGGACGGCGCGGGCGGTGTCGTAGTGCTCCTTGCCGACGATCTCAGGGTCCAAGATGGTCGAAGAGGAGTCGAGCGGGTCGACGGCGGGGTAGATGCCGATTTCCGTCAGCGCGCGGTTGAGCGACACGGTGGAGTCGAGGTGACCGAAGGTGGTGGCCGGGGCCGGGTCGGTCAGGTCGTCGGCCGGCACGTAGACGGCCTGCACGGAGGTGATCGAGCCGTTCTTGGTGGAGGTGATGCGTTCCTGGAGCTCGCCCATCTCGTTGGCCAGGGTCGGCTGGTAGCCGACGGCGCTCGGGATGCGGCCGAGAAGCGCGGAGACTTCGGAACCGGCCTGGGTGAAGCGGAAGATGTTGTCGACGAACATGAGGACGTCCTGCTTTTCCTCGTCGCGGAAATACTCGGCCATGGTCAGGCCGGAGAGGGCGACGCGGGCGCGCGCACCCGGCGGTTCGTTCATCTGTCCGAAGACGAGGGTGGTCTTATCGAGCACCTTCGACTCGTGCATCTCGTTCCAGAGGTCCTTGCCTTCGCGGGTGCGCTCGCCGACGCCGGCGAACACCGAGAAGCCGCCGTGTTCCGAGGCGATGTTGCGGATGAGCTCCATGATGATGACGGTCTTGCCGACGCCGGCACCGCCGAAGAGGCCGACCTTGCCGCCTTTCAGGAAGGGGCAGATGAGGTCGATGACCTTGATGCCCGTCTCGAAGATCTCGGCCTTGGTGGACTGCTCGTCGAAGGACGGAGCGGAGCGGTGGATGGCCCAGCGCGTCTTGGCGTTCACGGGCTTGCCGCCGTCGATCGGTTCGCCGATGACGTCGAACATGCGGCCGAGCGTCTCCTTGCCGACCGGGACCGAAATCGGCGCGCCGGTGGAGGTGACGTCGAGGCCGCGGCGGAGGGAATCGGTGGTCTGCATGGCGACGGTGCGGACGCGCTTGTCGCCCATGTGCGCCTGGACTTCGAGGACGACGCGGTGGCCGTCGACGGCTTTGGTTTCGAGCGCCGTCAGGATGGCCGGAAGCTCGCCGTCGAATTCGACGTCCACGACCGGGCCGATGACTTGTACGATGTGTCCTTTCATATTTTATGCGTTGGCGAGCGCGGCGCGCCCGGCGGAAATCTCCGCGATCTCTTGAGTGATGCCGGCCTGGCGTGCCTGGTTGAAGGTGAGGCGGAGGTCGTCGATCATGTCGGCGGCGGCATCCGTGGCGTTCTTCATCGCCAGCATGCGGGCCGAGTGCTCCGAGGCCAGCGATTCGAGGACGGCCTGGTAAAGTTGGGCTTCGGCCACGCGCGGCAGGAGCTGATCGAGGACGGTGCGCGCGTCGGGTTCGAAGACGTATTCCTCGGAGGCCTTGGCGTTCGGATGGACATCCTTGTGGCCGACCACTTCGCCGAGTTCGCTGTCACGTTTCAGTGGGAGCAGCGTCTTGGCGCGAGGCTTCTGCAGGATGGAGGAGACGAAGTCGGTATAGATGATGGCCACTTCGCCGTAGCTGCCGTCCGTGAAGCCGTTCCTGGCCAGCCGCGCCAGCGGGCGGATCTTCGTGACTGGCGGAGCGCCTCCGGCCAGCACATCGCCGAACGAGGCCTTCAACGGGAGCTTCCGGCGCCTGGCCCACGCCTCGCCGCGCCGGCCGATGGCGATGACGTCGACGGAGCCTTCCGGGCGCGTGCGGATGAACTCGCCCGCGACGCGGAGCACCTGGGCGTTGAAGCCTCCGCAGAGGCCGCGGTCCGAGGTGATGAGGATGGCCAGCGCGCGCTCGGATTTGGACCGGACAAGCAACGGATGCGCTTCCTCCCCTTTCTGTTCGAGGCGCGACACCAGGCTCCAGGCCATCTGCGCGTAGGGACGCGAAGCCAGCACGGCCGCGACGGCCTTGCGCATCTTCGAGGCCGCGACCAGTTCCATCGCCTTCGTGATCTTCTTGGTGTTCACGACGGACTTGATGCGGCGGTTGATGGCTTTCGTGTTGACTCCCATACCTTCTCTTTATTTCTCACCTCGGCGGCGGTCAGGCGTTCGCGAGCGCAGTGTCCGTTTGAACAGCGACATACCTCTTCCCGGCACCAGCGAGCGAATGACTGGCCGACGCCGTCTACACCGTTTTCTTATATTCGGCGATGGCTTCCTTGAGTTCGGTCTCGATTTCGGGTTCGAGGGCTTTCTTCTCTTTGAGCTTGGCCATCAATCCGGCGCGGGCGGATTTGAGATAGCGGTGGTAGCCGTCCTCCCAGTCGCGGACTTTGTCCATCGGGACGTCGTCGATCAGGCCATTGGTCACCGCGTAGATGACGGCAGCCTGGTGCTCGAACGGCATCGGCTGGTACTGGGGTTGCTTGAGGATCTCGACGGTGCGGCGGCCGCGCTCGATCTGGGAGCGGGTCGTCTCGTCGAGGTCGGAGGCGAACTGGGCGAAGGCTTCGAGCTCGCGGAACTGGGCGAGGTCGAGGCGCAGGCGTCCGGCGACCTTCTTCATGACCTTCGTCTGGGCGGCGCCGCCGACGCGCGAGACCGAGAGGCCGACGTTCACGGCCGGGCGGATGCCGCGGTAGAACAGGTCGCCTTCCAGGTAGATCTGGCCGTCGGTGATGGAGATGACGTTGGTCGGGATGTAGGCGGAGACGTCGCCGGCCTGCGTCTCGATGATGGGCAGCGCGGTCAGCGATCCGCCGCCGTATTCCTTGTTGCGGCAGGCGGCGCGTTCGAGCAGGCGGGAGTGCAGGTAGAAGACGTCGCCCGGGTAGGCTTCGCGGCCCGGCGGGCGCTTCAAGATGAGCGAGATCTGGCGGTAGGCCCAGGCGTGCTTGGAAAGGTCGTCATAGACCACGAGCGCGTCCTGGCCCTTGTCCATGAAGTACTCGCCGATGGCGGCGCCGGCGTACGGCGCGAGGTACGACATCGAGGCAGGGTCGGAAGCGCCGGCGACGACGATGACGGTGTAGTCCATGGCGCCCGCTTCCTCGAGCTTGGCCTTGATGCGCGCGATCTTCGATTCCTTCTGGCCGATGGCGACGTAGATGCACGTCACGCCGGCGCCCTTCTGGTTGATGATGGTGTCGACCGCGATGGCCGTCTTGCCCGTCTGGCGGTCGCCGATGATGAGCTCGCGCTGGCCGCGGCCGATCGGGACCATCGCGTCGATGGCCTTGATGCCGGTCTGGAGCGGGACGCCGACCGGCTCGCGCGTGACGACGCCGGGGGCGACCTTCTCGATCGGATAGGATTTTCCGCCCTTGATCGGGCCCTTGCCATCCAGAGGGCGGCCGAGCGGATCGACGACGCGGCCGACGTAGGCGTCGGAGACGTCGATGGAGAGGATCTTGCCGGTGGCGCGCACGGTGTCGCCTTCCTTCAGATGCTTGGCCTCGCCGAGCACGATGGCGCCGACGGTCTCCTCTTCGAGGTTGAGCGCCAGGCCGTAGGTCGGCTCCTTGCCATCCGGTCCCGGGAACTCGAGCATTTCCGAAGACATGGCCTCGGTGAGGCCGGTCATGCGGACGACGCCGTCGCCGGATTCGACGATCGTGCCGACCTTCTCGGCCTTGGCGTCGACCGAGGCTTCCGAGATCTGCTTCTTCAGCGCTTCGATGATGAATTCTTTGGTGGCCATATCAGTTCAGGCTCTTTTTCAGGCGATCGAGGCTCCCTTTGACGGAGGCGTCCAGCAGGATGTCGTCCCAGCGGACGACGGCGCCGGCGATGAGCGCGGGATCGGTCTCCCAGCGCATCTCGACGTCGCCATCCAAGGCTTTTTTGAAGGAGGCGGTCAGGTGCTTCTTGCGGTCGTCCGTGAGCTCCTCGGCGGAAGCGAAGGCGACTTCGTGGACGCCCTCGGCCTTGCGCGCCTCGGCTTCGAAGGCCTCGATGACCTTCGGCGCGAGTTCCAGCTCGTGGCGGCCGGCGAGGATGGCGACGAATTTCTCGATCGCCTTCTTGGTCTCCTTCTCCCCCAGGCCGGCGGTCGCCTGATAGAGGGCTTGTCCGTAGGTTTCGGCGATGCGCATATCAGGCTTCGACGTGCTTGGCGGCCGCGTCGAGCAGGCCCTTCTTCTGCGCGTCGGTCAGCTTCTCCTGGAGCGCCTTGCCGGCGATCATGACGGCCAGTTCGGCGATCTCGACGCGGGCGTCGCGCACCATCTTCTCCTTCTCGGCGGCGAGCGAATCCTTGCCTTGCTGGACGAGCGCCGCGAGTTCGGTCTGCGTCTTCGCCTTCATTTCAAGGCGCTGCGCTTCCGAGGCCTTCTGCGACTCCTCGATGATACGCTGCGCTTCCTTGCGGGCGGCGAGGATCGCCTCTTCAGACGCCTTCTCGGCTCCGGACTTCGCGGCCGCGGCGGCTTCGGCGTCCTTGAGGCCCTTGTCGATCTTGGCCGTGCGAGCGTCGATGATCTTGAGGAGCGGGGTGTAGACCCACTTCCACATGACGAAAAGCACCGCGCTGAAGTTGAGCAGCTGGGCGATGAAGAGCTTCCAGTTCACGCCGAGGGCGCCGAGGACGGATTCCTTGGCGGCTTCGGCGGCGGCTTGCGCGAGTTGAACGGTTTCGGTGGTCATAGGATGGTTTCCTTGAAAGGGAGGGCAGGGTGAGTCGTGGAACGAGACCCCTCCTGCCTCCCCTTTCAGGGGAGGATCTTCATTACAGGGTGAAGACGACGACCAGGGAGTAAATGGCGATGGCTTCCGCGAAGGCAGCGCCGAGGAGCATCGGGACGAACAGCTTGCCGGCGGCTTCCGGGTTGCGGCCGATGGATTCCATGGCCTTGCCGACCAGCGTGCCGATGGCGAGCGACGGGCCGATACCGCCGATGGCGATGGTCAAGCCTTTCGTAAGGATGCGGATGGTCTCTGCGTCCATAGTGGTGCGTGCGTGGATCTTCCGGTCGACGGGGAGGGGTTTAACGTCGCCGTTTTCGATCCGCTTAAGAATGATGGTTCGCCGCACCAGCCACGGAGGGCTGAAGCGTCGAAGTCTCATGCTTAACTTTTCCATGCGCGTGCTCCTCCTCGTGATCGCCGTGCGGCTTGTCCGACAGGATCGTCAGGTACACCAAGGCGAGCATGGCGAAGACGGTGGCCTGCACCATGCCGACGATGAGTTCGAGGAAGGTGAAGGGAAGCGGCACGACGTAGGCCACCAGCGAGAACATCACGGTGATGAGCACCTCGCCCGCGAAGATGTTGCCGAAGAGACGCAGGGAGAGCGAGACGACCTTGGCGACTTCCGCCACCAGCTCGATGACGCCCACGACCGCCTCGACGATGCCGACCATGATGTTGATGCCGCCCTTGCGGAAGCCCTTCACGATCGTCCCGAGCGCGAGAAATCTGTTCCAGTGCGCGAAGAAGCCGACCATGATCATGCCGACGAAGTGCGACGTGATGATGGTGAGGGCCGCCATCGCCAGGGTCAGGTTGAGGTCGGCGTTGGCGGGGCGGAAGATCGGCGCGGCCTCGAGTTCGCCGTGGAGTTCGATGACGCGCGTGAAGCTGCCGACGCCGGGGAGCGCGCCCATCCAGTTGCAGACCAGGATGAAGAGGAAGAGCGTGCCGACGAGCGGCAGGAACTTCTTGGACTTCGCGCGGTCGTTCGTGACCTGGTCGACGTAGCCCATCATGAACTCCATGAGCCCCTCGGCGGCCGACTGGAAGCGTCTGGGCGTGCCGGAGGTCAGCTTCCTTTTGACGAGGAACGCGGCCAAGACGAAGACCGCGACCGCCAGCCAGGCGTTGATCAGCGAGTTCGTGATCGGGAAGCTCCCGACGTGGAAGATGGGTTCGGCGGCGATCGGCGGGACGGTCATGGCTTCTTGTTGATGAGTTCCTGGTACGTCTTGCCGTAGGCGACGGCTTTCTTCCGGATCAGGGCGGCGGTGATGACGAAGGCGACGGCGAGGAACGACAGCGTGGCGTAGGGCTTGGTGCCCCAAGCGGCGTCAAGTTTCCCTCCCAGGATGGAGGCGGCCACGGCCGGGACGGCGATGGTCGCGCCGAAGTCCGCGAGGACGCGCAAACCCAGAAGGTAGTACGCGTTGTCGGACCGGTTTTTCGCCATAACTGAGGATAAATGACGCGCGTACTCTACGTGAACGGCTGAGGAACGTCAACGGTGGACGATATTATTTGGCTAATTTCAGCTGAATAAAT
>JBBTWH010000004.1:0-17897 GCA_038062835.1 Patescibacteria group bacterium | reverse complement strand
GCGGCCAGGAAATTGTACCCATCCCAATAGTTGGAGTAGCCTAGTTCCATGTTCAGATACACGCGACCCTTCCCGTCGATCCTGAAGGACGGTACGAATCGGGACGTGCTGCTGACGCAGTCCGGCAGAGCGACGACGTCGCCGATCATGATTAGCGGCAACGCGGCAAGGAACGCCTTTCGATGGGCAATCGCGAATTCGATGCCATCGTGCAGGTTCGCCGGACGAAGGCCTTCTCCACCGAAGGCATCAAGGCGGCTGTCATTGTCTCGATGACTGAGCGGCTGCAGTGGGTGGTAAAGCGTCAGCTCAGTCCGACATGATCTCGCGGAAGAATCGCGCCTCGCGTCGAAGAATGTACTGCCGTCAACTCTGAAATTCGCGCCTATGCCCGCAGCTTCTGCGCGTTCGAGCATCCGGTCGACGGGAATGGCGCGGCACACGGTGACGGCGTAGAAGGTACGGTTCATGTTTGCTCCTGCGCAGGCGTTCGCTTCGAGAGAGCGAGCTGTTCTTTCGCGATCTTCCGCAACAACGCGAGCGGGACATCGACGGAAGATTCTCCTTCGAACGGCTCGTGCTCGTAATCGTGATAGCAGTCATCCTGCGATTCGTTAGGGCAATAGCCGGGCAGAAGGACCCAAAACCGGACGTTGATCATTCCGCCACCAGTCGTGGCGGCGATTTCACCCACCTCCAGTCCGATAATGTATCTGACGTTCATTGGCTCCTTGTTCCGAGGGCCGAAACAGAGATTCAAGCCCTCATAGTAGCTGATGGGCATCGGATAATACACGTCTTCGAAATAATGGGCCGGATTGTCCCATGGGTTCCTCATCTTCCTTGCTCCTTTTCAATGATCTGAATCCAACCTAGCACGCTTGCGGTTTTGCGCCGTGGTGATAGGCTAGAAACGTATGAAAAAAATACACATTCATCTCCGGCCTCTGCTGGCTGCGGTCGGGGCGAGCCGAAAAGCCTCGGACGTCTATCTCGCCCTCTTGGAGACAGGCCCGTCGACGATCGCGGGAATCTCGCGCTCGGCGGATTTGCACCGTCCGGACGTGTATGCCGCGCTTCCGAAACTGAGGACCCTCGGCCTCGTCGGCGTCGGACGCCTCGGCAGGCGCCAGCTCTACCATCCAGCGCCATCATCACGCCTCCTCGCGCTCGCTCGACGGCGGCTGGGCGATTCCGTCAAAGCCCTCACGCTGGTCGGCCGCCGGGAATCGGGGACCGGACCGATGCGCGTCCTTCAAGGCGAGAGCGGGCTGCGGTCCGTGCTCGAAGACCTGACGTCCACGCTCAAGAACGGATCGGTCTTCTATCGCGTTTCTTCGCGCCGTGCCGATACCGACGTCGAACGATACATACCGTCGAACTATCGCGCCGAACGGGATCGCAAGAGACTCGAGCAGTTCGTCATCACCAACTCCGCCCTGCGCGCCAAATCATTCAAAAGGAGGCTTGAGTGCCTGTCGAAAGCCGTGCCGAAAGACGAAGATGCGTTCGACGTGAACGCCGCCCAGTTGATCTATGGCGAGAAGGTCGCCTTCATCGACTACAACACCGAGACGGCCGTCATCATCGAGAATCCGACGCTCGCCCGTTTCCATGAGCGGCTGTTCCGCCTGCTTTTCAAGCGGCTTTAATGACAGGCATGGTCGATGATGCTAGCATCCCAGCATATGAAGAACACCATCCGTCAGATTTACTTCTACGCGGCGACGCTGATCTTCCTGATCATGACTGTCGTCGCCACGATTTCGCTGCTCAACCTCGCGCTGAAGACCTACGTCTTCCCGAAGGCCGACATGGCCTACGGACAGACCTGCGACGAGAACGGCGGCATGTATTACGCGCCCAAGCCGGTGCGCACCGAGGGCGATCCCGAGCCCGCGGCACTCACGGCCGAAGAGAAGGCGGCCAACAAGGCGACTTGCGAGAAGGGCCTCGAAGACCAGCGCACCGCCCAGCGGCAGAACACCCTCGTCCAGTACCTCTCGATGCTGGCCGTGGCCGCTCCCCTCTTCTGGCTCCACTTCAAGTGGGTGCAGAAGGAACGCGAGACCGAGCTCAGGATGGGCGACGAGCCGAAGAAGGCCTAGACCTTGCCAAGAATGCCCGCGTCCGCTAGGATGCGGGCATTAACGTTTAAGTATGTGGGAGTCATGTAAAGACGCTTCGCGTCCACGTGACGCCTGACCACGACTATGAAGAAGGGCAAGAAGTACGTCGAAGCGGCCAAGCTGATCGAACCCGGCAAGATCTATGGCACCGAAGAAGCCATGGCGCTCGCCAAGCAGACCTCCAAGACGAAGTTCGACGGCTCGGTGGAAGTCCACCTGCGCCTCGGCATCGATCCGAAGAAGTCCGACCAGCAGGTCCGCGGCACCGTCGTCCTGCCGCACGGCACCGGCAAGACCCGCAAGGTCATCGCCTTCGTCGCCGCCGACAAGGAGAAGGAGGCCAAGGAAGCCGGCGCCGACGTCATCGGCACGGAAGAGATGATCGCCGCGATCGCCTCGACCGGCAAGATCGACTTCGACATCGCCGTCGCCACGCCGGACATGATGCCGAAGCTGGCCAAGGTCGCGAAGGTCCTCGGACCGAAGGGTCTGATGCCGAACCCAAAGTCCGACACCGTCGGCACCAACGTCACGAAGATGGTCTCGGAACTCAAGAAGGGCAAGCTCGCCTTCAAGACCGACGACTACGGCATCGTGCACACGGTCATCGGCAAGGTCTCGTTCGACGCCAAGGCGCTCGCCGAGAACTACGAAGTCCTGCTCGAGACGATCCGCAAGGCCAAGCCTTCCTCGTCGAAGGGCGTCTTCCTCAAGAACGTGACCGTCGCGACCACCATGGGTCCGGCCATCAGGACCGTCTAAAGGAAAAGAAAAGGCCGATCCCGCCAGGGGTCGGCTTTTTTCAGGCACCACCCGAAACCAACCGGGCAAATATGCGCGACCGTGCATTTTTGCCCGCCTGCTTCCGGACACCGGGTCCGGCACTTGCCTCTGCCTGGTCAAGACGCTAAGGTTGTACCGATATGACCACCATCCAAAGGCCTTCCTGGGACGATTACTTCATGAGCATCGCCAAGATCGTGGCGACGCGCGGCACCTGCGACCGCCTTCAGGTCGGCGCCGTCTTGGTGAAGGACAAGCGCATCATCGCCACGGGCTACAACGGCGCGCCTCCGGGCATGCCGCATTGCGACGGCGCGGACGGCCACCAGATGGAGAACGGCCACTGCATCCGCACGGTCCACGCCGAGGAGAACTGCATCCTGCAAGCCGCCGTACTCGGCGGGCAGGGCACGACCGGATCGACGCTCTACACCACGCACTCCACCTGCCACCACTGCTTCAAGGCCGTGGCCGTCGCCGGCGTGAAGCGCATCGTCGCCGGCGCCGAATATCTCTCCCCCGCCGTCATCGAGGCGCGCAAGCACGCCGGCATCGTCCTCGACTACTACCAGCCCTCGCCCGAATGGCTCGATCGCCTGTCGGCGGCCTTCAAGGCGCCTCTCGAAAATTACGTATCGAAAGCATGAGCGACAAGATCATCATCGGGCTGGTCGGCGAGGCGGCGGCGGGCAAAGGAACCGTCGCGGCTTTCCTGACGGACAAGTTCGGCGCCTCCACCCACACCTTCTCGAAGGCGATGAAGGACTGCGTCGCGCGCCTGTATCTGCCGCTCTCCCGCGAGAACCTCACCAAGTTCTCGACGCTCACTCGCGAAGCCTACGGACAGGACCTCTACGCTCGCGTGGTCGCCAAGGACTGCGAGGCCGACGAGCATGCCATCATCGTCGTCGACGGCATCCGCCTCGAGGCCGACATGGCGGCCCTCAAGGGCTTCCCCGGCTTCCACCTCATCTACGTCACCGCCCCGGTCGAGATCCGCTGGGAACGCGCCCGCAAGCGCGGCGAAAAGGCCGGCGAATCCGACATGTCGCTCGAGGGCTTCAAGAAGGAGGAACTCCTGCCGACCGAGCTGGCCATCAAGTCGATCGGCGAAAGCGCCGAATTCACCGTCCCGAACTCCGGCGACTTCGCCGAGCTCTACACCTCGATGGAATCCATCGTCGCCTACATCAAGGCCGGCGACTTCGACCACCCGCATCCGCACCGGAACGTCCTGCATCCCAAGAAATGAAAGCCCGCATCACCCGCCTCCGCGACGACGTGCCTCTCCCGAAGTACGAGACTCCGGGCGCGTGCTGTTTTGATATCGCCTGCATCGAGGACGCGACGCTCACGCCAGGTGAGATCAAGGACCTGCCGACCGGCCTCGTCTTCTGCGTGCCGGACGGCTACATGCTGCTGATCGCGCCGCGATCTTCCACTCCGGTCAAGAAAGGCCTGACCATGCCGCACGGCATCGGCATCATCGACCAGGATTACTGCGGTCCCGGCGACGAACTCAAGCTCCGCGTGATGAACTTCACCGAAGCTGCCGTGGAGCTCAGGAAGGGCGACCGCGTCTGCCAAGCGGGGTTCGTGCGCGTCGATCGCTGCGAGTGGGAAGAAGGGGCTGCGGCCTCGGAAACGACGCGTGGGGGGTTCGGTTCGACCGGAAAATAGCTGTTGATAAGTCGCGTTTGTATGGACATGCGGCATCTGCGAAGATGGCCGCACGTCCTTTCGTTACCGAGGTAAAAGGAGTCGACATGTCGAAGTTCACCGACGAGGAAAAGGCGCAGCTCAAGAAGTACGTCACCGACACGGATGGCGACATTTTCGCCGTGACGAACCTTCCTGGAATCGTCGGGGCCGTCTACGCCCGGTACAGCCGGGCGCAGGGCGGTTTCCGCGAGACGCTCCTCAAGGAGTTCATCAAGGACGGCAACATCGACGTCGTGAAGGCGGGCGACCTGATCGAGCGCGTGCTCATCGCCTTCGGCGACGATTCCGTCGGCGAGCTCGAAGGCACGCACGTGTCGTTCGAGAACATGTCCATCCTGGCCACCAAGGAGATCGAGGACCGGCGCATCGGCGGCTCGCCCATCGAGCAGTCCACGCGCTACGTCTTCTACGATCGCAAGGGCGACGACGGCGCGTATCGCTACTACCGCGACGCCAAGATCATGGCCTCGAAGCACGCGGGCGCGTACGTCGAGACGATGGACTTCATCTTCGCGACGTACTGCGAGCTGGTCGAGCCGATGAAGGCCTACTACATGGGCCTGAAGCCGATCGACGAGGCGTCCTACGACGTCGTCGGCGACGGCGTGAAGCGGCATCTCGCGGAATTGACGGACGAGAAGCGCAAGAAGGCCTTCTCGATGACCTACGCCTCCGACATCCGCACCAAGGCCTGCGACGCGCTGCGCGCCCTCCTGCCGATCGCGACCCTCACCAACGTGGGCGTCTACGGCAACGGCCGGTTCTTCCAGAACGTCCTCTCGCACTGCCACTCCTCCCCCATCGACGAAGTCCGCGACATCGCCGCGAAGTCGCAGGCGGAGCTCGCCAAGATCATCCCGCGCTACGTCCAGCGCGCCAAGCCGAACCCGTACGTCATGGCGACGCGCACGAACGTCGCGACGCTCGCGAGCGTCCTGTTCGCCGGCATCGCGGCGTCCTCGTCGGACGAGGTCGAGCTGCTCGACCGCGGCGCCGCGGCCATCCTGGCGTCCGCCGCGGACGGAGGACTGCGTCCTGACGCACTCGAGCGCGCCATCCTCGACGAGGAAGACGATCTCGTCATGGCGCTGATGCTCTACCCCCACCTCGCCCATCCTCTGCATCAGGTCCGTGCCGCCGTGCGCGGGCTTTCGAAGGAGAAGAAGGCGCTCGTCCGCGACGCCTACCTCGGCGACCGCAAGACGCGCCGCGACCGTCCCGGCCGCGCGCTCGAGGCGGGCTATCCCTACACCTTCGACCTGGTGACCGACTTCGGGACCTACAAGGACCTGGAGCGTCACCGCATGATGACGCAGTCGCGCCAGCGCTTCACGCCGACGCTCGGCTTCAACATGCCGGAGGACCTGGTCCGCGCCGGCTTCTCCGAGCAGGCCCAGGCCTGCGTCGCGAAGGCCGTCGCGCTCTACGAGGCGCTCCGCCAGGAGTTCCCCGAGGCCGCGTCGTACGCGACGCTCCACGGTTCCCGCGTCCGCTGGACGATGGGCATCAACGACCGCGCGCTCATGCACATGATCGAACTGCGCACGACCCCGCAGGGACACCCGTCCTACCGCAGGATCTGCGCGATGATGCATGACGCCGTCACGGCCCGCTCCGCCTGGCGGGGCGCGGCCATGAAGTTCGCCGACCATTCCGCGTATGAATCAGCGCGCGGAGATTCCGAAGCCAAGCAGCGCGTCAAGGAAGCCGCGCTCGAGACGAAAGGATAAGGCCATGCGAGGAAAGCTCATCGTGCTCGACGGCGGCGACGGTTCCGGCAAGACGGTGCAGACCGACCTGCTCATCGCCCGCTTCAAGAAGGAGGGCCTGCCTGCGCAGACCATCTCCTTCCCCCGCTACGAGACGCCGACCGGCGCCATCGTGAAGTCCTACCTGACCGGCGCCTTCGGACCGCCGCTCGAGATCAGCGCCAAGGCGGCGTCGGTCCTCTACGCCACGGACCGCTGGGCCGCCTTCCGCGAAGGCGCCTTCGCGCCGCTCGACTCCGGCGTCCATATGGTGGCCAACCGCTACGCGGCTTCCAACATGGCGCACCAGGGCTCCAAGATCGTCGACCCGGCCGAACGCACCGCGTTCTTCCGCTGGAACGACGAGCTGGAACACGGCACGTTCGGCATCCCCCGCCCCGACCTCAACGTCATCCTCCACGTCCCCGCCGAAACCTCGATCAAGCTGATCGACGTCCGCGGCAACGAGAAGGACGGCCATGAGAACGTCGAGCACCTGCGGCGCGCCGAAGCGACCTACCTCGATCTCGCTGGAACATTCCCGAACTTCGCGCTCATCGAGTGCGTCCGGGACGGCAAGCTCCTCTCCCGCGAAGACATCCACGAGCTCGTCTGGGCCGAAGTCAGCGCCGTGCTGGCGGTCCAGCCGACCTGACCACCCCCACCTTGACGGAAACGTCAAGGTGTTTTATATTGCGGGGCATCCCGCAAAGGAGTCTCCATGGGACATCTCATCTCGTTCTTTTCCCGCATCGATGCCGTAGCCCAGCTGCGCTTCGATTCCGTCTGCTTCTTCCTGATGCGCCGATTCGGCCTGAGGAAGCCTGCAATCCGCGCCGCGCTCTATCTGCTGCACATCGTGGGCGTCGTCGTCGCCACGTTCCATTTCGCCGTCGCTTCGAGGCTCTTCCTGGCCAGCGTATGCCTGGGATTCGCCTTCGTATGGATGGCCGTCTACGATTTCTACCTGGACCTGCGCCATGACCACGCGGCGGAGGAGGCGGGCGCACAGTCCTTGGCGGATTGCGCATGCAGGGTACATGGCGGCATCAAGCTCGCATTGATAGGTCTGCTGGCCCTGACCGCCGCCTTGCTTATCGAACGCGATACGATCGACGGCGTCATGGCGCTCCAGGGAAATCCACATTCGGACGCGGGCCGGAAGTTCTTTCTCGGCATCGCCATGCTCTCCACGGCCAGCCTTGCTCTCCAATACCTTGGCCGGACGCCCATGACCCCGCCGGCCGAGAAGGCCAGGGAACACGCCGACAGGTCCTCTACCGCCCCCGCCCAGGCCTAGCCTGGGCTCTTTTTTTATGCGGAAACACCTACTAGAGTAGCAACTCCGGTGCCTGGCACCTAGGTGCCAGGCACCTCCTCAGGACGGCAAACTCCTCTCCCGCAAGGAGATCCACGAACTCATCTGGTCCGAAGTCAGCAAGGTGTTATCGGTCCAGACGGCCTGAAATCGCGCACCTTGACGGAAGCGTCAGGGTGTTTTATATTGCCTCGTGCGAAAAGGAGTCTCCATGGGACATCTCATCTCGTTCTTTTCCCGCATCGATGCCGCCGTCCAGCGCCGCTTCGACTCCGTCTGTTTCTTCCTCATGCGCCGCTTCGGCGTCAGGAAGTCATCGATCCGTTACGCCATCTTCACGCTGCTGATCGTTGCCGTCGTCTGTGGCCTCTCGACGCAGATGCGCTACGGTGTCGCAAGCGCGCCCCGTATCTTCATAGACGGCTTCTTTATCCTGGTGCTGCTCTTGAATCAGCATTTCACGGCTCGGTACGATCGCGAGGCGGAAGCCAAACCCGGCACCGTCTCGGCAGCGGACCTCCAGACTGGAGCGGGAGCCTGGAAGCTCGGCCTCATCGTCTTACTGGTCAATGACCTACTGAAGTTCCGATATCCGCCTTCGAAGTACGTGGGTGCTGGATTGACCGAAGGCCAGCACGTCTTCCCGACGTTCTGCGATGTCCTCATATGGCTTTCCTGCTTTTTAGAGGTATACCTGCGGAAGACGCCTTTTAACCCTCCGCCCGAGAAAGCCAAGGAACCCGTCCTGGCACCCCAGTCCGCCCCCGCCAAGCTCTAGGCCGGGGCTCTTTTTTTATCGATAAACTCCTGCTAGAGTGGCCGTACTATGACCCTCGAACCCGTCATCGGGCTGGAAATCCACGTCCAGCTCAAGACCAAATCCAAGATGTTCTGCGGCTGCGACAACCGCGCCGAGGACGCTCCGCCGAACACGGCCGTCTGCCCCATCTGCATGGGCCACCCCGGTACGCTTCCGGTCGCCAACCGCCAGGCCATCGAGTTCGGCGTCCTGGCGTCCTTGGCCATCGGCTGCCGCATCACCAAGCAGTCCAAGTTCGATCGCAAGAACTACTTCTATCCCGACCTGCCGAAGGGCTACCAGATCTCGCAGTTCGACAAGCCGGTCGGCGTCGGCGGTTCTATGACGCTCGAGAACCCGCTTGCCAGGGAAGGCGAGCGCAAGGTCTTCACGATCGGCATCACGCGCCTGCACCTGGAGGAAGACGCCGCCAAGCTCCAGCACGCCGCGGATGGCAAGTCCTCGCTCGTGGACTTCAACCGCGCTGGCACGCCGCTGGCGGAGATCGTCACCGAGCCGGACTTCGCCTCGCCCGCCGAAGCCAAGGTCTTCCTGCACGAACTGCGCCTCATCATGCGCACGCTGGGCGTCTCGGACGCCGACATGGAGAAGGGCCACCTGCGCTGCGACGCCAACGTCAGCCTGCGCGAGGTCATCGACGACCCCGCCATCGAGAAGGAGACGGTCCTGCGCTTCAATCCCAAGACCGAGGTCAAGAACCTGAACTCGTTCAAGTCCGTCGAACGCGCCCTCGAATACGAGATCGTGCGCCAGACCGCCCTCTGGAACGCCGGCACGCCGCCGATGCAGACCACGACCCGCGGCTGGGACGACGACAAGCAGATCACCGTGCTCCAGCGCGTGAAGGAAGGCATGGCCGACTACCGCTACTTCCCCGAACCCGATCTGCCGCCCCTGGAACTGGCCGAGATCGAGATGGCGGTGCGGCCGAAGATGCCGGAGCTCCCCGAAGCCAAGCGCCAGCGCTTCCGCGAGGAATACGCCTTCACCGCCGCCGACGCCAAGCAGATCGTCGACAATCCCTACCTCGCCCAGTTCACCGAAAAGACGATGTCCGAGCTCCAGGAATGGCTCTCGACCTCCGGCGAGAAGGAAGGCTGGGAGGCTCAGAAGTCGAAATTCGCCAAACTGTTCTCCGGCTGGATGCTCTCGAAGCTCCTCGGTCTCCTCTCCGAGATCGGCTCCGACGTCCGCATCATGAAGATCACGCCGGAAGACTTCGCCGAATTCCTGACGCTGGTGCATCAAGGCAGGATCAACAGCACCGCCGCGCAGGAAGTCCTGCGCACGATGCTTGAAGCCGGACAGGACCCTTCGCAGATCGTTACTGAAAGAGGCCTCCAACAGATAGCCGACGTCGGCGACCTGGAACTGGCCTGCGACAACGTCATCCTGGCGAACGGCAAGGTCGTCGCCGACTACAAGGCCGGCACCAAGAACGCCGTCATGTTCCTGGTCGGCCAGGTGATGAAGGAGACGAAGGGCAAGGCCAAGCCCGACCTCGTGCGCGAGATCCTCGAAGCCAAGCTCGGGAACGTCTGAACGCGAAACCCCGCTCATGCGAGCGGGGTTTTCGTTTCCGGCAAGAGGCCGCAGGGTTTGCGGACGACCGCGACGAGGCGCGCCCGTCCCATGAGATTGATGCGCCGGCGTGAGAAGTAGCCTTCGCTTCAAAACCCTGCGGCCTCCTGCCGGAGAAGAGGATTTTATCAAGCGAGGCGATGCCGGACAACGCTCGGGGTGTGGAGAAAACGAAAGACCCGCCATGAGGCGGGTCTTTGAAGGCTTAGGCGGCCTTCGAAGGCAGGATCTTGAAGATACCGGTGCCGCAGACGGGGCACGTGCCCTTGAGCGCGGGACGGGTCTTGCCGCCCTTGGCCGGCATTTGGACTTCCTGCGCGTCTTTGATTTCGCGCTTATCCTTGCACTTCACGCAGTAACCCATCACGGGCGCTGACGCTTGCATCGGCTCCATAACGGAGACACTTAATAATTCTGCGCTTATTGTAGCATAAAACCAGCCTCTTTACAAGTGGACAGGCTCCCAACCAGAACTTGGACCTGATTATTTGCCTGACTTCAGCCAATTTTCTGACACGCGAAACGCCTCACTCGGGGTCCGGAACCACTTGACCTTATTTATGCGGCGCCACCAGGTCATCTGACGCTTGGCATAGCGTCTCGTGTTCGTCTTGATATCATCGATAGCCTCTTTCAGGCTGATGTCGCCCTCGAAATGAGCTTTGAGCTCCCGATAACCGATGCCGCTCATGGAAGGAAGGTCCCAGGCGTAGCGTCGCGCGAGCTTTTTCACCTCAACGACGAGTCCGGTCTTCACCATCGCGTCGATGCGGCGGTCGATGCGGACATCGAGCGCTTTCTTGCCGGGATCGATACCGACGACGAGCGCGTCGAAAAGCGGCTCCCCTTTCCCCTGCTGCGCGCCGAACGGCTTGCCGGTCGCGCGCATGACTTCCAGCGCCCGCGTGGCGTAGCGAGGGTTCGGACCGATGCGGGCCGCATAGTCCGGATCGAGCTTCTTCAAGCGCTTCAAGATCCAACCCTTGCCCTTCCGTTCCAGAGACGCGCGGTATTTCATGTCAGGCGGAACCTCGGGAATTTGGAGGTTATCGACGATCGCCCTGACGTACAGCCCCGTGCCCCCGACCAAGATCGGAACGCGGCCGCGCTTCAGGATGCCGCGGATGGCGCGGATCGCACGGCGCTTGTAATCCGCCAGGGTCAGCGTCCTTGAAGGCATAGCGACGTCAATCAGGTGATGCGGGACGCCGGACGACATGTAGAGCGCTGGCCCCGTCATGCGACGGGGCGCCCCGCTGTCGCGGGGCGGCTTGGCCGTCCCGATATCCATGCCCTTGTACAGTAAACGCGAGTCGGCGGAGACGATTTCTCCTCCGACCCTTCTTGCCAATCGCACGGCCAGGACGGATTTGCCAGAGGCCGTCGGTCCGACGATGACGACGATTTTCGGAAGCCGTACTTTCCCCATGACCTGTACCTTAGCGAAAAACCGGCTTCCTTGCTATACTGAGGCTGAAATCATACACATTCATCCACAAGCCTATGTCCCGCGCACGACATCACGAAGCGCCGAAGGCTGAGCAGCCGAACGATAGCTCTAAGTTCGATCTTTCCGACGCTGAAACCACCGCGGCCGAGGCTCCCAAGGCCAAGCACAAGCGCGCCCTGACCGCGCCTCCCATCCCGGCGGAAGCCCTCCGCCCCCGCAAGCGAGCCCACAAGGCTCCCATCACCCCCGAAACCGGCACCGTCGCTTCCGGCGAAATCGTCTCGAAAACGGAGGAGGAATCCGACTACGCCGAATACAGCGTCAAGAAAACCATGCCTTCGCATGAAGACGTCCGCGCGTCGCTCAAGGCGGATGAAATGCCGGTCAGTGAAGAGATGACCGACGCATACGCCTCGATCGTCGAGGCCGAGAAGATGGCGGATGATCAGCGGGCCGAGGAGGCTTGGAAGAAGGCGCACCCGGTGAAGAGCGATTCGGAAGCTGGCATCGAGATGGTCCGGCGGGCCGAGCTGGACGCTCTCCAGTCGAAAGCCTACGAAGCCAGGCTCAAACGCGACGCGAAGGAGGTCTCCGCCAAAGATAGCGTCGGTTCCTCCGGTTTCACTGCCGAAGAGGGCGATTGGATCAAAAAAGGCGAGGAAGCTGAGGCACGCCAGATGGCCGAAGCCCGCGCCACGATCGAGCGAGGCGGCAAGGGCGAGCTGATGATCGAGGCCCCGGGCGATATCGACGCCAGCGTGAAGGAAGCGGCCGCGCTCTTCAAGAGCGGCGACCTCAGCCCTCGCGACTTCAGCGTCGAGGACTACGCCTATCTCCTCAAGGAGCGCGTCCGCATCGACGAGGAGCTTGAGCGCGCGGGCTGGTGGAAAGCTCGCCAGCTTCGCAAAGAGCTGAGCCAGATCCTGAAAGGCGGCTACAATGGGGCCCCGAACGGCCTCGATGGTTACGAGAAGCAGATCATGGGCGCCCGGACAGGCAGCATCGTCGCCCAGCGGGCCGAGGCGGGAAAGTCCGCCAAGGCGAGCGGCACCCCTGCTAAGAATATGTCGTTCTGGGAACGCTTCCGTCTCGGCAAAGGACGCTAGAAGCCGAAACCCCGCCATGAGGCGGGGTTTTTGGTTTACGGCTTGAGCGCTCTAGTCGCCGTCTCTTCCTTGATGCGGGCCAGGAGTTCTCCGAGCGTCATCTCGACGGCATCCTTGGTGCCGCGGACGCGGACGGCGAGCTTCACGCCGTCGTGCCACTCCCCGTTCTCCGGGACTTCCTTGTCGCCGAGGACCAGGCCGTACGGAATGCGCATCTTCTCGGCGTTACGGACCTTCTTGCCGACCGAGTCGGCCGACTCATCGAGCCAGGCGCGCAGGCCTTCCGCCTCGAAGCGGGCACGGAGCGCGGCGGAAGCGTCGAGATGGCGTTCCCCGACCGGCAGGAGCGCGAGCTGTTCGGGCGCGAGCCAGGTCGGGAAGAGTCCGCCAGTGTGCTCGATCATCACGGCCATGAAGCGCTCGATAGCGCCCATGATGGCGCAATGGATCATCAGGACCGGCTCCTTTTCGCCCTTCTCGTTGGTGCAGGCAAGGCCGAAGCTCTTCGGCTGGTTGAAGTCGAGCTGGATGGTAGCCACCTGCCAGACGCGGCCGATGGAATCCTTGGCCATGAAGTCGATCTTGGGGCCGTAGAAGGCGGCTTCGCCCGGGCCGTCGGTCCAGTCGGAGCCGACGCGCGCTTCGACGATCTCGCGGAGAGCGGCCTCGGCCTTATCCCAGTCCTCCGGCGCGCCGAGGTACTTCTCCGGATGCGCTGGATCGCGGCGCGAAAGGCGCACGGAAAGCTCGAAGCCGAAGGTCCCGTAGAAAGTACGGATGATGTCCCAGATCTTCTCGGCTTCGCCGCGCACCTGTTCCAGTCGGCAGAAGACGTGCGCGTCGTCCTGGGTGATGGAGAGGACGCGCGAGAGGCCGGAGAGCTCGCCGGTCTGCTCGTCGCGATAGACCATGGTGGTCTCGCAGTAGCGCACTGGCATCTGGCGGTAGCTCTTCGGTTCGGCGGCGAAGATCTGCGTGTGGTGCGGGCAGTTCATCGGCTTCATCGCGAAGAGATGCTTGTCGCGCGTCTCGATCTTGAAGAGGTCCTCGGCGTACTTCGCCCAGTGTCCGGAGGTCTCGTAGAGTTCCTTCTTGGTGATGTGCGGGATGGCGACCTTCTGGTAGCCGTGGACCTTGCGGAGCTCCCAAACGTAGTCGTTCAGAAGCTCGCGGAGCATCGTGCCTCGCGGCGTCCAGAGAGGAAGGCCGGGGCCGACGAGATCGGAGAACGTGAAAAGACCCTGTTCCTTGCCGATCTTGCGGTGGTCGCGCTTCTCCGCTTCCTCGAGCATCTTGATGTGCGCGTCGAGGTCCGTCTGAGTGGCGAAGGCCCAGCCGTAGACGCGCTGGAGCTGGGCGTTCTCGGCTTTGCCGCGCCAAAACGCGCCGGAGACGCTCTTCAGCTTGACGACGCCGACCTGTCCGGAGCGTTCGACGTGCGGGCCGCGACAGAGATCTACGAAATCGCCGGTCCAGTAGAGCGAAGCCTGCGGCGCGCCCGTACCGATCTCGAGATCCTGCGACTCCTCGTCCTTGAGGTTGGTGGTGCCGTGTTTCTTGAGGTCGGTGAGCAGGTCGACCTTGAAGTCCTGTCCTCGCTCCCTGAAGAACGCGACCGCCTCGTCGAGCGGCATCTCCTGCCGACGGAAGTCGAGGTTCTCGGCCTTGAGAGCGGCGATGGTCTTCTCGAGCGCGGCGAAATCGTCCGTGGTGAGCGTTCGCGGGAGCTGCATGTCGTAATAGAATCCGTTCTCGATGACCGGGCCGACGCCGAGCTTGGCGTCAGGGAACATCTTCATCACCGCGGCGGCCAGGAGATGCGCGGCCGAATGGCGCATGCGGTCGAGTTCGTCGTATTCGGCGGGTTTTTTCGCTGCCATAGCAGGCGTTTCAGGCTACGATTACCGGTCTACCTTAACACAGGGCGCCGGAAATCGAAAAGTTCTTAAAATCCCCCTCTTGATGCAAGAGGGGGCAGGGGGAGTTAACCCCTCCGGCCTTCGGCCACCTCCCCTTACTTTAAGGGGAGGGTTCCTTATTTCTCGATGTTGAACTTTATGTGATCGGCCAGGTCCGGCATGCGCTTGATCCAGAACGGCCGAAACTTCACGTCCACGCGCTCCACGCCTTCGATGCCTTCGAAATAGGCTTTGACGGCGTTGATGTCGAGTCCGCGCAGCTTGGCGGCGTCGAAGAGCGGGCTCTCGAGCGAAACGCGAGACTCCCCGCGCACGCTGACCCGCAGCGAGGCGGTACCGTCCTGGGCGTCGGCCTCGTCGAGCTCGAAGGCCGCTTCGTCGGCGCTGACTCCGACCAGCTCGCGGTCGGAGGTCAGGCCGCGGCGGAGGTCCTCGCCGGCGATCTCTACTGCCTTGGCCCGATCGAAGGCGGCCATGCGGACCATGATGGACAAGCGGATGGTGACGCCGTCAGAGGTTTCGCCGGCGGCGGCGGACTGGAAGCGGCTGACGTCTTCGATCTCATAGGCGCGTCCGGACCATTCTCCCCGGACCTTCTTCTCGAGTTCTTCCTTGGCCTGGGCCTCGAGTTCCTCGCGCAGGCTTCGCTCGACCTGATCGATATCCGACTGGCCGACGATGCCGCTCGAGACTTGTCCGCCCTTCATCGACGCGTCGCTCTCGGCATAGATGACTTTCTGGAGCGCGGCATTCAGGCCTGGGATGGTGAAACGGGATGGCCCGATATCGCCGCCGGCGCCCGGCTGATCGGCGTAGGCTTCGGTCTTGAGCCGTCCCTCGGCGGGGACGTTCACGCGAGCCTTGATGCGGAACATGACGCCTTCCGGAGTGAGCAGGCGGGTGGTGGGCACGAGCGTCTGGTCCTCGCCGGATTCGTTGATCAGGGTGACGAAGCCCGTCGCGATGCCGTCGGTGACGGTCGCTTCGGACGGGGCGCCGGAGCGCTCCCCCGCGACCGTGACCTCGTAGACTTCCCCGGCGACGTCCTCGGCGCCTTTCGCGCTCTCGGATACGCTAAGGACGCGTTCGGTGGTGACTTGGGAGCGGCGCGGATGGACGGCGATGATCGCGCGCGCATAGGCGACGTACATCACGAGGGCGCCGACGACGAGAGCCAGCGCGACGAAGCCGATGGCGATCTTGCGGTACATGCCGGTCCTCACGATGGGGCGCAGGTCCTCACGGTCCGGTTCATGCTCCTCTTCCGGCTCCTCGAGGATGTCCTCCACTTCCGCCTTGGGCACCCGCTTGCTCTGAAGAAGGACCTTGGGCGGAACGCTGAGGTCGGCGTCGCCGTTCTGGAGCATCGGAGGCCACTCGTCACGCCTGGCATCGGTCTCGTTTGCGCGGATGTCCGGCTCGATGGAAATCCTCTGCGGCGGCGCTTGCGTGACCGGGATGTCGACGCCGAGCTGCTTCGGCGGCGCGGCGACCGGCCTCTGGGCCGGTTTCGGCGCGACGTCTATCATCGGAGAGAATTTCGGTTCGGGCTGGAGTCCGGGATACGAAAAAGGTGCAACGGTCTTCCCGTCGGCTTTGCTCGGGGCGCGCTTGGCGGCAGGCTTCCTGGCGGCACGCTTCTTTTTAGGCGCGGCTTCAAGAGCGCCCTCTTCGGACGCCCCCTCATCCGCCGCCTTTTTCCTCCTGGGCGACATATCATTCCTACTATACCACACCGATCACTCGGCCGTAAGCGCCTCCATTTCAGCCTCCTTCTGCCTCTCGAATTCCTCGTACTTCTCATCCGTCCAAAGGCCTTCCTTGACGGCTTTCCTCCCTTGCTTGAGGTCATCGTGGACGGCCTTCATCCTCTCCTTTTTCGTCCGTTCATCCTTGACCATGTCTTCCGCGGACTTGCGGCCGAGCGTCAATATTTCGCCATAGAATCGTTCGACGCTGCCTTCCGTAGCCGCGGTCAGGCCGGCCTTGAATTCGGTTTTCGCGTCGTTCGCGTACGTATCGGCCGCGTCCCAGAGGCCGCCCATCGTCTTGCTCAAGACCGCCGTGATATCGTCATCGGACGACAGGCGCTTCTCCTCGCGCGGGTTCTCGAAAGACTGCGCCATGCCCTCGAAGAGGGTCGCGCCACCGCCCGTGGCGGACGCGCGCATCTTGAAGCCAGCCGGGACCTGCATCTTCACGCCTTTGCCGAGCATGGTCTTGCGCACGCCCTCATCCTCGAAATCGACGAGGTCCGAAGCGTCGACCGAGGCGATCTCATCCTCATACATCGCGATGGCCCGATCGATGAGCTTTTGGTCGATCGGCTTCTCGGAACGGATGACCAGGCCGTATTCGTCGCCGCCCTCTCCGGCGGCCATCGGGATGATGTCCTTGATGCCCTGCTCGCGAAGCCAGGCGGCCGCCTTGCTGTCCTTGTCGCGGATCCGTTCGGCGATGCGTTTGAGATATGTCGTGCCGTTGGTATGGGTGCCGAGGTCGTTAACGGTCTTGAGACCGTTGGCGTCGAAGCTCAAGAGGGCGACCTTCTTGAGGTCTTCAAGCTTCCCTTCCGGCGAATCCAAGACTTCGCGCATCCAATCGACGGTCTTCTTCTTGCCGTAATCGAGCCTGGCGATGCCTTTGCCATCCTCGAAGGTGAACCGCTTGTCTTGCCAGTACAGCGAGACTTCCGCGACTCGCTTCTCGACGTGTTTGGCGCGCTTCGCCGGGTCGACGATGCCGTCCGCTTCGAGTTCGCGGTCGTACAGGCGGATTTCCTCCTGCTGATCGTCCGGCAGGGTCTCGATCAGCGATTCGACCCATTCCGCCCCCCGCTCGACCTGGTCCGTCTTCTCCTTGCTACGCCGTTCGCGGAGGCTGTCGAAAGCCTGCTGGAGCTTGCGTTCCCATTCAAGGGAGGATTCGGGCTTGTCGTCCATATCAGCCTCTGAAGAATAAAAATATGAGCCTTTCCGGGCTCATAATAGCATATCGCGGCGCTGGCGCCATATCGATCGGAATCAGGCTTCGCGGCGGGATTCCGGTTCGTTGCCGGAGGTTTCCGGCGTGGATTCGGGGGCGGCAGGGCGGGAGGCAAAGCGCTCGAAGAGCTCATGCATCCTTCGCTCGGTTTCCGGGGAAATCTCCCGGCGGCTGGTGCGTGGCCGATTTTTCATGTCTTTTCCCTTCAATGAGCCCCTCCACGGGGCACGATCCCGTTTCGGACCTGAGACCTTAGCCGAAAAACGTGGAAATGTCAAGAGGCTGTACTAGACGGATACATGGGTAACAACTTCTCGTGGCGGTAGATGAAATTGA
>JBBTWH010000003.1:0-83359 GCA_038062835.1 Patescibacteria group bacterium | reverse complement strand
CTTTTCTTTGGTGGAGATGGCGGGATTCGCACCCGCGTCTGGGGCACGTGGGACAGTCCGCACTACAGGCGTAGCCGCCTCAGGTTTCCCGCTCCCGAAGGAGAAGGCGGAGCGCATGCTGGGAGGAGGCGAGATACATGCATCCGTGCCTCGATCCAACCGTATCGCATGCATCGAGGACGTACATGCGGCGGATCTTCTTATGACACCGGGATCCCGCTAGAAGATGTCGCGGGGCGATGGGTCGGTCGCGTTAAGCGAGGACCGGAGCGAAGGTCGGAGCGAACGCGCGAGCGAACGCCGACTTCACTTTTGCGATAACGTTGGCACGTAGTCGTTTGCCTTTTTATTTCTGACGGGAAGGCTCCGTCAACCTGCGCGTACTGGCGACGAACTCCATCGAATCTATTCATCCCCGTCGTCGACCCCTTCCCGTTTCGACAGGGGAGAGCGGCGGCGGCGATGACTCAGCGCCTCGTCTTGAGGGCGCTTCGTACCTGGCGGTCGATGTCGCGCTTCTTGATCGTCTCGCGCTTCTCGTACTGCTTCTTGCCGCGCGCGACCGCGATCTCGATCTTGATGCGTCCAGCCTTCATATAAGCACGAAGAGGCACGATTGTCAATCCGTGCTCCTCGCGTTTTCCGCGCAAGCGCTCGAGTTCGCGCTTGTGGAGCAGGAGCTTCCGCGAGCGGTCGGGGTCGTAGTCGGGGAGCGGTCCGGCCTTGGGATAGCGTGCGATATGCGCGCCGACCAGCAGCGCCGCGCCGCGCGTGAAGGCCACGTGGGAGCCTTTCAGTTTCATGTGCCCGGTCTTGGCGGATTTCGTTTCGTGCCCGGTCAGCACCAAACCGGCTTCGAGCTTGTCGAGTATCTCGTAGTCATAGCGGGCCCGGTCATTTGTAGCGAGAGCGTCGTTCATGCTATATTTCCAATGAAGTATGCAGGAAAACGGCCCGGACCGCCAGCCTCACGTCATCACCATCTCGACCGCTTCTATCGCGAAGGTGGCGGTTTTCCTGCTGGCCGGCGTCTTCCTGTACATGATTCGCGACATCATCGCGCTGCTTTTCATTTCGCTGGTGCTGGCCTCCATCATCAATCCGCTGGCGAGCTGGTTCCAGGCCAGGGGTTGGAGCCGCGGCGCGTCCGTCCTTCTCCTCTATCTGCTCATCATGCTCATCATCGGCGTCATCGTGACGCTCTTGGTTCCGGCCGTCGTCACCGAGACGCGCGACCTTCTCGCGAACGCCGACGCCATCTGGGCGAGCTTCCTCTCGACGCTCGGCCCGCTCCGCGAGTTCGTGGCTTCGCATGGCCTGGGAGACAGCCTGAGCGAAGCGCTCTCCGCCGTGGCAGGCGGATTGAACGTCGCCGCCGGCGGCATCGTCGCCACCATCCGCGGCCTCGTCATGAGCCTGGCGTCGTTCATCATCGTCCTGGTCGTCGCGTTCTATCTCGTCGTCTCCGAGGACGCGCTCAAGCGCCTCTTCCGCGCCGTCGCGCCGGAGACGTACCAGCCATACCTCGTCGATCTCTTCCAGCGCATCGAGAAGAGCATCGGCGGCTGGGTCCGCGGACAGCTCATCCTGAGCCTCATCATCGGCGTGGCCGTCTATGTCACCCTCAGGATCCTCGGCGTGAAGTACGCGCTCGTGCTGGCGCTCGCCGCCGGCGTGGCCGAAGCCATCCCGTACGTCGGCCCCGTCTTCTCCGCCATCCCCGCCATCCTCATCGCCCTCACGCAGTCACCGCTCAAAGGGCTCCTCGTGGCCGTCATGTACGTCGTCATCCAGCAGGTCGAGAACCATGTGCTGGTCCCGAAGATCATGCAGAAGGTCACCGGACTCCATCCCATTGCCAGCATCTTTTCGATGCTCATCGGCGTGAAGGTCGCGGGGCTCGTCGGCGCGCTTCTGGCCATCCCGGTCGCGATGATGCTGGGCATCGTCGTCTCTGATGCCTTCCGCTTCCTGAAATCCGTCCGCTGATATGCGGCGCTACCTGCCCATCCTCCTGCCGTTCGCCGGCGCGATCGGCTTCGCGGCTTTCAGCGAGCTGTCGCTCCGCCGCAGCGACGAGTTCCTGCTCTGGAGCCTGGCGACGACGGTCTGGATACTGTCCGCTTTCGCCGTGCTGGCGAAAGGAAAGATGCGCGGGCGCCTGAGCGCCGTGGCGGTACCGGCCGTCGCGATGATCGCCGTCTCGACCGTGATGTCGCTCCTGTTCCTCGACCTGGTCGCTCCGCGCCGCGGCTTCATCGCCTTCTTCGCCGTCATCCTCTACCTCTTCCTGGAACACGTGCGACGTGAAGCCGCCGAAGGCGGCGCCGAGGACCGGCTCTCGATCTCGGAGTTCGCCCGCATGGTCAACATCGGCTCGCTCTTCCTGGTGGCCTCCGTCGGCGTAGGCGTCACGGCTTTCCTGCCCGTCCAGGCCTGGTGGACAGTGCCGCCGGTCGCCGTCATCGCGGCGCTTTGGAGCTGGCATCTGTACCTGGCCTGCGTCGAGCGCTGCGTGCGGTCCGGCGCGCGCGTCCTGCTCACGACGCTGATCGTCCTGCAGACGTACATCGTGGCCATCGCGCTCCCGACCTCGATGTTCGTCGGCGGGGCGCTCGTCGGCATCGTCTATTATCTCGCCGCCAACCTGCTCCCGATCGGCGCGACCGACGCCATCCCCTCGAAGCTCGTCCGCAAGTACGTCCTGTACGGCCTCGGCCTGCTCGCCCTCATTCTCGCCACCGCCCGCTGGGTCTGATCTATGTTCACCACGCAACGACCGAGCTATTCCGAACTCGTGCGCCTGACGATCGTCCCGGTCGTCCTCGGTTTGGCCGCCGGCATCGCCGGAGCGCTGACCGCCGAGTCGTACCTGGCCGCCGAATCGTTTCAGGAACCGCCGCCGATCCAGATCGGGCGGCCGAGCGTTTCAGTCACGTCGCCCCTGCCTGAGATCGAAATCGCCGAACGCCTCGCGCGCATCGACATGCCGATCTACGCCCGCAAGGCCGCGGCGGACGTCGCCGACCGCGCGCGCTCCGCTTCGGAGATCGTCGGGTACGCCGCCGTGCTCACCTCGGACGGATGGCTGGCGACGCACCAGAGCGTCCTCACGAATCCCGTCTCGATCGCCGTCGATGGGCGCCTCGTCGAACCGACCCAGCAGGTCGCCGACGCGCGCACGGGCCTCGTCTTCCTGAAAGTCGAAGCGTCCGCGCTCGACGTCAGCGGCTTCGAGGATACCGACGTCTTACGCCCCGGCACGCCGCTCTATGCCGCCGACGGAGGACTTTTCGCCGAGGCCGCCTTCGCCGGCGCCCCGCCCTCCGACAAGAAGATCCCGTCCGGCAGCTTGCGGAGTACCGACCGTTTCTCGCGGCTCTTCCGCCTCGACCGCGCGCTCGGCGCCCACGCCGTCGGCAGCGCGGTGCTGACCGCCGGCGGCAACCTGGCCGGCATCGTCGTCCCGGGAAAGGACGGCAACGACGCCTTCGTTCCCATGCACCTCATCCGCCCCGTCCTGGCCTCGGTCTTCCGCGGTCTCCCTCCCGAGCGCGCCGCGCTCGGCGCCCATTACCTCGCGCTCGATGAGACGGTCTTCAGCGGCCAGGGCTTCGGCGAGCTGACCGGCGCCCGCCTGACGTCCTCCCGCGCCCTCGGCCTTTCGGCCACGCGGGCGGGGTCGGCCGCCATGCGTTTCGGCCTGCTGGAAGGCGACGTCATCCTGGCCGTCGACGAGGTCGAGCTCTCCGGTGGCCGCGATTTGGCCGAACTGATCGGCGAATATTCCCCCGGGTCCCGCGCCCGTTTCGATATCCTGCGTTCGGGCGAGCGCCGGACCCTTGAGGTGACATTCGACTGACGGAAAGGGTACAATGAAGGAGGTATGACCATGGACATCGCGCAACTGCTCGAACGGCACTGGAAGACGATCGCCGTCTCCGCCGTCTTGGTCATGGTGGCCGCCGCCGCCCTGAGTTTCGTGCGGCCCCTCGAATACTCCTCGACGATGCGCCTGCTCATCATCCAGAAGGCCGGCGTGAACCTCGACCCCTACACCGCCATCCGCTCGGCCGAACGCATCGCCGACAACCTGAGCCAGGTCATCTACACCTCCGTCTTCTATGACAAGGTCGCCGCCGCCGGTTTCGACATCGACCGCAGTTACTTCGAGCCGGTCGAGACGAAGCGCCGCAAGCAGTGGGCGGACATGGTCTCGACGCAGGTGACGCATGAGACCGGCTTCCTCCAGATTTCCGTCTATCACAAGGACAAGGAACAGGCCTCGGAAATCGCCCGCGCCGTCGCCTTCGTCCTCACGACCGAAGGCAACCAGTTCATCGGCGGCCGTGACCTCGAGATCCGCCTCGTCGACACCCCGCTCCAGTCGCGCTTCCCGGTCCGCCCCAACATCCCCCTGAACGCCTTCCTCGGCGCCGTCATCGGCGTCATCCTAAGCTCCCTCTACCTGGTCGTCGGCGAAGCCCGCCGCCACCGCCACACGACCTTCTCCGGCACCCACTCCCACTGACCCCCCCAGCCCCCTCGCCAAGAGGGGGCTTTCGTTTCCATCATCAACCCTAAAAACGGGCGCCGTCCGGGTGCCTGCTGACTGGCGCCGGAAGGTAGGAAGGTCGCCTGAGTACGGACGCTGCGCCAGCAGGCACCCGGACGTTGCCCCCCTAATTCACCATAAAAATGGGCCGCCCAGGGCGCCGGGAGCGCAGCGCCGTTCTAAAAGGGTCCTTCCATGCTCCCGGCGCCAGCTCCCGGCGCCCTGGGCGGCCCCTCTGCCCACCCTTCTTGACAAAAGTGTCAGAATATGTTTTAATGCCTAGTCATTGAAATGGCCTCGTCGTGCCCAAGAAGCCCTGAAATCACCCGATGCGAAGCCGGGAGACACCTCCTCCTTGTCTTCCGGAGTCCGTCGGGTGATTCCAGCGCTTCTTTCCGCGAAGTCGCGGATAGGCCGGATGCTCCGGCGCGCTGAACGTTCATCAACAATCTGGACCAGAGGAGGTGCCCATGAGGCACATGATCAAGACCGCTTGCAGCCTGATGTTCCTGGTCGCGGTCCAGGGCGTTGCCCTGGCCGACGACATGCCGATTCCCGGCCCCCCGCCGGCGACCGGCGGCTCCTGTCCACCCCTCACGGAGTGTCAGGAGTCGCTCGCGTCCTGCCAAGAGGACGTCGGAACGCTCCTCGCCACCGATTGCGGCGGCGCGGAGGCGGACAAGATCCGCAAGAAGTACGGCGTCACCCCCGACACCACCGTGAAGGTGGTGAAGCGCAAGCCGAAGAAGCTCCGCAAGCCCGTCACGCCGAAGACGCCCCCCAAGGCGTCCGAAGCGAAGCCGGGTCCGCAGGGTCCGATCGGACCGCAAGGTCCGGCCGGCCCGAAGGGCGACGACGGCACGCGCGGCGCGGACGGTCGTTCCGCCAGCATCAAGGTGGCTGTCGAAGCGTCGGGCAAGAACTGCCCGGCCGGAGGCTCTCACCTGATGGTGGACGAGAACGGCGACGGCGAAACCGATACGGACGTCTACGTCTGTAACGGCGGCGCTGGAAAGTCCGGCAGCAACGGCCGGCCTGGCCATGACGGGAACACCCGCATCCAGGTCGGACTCGGCTTCCGCCACAGCGCCGTCATCTCGAAGGGCCGTCCGACGGGATACAGCGCCGCGCCGGAGCTCCAAGTGGAGTACTGGCTCAGTCCGACCTGGGAGTTCCAGGTCGGCATGGCCTGGGCCTGGGGCGAAGACCGCAACATGGTCGTCACCTCGGAGCTCTGCCGCCGCGGATTGGACTCGATGTTCGGGTTCTGCCTCGGCGGTCAGTACCAGGCCTGGAACCTGGAGGGCAATCTCGCTCTCTGGCACTCCGGTCTGGGCACTGCCTCGCTGAAGTTCGTCCCGGTGGACAGCAAGTACGTCGACCTCTCGTTCGAAGCCGGCCCCTTGGTCGGGTTCGACGGGTACGACGACGACATGCAGTTCGCCTACGGATGGACCGGCACGGCGACGCTCTCCGGCAAGTTCTGATCTGCGCGAGTCCGTGACTCTCATCGTTCACCCGCAAGAAGGGGAACGCGGGTCACGGCCGCGCTCCCCTTCAAGAAGACAATTTTCGAAGGAGACCGATCATGAAGACCCCTCTCAAGTTCCTCTCGTTCCTTCTCATCACCATCGCCCTCTCGTTCGGCTGCGCGCAGCGCAGCGACGAAGGCAACGACGACACCTCGCCCGATGCCGGCACCCCCGACGTCGACGCCAACGACGATGCCGGCACCGACCTCACGGTCGACCCGCCGGCCGAGTCGACCACCTGGGCCTGCCGCTCCGGCGTCGACGCCGAGGGCGTCACCTACATGGAGTTCCGCCCCGGCTACCTCAACGGAGGTACCGTGGAGACTGCCTACATCGTCGGCGAGGCTGACGACGAGGGCATCTACGCCTACTTCCATGGGGCGTACGTCCAGCGTCCCAAGCACGCCGGCTCCGGCTGGTACCGCCTCGACCTCTCCGGTCCCGTCGGTTCGGTCGGCGTCCTGACCTACGCCTCCTGTGAGGACGAGGTCGGCACCAACGCCGCGTGTTGGGCCCAGTACGGCGGATCCCTGTCCGCCGAGGCCGCCGGCCCCTACCGCTACAACTCGAGCGGCACGAACTACGCGTGCCGGTTCGAGATCGATGCGGCGGGCAAGCCAGCCAAGGCCCGCGGCGCCAACTAGTCCGGCGCCGTCTCAGTACGGCCTCGATCGCAAGATCGGGGCCGTTTTCATTTGTGCCGGAATCGTTGACACTGGCGTGTTTTCGTGCTATCATCGGTGGTCAGCCTGTCGCATGTCGCGCAGGAGACATCAACCCACGAAACCGCGTACCGCGCCTGACCGCAGATCGTCCCAGGACTGACCGCGACGGCACGGGAAACGGTCCTGCTCCCTCAAGAGCGGGAGGAGAAGAGACGCGCGCTGGTCCAAGACACGTCCGTATCTCGCTCGTTCCACGACATCACACCGAAAGGATCCTGATGAAGTCCATTCTCATCATCTGCACCGGGCTCTTCGCCGCCTGCTCGTTCGACGTCTCCGGCCTTCCGGCCGAAGACGTTCCCGACGGCGGCGCTGACACGGATGGCGGTACCGGCGCGGACGCCAGCGACGATGCCGCGTTTGGCGTCGACGCCTACACCGGCACCGACGCCGCGCCGCCCGCCGCGACCATCGTCTGCTCGAACGAGACGACTGACGGCTACCCCAAGGTCATCCTGACCTTCGGCGGCGACATCGCCTCTGGCTTCCTCGGTGCCGACCCCGGCACCGCGATCGATGCCATCGAGTACGGCAGCAACCAGGAGGACTACGTCGTCTCGAGCAGCTGCGGCGACACCTGGGCGATCCCATATCCCTCCGGCTGTCAGAAGCGTTCAGCCGTCTGGGGTGTCGCGCCTCGGCTCGTCCTGGAGCCGGAAGTGGACTATCTGAACGTGGCACTGCGCTACGGCGACGGCACCATTCGCTTCGGCGACCTCAAGACCTCGGATGGCGACCCTCCGGGGTTCGCCGTCAGCGGCCTCGACTGCCGGATCGAGCTGGTCGACGGCGGCACGGGCGGGTACATCCGCACCAAGCCGTAGGAGAGTCCTCTGTCAGCGCAAGCGGGTGATTGGCCTTAAAAAAGCTAATCACCCGCCTATTTTTTTGGCTTAAATAAGCCATTTATTCTGTCATAAAACCTTGACAAAAGCTTGTTTTTATGTTAGACTGTTTCTATCGACCTTTTCCCATAGGCCAACGCAAGGCGGCCTTAAACCCCCAACCCAAACCGTTTCCGGCACCCACGCCAAACAAGGAGATTCCCGATGAAGAACAAGATCCTGCTCCTGACGTGTTGCTTCTCCCTCGTCGCCTGCGCCCAGCGCATGGACGATGACAGCGCGGGTGACGACGACGGTCATCACCAGCCAGACCCCGACCCGGATCCAGACGCCGTTCCGGTCGCCTGCGACTCCGACGATGATTGCGTCGACTACGTCGACTGCAACAGAGGCGTCTGCCTGATCGACAGGTGTGCCTACGTGTCGGAGTGTGCGGGCGACGACGTCTGCAACGTCGAGACGGACGCATGCGAACAGCCGCCCCATCCGACGACGCACGGCATCAGCTGTTTCGAGACGGGCGGTACGCTGTACCTCACGATCTCCGGACAGCTGACGGACGCCGTCTACGGCGGATCGCTCTCCGCCCCGAGGTTCATCTCGGTGGCCAGCGACCAGATCGAAGGCTCGTGGAACGTGAACGCGGCGACGGCGGCCCCCAAGGTCGTCCTCAGCGCCGCCGAGCGGACCTCGGGATACGTCACGTCGGCCTCCATCAACCTGCCGTCCAATCAGGCCCAGCGCTTCACGCTGATGGTCTGGTCGGATGACAGTGGAGGCTACGCGCGGCGTTTCGATCTCGGCGACTGGACGGTGAGCGGCGACGGCTGCGCTCGCATCGACGACGGAGCGGCGGACGGCGTGACCGATGGCTATGTCATCGGACGCGCTCCTCTCTGCCCTTCCGCCTGCGACGACGGCAACGCCTCGACTGCTGACGTCTGCTCGTCCACGGGCTGCATCCACGACGGGACGGTCACGACGCCCGGCAACGGCACGATCTCGTGCGCGGAGTCCGGAAACTACGTGAACGTCACCATTTCGGGCGGCATCCTGGCGCACCTGTTCTCGACCGTCACGCCCTCCGCCTCATGGAAGATCGTGTACGGCTCGAATCCGGGCAGCTGGCAGGTGCCGTACGCGGCGGGTTCGACGAAGGATTCGGAGTCCTGGTCGACGGACGGCGCGAGCTACCTGCTCCAGCTGCCCAACGACGTCACGCTCTTCAACTTCGCGCTCACGGACGGATCGAACCAGTACTGGTTCGACCTGAACGAGTTCAACGCCTCGGGTTCCACCTGCGCCCACGTCACGGACGGCGGCGGCATCACCCGGACGGCGACGAGCGTGTCGGCCTACGGCACGCTGACGTGCGAGATGACGAGCGAGACGGGTTCCCTGAAGCGCAAGGTCACGATCACGCCCAACGTCGGGCGCGACATCCGTGACGCGCTTTCCGAGAGCCCCGCGCCCCTGCCGTCGCCCTCCGTCATCCAGTATGGCGGGTCCGACGGCTGGACGCTCCCGTATCTCACGGGATCGCCCAAGCCCCAGCTCTCGTGGTCGAGCGGTACGGTCGCGTACACGTTCTACCTGGATCCCGCGGTCGACGACTTCAACTTCTTCGTCGTCGACAACGATGATCCGAGCGACAGCTGGAGCGGAGGCGACTTCTTCGATCTCGATCGCTGGTCGGTGACCAACGTCGGATCGGCGGGTTGCCACCGCGTCGGCGGAGGCGTCAGCATCAACTAGCTTAGTTCTGCTCTGTTAAGGAGCGAATCGCGTCACGCGGTTCGCTCCTTTTACTTTTTCTGCTAAAATAGGGACATATGTCGGTCATCGCCGCCCTTAAAGGCGAACTACGGAAGCTGTTCGAGATCCAGGACATCAAGTGGGAGCCTCTCGCGAAAGTCTTCGCGGCCGCGGCCCTCTTCTTCTGCCTCCTGGTCGTCTTCATATCGCCTTGGAAAGTGCTGGCGTTCTTCCTGTCGATGGCGCTCCTGGCCGTCGTCTACAAGCGCCCGACCTGGATGCTGGCCTTCCTGGCGGTCTTCATCCCCATCGAGCCCTTCTTCCTGAAGTTCGTCCCCGACGAGCTCTACATCTTCGCCAAATACTTCTCGGAGGTGCTCATCTACCTCCTCCTGGGCCTGACGTTCGTGAAGCGCTACCTGGCCGGCGAGAAGCGCGAAGCGACCCAGCTCGACCTGCCCTTCGCCCTGCTCGTCATCGTCATCGTCGCCTCGGCCGTCTCGAACTTCGTCGACCCGGGCGTGGCCATCCTCGGTTCGCGCCAGATCGTCCGTTTCATGCTGCTCTTCTTCGCGGTCGTGCTGATCTCGCCGACGCGCGAGTTCATGCGCAAGCTCATCACGCTGATGCTCGGCTTGGTGCTCTTCGAGAGCCTGCTGGGCATCCTCCAGGCCGCCACGCTCGGCGCGCTGGATGCGTTCCTTCTGCCCTCCGAACGCCGCGTCTACGACAGCATCCAGCTCACGGGCGGCACCGAGCAGTTCTGGGCGCCCGGCCAGCGCGTCTTCGGCACGCTCGGCCGCTACGACCAGCTCGGGCTCTTCCTGTGCTTCTTCATGCTGCTCCTGACCGGTTGGTTCTACGAGATCAAGAAAGGGAAGTGGCATCGGTATTTCTTCACGCTCTTCACCGTCGGTTCAATCGCCCTGATCCTTACGTATTCGCGCGCCTCGTGGTTCGGATTCCTGCTGGGTTTCCTCTACATCGCCGTGCGCATCAAGAAGGACAAGAAGATCCTGGCCGGCTTCCTGGCGACCGTCGCCATCATCGCGAGCTATGCCGTCTGGTCGGGTGTGGTGGTGCGCTACCTGACCGACCTGCCCGAGCAGACCATCCTGGCGCGCCTGCTGGAAGCCTTCTCCTACGAACGCTATCGCGGCGAATACTTCGGCTACGGCCGCGTCTACTGGTTCGTGAACACGCCGCTCGTCGTCGTGCCCGCCTCGCCGCTCTTCGGCCACGGCCCCGGCTCCTACGGCGGCGGCGCGGCGGCCGTGCTGGCCAATACTTCGGTCTACGACAAGCTCGGACTGCCCTTCGGCGTCTACGGCACCGAAGGCTACATCGACAACAACTGGTTCTCGCTCTGGGGCGAGATCGGCACGCTCGGCCTGGCGCTCTGCGTCTGGATGTTCGTCATCCTCTTCCGCGCCGCCGGCACGGTCTATCGCGAGTCGAAAGATCCGCTGATGCGCGGCATGGCGCTCGGCTACATGGGCGCGACGCTCGCCTTCGCCCTCCAGGCCCTGCTCGGCACCTATCTCGAAGTCCGCACCATCAGCCTCTACTTCTGGCTCTTCGGCGCGATGCTCGTCGTGGCGGGCCGCCGCGAGAAGCTGCTCTGACATGCGCGTCCTTCTCGCCAACAAGTTCTGGTATCTGAGGGGCGGCGCGGAGCGCTACGCTTTCGATCTGAAGTCCCTGCTGGAGCGCAACGGCGACGATGTCGTCCCGTTCGCCATGCATGATCCCAGGAACGCGCCGTCGTCGTACTCCCGTTTTTTCGTCTCGCCCGTCGCGACCGATGCGGTGCGTTTCGACTGGCAGGGCCTGCGCACGGCCGGACGCATGATATGGTCGCTCGAGGCCGCTCGGAAGTTCGGAGCGCTCGTGACGGAAGCTAAGCCGGACGTCCTGCATGTCCAGAACATCTATCATCAGATATCGCCGTCCATCCTGGCCGTCGCAAAGCGCCGCCGCCTGCCGACCGTCATGACCATCCATGATTACCACGTCATCTCTCCCAACTACGGGCTATTCGATCGCGGACGCGTCGCCGAGCCTTCCACGGAGCATCCGTACTGGGATACCTTCCGCCGCCGCCTGATCGGAGGCTCGCTCGTCAAGAGCGTGCTTTCGGCTTTCAAAGGCTGGCTGCATCACGCGCTCGGCGCCTACGATCACGTGGCGAAGTTCATCGTCCCGAGCGAATTCGCGAAACGGAAGATGGTCGAATACGGCATCGAGGAAAAGCGCCTCGAAGTCGTCCCGCATTTCATCGATCTCGAAGGGCGTACGCCGCGTTACGAATCGGAAGCGCGCGTCGTCTTCATCGGTCGCCTCTCGGAAGAGAAAGGCGTCGACGTGCTTCTGCGCGCCATGAAGGACGTGCGCGGGCTGACCTGCGCCATCATCGGCGACGGGCCGGAGAAGGCCAAGCTGGTCGCCTTGGCGGAGGAACTGAAGCTCGAGAACGTCGAGACGCTCGGCCCGCTCTACGGCTCCGATCTCGACCGCGAAATCGCCCGTGCCCGCGCCGTCGTCATCCCATCCCTGTCCTACGAGACCTTCGGTCTGACCGCGCTCGAGGCCTATGCCTGGGGCAAGCCCGTCATCGCCGCCAGGATCGGTGCCTTGCCCGAGGTCGTGCGTGAATCCAAGACCGGTCTGCTCTTCACGCCCGGCGATCACAAGGACCTCGCCGCCAAGCTCAACTGGCTCGCCTCCGAATACGCCCGCGCCGCCGCCATGGGCCGCGAAGGTCGGCGTCTGGCCGAGACGGAGTACGCCCCCGGTCTGCACCTCGGCCGGATCCATCGCGTCTACAAGGAAGCCATCGGGAAGAAATAAAACGACGCGCGCGGAGGCGTGCGTTTTTCGTTCAGTGGAACGCGAGTTCCGAAAAGCACTTGCGTCAAGGCGCGCGAACGTCTACAGTGCGCGGACCACAGTACCTTGAAAGGAAACCGCCATGGACATGAACGCCTTCACCGCCCTGTTGCCCGGTCTCTGCGACCGTGAGACCAGCGCCGATCCCGACGGCTGGACACCGGAGAACCCGCTCTGGGGCCACTGCGCCGTCGTTTCGGTGGCGGCGCAGGACCGCTTCGGCGGCGCGCTCCTGCGCGCTTCGCTCGAGAGCTTCCCGAAGTGGGCCAAGATGCGCTCGCATTACTGGAACCGCTTCCCGCATGGCGGCCAGCACGACTTCACCGAGCCGCAGTTCGGCGGCGATCCGCCGCAGGGCCTCGAGGCCGCGGAGCGCACGCGCGCCTACGTCCTCTCGCACGCGCCCACGCTCGAGCGCTACAAGCTGCTCTCGTGGCGCATCGCCCAGGCCGAGAACGAAGGCAACTCGCTCTTCGAGAACGAGCTCTACCGCGCCTGCTACATGGCGGCGATGGGCTCCGCCTGCAAGAAGATGCGTTTCGGCTGCGTGCTGACGCTCGAAGGCCAGGTCGTCGCCACGACCTCCAACGCCACCATCGACGCGCTGAAGGACCTCTGCGAGCCGGAGTGCGTCCGGTTCAAGATCACGTCCCGCACCGAGTCGATGATCGGCGCCTGCGGCCATGCCGAGGAATTCGCCCTCTGGCACGCCGCGCGCGACGGCATCCGCACCGCAGCCTGCGACCTCTACGTCGCCGGCGTCCGCATGGACGGAGCGCCCTGGCTCAAGGAACACGCCGAGCACACCTGCCTCCGCTGCGCCGTGCAGATGCACAACGCCGGCATCCTGCGCGTCTTCGTCCCGGTGGGCGACCGCTGGGAGTCCGTCACGACCGGAGAGGCGATCGGCCAGGCCAAGGCCTACGCCCTCGGCGAGAACACCGTCTGAAACCGCGACACCCCACCGCGGTTTTTTCATATTTCCTTCTTGTACCGTTTTGCGTCACCTGACGCATTTTGGTACATGAACGAAAATGCGTCAGGGGTTGAGATTTGGTACATGAAGAAAACCTCCCGCGTGCAGCACGGGAGGTTTTCTTGTTTGCCGTGAACCGCTTACGCGGCCATGCGGCGGGCGCCGGCCAGGCCGTAGGCGCCCTTGCGGGCGGCTTGGGGCTTGGCGGGAGCCAGCGTGGTATACACCATCGCGGTCTCTTTGGCGATTTTCTCCCAGCTGAAGAATTTCGCGACGTGCGTGCGGGCTTCGCGGCCCGTCTCGGCGCACTGGCGCGGGTGCGTCAGCATCCAGTAGAGCTGGAGCATCAGGTCGCGCTCGTCGTCGAGCTTGTAGGTGTAACCCTTGCCCTCGACGACTTCCAGGTGTTCCGGGATGTTCGAGGCGAGCACGGCTTTGCCGTGCGCCATCTTCTCGAGGACGGCCATCGGCAGGCCCTCGGTGGACGACGGGTGCACCGCGAAGGCGGAGTGCGCGATGAGCGCGTGGAGCTCCGCACCGTAGCGGGCGCCGGCCATGACGATGTCGCGGGAAGCGGCGGCCTTGCCGCGGACTTCCTCCACGTACGCGTCATGCGCGTCTCCGTCGCCGACGATCACGAGCTTCATGCCTAGCACGCGCAGGTCGGTGGCGCCGCGCTTGAGGCGCTTCCAGGCGTCGACGAGCTTGTCGGCGTTCTTGGAGCGGATGAGGCGCGAGACCATGATGACGTAGCGGCCCTTTTCCAGGCCGAGCGCGTTCAGGACACGGATGTCCTTGGCGGCGGGCTTGGCGACCTTCACGCCGTTCGGGATGTAGACGGCGCGGCAGTCGTAGACCTCGCGGACGTAGTGCGCGAGCGTCTTGGAGACGACGATCGTCTTGTGGGCGAAGTGCGTCGCGGCCCATTCGCCGAACTTCAGGACGAAGCGGGCGGCGCGGCCCCACTTCTGGACGCGGCGGTCCAGGCAGTGGAAGGTCACGATGACCAAGGCCCTCGGGCGGAAGACGCGGGGCAGCCAGGCGAGGAGGGCGGGACCGACGCCGTGGTAGTGGTAGACGTCGAAACCTTCCTTCATCGCGTGGATGGTCGCCGCGAAGGTGTGCGAGATCGCGTCGAGATGCTTCGTCTTGATCGAGGAAAGGGGGATCAACCGCACGCCCTGGTGGGACGTCTTGCGATGCCCGGTGTACCAGGGGCGGGTGTACGCCGCGACGTCGAAACCGCGCTTCGCCAGACGGATGGCGAGCTCTTCGACGTGCCGCTCGATGCCTCCGGCCTTGGCCGGAATGCCTTTCGAACCGATGATGGCGATTTTCATAACCAAGCAGTCTATCAGGAAAACACGGTTTTGTCAAGGCTCTTTGGCAACCGAAAACCAGCCCTTTCAGGCTGGTTTTTTGGCTTATATTGGCTCTATTCTGTACCAGAATCGTGTAGCCGCAGGGCTTGCCCTGCGCGTTCGAATCCGGGGCAGGGCAAGCCCTGCGGCTACCGTCATTTACGGCCTCACCGTCACGCGCCCGTTCACGCCCGGATCGCCCGGAAGCGCCGTCGTCAAGCCGCCCTGGTTCGAGCCCAGGTCGGCTCCGGTCCAGGCGTCCGTGCCCGTGAAGGCGGCGGAGGTGATGAGGAGCGGGGTGGTGCCGATCTGCGCCTCCGTCGGCGTCAGGGCGACCTCGAAGGAGATGCTGGGGGCTTCGGAAAGCAGGCCCGCGTGGGGCGCGACCGTACCGAGGTGCCAGACCAGGCGGTCGCCCTCGAGCGCGGCGTCGCCCTCGGTCGTCACGGCCGCGCGGCCGGTCCAGGCGACGCCGTTCGGCAGGCCGAAGCTCATCGTGCCGCCCTGGAGCTCGGTGGCGCCTGTCTCGAGCGAGGCGAAGATCCAGTAGCGCGTGGCGGAACCGACTTTCGGCGGCAGGGGACCGCGTCCGATCTGGTCGCCTTCATTCGTGAAGAACCTCGCGGCGGTGCGCAGTCGCGCGGCACCGGAAATCTTGCGCTCCGCGCCCGCGCCCGCGATGTCGGCTCCGTCGACCCGCGGCTGTTCTATGGAGAAGCGCGCGGTCGGGATGACGCGCAGGGTCGGGTTCACGACGTAGCGTGAGACTGGGTCGAGGACGCGGACGAAAGCCGTCCGTTCTCCTGAATCGCCCGGCGCGAGCTCGCCGACCGAGGCCGAAGGTTCCCAGCGGACCGAAGCGATCGTGCGCGGGTCCGCGACGGTGCCGAGCGTCACTCCTTTGAGCGGGCTCGCGCCGTCATTGCGATAGCGCACGATGACGGGCATCTCCTCGCCGGGCGCGGCGTATGCCGAAGCGTCGTCCGCGAAGGTTGCGTAGACTTCGAGTCCGGCATCGGCCAAGTTGACGTCGGACAAGGAGTCGTACAGCGCGAACGCGCGTCCGGAAATCTCGCCCGTCAGTTCCGCCTTGAGGCGCTGGAGGTCGGCCGCGCCGTTGAAGCGCGCACTGAAATCGACGTAGGCCTCTTCGCCGGCGTCCAGTCGTCCGAGCGCGGCAGCGCCGCGATAGACAGGCGGCGTGGCATTGATGAGCTTGAATCCGTCGGGCCAGGCCAGCTTCACGGAAGCGTCATCTATGTCGAGAGCCGAGCCGTTCCTCACCAGCAGGCGGAAGCGGACGATCTGTCCTGGAATGACGGATGAAGGCGTCTCGAAGCGCGTCTCGACGAGGCTGCGCTCCCATGCGAGATCGCCGCCCACGAGCCGCTCGTCATGCCGGCCGTCTTCGCCGTACGCCTCGAAATGCGCGACGACGCGCGCGCGGCGCGGAGAGCCTAGCGGCATCCCGCGGAAGCGGTACTGCGCTGATGTCCCGGCTGGCAGGAAGCCGATCTCTATCTCGCGCGTTCCGGTCCTGCCGTCGGCCGCGAGGAACACGTCGGGAAGATGGACCGTCAGGCGGCCGTCCTTGAGCGCTCCCTCGCTGACGTTCTCCACGTAGACGCTGATCTCGCCGTCCTGTCCGCCGATGATTTCGCTGACGGTCGCGACGCCGAGGCGGAAGTCGTCGCGCAGGGGATGATAGAACCAGCTGAAATACGAGCCGAGAGCCAGGAGTCCGAAGGCGGCGCTGACCAGCAGGGCGTCGAGGATGAATACGAAATGCGCGCGCGACTGGAATCGGGTCCGATAGTGAGCGTGATAGTGGCGTTTGGCGCGTCCGTGGACGCCCTGCAGGAGTTTCTTCATATCCTTAGAAAGTATTGCGGAACCCGAGCGCGAGCGTGAAGGCATCATTCGTCATAGCCAGGATTTCGAAGCGTCCGTCGCCGTCGATGTCGCCGACGGAGACCCTCGCGCCGCCGCGCTTCTTGCTGTCGAAGGCGAAGAACTGCCGCTTCACTTCCGCCCGGTCGTTCCAGACGCGCACGTGCGGTCCGCCGCCGAAGCCCGGACCGGTCACGATTTCCTGGGTCTTATCGCCGTCGACGTCGCCCATCGCGACGTACACGCCGCCGCGGAACCGCTGGTCGTAGGCGAAGAACTGCGCCATCACGGCCTTGTCCTTGTTGAAGACGCGCACGTGCGGCCCTCCGCCCGGACCGGCGCCGGCTACGACGTCGGGACTTCCGTCTCCGTCGAGGTCGCCGACCGCCACGTTCACGCCGCCCAGGAATCGCTCGCTGTAGGCGAAGAACGCGTCGGTGACGGGCTCGAGACCTTCCGTATAGATGCGCACGTACGGAGCGCCGCCTTGCCCCGCGCCCGCGGCGACGTAGGTCTTGCCGCCGGCCTTGCCGTAGCCGAAGGTCAGTCCGCGGTTCCAGCTGTCGCCGAACGGGGCGACGGAACGCACGAGCCGGTCCTGCGCGTCGTAGAGTTCGAGGTGATTGCCCTTCGCGACGATGGTGGATTTCTCGCTCGACGCCGCAGGGCGGAACTCGGCCAGGTCGACGCCGCCCTTTCGGCGCTCGTCGTAGGCGAAGAAGCCGTTGCGATGGACCGCGCCTTCGCCGGTGAGGATGCGCATGAAGGCGCCGTTCCTGTAGGCGGCTTCGGAGACGCGCTCGAGCGGACGCAGGAGGATGAGGCCGTCCTTGGCGGGAATCGTCACGACGCTGGAAATCTCGCCGTTGTTGACGGCGGGATCCTGCGCGCCGTGCAGGCGCTCGAAATCGGCGTCGAGGTCCGCGGTCTTGGCTTCGTTCGTGGAGTTCACGATGACGGTTCCGTGCTGGAAGTCACGGCGCCAGACGCCGTCCCTCACGGGATTGGTCTGACCCGTCAGGTTGTGCGCCTCGCCGACAGGCTTGCCCAGGTAGGCGTCGTATTCGTCGTACATCCAGGTCTGGCCATGATCGTTGTCGCCGTAGTCGAACTGGAAGAAGCCGTCGCCCATCAAGGTCGAGGCCAGTCCGAAGCGCATCTTCTGGAAATCGTCCCTGTTGCCGGTGTTGTTCGTGTTGCTGTTGATGAGGAAGACGGCCGGGTAGCCGACTTTCTTCTGCAACCCGAGATAGTTGTTCATGACGGTGGCCCAGCTGCCGTCGTATTCCCACGGCGTCGGGAACGTCTCGAACATGCGGCCGTTGACGTACGGCTGGAGGTCCGGGTCGGAATCGCCGTTGGTGATGATGACCGCGCAAGCGCCGAGCAGTTCGCGGGTGGTCTTCAAAATTTTGACCATCCCGGCCTCCCATAGTCGGTCAGCCGTGGCCTGATCGTCCTTCAAACCGTCGCCGCTCACGTCGACGTTGCCGCCGTTGAGCCACGAGATGGTGGCCGAAGTCTCGTCGTAGAAGATGCCGTCCCATTTGCCGGAGGCCATGATGTCCTCCTTCACGAAGCGGGGGAGCGCATCGGCCCAACCGGAGTTCACGTTATACGAAAGCGTCCCCGGCCAGACGGACAGGATCTTGCCTCCGGGTTCGCGCAGCCGCATCGATTCGTCGGTGCGCGCCTTGAGCTTGGGATGGAGCGTGTCCATCGGGTTGTCGCTCCAGACTTGCGCGTAGCTCTTGGTGGGAATGTACGCCAAGATGACGATGTCCGGGTTCAAGCGGCGCACTGTCGGGAAGAAATCCGGGTTGAAGATCTGCGCCTCGGCCGGAAGCACGAGCACGTCGTACTTCGAGAGCGTCGCCCAGTCAGAAGAGGGGAGCGTGATGCCCGCCTTCATGTAGTTGTTGGAGAGGCGGACGAACTTGTCCGAGGCCGTGGCCGCCAGCGTCTCCGCAGGCACGACGAAACTCACGATCGTCACGATCGCGAGGGTCAAAGCGACGGATTGTACGCGGGCGTCATGCATGGGAACCGCTCGCTTTTTAACGGGGGACTCTAGCACGTTTAAGGCCGAATGTCAACCGTCAGATCGGCGGGGCGACCCAGCCCGGATCGAACTCCCCCAGCCCCCTCTTTCACAAAGAGGGTGATCCTTTGTATACCCTCCCCTTTACGAAAGGGGAGGTGCCCGCAGGGCGGAGGGGTTATTTCCGAATCGCCGCTCTACTTCTCCTCCCCATCCTTCTTCTCGAACACCTTCGGATTGGGACTGAACAATTTGTTCCTGATCTTCCATTGCTCCACGAATTGGCCGATGCCGGTCGTGGCCAGCTTGTTGCGCACGGTCGGGCGGACCTGCGACCACTTCACGAGGCTCTCGAAGTTCAGCTTATACCTTCCCCGCACCACCACATAGGCCACCTCGCCGTCGGCGATGGCGCGGCGGAGCGTGCGCGTGGAAATGCCGAAGAGCTTGGCCGCCTCCGAAACTGAGACGCGAATGATGTGTTTAGGGGAGTCCATGGGGGATAATCTATTTGTCTACTCCAGTGTAGACAAACAACCACATTTTGTCAAATAGGCCTAAAAAAATCCCCCTCTTTGCGAAAGAGGGGGCAGGGGGAGTTATTCGGGGTGCCAAGGGGGAGTTCCGTCCCTAATGTTACCTCTTCGGTTAAGCTCCGTAGCCTTATTCTTACGAAGTTATACCTTTGACTCTGCCTACCTTTCATGATAGCCTGAACCTCGTTATAGGGCTGACTGTAACGGTATCACTCGGTCGCCCGTCTAAAGTCATGAGCAACCCACTCCAAGAGAAGTTGCTGTTGTATCGGGTACGCGCGAAAAAGGATCCGGAAGCATACGGGAAGATCTACGACCTCTATGCACGCCGGATTTATCGTTTCGTGTACTTTAAGGTTTCGTCGGAGGAAGAGGCGCAAGACCTCACCGCTGACGTCTTCTTGAAGGCCTGGTCCTTCCTTCTCGACGAAAAGGGCGGAGAGGTCCGCCACTTGAGCGCGCTCCTTTATAGCATCGCCCGCAACCGCGTGATCGATTTCTATCGGTCGCGCGCGAACCGCGAGACTCTCCCTCTGACCGAAGGGGCCGAGGAGATGATCGCCGACGACCGCATGGATCTCAAGAAGGTCAACGCGGCCATCGACGCGAAGATGCTGGAGAAGAAGCTTCGCCTGCTCAAGGATGAATATCGCGAAGTGCTCGTGATGAAGTATCTCGATGAACTCGAGACTTCGGAGATCGCCAGGATCCTCGGCAAGACCAACGGCAACGTGCGCGTGCTCCTGCATCGCGCGACTGACGCCCTGCGCGACTTGGTCGCGACTGACGAAAAATCCCATGCGGACCCAGATCGTGGAACAACTGAAGGCGTTGAAGCATGAGCGTGCGGGCGGAAGCCCGGACGCGCAATGGCTCGTTTCCACGAAAGAGACCCTGATGATGCAGATCGGCAACACGGTCGGCGCTGAGCGCCGGACCGGTCTTCGCGCATTCGCCGAATCCCTGCGCGTCTTCTTCCCTGAAAACCTCGCCAAGGCCATGGCCATTCCCGCGATGGTCCTGCTCCTGGTCGTCGGCACCGGCGTCGGCTCCACGGCCGTCGTCGCCGCCGCGCACGACACCTTGCCTGGCCACCCCCTCTATAACGTAAAGCTCGCCGCGGAGTCTCTGAACCTCAAGCTCTCCCGCAAGTCGGACCGCACCGAGCGCCGCGTCGAGATCGCCGGCCGCCGTCTCAACGAGATGGCCCGCCTCGCCTCCAGTCCCGACCTCGGCAGGGAAGGGAAGATCGAGATGGTCGCCGCGCTCTTCTCCGACGAGATGAACGCCGTCCGCAAGGACCTCTCCGACCTCCAGGATGAAAAGGACGCCGACGAAGCCGTCCGCATCGCCAGCCGGGTCGAATCCAAAGCCGACGAATACCAAGCGATCTTCAAACACGGACTGTTCGTCGGACGCCCCTCCTTCCGGATGGCGCTCCTGAACCTGGACCAAGTCTCCGTGAAGGCGCTCGAAATCCTGGTCGAGAAACAAAGCTTCGCCTCGAACGTCTTACCTGAAGCCCAGCTCTCCTCGGCCGTCGGACGCAAGATCGACGCCTTCGCCGCCCACGTGGCCACCACGCAGGACGGCCTGACGAGCGGCGCCGCCTCTCCCAGCCAGCTCCTGACCGTTAAAGCCCAGGCCGCGGTGGACGAGGCCAAAGAACTGCTCTCCCAAGGCGACTTCCGCGCCGCCGTAAAGAAGGTCAGCGAAGGCGCCGACCTCGTCACCGAAGCCGAGTCCGCCGACAAGAATCCGCCCGTCGAGGAACCCGCTGAAGCGGAGACCGAAGCCGCGACGAGCACCGAAGAGGTCTCCGAGACCCCGGCGCCCGAGATCGAGCCCGCTTCCTCCCAACCATAAATATCCACCGTCCGTCCAGGAAGCTTCTTGGATCGAAGCTCGTGGCCTACTCCTCTATGTGAGTACGCCCCGCGCTCCGATCCAGGAGGAAATCTCCGGACGGGCCCGCCCCTTTGGGGCACTGGCAGTATCACAAGGTCGAGGCCGCAAGGCCGTACTGTCGGCACTAAACTTGAAGAAAGGTTCTCAACTTATGACCGAAGTCCTGAAAATGAGCCGCAAGGCTCTGACCGTGGGCATCGTCCTCTCGACCATCCTTTGGTCGATGATGGCGTCCGTCCTGGTCGCTCCCTTGAAAGCGTCTGCCGCCGGCTGCACGAGCGGTAGCTTGATCAAGGGTTCCCTCCCCGCGGTGTACTACTGCGGTTCCGACGGAAAGCGCTACGTGTTCACCAACGACAAGGCCTACAAGACCTGGTACGCGGACTTCTCGTCCGTCATGACCATCTCCGACGCTGACCTCGCGTCCATCCAGATCGGTGGCAACGTCACCTATCGCCCGGGCGTGCTGATGCTCAAGATCCAGTCTGACCCGAAGACCTACGCGATCGCGCACGGCGGCGTCCTTCGCCACGTGCCTTCCGAGGCCTGCGCCGTCACCCTGTACGGCTCGGCCTGGAACACGATGATTCACGACGTCTCGGACGCGTTCTTCACGAACTACTCCGTCGGCGCCGCCATCAACGCGTCTTGCTCCGACTACAACAAGACGGCCGAGATGAGCTCGTCCCAGTCGATCAACGCCGACAAGAACTTGTCGACCGCTGGCGTCTCGGGCACGGCTTCCGTCTCGCTCGCCTCTGACTCGCCGGCTGGCGCGACCCTTCCGAAGGGCGCGACGGGCGTGAACTTCCTGAAGTTCAACGTCTCGAACAACGGCGGCTCCGCGATGGTGGCTGACTCCGTCACCCTCCGCCGCGTCGGCCCCGGCGCCACGACCGACCTCTCCTCGGTGTACCTGTACGAGGGCTCTTCCCGTCTGACCACGGGCCGCTCCGTCAACTCGTCCACCAACGAGGTCACCTTCACGGGCCTCAACCTCTCGCTCGCCGCCGGCCAGACCCGCACCCTGTGGGTCGCCGTCGACATCGCGACGGGCGCGGCTGCCGGCAACGTCCACGCCATGGAACTCTCCAAGGCGATGTCCGGAACCACGCAGCTCTCCGGCTCTCCGTTCACCGGCAACAACTTCACCCTGGCTGGCACGACGGTGGGTTCTCTCACCATCGCCAAGACCGGCACCATCACGGCCCCCAAGGCCGGCGAGATGGAGGCGAAGATCGCCGAGTTCACGGTCGCCGCCGGCTCCTCCGAAGACGTCCGCTTCGAGCGCTTGACCATCTTCCAGGGTGGCAACCTCTCCGCGGCCAACCTCACGAACCTCAAGCTCAAGCAGGCGGGTCTCACGATCGCGACGGCGGCTAGCTTCGACGCCAACCTCCGCGCGACGTTCTCCCTCTCCGCTCCGGGCATGCTGCTCGAGAAGGGCGCCACCAAGACCTTCCAGGTCTACGGCGACATCGGCGGCGGCGCTCGCGCCGCTGACAGCCTGAAGCTCTACACCGAAGAGTCCTCGGACGTCCGCGGCGTCGGTCAGACCTTCGGCCAGGGCGTCACCGTCACCCGCACCGCCTACGACGGCGACAGCTGCACCAGCTCGGCTGGCGACTGCTCGTACTCGACGGTGGAAGCGGGACAGGTGACCCTCAACTTCCTGGGCCCTTCCTCGAAGGACATCAGCGAGAAGGGGAACGAGATTGAGGTCTTCCGCTTCACCGCGGTGGCCCAGTCCAACGTCGAAGTCCGCAACCTGCGCATGCAGATTGACGGCACCGACCTCATGACGACTACGGCTAACCTCACGGACATCAAGGTGACCAACGTCGCCTCCGGTTCCGTCTGGTGGGGCCCGAAGGACGTGACGGAAGATGACGGCTCCGAGGATCTCGTCTTCAACGACGTCCAGACCCTCCAGGCCGGCGTCCTGTACACGTTCTCCGTCTCGCTCGACGTGGAGGACGGCGCTGACGATGCTGACACGGTCACCATGACCCTCGAAGCCTTCAGCACCTCCGACCTCCGCAACCTCGACAACAGCACGTTCCTGACGCCGTCCACCGACGTCGTCCCGGGCGGCTCGCTGTTGGGTAACGCGATGACGGTCCGTGTGGCGTCCATGACGAACTCGCTTGGCTCGACCCCGGTCAGCCAGACCTTCATCAAGGGCTCCTCGAACGTCGACTTCACTGGCATCAACCTGAAGGCCGGCGATGCCGCGCCTGTCACCATCACGGCGATCACGGCCACGGGCTGGATCGACGCCGATGGCGGCACCACGATGATCCAGGGCTTCGACGACAACACGGATGACGCCGCGGTCCGCGACGTCATCACCCAGTGCCGCCTCATGGATGGCGCGACGATGCTTGGCACGGCCAAGTCTCCGACCGCTTCCTCGACGGAAGGCTCTGGCGGTCTCCTTGAGTTCACCGGCCTCAACCTCGTGGTGGCGGCTGGCCAGACCAAGAGCCTGAAGCTCAACTGCGACATCTCGAACTCCGCCTTCGACGGCGCTGACGCCGACACGGTCGGCTTCTCCGTCCAGGCCGCGAGCGATGTCACGTCGCAGGATGCGGATGGCAACGCGATCACCGAAACCGGCACGGTCAACGCCTCTGCCGCCACGGTGGTCCACACCATCCAGAACACCGGCACGATGTCGTACATCATCGCTCCGGACGACACGGAGTCCGAAGCGGGCCTCGTGGTCGCGGGCAACACGGTTGTCCTCGGCAAGATCCGCCTCACGGCTCTCAACGAAGAGCTGAAGCAGACCAAGCTTCGCGTCGGCCTCGTCACCTCGGCGAACTCGAACAACGTCATCAGCATGAGCCTCTACGATGGGGCCGCGCTCGTCGCTGGTCCGGTTCCGCTCACCGGTGGCAACGCTGACTTCTCCGGCTTCAACTTCGTCGTGCCGAAGGACGGCTCCAAGACCCTCACGGTCAAGGGCGTCCTGAACACGATCTCGGGCGGTGCCACCACGGGTACCGACCTCGCGCTCATCGCTGACACGACCTCGGCTGCCGCTGGCACGTTCGAGTACCGTGGCACCTCGTCCTCGACCGTCGTGACCACCCAGGCCACCGGTGCGGACGTCACGATGCGCACGAAGATCCTCCGCAAGACCAAGCCGACCGTCAGCTTGGCCTCGCTCCCGAGCTCCACGCTCACCAACGGCACGCCCGTGGTCTCGCGCATCACCCTCACGGCTGACAGCGCGGAACAGGTCTCGGTCAAGTCGATCATGTGGAACCTCGCTCGCGGCGCCGCGCTCGGCATCGCGACCCCGGTGGTCCGCGAGGTCGGCGGCTCCTCCATCTCGGGCACCGCTGACCTCGACGAGGCCGGCGACGACGACTGCGATGTGCTCGAGTCCGACGCTTGCACGGTCCGCTTCACGTTCGCCTCTGAACAGGTGATCGCCGCGGGTACGTCCAAGACGTATGAACTCGCCGTCACGACGACGGGCGTCGGCTCGAACGACAGCATCACCTCCACGATCGCCGCGGACTCCGCGCTGGTCACGGGTGAACTCGACGACGTCGACGGTCTCGCGGGTGACTCCATCGACGACCTCGATGGCACGAACACTGCGACTGCCGGCTTCAGCATCCACTGGTCCGACAACTCGGCCATCCCGCACAACGACGTCGCCGGCACCATTGCCGAAGGCGAAGACGCGGCTGCGTCGAACGACTGGACCAACGGCCTGTACGTCAAGGTCCTCCCGACCGACGCTCAGACGACCCTTGCTCCGTAATAGGACGAGTCTCGCCTCGGGCTTCGGCCTGGATCTAGCCGGTACGCAAGGGTTCGCCTAAGCGGCCCGGAAAGAGCAAACCCCCTCCGCAAGGAGGGGGTTTGTGTTTATACGTCCTCCCCGAATAACTCCCCCTGCCCCCTCTTTCACAAAGAGGGGGATTCTGTCAGTCGTCCTCCCCTTTACGAAAGGGGAGGTGCCCGAAGGGCGGAGGGGTTATCTCCGAATCGTAGGCCCACGCCCCTCCGAATAACTCCCCCTGCCCCCTCTTTCACAAAGAGGGGGATTCTTTTAAACGTCCTCCCCTTTGCGAAAGGGGAGGTGCCCGAAGGGCGGAGGGGTTAGCTCGGATGGCCCTCCGACCTAACTCCCCCTGCCCCCTCTTTCACAAAGAGGGGGATTGTTTATGCAAGGCCGGAGCCGACTCTAAGCGTTGACACCCCACATATTGCCTGTGCTAGGACCCCATATGTTATCCTCTAACCATATGGGCATGCTTACACCCGAAGACATCAAGCTGATCGGCGAGGAGTTGGGGAACGTCATCGAGCACAACATCACGCCGCAATTCGAGGATATTCGGGGCCGTCTCGACCGTGTCGAAACTCGTCTTGATGGCGTCGAAACTCGTCTTGATGGCGTCGAAACCCGTCTCGACCGCGTCGATCATCGCCTGGAGACTCTTGATCGCAGCCTCGGTCGTACCGACGGCAAGGTCAACTCCTTGATCAACGTTCTCCAAAAAAAGGACGTCATCACGATCGCCGACAAACGGCTGGTCCTGTCCTGAACGGAGCGGGGGAGAAGGTGCGGGTCTTACCCACACCTTTTTCGTTTCCGTACCTGCTACACTGGACGGGCATTTACCCCTAACCTGGGCCCGTTTGTATGTCAGACACGTTCCGAAAAAGCTTGACCGTGGGCATCGTCCTCTCGACCATCCTTTGGTCGATGATGGCGTCCGTCCTGGTCGCTCCCTTGAAAGCGTCTGCCGCCGGCTGCACGAGCGGTAGCTTGATCAAGGGTTCCCTCCCCGCGGTGTACTACTGCGGTTCCGACGGAAAGCGCTACGTGTTCACCAACGACAAGGCCTACAAGACCTGGTACGCGGACTTCTCGTCCGTCATGACCATCTCCGACGCTGACCTCGCGTCCATCCAGATCGGTGGCAACGTCACCTATCGCCCGGGCGTGCTGATGCTCAAGATCCAGTCTGACCCGAAGACCTACGCGATCGCGCACGGCGGCGTCCTTCGCCACGTGCCTTCCGAGGCCTGCGCCGTCACCCTGTACGGCTCGGCCTGGAACACGATGATTCACGACGTCTCGGACGCGTTCTTCACGAACTACTCCGTCGGCGCCGCCATCAACGCGTCTTGCTCCGACTACAACAAGACGGCCGAGATGAGCTCGTCCCAGTCGATCAACGCCGACAAGAACTTGTCGACCGCTGGCGTCTCGGGCACGGCTTCCGTCTCGCTCGCCTCTGACTCGCCGGCTGGCGCGACCCTTCCGAAGGGCGCGACGGGCGTGAACTTCCTGAAGTTCAACGTCTCGAACAACGGCGGCTCCGCGATGGTGGCTGACTCCGTCACCCTCCGCCGCGTCGGCCCCGGCGCCACGACCGACCTCTCCTCGGTGTACCTGTACGAGGGCTCTTCCCGTCTGACCACGGGCCGCTCCGTCAACTCGTCCACCAACGAGGTCACCTTCACGGGCCTCAACCTCTCGCTCGCCGCCGGCCAGACCCGCACCCTGTGGGTCGCCGTCGACATCGCGACGGGCGCGGCTGCCGGCAACGTCCACGCCATGGAACTCTCCAAGGCGATGTCCGGAACCACGCAGCTCTCCGGCTCTCCGTTCACCGGCAACAACTTCACCCTGGCTGGCACGACGGTGGGTTCTCTCACCATCGCCAAGACCGGCACCATCACGGCCCCCAAGGCCGGCGAGATGGAGGCGAAGATCGCCGAGTTCACGGTCGCCGCCGGCTCCTCCGAAGACGTCCGCTTCGAGCGCTTGACCATCTTCCAGGGTGGCAACCTCTCCGCGGCCAACCTCACGAACCTCAAGCTCAAGCAGGCGGGTCTCACGATCGCGACGGCGGCTAGCTTCGACGCCAACCTCCGCGCGACGTTCTCCCTCTCCGCTCCGGGCATGCTGCTCGAGAAGGGCGCCACCAAGACCTTCCAGGTCTACGGCGACATCGGCGGCGGCGCTCGCGCCGCTGACAGCCTGAAGCTCTACACCGAAGAGTCCTCGGACGTCCGCGGCGTCGGTCAGACCTTCGGCCAGGGCGTCACCGTCACCCGCACCGCCTACGACGGCGACAGCTGCACCAGCTCGGCTGGCGACTGCTCGTACTCGACGGTGGAAGCGGGTCCGGTCACGGTCGCGCTCAAGGGTCCGTTCCCGACCGACCGCGCGACCTACGCTAAGGACGCCGAGCTCCTGCGCTTCACGATGGTCGTCCAGAACCGCACGGAAGTCCGCCGCATGCAGATCAAGCTCACCGCCAGCACCTCCGGCGCGGGCGCCAGCGGCCTCATCAACACCTCCACGCCGAACTACACCGACGTAAAAATCATCAATACGACTTCCGGCGCCGCCTGGTGGGGTCCGTCCGACCTCTCCGGCACGGGCGACGCCGGCGCCAACGACCTGAACCAGACGCTGACGTTCACCGACGTCCAGTCGCTCGAACCGGGAGTCGTCTATGAGTTCGCCGTCACGGCGGACGCCTCGACCTCCATCACGAGCGGCGAGTCGGTCACGGCTACGCGCCTCGCGTTCGGCACGTCCGACCTTCGTAATACCGATAACTCTACCTTCTTGACGCCGTCATCGGACGTCGTCCCGTCGGGCGATATGGCCGGTTTCGCGCAGACGATGTATTCCGCGTATCTCGGCGCCGGCCTCAATAGCCTCGCCGTCTCGCAGTCGTACGTGAAGGGCGCGACCTCCATTCTCGCGCTAGGCCTTTCGTTCGGCTCTGAGACCGGCACGGTCACGAAGCTGTCGTCTTTGACGATCAAGGGTTTCATCGACGCTGACGGTTCCTCCGACTACGTGCAGGGCCAGGACGTCGACGTATCCGGCACGGTCTCCGTCTCCGACGTCATCACTTCCTGCTGGCTGATCGATGCCGCGACCGGAGCGATGCGCGGCCAGCCGAAGAGTCCGACTTCCGGCACCGGCGGCGTGATGACCTTCGCCGGACTGGACTGGGACATCGATTCCATCGGCGCGACAGGTCTGCTGTATTGCGACCTCTCGAACGGCGCCTACCTGAACTCGAACGCGGAGCGCATCGCCTTCAAGGTCGTCGCCAACACGGACGCCACGGTCCAGGACGCCGTCGGCAACAGCGTCTCCTTCGCCGCCGCCTCCTTCCCGATCAACGGCACGCCGAGCGTGGTCCTGACGACCGCGAACTCCGGCACGATGACGTACCAGATCGCTCCGGACGACACCGAGTCCGAAGCAGGCCTCGTCCTCGCCAACACCACCGCTGTGCTCGGCAAGATCCGCCTCACGGCCGCCAACGAAGAACTGAAGCAGACCAAGATCCGTATCTCGCTCGTGGGCGCGGTCCAGAACAGCGTCGTCAGCATGAGTCTCTACGACGGGGCCGCGCTCGTCGCCGGTCCGGTCCCGATGTCCGGCCAGAACGCCGACTTCTCGGGCTTCAACTTCGTGGTTCCGAAGGATGCCTCCAAGACCCTCACGGTCAAGGCCATCCTGAACTCGATCTCCGGCGGCGCCACTTCGGGCGCTGACCTCCAGATCACGACAGACCTCACGACCCCGACCGCCGGTACCTTCGAGTACCGCGGTACTGGCTCCAGCACGGTGGTCTCCACGATCGCCACGACGGACGTCACGGGTCGCAACAAGGTCCTCCGCAAGACCAAGCCGACCGTCAGCCTGGCGTCGCTCCCGACGTCCACGCTCACCAACGGCACGATGGTCCTCTCGCGCATCACGGTCACGGCGGACGTCGCCGAGCAGGTTTCGCTCAAGGCCATCCAATGGGCGGTCACCAAGTCGAACGCGGGCATGCTCATCGCGAACGGCGGCGGCCAGTCGGCCGTCCGCGAGGTCGGCCAGGGGGCGCATATCTCAGGCACGACCACGCAGTCGATCGGCTGCGCATCGAACGGCGGCACCGCCTGCACGTTCCAGAGCCGCTTCACCAGTGAGCAGGTCATCTCGGCTGGCGCTTCCAAGACCTACGAGCTCGTGCTCACGGTCGCGGGCGCGGCCTCCAACCACTCGCTCATCACGAACATCGCGTCCGACACGGACCTCGTCACCGGCGAACTCGCCAGCGTCGCCGTGGATGCCGATGGCGTCGACGACCTCGACGGTACCAATGCCGCGACCGCGATCTACAACTTCGCCTGGTCCGACAACTCGGCCATCCCGCATAACGACGTCAGCGGAGCCACGGACGACGCCGCCGACGCCGCCGCGTCCGACGACTGGACCAACGGCCTCTACGTCGAAGTCCTCCCGACCGACGCCCAGAGCGTCCTGATGCCGTAAAAATCCCGAGAACGAAAACCCCCTCCGCAACGAGGGGGTTTTCTCTTTCCTTCATCCATCCTCAAAAAACCCCGCTAAAAACCCTCGTGTACCGTTTTGCGACAGGTGTCGCATTTTCGTCACGAAGCGTTTCGGCCGCCGCCCGCAGTCAGATTTGCTATACTTCATTCATATGCGCCGGTGGCTATTCATCGTCTGTGCTCTCGCCGTCATCGGGTTTTTCGCGCCCAAGCCTTTTTCGGTCGCTTCCGCCGGGGATCTCATCAGGACATCGTCCGATCCCGCCGTCTATTATCTCGGCACCGACGGCATGCGCTACGTCTTCACCGGCACCTCGGTCTTCTTCAGCTGGTACGAAGGCTTCGGCACGGTGAGGACGATTTCGGCATCGGAGATGTCGTCGCGCCGCATCGGCGGGAACGTCACCTATCGCCCCGGCACGCGCTTGGTCAAGATCGACACCGACCCGAAGACCTACGCGGTCGCGCGCGGCGGCGTCTTGCGGCACGTCGCTTCGGAAGGCATCGCGGATTGCCTGTACGGTTCGGCGTGGCGCGGAGCTGTCGAGGATGTTCCAGTCGAGTCCTTCACGAATTATCGCCTCGGCGATCCGATCATCGCCTGCGACGGATTCGACCCGTCGGCCGAGAAAGCCTCGGCGCCGACCATCTCCGAGGACAGGCGTCTGGGCGCGGCGCCGGCGGTCCTGCCTTCGACGCCGACGTTCAGCCTCGCGCCCGTCAGCACGATCGCCACGGCCGGCAAGGAGGCCGCGCTGATGGAACTCCTGCTCGCGACGTCGGTTCCGCTCGAGATCCGGCGCCTGCCCGTGAAGTTGACCGCCTTGTCCGGCATCGCGGATCGTGATTTGGGCGGCCTCGTCCGCGGAGATTCCGTCCGTGCGAATCTCACGAGGATACGCTTCGTCGACGCCGGCGGCGCGTCCGTCTTCGGCACGCTCGACGTCTCCTTGTCCACGTCCGACGATCAGGAGTACGTCCTCGAATTCGCGGGCGGATTGAGGGTTCCGGCAGGGGAGACCCGTCTTCGGCTGACGGCGACGTTCGATGAGGAGACGCCGATCGCCGAACCGTATCGCGCCATCGCCGTGACTTCGCGAGCGGAAGTCTTCGGCGCGGACGGACGTCCGGCCGCGTTCCTTCCCAAGACGGATCTCGCGGGCGGGATCGTCCAGGTGCGCAAGGACGCGCTCGAGATCGCCGCTGCGGAGTTCCATGGTCCGAAGACGCAGGTGCGCGGCGCCCAGAGCGTCGAACTCGCGGCTTTCACGTTCAACGCCGCCGCTTTGACGCAGACGCTGCGCGCCATCGCTTTCCAGGGATATCTCGACGAGCAGGAAGGCGGCGCCGGCTACCTCGCGGGCGGCGACGCGGACAACGGGACCGAGACGCGCGTCCGCGATATCGTCGGCGCCGTCAGCTTGCATGACCAGTCCGGCGCGCGCGTCGCGGGGCCCGTCGAGGTGCCGTACGACGGCCGCGTGCGATTCGAGGGCCTCGCACTCGTCCTGCCCGCCGGTTCGGCCGGCGTCTACGCCCTGCGCGGGGACTTGGATCGCGACGCCCAGATTGAGGCGCGCCCCGACATCGTCGCCTTCGACGTCGTCGACGCGGCGAAGGACGTCGTCATCGTCGACGCCTCCGGCGACGCGGTCGAGGCGTACGGGACCGCCCCGAACGGCGGCACGCGTCCCGTGTACGCGCTGACGGTCCGCCAGCACGGTACGCTGGCGCTCGATTTCGCCGGCAGTTCCGCCAAGGCCGTCGTCGGCCGCCCGGTCGAGCTCGGCAACATCGTCGCCGCGGCGTCGTACGACGATTTCACCATCACGAGCCTCACCTTCCCGTTCACCGGCGTGGACCGCGCGCCGATCGGTGCCCTCCGGCTGTTCTATATCGACGCCAAGGGCGCGAACGTCTCGGTGACGGGAGAGTTCGTCGGCGGCGACGCCTTCTTCAAGGGCCTCGCCATCCACGTCCCAAAAGACAAGAAGGCCTACATCTCTTTCCAGGCTGACGTCGTCGAATCGTATGCGAGCGTATCCGGCGCGCGCCTCCGGTTCCGGTTCGCCGCGGACCGGAACTTCGGATTCGCCTCGGTGACGGAGGGCCGCGATTTCAGCGGGACGGATCTCGCTGCGGGCCATGGTTTCGCCGTGACCTCGAACGTCGCGGCCGACCTGCAGCTCCGGCTGACGGAACTTTCGGCTTCGCGGGCCTACGCGACGCCTAGCGGCCCCATCGCGCGCGGCGCGTCCGAGGAAGTCCTGCGCTTCACGCTGACGGCCGGACCGGAAGGCCGCGCGCGCGTGAAGCGAATGGTCTTCCGCATCAAGGCCGGCGACGCGGGAACGGATGGCGCGGACAACGATGCGCTCGAACGCTGGGCCGACATCGACGGCGACGTCATCGACGACAACGACGTCATCGACCTGCGCAAGATTTCCGTTTCCGGCGCTGAAGTCATCGGAGAGGGGAGCGACGCGTCGATCCGCTACGGCATGTACACGCAGAGCGGCAAGGACTCCACGCCGCAAGGACGCGACAGCGCGACGGTCGACGCCGGCTACGTCGAGATCGATTTCGCCTCGGGTTCCGAGCTCGCGATCGAGGCCGGCGAGACGGCGACTTTCGCGCTCGGCCTGAGGACGAGCGCCTTCCCTGTCGGACAGAGGAGCCTCGGGGTCGAGCTGTTCGGCGCCGAGGAGTTCCTCTGGATGGACTCGGACTCCGGCAACGCCGCGCCGCTGGACGGCCGCGAAGTGAGAGGGCTCCCTGTCGTCGCCCCGGGCATGATCATCCAATGAACGAAACCATGAGGATCCGACTCGCCATCGCCGCGCTCCTCGCCTTCCTGTCGCCGTCGCCGCTCCTCGCGGCCTCGGCGGGTGATTTGGTGAAGTCGCCCCAAAACCCTGCCGTCTATTACGTCGGCGCGGACGGGAAGCGCTACGTCTTTTCGAACGCTGCCTCGTACTTCTCGTGGTACGAAGATTTCGCGACGGTGAAGACGGTATCACCGGAGGAACTTGCCGAGCTCGCGCTCGGCGGTAACGTCACGTATCGTCCCGGGACGCGGATGGTGAAGATACGGACCGACCCGAAAGTCTACGCCGTGTCGAAGGGCGGCGTGCTTCGGCACGTCGGATCCGAAGCCGTCGCCGCCTGCCTGTTCGGCGCGAACTGGAACGTCCAGATCGACGACGTGCCGGACGCGTTTTTCGTCGACTACGATCTCGGCGCGCCTATCACGCTGTGTTCCCAGTACGACACCGGCGCCGAACGCGTCGCCGTGCCGACGATCGGAGTGGACAAGGATATGGAGGATGTCCCGCTCGGGGCGCTCCCTGCCACGCCGACCTTCAGCGCTTACGCGGCCGCCGCTTCGCCGTCCGCCGGACAGGAGGGGACGCTGATGGAGCTCCGTTTGCGCACCGCGACCTCGGCGCGCGTCCGACAGCTGCCCGTCATCCTCGACGCCGTGCTGGGGGCGCCGGCCTCAGGCCAAGGCGCCGATTCCGATCAAGGCGGCCTAGTGCGTGGAGTGAACGCGCGGCTCAACCTGAAGGACGTACGCTGGGTCGACGCCGGCGGCAGGGACGTCTTCGGCATGATTTCCCCCGAGCTTGACTCAGCGCTCGACCAGCGGCAGACGCTCGAATTCGGAGGGGCGTGGGACGTTCCGGCCGGTTCCGACGTGAAATTGCGGCTCGTCGCGAAGTTCGATCCCGAACTTCCTTCCGGCGAGGAATATCGCGCCAGCATACCCGTCGCCCGCGTCGTGATCGAAGACGCCTCCGGTTCATCGCTCGCGTTCCTGCCGAAGCTCGACTTGGTCGCGCCGACGGCGTCCGTCGGCAAGATGACCTTCGAGGTTTCCGCCGCGCCAGTGCCGGAGGAAGACGTCCGGGTGCGAGGCTCGGCTGACGTCGCGCTCGCGTCGTTCGTCTTCCGCGCGGGTTCCGCCGCCGTCGCGCGAGTCAGGAGCGTCTCGTTTCAAAGCTATCTTGACGAGCAAGAAGGCGTCGCAGGGTTCCGAGCGGGCGCCGACGCGGATAACGGCACGGAGACGCGCGTCTCCGACGTCGTTTCCTCCCTCCGCCTCGTCGACGGAGATGGACGCACCGTCGCCGGCCCGGTGCCGATGCCGTTCGATGGCCGCCCCGTCTTCAGCGGCCTCGACCTCGCCCTGCCGGCAGGCACGAGCGCGACCTACGTCCTCCGAGGCGACTTGCGCCGCGAAGCGCCGATAGAGGACCATGACGACCGCCTTTCCTTCGACATCGGCGACGTCGCCCGCGACGTGGCCGTATTCGACGCGCTCGGCGTCAGGCTCGAAGCCGCCGGTGCCGAGCCTAACGGCGGAACGTCGCCGAGATACGCGCTGACGGTGCGCAAGCACGGAGGGCTGGATTTCGAGTGGACCGGGGCCTCCGGCGCCGTCGTGGCGGGGCGCGAGGCGCGAATCGGCACGCTCGATATCTCCGCGACGCACGACGCCTTCGACGTCCCGATGCTGACCTTCACATCGGTCGGCGCGGCGCACGTCTCGCTCGCTTCGCTGCGCGTGAGCTATCAGGACGCCGACGGCGCCGTGCGCACGGCGGCATCGGTTTTTTCGGGCAACGACGCTACCTTCAGCGGACTCTCTCTCCGCGTCCCTCGCGGCGGCTCCGTCACCGTGGCCGTATACGGTCAGGTTTCCGCCGCGACTGGCCGTTCCGTCTCGGGCGAGCGCTTGCAGATCGCCTTCCCCGGGGACCGTCCGACGGTGTTCTCGTCGGAAGCGGAAGGCAGGACGTTCGGAGAAGGCGATTTCGGCGCCGCGACGTTCACGCGGACGTCCGCGGCATCGGACTTGTCCGTGCGCCTGACTGAAATGACGGCGAGCCGCGCGTCCGCGACGCCGACCGGAACCGTCGCGCGCGGACGCACCGTCGAGGTCATGCGCTTCAGCCTGACGTCCGCTCCTGAAGGCGCGTCGCGAGTCAAGAAGATGACGTTTCGCCTCAAGCCGAGCGATGCCGCTTTCGATGGTGCGGACAACGACGCGCTGGAGCGCTGGGCCGACGTCGACGGCGACGCGGCCGACGATAACGGCATCGTCGAGCTCCGCCGCTTCCTGGCGTCCGGATCCGAGATCGTCGGAGAGGACGTCTGGGGTTCCATCCGCTACGGCATCGTACGCGGCGGCGTCGCCGACATGACGCCGCAGGGTCTCGCTTCGGCCTATGGAGACGAGGGCGTCCTGGAATTCGAATTCGCGACCGATGCGGAGCCGCTCCTCGCCGCCGGCACGACTTCGGAATTCTCCCTTTCTCTCAAGACCGACGATTTCGCCGTCATGAGCGGCGTCACGCTGGAGGTCCGCCTGCTTGGCGGCGCGGATTTCGTCTGGGGCGACGTGCCGGACGGCTACTACGTGCCTCGGACCGGCGACGAAATCACGGGATTACCCGTCGTTTCACCGATATTGACGACGTCGTAAGACGCTTGTGAAGCGCATCGCCTTCGGCTACACTGATGGCAATCTCAGGACAAAAAAGCATGGGAAAATGCCGTATTTACGAGGTTTTTGCGCGATATGCCGCGACGACGGCCCTGTTTTTCGCTTTCATCATCCAGCCTGTCCTGGCCGCCGTGCCTGACGATCCGCTTTTCGGCGAGCAGTGGTACCTGAACGCCGTCAGGCTTCCCGAAGCCTGGGATTTCGCCAAGGGCTCGCCGACGGTCACGGTGGCCGTGCTCGATTCAGGCGTGGACCTCATGCACCCGGACCTGCGCGACCGCATCTGGAGGAATCCGGGCGAGATAGCCGGCAACGGCATCGACGACGACCGCAACGGCTACGTCGACGATGCGCGGGGCTGGGATTTCGTCGACGGCGATTCAGATCCGAATCCGGAAATCGGTGCCGGCAGCGCCAAAGACGGCGCGAACCACGGCACGCTCGTCGCGGGCATCATCGGTGCCGCCGGCGGGAACGCCGAAGGCATCGTCGGCATCAACTGGAACGTCGGCATCATGCCGCTGCGCGTCCTCGATGCCGACGGATCAGGCAACACGCTCGGAGTCGTGCGCGCCATCCGCTACGCCGTCGCGGCCAAGGCCAAAGTCATCAACGTCAGCTTCACCGGACAGAACTACAGCCAGACCCTCGCCGACGCGCTGCGCGCGGCGCACGACGCCGGCATACTCGTCGTCGCAGCCGCGGGCAACGAAGGCGACACCGACAAGGGAGGCGATCTCAACATCTATCCGTCGTATCCCGCCTGCTATCGCGGACCGAACGGCGAGCGGCTCGTCCTCGGCGTCGCCTCGCTCGACCGCAACGGCGCGAAGTCGAGCTTCTCCAGCTACGGTTCCGATTGCGTCGGCATCTCCGCCCCTGGCGAGAGCTTCTTCACGACCCAGGCATATCGCCCCGCCATCTCCGGCTTCGACCAGGCCTACGGCGATTCCTGGTTCGGCTCGTCGCTCTCGGCGCCGGTCGTCTCCGGCGTGGCCGCGCTCGTCGCGTCGATGGATCCGACTCTCGACGCCGACGCCCTGCGCGACGTCCTGCGCGCGACCTCCAAGGACGTGAACCAGCTGAACGGCCCGTACGCGGGGCATCTCGGCGCCGGACAAGTCGATGCGGCCGCGGCCGTCAAGGCCGTCCAGGCCGCGCTCTTGGGCGGCGGACATCCGCCCGCGCCGCTCCCCGAGTCCCCATCGTGGCGCGGACGTCTGATCAAGACCGCCGCTTCTTCCGCCGTCTATTATCTGGCGGGTGACGGACGCCGCTACGTCTTCCCGAACGAGAAGACGTTCCGTTCGTGGTTCCCCGTCACCCCGACCGTCCGCGTCATCGGCCGCGACGAGATGGCGCGCTATCAGCTCGGAGGCAACGTCACGTACCGTCCGGGCTACAGGATGCTGAAGATCCAGACCGATCCTAAGATCTACGCCGTGAGCCGTAACGGACTCCTGCGGCACGTGACGTCTGAAGCGGTCGCGGAGGGCCTCTACGGCCCGGAATGGAACACCAAGATCGACGACATTTCGGAGGCGTTCTTCATCAACTACCGCGTCGGACCGGCCATCCAGTCCGTCTTCGATTACGAGCCGGAAGCCGAGCGCAGCCGCGTCCCGACCATCGACCACGACAAGAACCTGTTGCCCACGGGTACCTAGGGACGTATACTTGGCCTACCCTTTAATTACGCGATTTTTGCCGTATGGCGGACGAGAAACGAGTGGCAGTCGTGACCGGTGGGGCCGGTTTCATCGGTTCGCACCTGTGCGAGCGCCTCTTGGCTGACGGCCACCAGGTCATCTGCGTCGACAGCTTCATCACCTCCGAGGTCTCCAACATCGAAGCGATGCTGAAGAACCCGGATTTCGAGTTCATCAAGCTCGACATCAACGAGCCGTTCGACCTTGAGTCCTTCCCTGAACTCGCGCGTTTCAAGATCAACGTCCGCGGCATCCAGGAAGTCTATCACTTGGCCTGCCCGACTTCGGCCAAGAAGTTCGACAACCTCCGCATCCAGACGTACCTCGCGAACTCCGTCGGCATGCGCAACGTGCTCGACATGGCCGTGAAGCACAAGGCGCGCCTCCTGCACGCCTCGACGTCCGTCGTCTACGGGCCGCGCCGCGCCGAAGGCGGAAAGTTCGTCGAGACCGATCTCGGCGTCACCGACCACGCCTCGCCGCGCGCCTGCTACGACGAAGGCAAGAAGTGGGCCGAGAGCGCCTGCTTCACCTATGCGTCCGTCTTCGGCCTCGACATCCGCGTCGCGCGCATCTTCCGCACCTATGGCACGCGCCAGCGCCTGAACGACGGCGAGATGGTCCCGGACTTCGTGATCGACGCGCTCGAAGGGCGCGACCTCGTGGTCTACGGCGACGAGAAATTCAGCACGTCGCTCGTCTACGTCACTGACGTCGTCGACGGCATCGCGCGCCTCATGAAGACGAGCAAGAACCCCGGACCCGTGAATTTCGGCGGCGACGAGGACATCCATCTGGCGGACGTGGCGCGCAAGGTCATCGCCATGACGAACTCCAAATCCAAACTGGTCTTCGAGGCTCCGCTGCTTTTCATGACGCAGCTCGGATTGCCGGACATCCGGAAGGCCGGCGACGAGCTGGGCTGGATTCCGCTCGTGCGACTCGAAGACGGCCTCAAGCGGTCCATCGAATACACGCTCGTGACCAAGGGCTTGGCCCGTAACATGTAGGATGGAAAAGAGAGTCATCGTCATTCCGGCCTACAACGAGGAGAAGACGATCGGCGAAGCGGTGCGCGGCGCGCTCCATGTCGCCGACCGCGTCTTGGTCGTGGACGACGGTTCTTCCGACCGCACTTCCGAGATCGCCGCGGCCGCGGGCGCGACGGTCGTCCGCCACGCCGTCAACCGAGGGCTCGGCGGCGCGCTCGGTACGGGCATCGAAGGCGCGCTCCGGCTCGGCGCGGACGCCATCGTCACGATGGACGCCGACGGCCAGCACCGCGCCGAGGCGGCCAAGGCGGCCTTCGATCGCCTCACGGAGGGCGACGTCGATTTCGTCATCGGTTCGCGCATGCTTGAAGGCAAGGGGAACATGCCGGCGCGCCGCCGCCTCGCCCAGTTCCTCGGCAACGCGCTCACCTACGTCCTCTTCCGCAGATGGGTGACCGACAGCCAGAGCGGCCTGCGCGGCATGACGCGCGCCGCCGCCGAGCGCATCCGTCTCCGCTCCTCGCGCATGGAAGTCTCTTCGGAGTTCGTGAAGGAGATCGTCGACAAGCGCCTCCGCCTGGCGGAAATCCCGATCGAGGCCGTCTACACCGATTACTCCCTGTCGAAAGGGCAGAATTTCGCGGTGGGCGTGCAGACGGCGCTCAAGCTCATCCTTCGCCGCTTCCTGGACTGATATGACCGTCATCCAGATCATCCTGATCGCTGTCGCCGTCTTCGGTTTCGTCGCGGCCGTCTCGCGTTTCCGTCGCAGAAGCATCGGCTTCCGGCAGCTCACGCTCTGGACGCTCCTGTGGGCCGCAGTCGCCTCCGTCGTGACGCGTCCGGAGACCGCTTCAGAAGCCGCGCGCCTTCTCGGCGTCGGCCGCGGGGCTGACGTCGTCGTCTACCTCTCCATCGCCGCGCTTTTTTATCTCCAATTCCGCCTGTTCGCGCGAGTCGAGGACCAGGAACGACAGATCACCGAGCTTGCCCGCGAGCTCGCGCTCAAGGACCTCAAGGAATGAAAAGGACCGCCGTCATCGTCGTTTCCTGGAACCACGGCCGCTACCTGGCCGATTGTTTTCGCGCCGTCGCGGAAGCGGGCATCGAACCCGGCGCGGCGACGTTGATGATCGTCGATAACGCCAGTCCCGACGGCAGCGGCGACTTCATCGCGCGCGAACTGCTTTCCGAGGACGGCACGGCCACCAAGGAAGGATTCCCATGCGTCTTTTTCAAGAACGCCGACAACCTCGGATTTTCCGGAGGCAACAATCAGGCCATCCGCCGCGCGCTCGAGGAGGGCTACGACTACGTCTATCTGCTGAACCCAGATACTGAAGCGCAGCCTGGATTTCTCGAGGAAGCCGTGCGCGTCGCCGAAGGTGACCCTGACATCGGTGTCGTACAGAGCCTCTTGCGACTCCACCCCAGGACCGAACTGGTGAACACCTACGGCAACGAGATCCACTTCCTCGGCTTCGGATACGCCGGCGGCGAGTCCGTGCCGTTCCATGACCCGTCGGTGCAAGCGAAGCTCCATGTCCGCGATATCGCCTACGCCAGCGGCGCCGGCATGCTGATGCGCGCCGCGACGCTCCGCGAGGTCGGCCTGCTCGACGAGGAGCTGTTCGCCTATCACGAGGACCTCGAGTTTTCCTGGCGCGCGCGCCTGGCGGGCTGGCGCGTCGTGCTCGCGCCGGCGTCCGTCGTCTTCCACAAATACGAGTTCTCCCGCAGCATCAAGAAATATTTCTGGATGGAGCGCAACCGGCTCATCGTCATTCTGCGCATGTTCCGCCTTCCGACGCTGCTCCTGACGCTCCCGGCCTTCCTGGCGATGGAGCTCGGCCTCTGGGCGTTCGCTTTCAAGGGCGGCTGGTGGCGGGAGAAGCTGCGCGCCTATGCCCACTTCCTGTCGCCGACCGGCTGTATGAAGCTGATCGAAGCCCGCGCGCGCGTGCAGGCTCTCCGCAAGATTTCCGATCGAGAGGCGACGAAGCTTTTCACCGGAAGCATACTCTTCCAGCAGATGCAGCCGACGCTGCTGACGCGCGTCGCCAACCCGCTGTTCTCCATGTATTGGACGCTGGTTCGTCTCGTCCTCTTCTGGTAGCTATGCGCGTCGCAGTCGTCGCATCGACGTATCCGCCCTATCGCGGCGGCATGGGCAACGCCGCAGCCTCGCACGTCGAGGCGCTCAAGTCCGCCGGACATGACGTCGTCGTTTTCGCGCCGGGAGTGAACCTGCGTCCGCTGTTCCGCGTCGGAAATTCCGCTTGCGCGCCGCAGCTGCTCTGGAAACTGCGCGGATTCGACGTCGTCGAACTGCACTATCCGTTCTTCGGAGGCGCCGAATGGGTCTGGCTTTGGAAGAAGATGTTCGGCCGCCGCGCGCGCCTGGCCGTCATGTACCACATGGACGCCGTCGGTACGGGATTCGCAGGTGCCGTCTTCCGCCTGTACCGCAGGCTGTTCCTGCGGACGATCCTCGCATCCGCCGACGTCATCCTGACGGCGAGCCGCGACTACCTCGCCTCGTCGCAGGCGGCGTCTTTCAAGGACGACGCCCGCGTGCACGAGACGCCGTTCGGCGTGGATACGGAACGTTTCGTTCCTGGCCCCGATGCTCCGAAGGGCGAGCCGACCGTTCTCTTCGTCGGCGGTCTCGACCGTGCCCACTACTTCAAGGGTGTGACTGTCCTGCTCGAAGCGTTCGCCAAGACTGTCGCCCGCGTCCCCGGCGCCAGACTGCTCGTGGCTGGCGACGGCGACATGCGTACCGATTACGAGGCCCGCGCGAAAGCGCTCGGCATCGAAGGTCGCGTGAAATTCCTAGGACGCGTGCCGGACGCCGAGCTCCCGTCGCTATATCGATCCGCCGCCGTCCACGTCCTGCCGTCGATTGACCGCTCCGAGGCGTTCGGCATCGTCACGCTCGAAGCCATGGCCAGCGGCGTCCCGTCCGTCGTCAGCGACCTCCCCGGCGTCCGTTCCGTCATCGAGCCGGGCGTGACTGGTCTGCTCGCCCCGCCGTCAGATCCCGAGAAGCTGGTCGAAGCGATCGGCAGCCTGTTCGATAATCAGTCCCGCTCCGCCGCGATGGGCCGAGCGGCCCGCGACCGCGCTGAACGCCTCTACGCCCGACACGCGGCCGATCGCGCCGTCATCTCCGCCATCGCCGGAAACCGACCCTGAACCGTTTTACGTCACCTGTCGCAAAACGGTTCACGCCGTTTTTTCGGTTCCGTGAAAGACGCGTACCCAATCACGAGCGCCTACCCGCGTGAGCAGGTCCCGCATAGGTTTCGCCGCGTCCCGACCAATAGACCAAAGGCTCATTTGGATTTTTATGAATCCCGTGCGTTTCAGAAAACGCCGGAAGGCGTCACGAGCGCTTCTTTGCGGGATAGGAAAATCGAAAGCGACATATGTCTTTTCCGCGCCGCGAAGACGAGGCGCGGAACGGATCCGCATTTCCAGCAGCATACGTCGGCCTTTCGGGGCCAAAGCGACCTTCATCCGATCCCCGGCGCGCGTGATTTTGATAAGTCGGGCTCGTTTGGCGGCGCGGAGCCAGGCGCGCGTTTCACGCGCCCGGCGCTCGGTGACGACTCTGCATATGCCTTCAAGTCCTTGTCCGGCAAGGACGCGCTGGTGGCTCCTGGTCGTCAGCAGCACATCAAATCCGAAGGAAGCGGCTTCCAAAGCCTCATTCAAGAACCGTGCCGTTTCCCTCTTGTTACGCATTTGCGACAGGGGTTGAATTTCGGTAACGGGATGTTCTTACGGAATGACGCATGAGGATGTCAATGAGGGGACGATTTTGCTATACTTACTGCGCATGCGCATCTGCCTGATTTCGAATTTATATCCTCCCTACGCCCGCGGCGGAGCGGAGCGCGTCGTCGAGACTGAAGCCAGGGCGCTCAAGGCCATCGGCCACGACGTCTGCGTCATCACCGCCGAACCGGTGCGCGACGACGGGAGCGTCGCTCCGCGGATGACGGACGAAGGCGGCATCCGCGTCTGGCGGTTCCATCCGCTCAACCTTTTCTTCTACGGCGACATCGGCCGCCACTCCGCGCCGTCGCGCCTGCTCTGGCACGCATGGGACGCCTGGAACCCGCACGCCGCTGAATGCGTCGAGGCGATCTTGAAGAAAGAACGTCCCGACGTCGTACACACGCACAGCCTCAAAGGCATCGGCCTCTCCGTCCCGCGCGTCATCCGTTCGCTCGGCATCCGCCACGTGCACACCCTGCATGACGTCCAGCTCGCGGCGCCGTCCGGCCTCATCATCAAGGGCAGGGAGAGCGGTCTCGGCGTGACCGACCCGGTCTCGGCGCTGTTCGCGCGTTCCGCGCGCCGCGCGTTGGGTTCGCCCGACGCCGTCATCTCCCCGTCGAAGTTCCTGCTGGATTTCTACCGCGTCCGCGGGTTCTTCCCGGCCTCGCAGGCCGTCTTCCTGCCGAACCCCGCGCCTCGCGTCCGTCCCGCCCCGCACGCGCCGTCCGTCGAGACGCGCTTCCTGTTCCTCGGCCAGATCGAGACGCACAAGGGTATCCTGCTCCTCGTCGAGGCGTTCCGCCGCCTGAGCAAGGACCGTCCCAAGATCCGTCTCGACGTGGTCGGATCCGGCGCGGCCGCCGACGAGGCCAGACGGGCCGCCGGCAAGGATGTCCGCGTCGCCTTCTACGGCAAGAAGAGCCCCACGCAGTTCATGGAGATGTTCTCGAAGGCGGACTACGCCGTCGTGCCCTCGCTCTGCTACGAGAACGCCCCGACCGTCATCGTCGAATCGTTCGCCTACGGCGTGCCCGTGATCGTGGCCGACATCGGAGGCGCCGCCGAGCTGGTGCGTCACGGCGAGAACGGCCTCGTCTTCGAGGCGGGGAACGTCGCCGCCCTCGTCGCCGCGCTGAAGCGCGCCTGCGACGAGAAGGGTGCCTGGCCCGGCCGATCCAAGGCCGCCCGCCGCTCCGCCGAGCTCCTGACGGAAGACCGGCACGCAGAGCGCCTGGTCGCGCTCTATGACGAAAAAGACCCCGCGCTCGCACACCGGGGCCCCGTGGTACCGATCAGGTATCGCGCGAAACCTACCGGAGCGTATACCGGAAGATGAAGACCTTGCCGTCGCCGACCTCCTGCCAGTCGTCGGCGGTTTTTTTCGCGGCGTCGATGATGCGCCCCGCGTCGGTCCAGTAGTCGTTGATGACGAAGTACGCTTGGCGCACGCCGATATCGCGCATGGCGGCGTCCATCGTCGCGCGAGAGGGCGCGTCGTAGACCATCTCGAGATATTTCTGATACAGCGGCGCGCCGGTCGGGATCGAATAATAGAACTGGTCGCCGTAGTAGGTGCGGAACCCGTATTCGCGGAGCGCGGCGGCGGAGACGGACTGGTTCGCCAGCACGACGTACGGGCCGATGGCGTGCGTGTCGATCCAGCGGACGGCTTCGACGTCGTGCGCCGAGGTCGAATACCCGCGGCTCCAGCGGTAGTCGTCGAGGCGGGGGAACGCGCCGTAGGCCAGCGCGGCGACGGCCGCGGCGAAGACGAGCGCCATCAGGAAGCGCACGGCGGCGTCGGTCTTCGTGAGCGCGCGCCACCACCAGGCGAAAGCGGCCAGGACGAGCGGCGAAGCGGCCAAGAGCCCCGCTTCATACAGCCGGGCGGCGTAGTTGCCCTGCTCGTAGCCGATGACGTCCTCGAACGTGAAGCCTGTCCTCAGGACGGACGAACCCGCCAGGAGCGCCAAGGAAAGGCCGCCGAGCGCGAGCGCCGAGCGGCGGAAAGGCTTTTGCCGGCCGAGGAGCCATGCTCCCGCGCCGGCCATGATGAGCCAGAGGAGGTCGTAGTTGCGGTCGATGAACTCCGCGAAGTCGAGGAGGGGACGATAGCGCGTCTCGAGTCCCGGCCCTTCGAAGGGCACGTTCTCGACGAGCGTCGCGATCGGTTTTTTGAAAGCCGCTTCGATGGGCAGGCTGCCCGTCCCTTCACGGAGCGAGAAGGCGAAGGGGACCGCCAGCGCCGCCGCGCCCAGCAGGATGCCGAAGACGATCGCTTTGGAGATGCGCGGGAGCGCGAGTCCGTCGTGGCGCAGCTTCACGGTCATGAGCAGCGCCGCCGCGAAGAGCGCCGGGATGCCGGCCAGAGGATGCGCGGCGGCGGATGCTGCGGCGAGCGCGAGCACGAAGCCGAGCGGCGGACGGTGCGCGTGCAGCCAGGCGGCGCCGACGATGACGGTCAGCAGGAAGAACAGGTTGGAGACGCCCTGCGGGGTCGTCGAGACGAACGAGCCGAGCGGCAGGAGGAACACGCCCATGGCGCCGACGAGCGCCAGTCCGCGCGCGACGCCGAAGCCGCGCCGCAGGAGCCAAGCTGCGGCGGCCGGCAGGAAGACGGCCGTCATGACGGGGAGGAGGTATCGGTCGACGCTTTCGGCGCCGATGCGGAACAGCTTCGCGATGACGGTCACGAGCGCGTACTGCCCGACGTAGTACGGCGTCTTCGGCGTGATTTCGCCGACGGCGGAGACCAGGCGTTCGGCGGCTTGGTGGACGAACGGGTCGAAGCCGTATCCGACCGCGTAGACCAAGGCGGCGGGGGCGAGCAAGGTGAAGAGATGCAGGGACGCGGCGCCGAGGGCGAGATGCGGATAGCGCTTGCGGTACGCGAGGGCCGCGAGGCAGACGGTCGCGATGCCGATCCAGAGGAAGAAGATCGGCGGGACCGCCTCCCACGGCGTACGGATCGCCTCGTCGGTGCGCGCGCCGGCGAGCCAGCGGAGCGCGGCGGCGTCGGAGAGGACCGTCAGCGCGAGAAGCACGGCCGAAAGGGAATCCTCCGGCGCGGTCTTCTCGACCTTGATCTCCGCTTCGGCCGCGCGCTCGCGCTTGTCCTTCGCGAGCGGCGTGAACGCGAAGACGACCCACGGCATCGAGATCAGGAGCCAGGAAAGTCCCATCGTATCGAGCTTGTAGGCGTAGTAGACGACGGTCCCGAAGACGGCCGTCAGGGCCGACGCGCCGAGAAGCCCGAACGTCCATCGGATCGGACGCCGCTCCTCCGGGAAGGCCATGCGTCCGACGAGGACGGCCGTTCCGGCGAAGAAAAGCAGGCCGCCCAGCGGTTTCAGGGAAGCGAAGGCCGCGGAAGCCATGCCCAAGGCGGCCAGCACTCCGCCGAACGAGGCCAAAATGGTAGAATGAAGCGGCTTCATGACCTGATTCTACCATAGGAAGATGACCGCGAAGATTTACTTGCACGACCGCATCCTGGCCGCCACGATCCTCAAGCTCGTGCCGAAGGAGACGACGCCCAACCAGATCACCGTCGCGCGCATGTTCATGACGCCGATGGTGCTGTGGCTGCTGTACGAGGGTCGCTACGAATTGGCGACCCCGCTCTTCGTCGTGACCGCCCTGACGGACATGCTCGACGGCTCCCTGGCCCGCACGCGCGGCCAAGTCACGGCTTGGGGCATCCTGTGGGATCCGGTCGCCGACAAGCTTCTCATCGGCTCGGTCGCCCTGCTTCTCTTGACGCGCCACTTTCCGCCGACGCTCGTCGCCGTCGTCATCGGACTCGAGGCGGCGTTCCTGGCGGGCGGCTGGTATAGGAAGACGCAAGGCGAGATCGTCGCCGCGAACTGGTGGGGCAAGCTCAAGATGTTCAGCCAGACGATCGGCGTCACTTTCTACTTGATCGCGCTCCAGACGGGATCGGAAAGTTTCGCGACGGCTTCGTATGCCGCTTTCGGCGCGGCTTGCGTCCTCGCGCTCGTCAGCCTTTTCCGCCACGGATTATGAGGCGTTTTTCCGTCATCGCGTCCCTCGCCTTGTTCCTCTCGGTCGCCGTCTGGTACGGCCGGCCGGTCGACGGCGTCTGGAACTCTCCGGACGAGGCTTCCAACGCCTTCTGGGCGATGCGTGTCGCGGCGGGGGAGCCGTTGCAGGTCTTCGACGACTTCGTCGGACTCGGCGCTGGCGCCATGCACCCTCGCTCGATGGCCGTCGTGGGCGACGCGCTGGTGCCGGGAAGCTTTCCGGGCATCATCCTGCTGTACGGCGTCTTCACCTTCCTCTTCAAGCTGCCGCTCTTCCTCTATACGCCCATCCTGACCGCCATCGCCGGACTCTGTTTCGGCGCGCTCGTCTCGAGGCTTTTCGATCGGAAGTCCGGCGCCTGGGCCGCCGCGCTCTTCTTCGTGCATCCCGCCGTCCTGTATTACGGCGCGCGCGGCATGTTCCACAACATGCTGTTCATCGACGCGCTCATCGTCGCCGCAGCGTTCTTCGCGCTCAGGCCGCTCAGCGCCTTCTTCGGCGCTCGCGCGCGGACGGACGACGCCTTGGGCGGCTTCATCCTGGCCTGGGCGCTCGTCGTCCGCACGTCGGAAGCGATCTGGGTCATCCCGGCCTTCGCGGCCTTCCTGCCGTTCGCCGGCAAGGACCGCTGGCGGCGCCTGGGCGCGGCCGTCCTCGGCGGACTCGTGCCGCTCCTCGTCTTCCTGCGCCTCAACGCGACCCTGTACGGTTCGCCGCTGCGCACCGCCTACGTCGCGCCGGCGCCCGTCGTCGCGGAAGCTTCGATCGCCGCTCCCTCGCCGGACGCGGAGATCGAGGCCGCTCCCAAGGCGCTCCTGCCGTTCGGCGTGCACCCGCGTCTCGTCGCCCGCAACGTCTGGAACTACGGATTGAAGCTCTTCTGGTGGCAGTCGATCTTGGCCGCCGCCGGGTTCGCCTGGTGGCTGGCTCGGTTCCGCAAGGCGACTTCGCCGCAGAAGACGTACGCGCTCGCGGCGCTCATGACCGCCACCTGGCTGGCCCTGCTCTACGGCAGCTGGTTCGTCCGCGACCGCTTCGATCCGGGCGCGGTCACGATCGGCACCTCCTACGTCCGTTACTTCCTGCCCGCCTACGTCGCCGCGCTTCCGTTCGCCGCGCTGGCCCTCGTTCGGCTCGGGGAACTCCCGCGCGCGCCTCGGCTGATGCCCGTCGCCGCGGTCCTCTGCGCGCTTCTCGGCGTCCATGCGTCGGTCTTCGCCGGCGATGAGAGCCTGCGGGCCGTACGGCGGACGCTTGAAGGCAACGCGGCCAAGAAACAGGAGCTGCTCGAATGGATCGAGCCCCAGGCCGTCGTGATGACCGAGCGCTTCGACAAGCTGCTCGTGCCCGAACGCATGCGCATCATCCCCGCGACCGACGCCGGAGCCTTCGTCGCGGCCGCGCGCGCCGCGGAGTTCGCCCCCGTCTACTGGTACGGCCTTCAGCCGACCGCGGACGAGGCCTCGAGGCTTTCCGCGCTGGCGGACGAGCAGGGCCTGGAGTGGCGCGAGGTCGGAAGGCCGATTCCCGGCGAGGCGATCTTCCGGATGGACCGATACGGCGCTGAGGCCGCGCATGACCTTGAAACGGACCTATGAAAGACAGCGCCGTCACGCAGCTCTCGTTCGTCAGGAGTTTCCTGCGCCTCCTGTGGTTCATGGCGGGTGCGGGGCTCCTGCTCCTGATCGTCGCCCGCAACCTGCCGCCGTCGGGCGTCCTTTCCGCTTCCGCGCGCATGGCCGAACCGTCCGGATTCTTCGGCGGCTTCACGCCGCTCGACCGCGCGCGCCCGACGCGGGAAGGCGCGCTCTGGCGTTCGGAAATCGTGGCGGAGCCGGTCTATTTCCACGTCGCCGCTCCGAGGCTGTACGATACGGCGCGCGTGACCTTGCGCTATAAGAACCAGGGGCAGCCGTACCTCGCGCTGGGCGCGCGCACCGACCTCGAGGCCTGGAGCTTCGACCTGAAGCCGATCGATCTGCCGATGCTCGACGAGTCCGGCTGGGCCTCAAGGCAGGATGGCGAGTTCCGCGTCTACGAGAAAAAGGCCACGACGCGTCCGGCCGAGGAGATCCTCGCGTCGGCGACGGGCAAGGTGGCGGTCCTCGCCATCGACCCGGCGCGCTGGGGGATGCGCCTCCCGAAGACGGAGGACAAGCCGTTCGAGACGACGCTCTCGCTCGCGGGGTCGCGGACCGTCTACGTCTACGTGCAGGAAGGGCCGCTCGACGTCTCGCTCGGCTTTCGCGGTCCCGCGACCGCCGTCGCGCGGATCGACGTGAGGAAGGCGGGCGCTACCCTGATCAGCCGGACGCGCCAAGCCGACGGCGCGGTCGACCTCGCGCTGACGGGTGCCGAGCCCGGCCTCTATCGCATCGACGTCGCGGCGCCGGAAACGATGACGCTCTCCGGAGTGCGCTCGGCCCACGGCCGCGTCGCGCTCGTCGACGCCGACGGCGAACACCTGAAGTTCCCCCCGGGCGCGACGAAGTTCGATCCCGAGTTCCCGATCTTCACGTGGGAGACGGACTTGGCGGCCTCGCCGTTCGAAGCCGTCGTCGCGCGCTATGCGCCCCCGACCGTCGACGCCGACGGCTGGCGCACGGCCTCCGCGACGTTCAATCTTCGCGCCGTCGCTGCCTCGCAGGGCCGCGTGCAGATGATCGTCTCCGCGCCGAAGATCCGCGACCTGGGCGCGAAGGTCAGCGTGGACCGCGTCGACGTCGAATACCGCCGCCCGCCGCTCGATGCGAAGCGGCTGCTCGAACTTTTCAAGCTCGACCTATGAAGACCGCGAAGACCATCGTCCATCAGATGGCCGTCGATGCCTGGGGCGCCGGTGCCGTCACGCTCGCGCTCTGCCTGATCATCGAAGCCGCCGAGCGCGGGTCCGTCTCGCGTTTCTTCAACGTGCTATGGCTCCTGCTCTTCGTCATGGCCGCGTCGCTGGCGGTCATGGCGACGCATCCGGGCGTCTCGGCGATGGATCCAGCGCATCGCCCCGCCAGGAACGCCGACGCGCTGCTCCAGCTCGCTGCGGTCCTGGCCGCGGTCGCCGCCTGGTTCCTCCTGCCAGGCGAGCTCTCCGTCGTCTGGCGCGCCGCCGCGTCCGTCGTCATCCTGCTCGCCGCCTTGTCCGTCCGCGCCGCCTTCAACAAGAACGAATGATATGAACGACTGCCTCTTCTGCAAGATCGCCCGCAAGGAAATCCCCGCGACCGTTCTCCACGAGAACGACCGCACGCTCTGCTTCATGGACATCAAGCCCGTGAACCAGGGCCACGCGCTCGTCATTCCCAAGAAGCACTTCGCCGACTACGCCTCGACCTCCGACGAGGCGCTCCGCGAGATGGCCGTCATGGCCCGCCGGCTGGGCGAGGCGATGATGAAGTCGCTCGGCGCGCCGGGCTTCAATATCGCCGTCAACAACGGCCGCGCCGCCGGCCAGCTGGTCGACCATGTGCACCTCCACGTCATCCCGCGGTTCGAGGGCGACGGCCATGCCCAGTGGCACGGGGAAGCCTATAAGGAGGGGGAGATGGTGGCCGTCGCGGAGAAGCTGAGGGTCGCGTTGGGCTAGCGCCACTGACCATTGACACCCGGCCTGTTGTCCATGCTAGGACGCGGGCAGTATTCTTAAGCGCATATGGGTATGCTCACAAAAGATGACTTGAAGCAGATCGGGGAGGTCATGGACGACAAACTTGTCGACGTTCTTGATGCCGTCAACAAGGGCTTCTCCGGAGTTCAAGGACAGATTGACGGCCTTACAGGACAGATCGACGGCCTCACGGGACAGATTGACGGACTTAAGCAGGAAGTCACCGGAATGAAGGCTGTGATGGTCACCAAGTCCTACCTGGACGAGAAGCTCTTCACCCTGAAAGGCGACTTGATCGGCTACGACCGAAAACTCGAACGCAAGACCGACGCCGTCGTGGACGCGCTGGTCGAGCGTCGGGCGCTGACCGCCTCCGACCTCGAACGCCTGGAAGCGTCCCGCGTCTTTCCGCGCATCACCCCCTGAATCCGCCATTCTCGTACACCTTACTCCGTCATTCCAGCCTGCGCGGGAATGACGGTTTTTGCTTTTTTCTGTTAGAATAAAGCCGTAAGCACTGAATATTCCCATGGCAGAGGCCTCCCAGGACCTGTACCACCCGACCGAGAAGCGCGTGCTGCCCGTCATCCCTTTGAAGGATGTCGTCATTTTCCCGGGCGTGGCCGCGCCCCTGGCCGTGCGCCGCGCGCGTTCCGTGCGCGCGCTCGACGCCGCGCTTGCCAAGGACAAGCTGGTGCTCTTCGTGCCGCAGAAGAACGCCGCCGCCGGCGATCCGAAGGCCGAGGACCTCTACGAGATCGGCACTATCGCCAAGGTGCGCGAGTCGGCGCGCCAGAAGGGGACGGTCCGCCTGGTCGTCGAAGGCGTCCTGCGCGCCCGCGTCCAGAAGATCCTGGCGGTCGATCCGTACATCAGGGCCGAGGCCGAAGTCATGCCGACGCCGAAGTTCCAGAAGACCGACCGCGTCGACGCGGAAGGCGTCAGCTTGATGAACTCGTTCCGCGAATGCGTGAACATGGGCGCGAACGTGCCGTTCGACGTCCTGCTCGTGGTGATGAACGTCAGCGATCCCTGGCAGCTCGCGGACCTCGTCGCCGTCAACCTCGACTTCAGCGTCGAGGAGCGCTATGCCGTGCTCTCCGCCCGCACCGTCGAGGATAAGCTCGCCCGCGCCCGCGAAGGATTGCAGCGCCAGATGAAAGTCCTGCGCATGGCGCGCGACCTTTCGGCCGAGACAGGCAAGGAGATCGACAAGATGCAGAAGGAGATGTTCCTGCGCGAGCAGATGAAGACGATCGAGAAGGAGCTCGGGCAGATGAACGGCGGGGGCGCATCGGAGGCCGAGGAATTGCGCAAGAAGATCGAGGCCGTCGGCATGCCTGACGAGGTGAAACAGAAGGCGCAGAAGGAACTCGCGCGCATGCAGGCGATGCCGAGTTTCTCGCCCGAGCTTTCCTACATCCGCGGCTATCTGGACTGGCTCATCGCCATGCCATGGACCGTCCGCGACAGGGACGAGATCTCGCTCCGCAAGGCGAAGAAGGTCCTTGACGAGGACCACTTCGGGCTGGAGAAAGTGAAGGAACGCATCCTCGACTTCCTGGCGGTGCAGAAGCTCGCCGGCAAGACGCGCGGATCCATCCTGTGCTTCGTCGGCCCGCCCGGCACCGGCAAGACGTCCATCGGCAAATCCATCGCGCGCGCCATGGGTCGCAAGTTCTTCCGCATGTCGCTCGGCGGCCTGCGCGACGAGGCCGAGATCCGCGGACATCGCCGCACCTACGTCGGCGCGCTGCCCGGACGCATCCTCCAGGGAGTCTCGCAGTCGAAGACGCGCAATCCCGTCTTCATGCTCGACGAGATCGACAAGGTCGGCAATGATTTCCGCGGCGATCCGACGGCGGCGCTCCTGGAAGCGCTCGATCCGGAGCAGAACAACGCCTTCGGCGATCACTATCTCGAGGTGCCGTTCGACCTGTCGGACGTCTTCTTCATCACCACCGCCAACATCCTCGACACCGTTCCTCCGGCGCTTCGCGACCGCATGGAGGTCATCGAGTATCCGGGCTACACCGAGGACGAGAAGGTCCGCATCGCCGTCGACTACCTCGTGCCGAAGGCGCAGAAGGAACACGGCCTCGCCGCCACGAAGGTGAAGATCCATGACAAGGCTATCCAGCGCGTCATCCGCGAATATACGCGCGAGGCCGGCGTCCGTAATCTCGAACGCAGCATCACGCAGGTCTTCCGCAAGATCGCGCGCAAGGTCGCCGAGAACGGCGGCTCGAAAGCGTGGTCGATTCTCGAGTCCGACGTGCCGAAGTACCTCGGCGTTCCGAAGTTCCGCCAGCAGCTCGCCGAGAAGAAGGACGCCGTCGGCGTCGTCACCGGACTTGCCTGGACGGAGGCCGGCGGAGAGATCCTGCCGATCGAGGCTACGCGCATGCCCGGCAAAGGACAGCTCATCCTCACCGGGCAGCTCGGCAAGGTGATGCAGGAATCCGCGCAGGCGGCGCATTCGTACGTGCGCGCGAACGCCGCACGGCTCGGCATCAAGGGCGACTTCAACAAGGACGAGGACATCCACGTGCATGTGCCGCAAGGGGCGATCCCCAAGGACGGCCCCTCCGCGGGCGTGGCCATGACCGCGGCCATCGTCTCGCTGCTCACGGGCAAGCCGGTCCGCCGCTCCGTCGCCGTCACGGGCGAAGTGACGCTGCGCGGCCACGTCCTCGAGATCGGCGGCTTGAAGGAGAAGGTGCTGGGCGCGCATCGCGCCGGTATCCGCACCGTCGTCCTGCCGAAAGACAACGAGAGGGACCTGGAGGAGATACCGCAGAACGTGCGCAAGGCGATGAAGTTCGTGCCGGTCGAGACGGCTGACGAGGCCATCGCGGTCCTCTTCGCGCGCCGATAGCGTATGCGCCGGAACCCGCCCGACGTCCCGCTGCTCGCCGTGACGGCCGGATTGGTCGTCTTCGGGCTGGTCGCGCTGGCGTCGGCCACCGGTCCGACCGGTTTCACGCGCTTCGGCGACAGCTATCACTTCTTCAAGCGCCAGCTGCTCTTCGGAGTCCTGCCGGGACTGTCACTGATGTTTCTGGCGGCGCGGACGCCCGTCGAGCGCTTCAAACGCTACGCATCGTCGATGATCATCGTCGCCGCGGCGCTGCTCTGCCTCGGTTTCATCCCGTGGCTCCGCGCGGATTTCGGCAGCGGCAGCTGGATCCAGCTCTTCGGCTTTTCGCTCCAGCCTTCGGAGTTAGCCAAGCTCTGCCTCGTGATGTATTTCGCCTGGTGGCTGGCGCGGCGCGACGAGGCGGCCATCAAGAGCTTCTGGACCGGTTTCGCGCCGTTCGCGATCTCGGTCGCGCTCGTCATCGCGCTCATGATGGCGCAGTCGGACCTCGGCACGACGGCCGTCATCATCGCCTTCCTCCTGTCCATGTACATCAGCGCGGGCGCGTCCTTGAAGCACCTCGGCATCCTGCTGGCCGCCGGCGCCGCGATGTTCGCGGTCTTCATCAAGATCGCCCCGTATCGCGCCGATCGCCTCAAGATCTTCCTGCGCCCCGACCTCGACCCGCAGGGCGTCGGCTATCACATCAACCAGGCCCTGCTCGCCATCGGCTCCGGCGGATGGTTCGGCCTCGGGCTCGGCAAATCGCGCCAGAAGTTCCAGTACCTGCCGGAAGTCGCCGGCGATTCCATCTTCGCCGTCGTCTCGGAGGAGCTCGGTTTCCTCGTCTCGGCCGCGCTGATCTTCGCCTTCCTGTATCTCATCTATCGCGGACTCAAGATCGCCGAAGAGTCGCACGATCCGTTCTCGCGCTTCGCCGCCGTCGGCATCACGACCTGGATCGGCTTCCAGGCGGCGCTGAACATCTCGGCGATGGTCGGAATCATGCCGCTGACCGGCGTACCGCTGCCGTTCATCAGCCACGGCGGCACGGCCATGCTGGCGAACCTTGCCGCCGTCGGCGTGCTCGCCTCCATCTCGTCGGAGCGCAAGCTTGTCCGTAGGAAATGAAAAAGGTACGGTGGCAGATATGAAATTCCTCTTCGCGGGCGGAGGGACGCTCGGGCCGGTCACGCCGCTTTTGGCGGTCGCCAATGAGATCCGCCGCATCAAGCCAGACGCGGAATGCGTCTTCGTCGGCACGCCTGACGGCCCCGAGGCCCGCCTCGTGGCGGAAGCCGGCATGCGCTTCCTGCCGCTCGCGTCGCCCAAGCTGCGCCGATACTTCAGCCTGAAGACGCTGGCCCTGCCGTTCGAATTCGCGGCATCGGTCTGGCGCGCCGGCGACATCCTGAAAAGGGAAAAGCCTGCCGCCGTCATCGGCGCAGGAGGTTACGTGCAGGTGCCTGTCGGGTTCGCCGCCCGCCTGCGCGGCGTGAAGATCATCATCCATCAGCAGGACGTCGTACCCTCGCTCAGCAACACGCTTCTGGCCGGCTCCGCGTCCATCGTCACCGTAGCCTTCGAACCGTCGCTCGCGGATTTCCCGCCAGGCAAGGCGGAGGTCATCGGCAATCCCGTGCGTAAATCCGTCGAGGAAGGGGACCGCGCCAAGGGACTCGCGCTCCTCGGCGTCACGGGCGAGCGCCCCGTCGTGCTCGCTTTCGGAGGTGGCACCGGCTCCGTCTTCCTGAACGAGCTGATCGCTTCCGCGTCGCCGCTTTGGACGGGCTTCGCCGATCTGGCGCACATCACGGGCCTGGAAAAGACGCCGGTGAGACTGCCGCAGCTCACGCATCCCGAGCGGTATCATCGCTTCGATTTCGTCGGCAAGGACATGGCGCATCTCATGGCCGCCGCCGACGTCGTCATCGGCCGTGCCGGCATGGGCACGCTGACCGAGCTCGCCGCCCTGGCCAAACCCGTCATCCTCGTACCCATCCCGGATTCGCACCAGGAGAAGAACGCCGAATACGTCGTCGAGCGGGGGGGCGCCCGGATGTTCAGGGAGCTCGATCTCACGCCGGAACAGCTCGTCACCTTCACGCGCGACCTGCTGAAGAAACCGGAAGATGCGCGACGGCTCGGCCTCGGTCTCCAGGCGCTCTTCCGACATGGCGCGCGCGAGGCGCTGGCCGAAAAAGTCATCGGGCTGGTATCATGAAGTCCATATGAAACGCTCATACCCTCTTATAGCGGCGCTGCTCCTCGTTGGAGCCGGCTGCGCCCCCGCGCCGACCGAACCTGCTTCCGCGCCCCCGCTCGCCGCCGAAACCGGCAAACTGACTGTCCCGACTTCAACACCTAATACCGCCGATATGGACAAGCGATGGGAGTTCCCGGGCGCGCTGCCGGAGAACCAGATCAAGGACCGCCGGATCCGCATGATGACCACGCAGGGCGAGATCGTCTTCGAGCTGTTCGAGGAGGAAGCGCCCAAGACCGTCTCGAACTTCGTCTACCTGACGAAGGGCGGCTACTATGACGGACTGACCTTCCATCGGTACGTCCCGGGCTTCGTCATCCAGGGCGGCGACCCGACCGGCACCGGCGCGGGCGGCCCCGGCTACCGTTTCGAGGACGAACCGGTGAAGCGTCCGTACGCCAAGGGCATCGTCGCTATGGCCAACGCGGGACCGAACACCAACGGCAGCCAGTTCTTCATCATGCTCGAGGACACGCCGCTGCTGCCGCTCTACACCGTCTTCGGCATGGTCACCAAGGGCCAGGACGTCGTCGACAAGCTTCGCGGCGGGGACAAGATGACGTCCGTCATCGTCGAAGCGAAATCCAAGTAGCATGTTCTGGCATCGGAAGCCCGTCACGCACGCCGTCGTACTATGGGTCCTCGTCGGGATGGCCGCCGGGGCGCTCATATCCGTCCTGGCGTACGCCTCGCTGCTTTCGAGCTTGAGGAACGGCGCGGTCGAGGCGCGGCCTCCCAAGGGTCCGGTCGGGCTCCAGCAGCAGCCGCCCACGCTCTTCGGCACGGTCGTGGAGTTCGACGGCAGGGTCGTGAAGATGGAATCCAAGCAGGCGTACGACGAGCTGATCGTCGAGTCCGACACGACCATCACGACCGTCGGCGGTTCTCCCGTTCCCGCGTCCGAATTGAAGCCAGGCACCGTGCTGACGGCGACCGGCAGCGACCTGGGCGACCGCCGGCTTTCCGCCGTCGCCATCGTCATCCTTGAAGCTCGATGAGCGCGGCGCGAGGACAGTCCCCTCGACTGAGCTCGGGGCGGCGCCTCGCGGCGTCGCTTCTTCGTTTCAGGAAGGTCGTGTACCGTATCCGCGTATGCCCGTGAAGCTTCCGCACCTCACCGCCGACGCCTTCTACCGCTATCTCAAGTGCCCGCATTGGGTCTATTGGGACATCTTCGGAGACCCCAAGGACAAGGGGGATGTGCCGCCGATGCTGCAGAAATTACGCGAGGACGGCGTCCTGCACGAACGCCGCTGCGTCGAGAAGCTCGGCCCGTACGAGGAGATGCCTTCCGGGGGCGAGCCGGAGGAGCTTTTCGCCGCCACGCTCAAGGCGATGAAGCGCGGCGCCGCGCTCATCTACCAAGGTACGCTGCTCGACGGGGAATGGTCCGGACGTCCGGACCTGCTGCGCCGGGTCGAGACGCCGTCCGATTTCGGCGATTGGTCCTACGAGGCCATCGACATCAAGTCGAGCCGCGAGATCACCGAGGCGCAGTCCTACCAGCTCGTCTTCTACGCGCTGCTGCTCAAGAAGATCCAGGGCGTGAAGCCGGACGACGGCGTCATCATCAACGTAGATCGCGAGGAGCGGAGGTTCTCCGTCGATGCCGCCGAGCCGGGCTTCTTCGAGGTCTTAGATCGCATCCTGGCCATCCGCGCCGGCGAGAAGCCGTCGCTCTCGTTCATGTCGAGCTGCAAGGATTCGCCGTGGCACGGGATGTGCAAGAGGGAAGCCGAGGAAGCGGACGACATCAGCCTGATATACAAGATCTACAAGAGCGAGATGCGCCGCCTGCGCGAGGCGGGATACGGCACGCTGACGAAGCTCGCCGAAGCCGACCTTGCCGCGGTCCACGCCGAGGTGAAGGGCGTCTCCGACCACCGTCTCGACCGCCTGCACCTCCAGGCGCAATCCCTGCACGACAAGAGGACGATCCGCATCGACGAGCCGCGCCTTCCGGAGACGGACACGGAACTGCATTTCGACATCGAGGGCGACCCGATGATCGGCGTCGAATATCTCCACGGCCTCCTGATCCGCGAGGGCGGCAAGGAGACGTACAAGGCCTTCGCGGCCGAGGACCCGGCCGACGAAGGCCGCGCCTGGACGGAGTTCTGCGACTTCATCGAAGGCTACGCCGGTACGCCCATCTATCACTACGGCTGGTACGAACTCGACGCCATCCGCCGCCTCTCCGCCAAATACGGCATCTCCAAGAAAGCCGCCGCGGCGCTCGACCCCGCCAACATGATCGACCTCAACCGCGTGACGCAGCGCTGCGTCATCTTTCCCCTCTACTTCTATTCCCTGAAGGACGTCGCCAAGCACCTGGGTTTCCGCTGGCGCGCGTCGGACGCTTCCGGCGCGAACTCGGTCCTCTGGTTCCAGGAATGGTGCGAGAAGAAGGACCGCGCCATGTTCGACAAGATCAAGGACTACAACGAGGACGACGTCCGCGCCACGGCGCACCTGAAGGACTGGCTCGTCCGCGGGGAATAAAAAAATCCTCCCCTGTATAGGGGAGGTTGGAGGGTCTCGCGGATCAGATCGCGGTCGTGGAGGAGGCGCGCTCCTTCCAGAGCTCGAGGTAGCTCTGCGTCAGCAGGCGCTCCTTGGGACAGAGCTTTCCGAGCAGCGCGCGCATCCGCGGCCGGCGCTGCTCGGAGGTCGAGCGGACCTCGAAGAAGTTCCCGAGACCCTCGATCTCGTCGCGCGCGATGAGGACGTCGTCGGCGAGGAAGAGGGTTCGCCGCTTCTTGAACGTGGCGACGACGTCGTAGTCGTCGCGGAACCACTTCATCGCGTCGATCGGCAGCGGGATGGGCGATGTCGCCGGACGTGTTCCGATGCGCGAGGCGTGGAACGGCCCCTTGTAGGTCATGAGGACCTCGCCGTTCTCGATGCGCAGCCGGAGCATCTCTCCGCTGAAGTCGCGCGACTTCGGCTGCATGAAGCGGTCGGTCTGGGTGACCGTGGCGCCGAGGCGCACGGCGCGGCAGAGCGCCGTGACATGGTCGTCCGGTCGGAAGCCGCGGGCCTTGAGCTGGAACTGGGCCGGTCCGGCCAGGAGCGCTTCGACGGCCGGATCGTACTGCGACTCGACGACGACGTCGGCGGCCGATGCCGTCGGATCGATGAACTCCTTCTTGGCGGGGTATACCGTCGTGAAGTACTGCTCGAGCACCTCGCTCGACGTCTGCCGCGTGCGGCCGGTCGGACCGGCGTCGCGGAACAGTCGTCGCAGCATCGAACTGTCATGATCGGAACGGACGAAGATCTTGAGGTCGGCGACGGCGCGGATGTCGGAATCCCGCAAGGCGAAGAGGCCGTCGACGAAGATGAACGCCTTGGCCGTGAAGTCCTCGTCGCCGACGCGTTCCCCGCTGGGGAAGTCGTAGGTCGGGATCTTCGACGTCTCGTCGACGCGCGCCTTCGCGAGGTGCTTGGCGGCGAGCGCCAGGTCGAGCGCGGCGGGATGGTCGAAGTGCGGGACGCCCGTCTCCCGCATCCTCCCGACGCCGATGTAGTAGTTGTCGAGCGGCAGGACGGAGACGGCGTCCGTGCCCAGCCTCTCGATCAGGCGTCCGATCAGGTGGCCTTTGCCGTCGCCGGAACCACCGGCCACGGCGACGATGACAGGCTCCTTGCGCGTCTTCTTCGCCCTGAGCTTCAGGAGCATGGGGGTGATGGCATCGGGGGCCGCGTCGCTTCGCACGCTTTTCTTCATTCTGCGATCTCCTTGTTTGTCGAATGGACCGGCCGGAGCGTACCTCGGAAAAAGCGCCCCGTCAAGGGCGCCTCCTCGCATCCGTGATCATGCCTTGTCGGGCACGGCCGGGAAGACGATCGACATCTGCGTGCCGACGCCTTCGATCGAATCGACGTAGATCTGTCCGTGCTGGAGCTCCACGAGCTGCTTGGTGATCCAGAGCCCGAGTCCCGTGCCAGGAATGCTTCGCGTGGCGTCGGTGGCGATGCGATAGAACTTCTGGAACAGCCGTTCGCGCGCCTGCGGCGACATGCCGAGACCCGTGTCGGTGCACTTGATCTTGACCTTGCCCTCCTCGAGATAGGCCGAGACCGTGATGGAACCCTTCGGGGTGTATTTGATGGCGTTGCCGATGACGTTGACGAGCACCTGCTTCACGCGCGCCGGATCGACGGAGATCTTCGGCAGCGGGGCGGCGGGCGCGTCGAAAGAGAAGGCGAGGCCTTTGTTCTTGGCGTTGCTCTCGAGCTCCTCCATCACGCCGCGTACCAGCTCTTCAGGCTGCGACGGCGCCGGATCGATCGAGAGGCGTCCCTGCTCGATGCGCGAGACGTTCAGCAGGTCCTCGACGAGATCGCCCAGACGCTCCGAAAGCGTGTAGAGCGTCGACATCTTCTCGCGCGCCACGCCCTGGAACGGTCCGAAGGCGTTCTCGAGGAAGAGAGAAAGGAAGCCCTTGATGGCCGAGATCGGCGTCATCAGCTCGTGCGAAGCCATCGAGATGAACTCGTCCTTCATCTTGTCGACCTCCTTCAACTTCCGGAAGAGAAGCGCGTATTGGAAGAGGCGCGTGTTGGAGGCGAGGATGAGCACGGTCACGAGCACCGTCAGCGAGAGCAGGAGATACGCTCTGAAGAGCGTCGAGGCCACGCGCGCGTCGAGCGTCTCAAGCGAAAGTTTCATGTAGACGAGCGCCTGCTTCCGTCCGGCGGCGTCGACGATCGGCATGATGACGGCCCAGTAGCGCTTGCCGGAAGCGCGCGGCGCGTCCTCGTCGTTCGACGAGGGATCGTCGGAGCGCGTCAGGAAAGCGAAAGCCTCGTCCTGCGTCCATGCCAGGACGTTCTGGATCTGGCTCGAAGACTTGCCGACGGCGGAGGCGTCCAGCCCCGCGACGATGCGGAAGCGCTCGCTCGGCAGCGCACCGCCGTCGGGGACGAGGACTTCGAGGGCACGGACTTCGCCGATCTGCCCGGCGACGTCGTCGATGAGCGCCTGGAGCTTCGTGGCGTCGTCCAGCGACTCGCGCGCCGCGACGTTGAAGAGGCGGCCGACGATCAGCGCCTGACGCTGGAGGGCGACGTCGGTATCGGCCTTGAAGCCGCGGACGGCGTAGAGCGTGTTGACGACGATCAGGATCGGCACCAGCACGATCAGGACGATCGCGTAGATGATCTGCCAGTATTTCTTGAACGCGATCATGGCTCGTCTCCGGTTCCCTTCAGCGGCGACTTGCGCGTCTGCAGGACGATGGCGATGACGAGGATGGCCGCGAGCGCGACGAGCCCGATGCCGCCGTAGACGAACCAGCGCGAGAACGTCGTAGGAGCCTCCTCGACGTTGATGTCGGGGCGGAGGAAGTCTTCCTCCGAGACGGCCTTCGCTTCCTTGACGAAGAAAGCGAGCGGCGAGGAGGAGGCGACGAGCTTGCCGGTGTCGTCGTTGATCGAGACGTAGGCCTCGTGGCGTCCTTCGGCCAGCTTGCTTCCGAAGTCGTAGGTCCAGTCGCCGTTCTCGTCGGTCGTGGTGGTGACGACGATCGGCAGATAGCTGTAGACGAAGATGCTGACCACCGAGTTCGGGGCGGCTTTGCCGGAGAGGCGGATGACTTCGTCTTCGGACGCCGGCGCTGCCGCTTCGGCGGCGATGGTGAAGGATGGGTCGACGGGCGCGGAAGAGCCGCGCGGCTGCGCGATCTCGCGGTTTTCGAGCGTCGCCTTGTCGAGGCCGCGCAGCGGCCTGTCCAGCGCGCCGGGGCCAAGCGGATTGTAGCCCTTCCTGATTTCCTGTCCGTCGCTGAAGCCGTCGCCGTCGGTGTCGGCGGCGTCCGGGTCGGTGCCGAACCTCCGCTCGGCGTCGTCAGGCAGGCCGTCGCCGTCGTTGTCGAGGATGAGCAAGGAAGGCGAATCGTCCCGGGACGCCATCACCCTCCAGCGTTCTTCCGGTCGCGGTTCGAAAGCCAGGAGGCGCCCGATCGCGGGCGGCATCTCGGCCAGCTTCATGGCCTTGCCGGCGACCTCGCGGGCGGCTTCGACCGCGTCCAGTATGTCGCGATCGGTGGCCATGCCGAAGACGTTCGTCTCGTCGACGGCGACGTTCAGCCGGCCAAGGACAGCGAGGCACGCTTCCCTCGTGACGGCGCCGGCTTCCGCGCACTCGCGGCTCTGATGCTTGGCCTTGAGCCAATCCACGCAGCGGGCCGGCAGGATGCCGCCATCGCGGCATTCGAGACGGAGCGCTTCAGGAATCGACTCGCCGCCGACGTCCGGCCTCGTCGGCGCGCTCGACGTACCGCCCCGGTTTTCGTCGACAGGTACGATCGCCGTCATGGGCGGCGGTCCGTCCTTGAGGATAGTGGACGGCAGGATCGGCATGTTCGCGACAGGCCCAGGTCCAGCCGTATCCGGTACGGGCGCGGACGTCGCGGCGGGACGCTTCACCGCGAAACGGCGTTCAGGCGCGAAGTAATCCTCGCCCGCGACGGAGGCGCGGACGCGGAAACGGTATTCGCCGTCAGGTCCGTCGAAAAGAGCCGTCCAGAAATCACCCGTCGCGGATTTAGAAGCGACGACGATCGTCTCGCGGTCGTTCGGTCCGATGACGACGGCGACGACCCTCTCCGGCAGGCCGTTGCGGACACGGACGGAAATCGGCACCGGTCCGGCGAACGGCACGGCGGACGGGTCCGGCGAGAAGATCTCGACGGCCGGCGTGACGACGGGCGTCGTCGTGGCCGGGGAGGGTTCGGGCGCGGTCGGGTCGGGAAGCGGGACGGTTCCGGTCGTCGTCGCATTTTCGGTCGGTAGAGCGGCGATGCTGAATGGTCGGAAGTCAGTCGGAGGGATGACGGCGCCGTCGGAGAGCACGGCACGGACGCCGAAGCTATATTGTCCCGGATTCCCGACGAACATCGCCGTCCAGCGTCCGTCGGCGACGGCGGCGCCGAGCACGACGCGAGAGACGCCGGCCGGGTCAAGCACCTCGAACCCCACCGATGTCGCAGTGGCGTTCTCGACGCGCGCCGCCAGCGCGACAGGGCTCATGAGCGACGCGCCGGCATTCGGGAGAAGCAAGGAAACGACAGGCGCCGGGGCCGTCGGGGCAGGCGTCGTCGTTTGGGTCCCTGTCGCGTCCTCGACCGGCACGGCGACTTCCGCAGGGATGGATGCATGGTCCTGAGTCCCTTCGCGCACGATGAGCGTCGCCTTATAGAGCGCGCCGCCCGGTATCGGGAATAGGGCATGCCAGGCGCCGCCCGCTTCCTGCGCAGCCGGGAATTCGCCGAGGAAGGCGAGTCCCGTGACCGATTGGACGCGATAGGCGGCGGAAGTCGCGGTGAAGCCGGCGTGCATGCCGCGCGCTTCGATCCTGGTTTCCGTGCCTGGCCAGGCGACGAGCTGGAAAATCTCCACCGACGCGTTCGCGGACGTGCCGGACGTTCCGGAAGTGCCGGTCGAACCAGTCGTCCCTGTTCCGGTACCGGCGCCCTGCGCGGGATCGAAAATGCTGAACGCGACGGACTGCGACGAATCGATGAACTGCCCCTGCGTCGTCGAAGAAGCGTAACGAACCTTGACGGTGTAAGACCGTCCAGGCTCGCCCATGAATTCATCGGATTCCCAAAGAGACAGGCCTACGGTGTCGGCGTGGTGGCCAGGAACGGACGTACTCGCGCCGGATGCGTCCAGCACCAGGAATTGTACCTGGCTGACGATGGCGTTCAGGACCGTCGCCTTGAACCGCACCGGATTGAGGAGCGGCTCCGCACCGAGCTCATCGATGCTGATATCGGGAGAGTCGATGGCGGCGTCGACGATGCGGAGCGCCTGCGGGCCGAGCGATAGGACGGCGAAAATCAGGGCCGACGCGAGCGCGACGAACCTTCGTTCGCGCGTCTCGTCGAGGCGCGCGACCTTCCTATGGACCCAGAGGCGGAATTCGCTCATACACAGGCACGATTGCCTGCTGATTTTACCACGAATGCCGTGGTCCGGCACGCGAAAAGAAAACGGCCGCCTTAGCGGCCGTTTTCGCACGCGCACGCGCCGCCCATGCAGCCGCCCTTAGCGTTTTCCGGCTTCGAGCAGTCGCAGCCGTCGCAGCCCTTGTCCGGGCAGGCTTCGCAGCATCCCTTTTCGGCTCCGTCCTTCTTCGCGTCCTTGTCGTCGTGTTTGCAGCAGGCGTCCATATGATTGTTTTGACTCATGCTATCCGTATCGTCCGCCCCTGTAAAGGGCGGCCTCGTCCATGGTACGATACCGGCATATGCTCAATGAAAATCCCAACCCGGCCGCCAGCGGCCTCGACACGCTCATCAAGGTCCTGACCGTCCTGAAGCTGATGGTCCAGCTGGCCTTCTACGGCCTCATGCTCGGCGGGGTCCTATGGGTCTTGCTCGCGAATCCTCTGCCGAAACTCCTGGAGAACATCCAGGCCCAGGCGTTTGAGACGCTCATGAACCAGTACGCGAAGTGATTATGAAAGCCGGCGCCTTTTTCCTCGCGCTCCTGTGGTTTTCAGCCAGCGTCTACGCCGGATACCGTCTGACGGGACGCAGTTTCGCGTGGATCGACGGGCCCGCTGCCGCTTCTTCAGCGGAGACGTTTCCGAAAGCGGCCACTTCCGCGCCATCGATCGATGTCGAGTCGTTGAAGGGCATGACGCCGGCGCAGCTGAAGGAAAAGGCCAAGGAGCTTACGCCCCGGCAGATGCTGTGCCTCAGCGCATCGATCTCGGGCGACCGCGTCTCGGCCGTGCTGTCCGGGAACTACACCACGCAGGAAGAAGCCGCGGTCAAGAAATGCCTCCAGTGATATGAAAGAACGACCGCCCATCACGCATCTCCTCGCCATCGCGCTCGCGCTCGCCGGACTGGCGGTCGGAGCGTGGTTCTATACCAACGCTCTGGACCAGGTCGAGGGCATCCCTGACGCGGCGAACGCCGAACTTCCGTCGGAGGAACCCGTCACGGACCGATCTTCATGCGAGGAAGCCGGCGGCACCTGGAACGAATGCGCCTCCGCCTGCCCGCCCGACGCCGAGGCCTGCATCCTGATGTGCGTCCAGAAGTGCGAAGGACTCGAAGGGGGAATATCGGGTGAAGCTCGGTAGACTTGATATGAAAGACGTAAGACTTCCTCCGCAAGAGATCGAACATCTTTTCGCCGCCGGCTGGGCCGCGCTGCAGTCGGGCATGTTGAGCGAAGCCGAAGAGGCGTTCTTGGGCGTGCTCGCCGGCGATCCGCGCCATGCCGACGCGCTGAACGGCCTCGGCACGATCGCGTTCCACGAGAAGCGCTTGGACGACGCCGAGGAGATGCACGCGAAAGCTCTCAAGGAAGCCTTGAAGGCTTTCAACGGCAGGATGCCGACGCACGTCGAATGGGACGCGCCGCATGACCGCTCGCTGCTGCGTGCGCTCCACGGCCTCGCGCTGGCGGCCTATCGGCGCGGCGACACCAAGGAGGCGGAAAGACGCTTTGAAGAACTCCTCAAGCTCAACCCCAAGGACAACACGGGCGCGAAGTTCCTCCTGGCCGACATCAAGAAAGGCCGCAAGCGCTGGGACGAGCATGCGTAAGATTTTCACCTTCCTGTTCGCGCTCGTCTGCGTCGGGACGTACCTGCACTATGTCCAAGGCTGGGATTGGGCGAGAGCGCGGCGCGATCCCGCCGTGACGCACTTCTTCCCGGAGGACGCTTCAGCCACCACGACGCCGATCGGCGAACGCGGGACCGGCACGCACTGGGAGACGGTCGCGCCGATGCCGTTCCCGCGCGCGGAGTTCGGCGCCGCCGTCCTGGGCAATACGATCTACGTCGTCGGCGGCATCGACGGTTTTTTCCGCACGCTCTCCTCCGCGATGGCCTACGACATCGGCGCCGACGCCTGGCGCTCCATACCGCGCCTGCCGCAAGCCGTCCATCATCCCGCCGTCGTTTCGGACGGCAAGAAGATCTACGTCATCGGCGGCCTGACGGGCCTGGCTTCGCGCCATATCGACGACGTCTACGCCTATGATCCCGAGAAGGACGCCTGGGAACAGCTCGGACGCCTGAATGACTTCCGCGGAGCGGCCGCGGCAGCCGCGCTCGACGGGACCGTCTACGTCATGGGCGGCGTCACGACAGCCGGCGCCGACGACGCCATCGAGTATTTCGATCCGGCGCGCGGCGGCTGGAACGGCCTCAAGTCCATGCCGACGCAGCGCGCCTATCTCGCCGCCGCCGCGGCGGGAGGCAAGATATTCGCGCTCGGCGGGCGGCGCGGTTCCGTCGCGAAAAGCCTCGGCGCGTCCGAAGCCTATGACCCGAAGCGCCAGGCGTGGGAGACCGCGCCGGACATGGCCTTTCCGCGCAGCGGACACGCCGCCGCCGCGCTCGGCGGAGCGGCGTACGTCCTCGGCGGCGAATCCAAGCAAGGCAACGTCGCCGAAATCGAGGTTCTCGACGCGAAGAAGATGTCGTGGTCGACGCTCGCGCTGCCGATGCTGAGCGCGCGGCACGGCCACGCCGCCGTCGCCTGGAAGAACCGCATCTACGCGATCGGCGGCGGCCGCCGGCCCGGTTTCTCCGTCAGCGACCTCAACGAGGTCCTCATCATCGCCGAATAACCCCTCCCGCCTCCCCTTGCTTCAAGGGGAGGAAAAACGAATCCCCCTCTTGAAGCAAAATGAAAAACGACCCTTCACGGGGTCGTTTCGGTTTTCGGAGTCCGATGCGGCATCACGCCCGCCGCGCGGCGGACGTACTCGCGCGCCATCTCGCGGTTGAGCGCGTCGGTCGTCTTGTCGCGCAGGCGTCCTTCGGCATCGATTGAGAGGTCTGGCCAGCGGTCGAAAAGGCGCTTCAGCCCGACGACCGACTGCCAGCAGAGGCCTCCCGCCACGCCGATGCTGATGCCGCCGGCGTCCGCGCCGCCGAGCGTCGTATAGAGCGCTTCGAGCGCGTACTCCGCTTCGGCGAGGTCGGCGGACAGGCCGAAGCCGCCGCTCATGTCGAAGAGCACGTCGGTGACCCAGGGCGAATACTTCTTCGCGACTTCGGTCGCCAGCAGCTGCGGGCTTCGCGAGACGCCCGAGTACATCCTGCTGTTGATCTGCAGGATGAGCCGCAGCGTCGGGCGGGCCTGCGCCAGCGCGCGGATCTCGTCCTCGCGCGGCCAGGTCATGTTGAGCTGGAAGCCATCGAGGTTCGGCCCGGCGATCTCGCACAGGCGGTCGATCTGGGCGGACAGGTTCGGCTCCTTGCTGGAGTAGTGGATCATCCGCAGGCAGCGCGTCTTGAGGTCGAAGGACGCGCCTTCTCCCTCGGGCTGCCAGACGGCGCGGTGATGATACGTCTCCGCGGCGGCGTCGATGACGGCGCGGATGTCTTCGAGCTTCGGGTAGCGTCCGGGCTGGCCCGGCGGCTCGCCGTTGAGCGTCTTCCAGCTGGCGAGCACGCCGATGGCGAGCTTGCGGCCGCCGCGGGTCGGCGTGTCGAAGCCGCTCGCGGTGTAGGCGTCGGCGGCGACCGCTCTCACGTCCGCCACGGACATGAAGCCGGTCACGCCGGTGTAGGGGACGAGCTTGGCCCGGGGGCCGAAGATGCCGAGCTTGTCCTTGCGGACGTTCTCGATGGAATCGGCAGGCGGCGTGGATTCGGGATTCGGCACGGTCGCTCCTTTGGTGGAAGGTACGGACTGCCTCGAACGTAGCGGTTTTCCACGCCTTTGTCAATGATGTACGATGGTCGCGCTATGCCCGAACCCCAAGCATTGACCGTCTCGCAGTTCGTCGACGCGCTGAACATCGTCTTCGCCGACAAGGTCTTCCCGCAGGGCGTGACGATCGAGGGCGAAGTCGCCGAATATCACGTGAGCCAAGGCAAATGGATCTGGTTCCTGCTGAAGGACGAGAACGCCGTCGTGTCGTGCTTCGCGACCGCCTGGCAGCTCAAGCAGCCGCTCGAGGACGGCATGAAGGTGCGCGTCCACGGCCTGCCGAAGATTTACGCCAAGAGCGGCAAGTTCTCGGTGACGGTCGAGCGCGTCGAGATGGTGGGGGAGGGCGCCCTGAAGCGCGCCTTCGAACTGATGAAGAAGAAGCTCGAAGGCGACGGCCTGTTCGCGCCCGGCCGCAAGCGCGCCATTCCGCGCTTCCCCGAACGCGTGGGACTCATCGCCTCGACGGAATCCGCCGCCTACACCGATTTCCTGCGCATCCTCGGCAACCGCTGGGGCGGGGTGAAGATCGCCGCCGCGCACGTCCAGGTGCAGGGCCGAGACGCCGTGGGCGACATCGTCGGCGCCTTCGCGTACTTCAACGCGCATCCGGAACTCGCCGAGGTCATCGTGCTCACGCGCGGCGGCGGCTCGCTCGAGGACCTGCACGCCTTCAACTCCGAGGAAGTCGCCCGCGCCGTCTTCGCCTCGAAGGTCCCGGTCGTGGTCGGCGTCGGTCACGAGCGCGACGAATCGGTCGCTGATTTCGTCGCCGACGTGCGCGCCTCGACGCCCTCGAACGCGGCCGAACGCCTGACGCCCGACCGCCGCGACGTCGCCCGCGAGATCGAAGCCTTCGAGCGCACGATGGAGCGCGCCTTGGAGAAGGAAATCGCCGCAAGGTCGCACCGGCTCACCGACATCGAGAACCAGCTGCAATCGCACGTCCGCGCCGCGCGCGACGAGTTCGACGCCGTGATGTCGGACCTTGAACGCTGCCTGTTCGGTTTCGAATCCCGCGTCCAGAAGCTCGTCGGCGCCGTCGAGCGCGACGAACGCCTGCTGAAATCCTTCGACCCCGCCGCCGTCTTAAGAAGGGGATACGCCATCGTCCGCGGCGCGGACGGCAAGGTCCTCCGTGACGCCGCCTCCTTGGACACCGGCGCCGCGATTGCCGTACAATTGGCCAAAGGAACCTTGCAAGCAGATGTACGGTCCATTGAATCCTCCCCTTGACGCAAGGGGAGGTGGCCGAAGGCCGGAGGGGTTATCCCCTCGAGCATAACTCCCCCTGCCCCTCTTGCTTCAAGAGGGGGAAATACCATGTCCGTCAAAGAAGCCAAGAAAGCCAATTTCGCCGAAGCCTTCAAGGAACTGGAAGACATCGTCCAGTGGTTCGAGGCGTCCGAAGTCGATCTCGAGGAAGGCTTGAAGAAATTCGAGCGCGGACTCGAGCTCGCCAAGAAGTGCCGTTCGCGCCTGGCCGAAGTCGAGAACAAGGTCACGCAGATCAAGGAGAAATTCTCCGACTTCGCCGACGGCGGCGCGGCCTCGGACGAGGACGAGGACGAGGATGACGGTCAGCCGCGCCTCATCTGATATGCAGCTCCTTCTCCGCTGGATCCTGAACGCGCTGGCCCTCCTGCTCGTCACCCGCGTGGTGCCGGGCGTGACGGTCGACGGCTTCTATTCCGCGCTCATCGTGGCGCTTGTCCTCGGCATCGTGAACGCGCTCATCCGGCCGATCCTGGTCTTCCTGACCCTGCCGATCAACCTGCTCTCGCTCGGCCTCTTCACCTTCGTGATCAACGCGCTGCTGTTCTGGTTCGTCTCCACCCTCGTCAAAGGGTTCCAGGTCTCGGGTTTCGCCGCCGCCTTCTGGGGCGCGCTCGTCCTCTGGACCGTCAGCTGGATCACCAACTCCTCGCTTTCAAAAGACTATTGATATGTCGATGAACAAGAATCTCCTGCTCGTCTTCGCGGTCGCGTTCGGCATCACGCTCATCGGCCCCGTCCAGGCCGGCTCGGCCGAACTTGCCGCCGCCGCCGTCGTCTTGACCGGCGTCATCGTAGGCTTCTCCGCGCACCGCGCGCTCTCGCGCCGCGACGACCTCGTGGAAGAAGTCGCCGTCGAACTCAACAAGCTCCGCCGCGTCTATCACCTCGGCAAGAACCTCGGCGGCGAGCGTCACCGCCAGTGGTTCACGGATCTGCACGGCCACCTCTACGGCTACCTGACGTCCTTCGACAAGAAGGACTTCTCGCAGTACCAGCTGACGAACGGCGCCTTCCGCAAGTTCAGCTACCACCTCTATCAGATCCCGTCGCTCGACACCGAGAAGGAGCGCGTCCTCTACCGTGAACTGCTGGAGTCCGCCGGTATCGTCGCCGGAGCCCGCCAGCGCATCCAGGAACTCTGGGCGAGCAGTATGTCAGCGAGCCTCTGGAACCTTCTCCTCTCGATGGCGGCGCTTTCGACGCTCGCGGTCCGCATGTCTATGGGCCCGTCCGACCGTAACGTCGCCGCGCTGGTCATCGCCGCGCTCGGTTGCGGATTGGTCTACCTCCGGCAGGCCGACGATCTCAGTTCCATGGGCGGCTCCGACCTCTCCAAGCGCTATGTCGAGAACATCGCCCGCCTCGAACTCTCGCGCCATGAGTAAGAACAACTCCCGCAGCTTCGGCGGCAACCGCAAAGGCCCCGGCTACCGCACGCCGAGCTCGTTCCGGGGCAAAGTCTCGATAAACCGGAAGAGTCTCCCCAAGGATTTCAACAAGAAGTAGATGAAGAAAGCGCCCGTCATCATCTCTCTCGGAGGCTCCCTCATCGTCCCGAAAGGCGGGATTGACGCGGCGTTCCTCCGGCGTTTCAGGATCTTCATCGCGAAGCGCGTCGCCAAGGGCGAGCGCTTCGTCTTGATATGCGGCGGCGGTTCGACGGCCCGCAGCTATCAGAAGGCCGCCCGCGCCGTCGGACCGCTCTCGCGCGAAGACGTCGACTGGATCGGCATCCACTCCACGCGCCTGAACGCGCACCTGCTCCGCACGATCTTCCGCAAGATGGCGCACGCGACCGTGGTGAAGAACCCGCTCGCGCCGCCGTCCTTCCGCGAACCGGTGCTCATCGCCGCAGGCTGGAAACCGGGCTGGTCGACCGACTACTGCGCGACGCTCCTGGCTTCGAGCCTCGGCGCCACGACCGTGCTGAACCTCTCCGACATCGACCACGTCTACAGCGCGGACCCGCGCAAGGATCCGAAGGCGAAGCCGCTCGAATACATCGGCTGGAAGGCCTTCCGCCGCATGGTCGGGAACCGCTGGGATCCGGGCGCCAACGTGCCCTTCGATCCCGTCGCCGCCAAGATGGCCGAACGCATCGGCCTGGAAGTGAAGATGATCGAAGGCCGCTCGCTCTCCGAGATCGGCAAGGCGCTCGACGGCAAGCCGTTCCAAGGGACCGTCATCGGTTGACGGTGCATGCGCCCCGGCGCATCCTGTCGGCAGACCTTTCCAAGGAGACTACATGATCGAACCGCCCCAGCCAGTGCACGAAACGCCACGCACGAAGCGCCTCTACTTCGGCCATCCCGTCAACGTCTACGGCACGCCGTTCCAGAAGCTGTTGCTCAGCGTCATCGGACCGGCCTTCCCTTCCTGGGAAATCGTCAACCCCGACGCTCCGGAGCATTCCGCCGCCTATGAGGCGTACGCCAAGACGCGCGTCGACGGCGACGGCAAGCCTACCGGCATGGGGTACTTCTTCGAGGTGATCCTGCCGACCTGCCAAGGCGGCGTCTTCCTGCCGTTCCGCGACGGCATGTTCGGCAAGGGCGTCTTCGGCGAGGCCGAGTGGCTTCTCACGAGGAAGTTCCCGATCTGGGAGATCAGCTCGATCGGCGTGATCCTCCCGATCCAGCGACTCGACGCCGCGCGCCGTCTCAGCCGCGACGAGACGCGCGCCCGCATCCGTCACGCCGACGGCACGACCAAGCCGTACGAGCTGCTCGCTTCGCCCCGCACTGCATGACGCCAGGCGTCATTTTTCGTTTGACGGACCGCCGTTTTCCTGCCAATATGCCCGCCTGGAGGAATCATGCACATCGGACTCATCGGATCCCACGGCGTCGGCAAGACGACCGCGCTCGAACGCCTGAAGACGCTTCGTCCCGACATGACGTTCCACGATGAGAACGTGCGGCGCCTGACGGAGATCTTCGGGCTCGCCAGTCCGTTCGACATCGTCGGACAGTACGGCATCGGCGTCCTGGCCCTCGCTTCGCTCAACGCGTCGAGCATCGCCGACCCGGCCATGAACCCCGGCCTGGACCACCGTCGGCATTCCGTGGCCGATCGCGCAGGCGTCGATCAGCTGGCGTACTTCCTGACCCTGCGCGACAAGCCGCTCGACGATCAGCTCGAACCCCTGGTGCGCGCCGCGGCCAGGCGCCGCGTCAGCCTGATCGACCGCTTCGTCTACTTCCCGATCGGCGTCTTCCCGCTGGTCGGCGACGCCATGCGGCCTGTCGACCTCGAGATCCAGCGGCAGGTCGATATCGGGATCCACAAGGCCTTGATCCAGCTGGGAATCCCGCGCGAGCGCGTACACCGTCTGCAGTCGACGAGCGTCGACGAACGCGCGGAAGAGATTCTCGGACTCCTGCCCGCCTGAACGGCGGGCTTTTCGTTTGACGGAATCCGTACGCTCCTTTAGATTGGACGAAGTCCCTTTCCAAGGAGTCCGAGATGATGAGAATCCTGGCAGTCCTGTTGGCATTCACCCTGGCCGCCTGCGGCTCCGCCGCCGCGTCTGGCCCCAAGACGTCGAACCCGCCGCTCAAGCAGGATCAGAAGATCGCGAAGACGCCGGATACGGCCGAGAAGCCGGCAGTCGAGCAGGATGGCGCGACCCTCAAGTTCAACGCCCTGGGCTTCAAGCTCACCCTCCCCGGCAATGGCTGGCAGGGCAAGCCACTGCCCCAGGACGACGGCTCGATGCAGTTCATGCTCTTCCTTCCGCACGTGCCAGTCGCGGTCTTCCTCCGCCCCGTCAGCAGCGACGACCTTGATCTCAAGGCCATAGCCGAGGCCTTACACAAGTACATCGCCGGCTCCCTGCCAGCCGGAGCGACCGGCGCGCTCGCGCAGGAACCAAGCGGAAGATGGTCATTCACGTCCGAGGAATCCAAGGACGACGGCACGAAGATCAAGGTATACCAGGGCGTCCAGGAGATCGGCAGCGGCCAGAAGCGCTATCTCTTGTATGCGGTCATCGCGCCGGCGGACGCCTATGACGCCAACATCGCCGGACCGATGTCCATGCTCGACAGCGTCGCCCCCCTCTGAGAGCGGGGGCTTTTTCGTTGACCGGAAGGCGTCGGCGTGCTAAACCTGCGTCAGACCTTTCGTAGGAGGCCACGATGCGTCCCATCCCGCTCGCGCTCGCCTGTGCCCTCGTCCTCGCCTGCTGCGGCGGCGCCCCGAGGGGCGTCTCCAAGCCCGACCGCCCCGTCATCCGCGCCGTCGTCGCGCCCATCGAGGGCGGACGCGCCGCCGTACTCGTCACGGCTGGCGTCTGGGCGCCGCTCGATCGCAAGGCCGGCGACCCGATCGTCCTCCAGCACCAGGACGTCCGCGGCGCCGCCATCGCGCTGTATTTCCGCGAAGCCGAGCTCAACTCGGTCGTCGAGGACGAGGTGAACCGTTGGGCGATGATGATGCTCTCGGCCCCCATGGTCTTCCGCGTGACCGGCGTGACGAACCCCGTCTATCCGTCGGATTCGGAAGGCTCCTTCACGCTGGAAGGGGAGGACAAGGGCGTGAAGATGGCCGCCAAGTGCCTCATCCGCCACCTCGGCGACCCGACCGCCGACTACTGGGTGCTGATCTTTTCCGTCAGCCCCGCCTCGATGAAGGCAGAAGCGTTCGCCGAGGTCGACAAGATCTCCAAGAGCCTCAAGCTCGTCCCGCCCAAGCGCCCCCAACCATAGGGGGCTTTTTTGTCATTTACTATTGACAAAAATGTCGTTTCGTGCTATCATGCCGTTACCAAGATATTCAGATGGCAAGTCGTACCTGACGAGCCATTTCGGCCAAAAACCAGCAAATCCGAACCTTTGTAAGGAGGCACCAACTATGTCGAGCTTGATCGCGACGGCCAGCCCGGACGGCAGGGTCCTTGTCCAAGCAGGTTTCCCAGTCGATGATGGCGTCATCGAATTCCTGGAGGACGCCCATCGCGCGCTCCAGATCGATGGGCCCATCGAGGAGGCTGAGCGGCGATGGCAGAACCAGGTCGCCCGCCTGACAAACGCGGCCGATGCAGATTTCGAGCTTGGTGAGTTGGAGTCGGCGTGCGTGAGCTCCCGGATGGCGGTCATCGGCGAACTCGGTACGTATACCCGCCGGAACAACCGCCTATGGAGTTCGAGGTCTCGCAGCCACGAGCTCCACAAGAGCCGCCTGCGCCTCGAGCGCCGCGGCCGCTAGGCCCTCTGTCAGCCCCCGTCCACCAATGGTGTGGACGGGGGCTTTGAACGTCTTGGCGCGTCGCTCGCGAGCGACGCGCCTTGACGGTTTTCGGGCCTTGATGTAGCCTCTGGATAACAACTTCTCGTTTACCGAAGACTATAGGTCGCCCCCGGCTGGGAGCGCTAAACCGGATCTGCCGATCCGATCCTATCGAGGCAAACGCTGACGGCGGGTTTTCCCGTCGTCCTCGCGTCTGCGGTCTCACAAGGAACGCAGATTTTGTTACTAAAAGGTCGAAACATTGTGGTGAACGGACGGCGCAATATGACGATAGCGTCATCTGCCGGCCGTTCGTCCCGGAATCGCGCAGCGATATCCGGGATCCACTCCACCTGACACACGCAATCAGCACATGGCAAAGTCCAAACAACAGAAAGAACTGACCCTCGCGGATCTCACGGGTCAGCTCGAGGGCGCCAAGTCGGTCGTGTTCGCGGATTTCCGCGGGCTGACCGTCAAGGAAGCCACCGAGTTCCGCAACAAGGCCCGCAAGGAGGATGTCCGCGTCCTCGTCGCGAAGAAGACTCTCATGCGCCTCGCCTTTTCCAAGGCCGGTTATGAGAACGTCGACCCGGCCAAGCTCGAAGGAGCGCTGGTGATGATCACCGGCATGTCCGACGAGGTCGCTCCCGCCAAGCTCGCCGCTGAGTTTTACAAGGAGCACGAAGCGCTCAAGATCGTCGCCGGCGTGCTCGAGCGCAAGCTTGTCGACGCCGCCGCCATCAAGGCGCTCTCGAAGCTCCCGAGCAAGCAGGAACTCCTGGCCAAGCTGGTCGGCACCCTCAACGCTCCGGTCTCCGGCTTCGTCAACGTCCTGGCCGGCAATCTCCGCGGTCTCGTGAACGTCATGAACGCGATCAAGGATTCGAAGGCCGCCGCTTAAGAAAAAACATTCAACCGATACTATGTCTGACATGAAAGACGTGGTCGTGCCGGAGAAGTTCGCTTCCCTGGTCTCGTCCATCGAAAAGCTGTCCGTCCTCGACCTCGCTGAGCTCGTCAAGGTCCTCGAAGAGAAGTTCGGCGTCTCCGCCGCCGCTCCGATGATGGCCATGGCCGCCGCCCCGGCCGCCGGCGCTGCCGCCGCCGAAGAGCAGACCTCCTTCACCGTCGAGCTGACGGACTCCGGCGCCAACAAGATCGGCGTCATCAAGGCCATCCGCGCGCTCACCAGCCTCGGCCTCAAGGAAGCCAAGGACCTGGCCGACGGCGCCCCGAAGGTCGTCAAGGAAGGCGTCTCCAAGGAGGAAGCCGAAGCCGCCAAGAAGACCCTCGAAGAGGCCGGCGCGAAGGTGACCTTGAAATAACGCTGTCGCGTTATTTCAAGGTCATCCCGGCGAATGCCGGGATCCAGACCCCAGGAACGAAAATCCACCGCTGCACGGTGGATTTTTTGATGCGTGCAAAAATGCGCGACCGGATACTTTTGCCCGCGAGGGGTTTTGAGGGTCTTGACGAGGACTTCGGAATATGGAGAACTGGGCGCAGGAGGAACCATGTCAGAAGAACGCATCGGTATCCCGAAGATCGGCGACGTCATCACCTGCGCCGCCTTCGAGAACGGCTGGCGCCGCAAGGACGAGGCGAACCGCCCCGTCTGGGTGACGGACGACGACGGACTGAAGCTCAATGCGCACGAGGAATCGGCACGCGACGCCGTCCGGGCAACCGCGGCGTTCGTCGTGGAGGAATCATGTCGCAGCGACAGCGATCACATCTCCTGGACGGAGCGGCGGCTCTACGGCTATGGCGGCATCTTCGAATGTGATGAGAAATACGAGGCATACGCGGAGCGAGTAGCGGCCCGTCGACTCGCTCCTGACGGCACGTACGACCCGGAAGGCGAGACGATCCGTTTCAACCGCTGGAGCGGCAGTGCCGAGAGCGCCCTTGGCCTACGCCTCACCTCGTCGACTCCGCAGGCGACTCCCGAGAACTACAGGAGGCACGCGATCATGCGCGCGTCGATCCTCAAGATCGGGACTTTGCAGCGCTTCGTCAGGTTCGAATAAGACCGGCCCTCTCGGGTCGGTCCTTTTTTCTACGTATGAGTGATCTAGACTCCGATTTTCATCGGGGTGACTTCGCCGGCAATGCTAGGTCATTTGATTTGCCGGCTCGTCATTTGATCGGCACCGCGTAGATCGTGCCGTCGCCGGCCAGGAGGTAGAACGTGCGGCCTTTCTCGTCGGGCGTGCCGGCCAGGAGGCCTTGGAATTTCGGTGAGGTCATCTGGGCAAGCAGGCGGCCGCTGGCCTTGTCGACGGTGAAGGCGCGGCCGCCGTCCTCGTCGATGAAGAACAGCTTGTCGGAATCGGCCGATGCCCAAAGCTGTCCGGCGGCCAAGGCAGGAGGATCGATCGGGGCCGCGGCGTATTCGGCGACGACGGCGCCTTTCATGTATTTGCGAGTCGAACCGTCCTTATATAACAGGTAAACCGCGCCGTCGGTCGCTATGCTTGTCGCGTCTGCTGGAGCGCCGCGCAGGACGTCGGAGGACGAGCCGAGGCTGGAAGCCGCGACGGAACGGCGCGTGACGGTACCGTCTGAAGCCGCCGAGTAGAGTCGGGCTTGATAGAAGAGGATCGGCGAGGCGCCTAGGCCCGCATCGGGATATTCGACCGTCTCGTTCGTCTCCGGGTTCCAGTAGACCGTCTTGCCGGAGTCATCCTTCAGGATCAAGCCGGTACGCGCCGCCGCCGCGTACGCCACGCCTGAGCCGAGCGCCGCGACGTCCGGATCGGCCGCAGCCGCGCCTTCGGAAGAGATGACGCGCACGCGGCCGCTCGTCGACGAGAAGACGTAAAGCTTCCCGTCGAACCACGCCATCGCCGAATGATCCGCTGCGGCGGCGCCTTCGATTTTCGAGAAGACCGCCGGATTATCGAGCGTGACGACGCGGCGGAGCTTCTCCCGAGCGCGGACGATAGCGGCGTCCGCTTCTTCCTTCACCAGTTTCTGAGACGATGTCTCGGCTGGGAGCGCCGCAGCGATAGCCTCCATGCGCGCGAGCAGCTCGCGCCCGCGGCCTTCGTCATCATAGATGATGCCGGCCTCGAAATCGCCTTCGAGGCTTTGAAGTTCGGCGAGCGATGCCTCGTACGCCTTCGCGTCGCGGAGCGAGAGGTCGTGCCGGACGGAGAAGAGCAGGCCATGCGCGAAGACGGCGCCGACGAGCAGGAGGGCGAGGAAGTGATTGCGGCTTTGCGCGGGCAGGGCGTTCAGGCGCTCGACGGCCGCGGCCATGCAGCGGTCCGGCGCGGAGCGGCAGGCGTCGACGAGGCTCGCGCGCGCGTCCGGGCTCGCGAGGACGGCGACGAGGCGCGGAGCGCGCAGCGGCGCCAGCGCGACGGCGCGGAGGATGCACCAGAGCCACCCGAAGACGGCGGCGAGGGCGCTTCCCGCGAAGAGCAGGGCGGCGCGCAGTCCGCGCGCCGCGAGTTCGCCGATGTCGGGCCCGACGATCGGGGCGGGCGCTATCCGCGCGGCGGGCGCCTTTGCGGCGCGCAGGGACTTCGGCACGGCTTCGGCGGGCGATGTCGAGAAGGCCCCGACCGGCGTCGGCGAAGAAAGCGAGAGGATGGAGACCGGGTAGCGTCCCGCGCGCAGCGCGTGCTTGATCTCGCGGGAGGCCTTGGCGAAGTCCGCCTGGCCGAGCGTGACGTCGACGAAGCCGTCGTCGAGCGCCTGGAACAGTTCCGACGTGGCAAGGACAAGGCGCGCGCCGTCAGGGAAGGCGCCTGCCTGGAGAGACGTGAAGAACTTCGGCTCGCCGGCCTTCTCGCCCGCGTCGTCTAAGAGCGCATAGGGGGCGAGACCTGCGCCGCCCGGGACGTAGAGCGTGCCGCGGACGGCGCCGCGCGAAGCCGCATAGAGTTTCCCGTCGACGAGCGCGGCGACCGCGCCGCGGAGCTTGATGCCGGGCAGGGAAAGTCCGTGCTCATACAAGAAGGCCAGGACGGTCTTGTTGGCCTGTTTCAGGGCCGCCTCGAAACGCGTTTCGGGATCGCCGGGCCGGAAGAAGATCGGCCTGAACTCATCGGAGAGCCTGTCGCAAAGCTTCTCGAGCACGCGCTTAGGAGTCTCGGCGGCGAACATTCCGAAAAACAGCTCCAGACAGCCGTCGTCGGACGGCGTCGAAGTGAGGGTCAGCGTACGTGCCGAGGCGAGCCCGGCACCCCCCGGAACGTGGATTTCTCCTATGCTTATGGGCGCCATTTTGACCTGTCTGCGTCTTCAGTATACAATAGGCGGAGTTCAGAGGCCAACCATGCTTGAACAACTCTTTGGTTCAAAGACCAGGACCCAGCTTCTACGGACGTTCCTCCAGAACCCGGAGACGAGTTTTTTCGTCCGGGAACTGACCCGCCGCCTCGACGTCCAGATCAACGCCATCCGCCACGAGCTCAAGAATCTCGAAGCTCTGGGACTGGTCGAGATCGTCGGAGTGTCGGCGCCGAAATCCGTCCAGAAGAAGCATTACCGCCTCAAGCCCAACTCGGTGCTTATCCCCGAACTCCGCGCGCTCTTCGTGAAATCGCGCGTCCTCCTCGAGAAGGATTTCGTGAAGAAACTGCAGTCCGTCGGCCGCATCGGATATTTCGCGTTGACGGGGCGCTTCATGGATCGCGGCGAATCGCTGACCGATGTCTTCATCGTCGGCCGCGTCGACCGCAAGAAACTCACGGACCTCATACGCAAGTTCGAGATCGAGTTCGGACACGAGATCAACTTCACCGTGCTGGACGAGGATGAGATGCGCTACCGGATGGACGTCATGGACCGCTTCCTCTACGGCGTGCTCGATCAGCCGAAGCTCGTCTTCATCGACGAGTTCTTCCACTCCGCCGCTCCCGAAGCTGCTGCGGTATGAGGGTGTACTTCGGCGCCATCGCCGAAGGGGGAGTCTCGGTTTCTCTTTCGCGAGACGGAAGGGTGCTGTCATGCGTCGAAGGCGGCGGGACCGACGATCTTCTCGCGCTCCTTGAGCGCGCCCTGAAGTCCGCCAAGTCCGATACGTCCGTCATCCGCGAGCTCGCCGTCGACCGCGGGCCGGGAGGCTTCTCGAACGTGCGCCGCCGCGTGGCGGTCGCGACCGCGCTCGCGCGCTCCCTCGGCGCCGATATCGCCGCGGTCGGCGAAATGAAGCCTGAAGAAGCGGCGGCGATCCCGTCCTCCTCGTTCGCGCCGCGCGGCACCGTGGCGCCGATCTACGCCGGAGAGCCCAACATCACGATCAGCAAGAAGAAAAAGACATGGATCGCGCGCTGACGCCCTCCGACTACACGCCCGCTCAGCGGAAGCTGCACCGCCGCCTGGAACACGTCCCGGCGGCGCTCGTCTGGGTCACGCTCGCCGGCGCGGTCGTCTTGTCGGTCCTGAACCCGATGGCGGCGGTCTATCTCATCATCGCCTTCGACCTCTATTGGTTCCTGCGCGTACTGTACTTCGTCATCTTCCTGACGACGGCCTGGCGGCGCCATCGCGGCGCGCTCGACGTCGACTGGGAATCTTCGCTGAAGGACGCGCCCGGCGCCGCCAAGCTGCGCCACCTCATCTTCCTGCCGACGTACAAGGAAGACATCGAGATCTTGCGCGCCACTTTCCGCAGCCTCGTCGCGGCCAAGGCGGACCCCAAGACGATCATCGTCGTGCTGGCGGGCGAGGAGCGCGCCGGCCGCGAGGCCTTCCTGGAGCGCGCCGAGACGATCCGCCGCGAGTTCGGCGAACGTTTCCTCCGCTTCGTCGTATCCGCGCATCCTTCGGACATCGTCGGCGAGATCGCCGGCAAGGGTTCGAACTTGCATCATGCCGGTCCGATCGCGCGGAAGACGGTCGACGAGCTCGGCATCCCGTACGAGGACGTCATCGTCTCGACCTTCGACGTCGACACCATCGCGCATCCGCAGTATTTCGCGCACCTGGCCAAGACGTACCTGGAGACGCCGGACCGCCTGCGCTGTTCGTACCAGCCGGTCGTGCTCTATTCCAACAACATCTGGGACGCGCCGGCCATCGTGCGCATCGCGGCCTTCGGCACCACCTTCTGGCTGCTCTCCGAGCTCGTCCGCCCGGACCGGCTCTTCACCTTCTCGTCGCACAGCATGCCGTTCAAGGCGCTCGTGGACGTCGGCTTCTGGCAGCGCGACGTCGTCTCCGAGGATTCGCGCATCTTCCTGCAATGCTTCCTGAAATACGATGGCGACTACCGCGTCGTGCCGCTGTACGTGCCCGTCTCGATGGACGCCGTCATGGCGCCGACCTGGCTCGGCAGCCTGATGAACCTCTACAAGCAGCAGCGCCGCTGGGCCTGGGGCGTCGAGCATTTCCCGTATCTGGTCCTGAACTTCCGCGCCAACCGGAAGATTCCCGCCGCCAAGCGCCGATCGACGCTCTGGAACCTGAGCGAGGGCATGTATACTTGGGCGACCGCGCCGGTCCTCATCTTCATCCTCGGCTGGCTGCCGCTCTTCATCGCCGATACGACCGGGCGTTCGGAGGCCGTCTTCCAGAACGCGCCGTTCACGCTGCAATGGATCATGTCCTTCGCCATGCTCGGCGTCTTCGTCTCGGCGGTGCTGTCCTTGCCGCTCCTGCCTGCTCGCCCTGCGCATAAGCGCTCCTGGCTGCACGCCGTGATGCTCCTGCAATGGATGCTCCTGCCGTTCACCTTCATCATCTTCGGCTCGGTCCCGGCCATCGAGGCGCAGACGCGCCTCCTGCTCGGCAAGCGCCTCGGCTTCTGGGTGACGCCGAAACACGTAAGTCAAAAACAAGAGGTCAAAAGCCGAACGTAGGGTATGGCGAAATTCTCCATCCATGTCGTGAGCTGGAACAGCGCCCGCGTCCTCGGCGACGCGGTCGAATCGCTGCGCGCGCAGACGCTCAAGGACTTCACGCTGACCGTCGTCGACAACGCCTCGACCGACGGTTCGGTCGACGTCGTGCGCGGCCGATTGCCGGAAGCGACGGTCCTTCGGAACTTCAAGAACCTCGGCTTCAGCGCGGCGCATGACCAGGCCATCGAGCTGGCGCGCAACCGCTGGGCCGACGACGACAAGAAGGGCCGCAGTTCCATCGACCGCTACGTCCTCGTGATGAATCCCGACGTCATCCTGACGCCGGACTTCCTCGAGAAGATCGCGCGCGGCGTCGACGGACGCTACGAGGTCGGCAGCGCCTGCGGCAAGCTGCTGCGCGTACGGCGGAGCCGCGTCGAAGGCGGCGACCCCGAGTTCACCGACGTCCTCGATTCCGCGGGCCTCGTCATGAAGCGGAGCCGCCGCGTCGCCGACCGCGGGGCCGGGGAGAGGGATTCCTCGGCCTACGCCGAACCGGCGGAAGTCTTCGGCGTCTCGGGCGCGCTCGCGCTCTACCGCGCGGAAGCCATCGACATGCTGCGCGAAGTCTCTGGCGAGGTCTTCGACGCGGATTTCTTCGCCTACAAGGAGGATGTCGACGTCGCTTGGCGCCTGCGCCTGCTCGGCTGGAAGGCGGCCTACGTGCCGCAGGCCGTGGCGTACCATTACCGCGGCACGGGCGGCGCCGAGAAGGCCGGACTCGTCGAGATGTTCCGGCGCCGCCTCGGACGCTCGGCGATGGTGAACCGCCTGTCGACGCGCAATCATCTGCTGATGCTCGCCAAGGACGACGACTGGTCGAGCCGCTGCCTGCACGCGCTCTGGATCGTCCCGCATGAGATCGGCAAGCTCCTCTCGACGCTCCTGTTTTCGCCCCGCGCGCTCGCCGCGTACTGGGAGGCGCTTGCGCTGGCGCCGAAGATGTGGAAGAAGCGCCGCGTCATCATGAAGGCGCGCAAGGTCTCGCCGAAGGAGATCCGGAAATGGTTCGCCTGATATGGATATCTCCATCATCATCGTCAATTACCGGACGCGCGGGCTCGTGAAGCAGTGCCTGAAATCCATCCGCCGCGCCGCGCCGCTCCTCGACTACGAGGTGCTGGTCGTCGACAACGCCTCCGGCGACGGATTGCCGACGCTCATCCGCGAAAGCTTCCCCGAAGCGCGTCTTTTCGCGCTGCCGAAGAACGTCGGTTTCGCCGCGGGCAACAACATCGCCATGCGCAAGGCCAAGGGCCGCTACGTCTTCGTGCTGAACCCGGACACGATGCTCGAGATCGGCTCGCTTGAGGCGATGGCGGCGTACATGGATGCGCATCCCGACGTCGGCGTGCTCGCGCCGAAGCTCACGCACCCCGACGGCACGAGACAGGAATCCGTCCACCGCTTCCCGACGCCTTGGATCCCCATCTACCGCCGTACGCCGCTCGGCCGCTTGGCGAGCGCGAGGACGGAACTCGACCGCTACGCCATGCGCGGCGAGATAGGCGGCGAGACGCGGGAAGTCGATTGGGTCGAGGGCGCGGCGATGTTCGTGCGCCGCAAGGCCATCGACTCCGTAGGCATGTTCGACGAGCGCTTCTTCGTCTACTTCGAGGACGCCGACTGGTGCCGCCGCTTCTGGTCGAATGGCTGGAAGGTCGTCTACTACCCCGGCGCTTCGATCCTGCATTACCATCGCCGCGAATCGGCCGACACTGGCTGGATCCTCGCGCCGTTCACCAACAAGGTCTCGCGCATCCACATCCAGAGCGCGATCGCGTACTTCCGCAAATGGAGAGGCCAAGCGCTTCCGAGAAAAGAAAAAGCCGCTTCCTGAATCAGGGAGCGGTTTTCGACATCATGCGCCTCGTTCGGCCTGCGTCCACGCGGAGCATCGTGCCGATGATGAGGCAGGTGAGACAGAATCCCGCCCAGCCCCAAAGCTGCCCCATCCCGCGGTCTTCCTTCAAAATCACCGTCATGCCGATGAGCGTGGTGAGGAGGCTTGCCATGCCGAGGATTCCGCCGACGATGATATTGGCGAGCAGGACCGGATCGTCCGCGGGATCGTAGGGCGCCGAAGGTTTCGGAGTTTCCGGGACGAGCTCGAGCGCGTCCACGGCGTAGTCGCAGGCCGGACATTTCTCGAAGTGGATCCTGGCGAGCGCGGCCGGATCGCCGGTCAGGGCGAACGTGCGGAACGACTCGCGCTGGTCGTGACAGACATCTTTCAACAGCGCCTCGATCGATCTCATGGACTTCCTTTCGAAGGACTGGCTACACGAAAGCGGTTTTCCGGCGACCTGTCAATCGAAAAGAAAAATCCGCTCCCTGATCAGGGAGCGGTCTTCGTTTGCGGAGCCTCGGCGGGTGCCGGAGGCGGTTCCGGGTTCAGCAGGAACTTTTCGACGCGCGCGCAATCGACGAGCGAGATGCTGGTGTTGCGCCAAAGATAGGCGAAGCACAGGTTCGTGCGCGGATCGCGGAAGTATTCGATCTCCTGGGCGATGGCCAGGCCTCGCTCGCGGGCAAACGACGCGTTCAGCTCGGCGGCTTGCTGACGCTCCGTCGCGGTCATGTCGTCGCGCGGCTTGCAGGCGGCGATGATCGAGCAGGCCAGCATGGCGACGAGAGCGATCCTCAAGGCGCACGCTCCGGCGAGACGGGCTGCCGCGTGGGCGGGCACGGGTCGTTCGGACCGACGCCGGACACGGGGCCACCGGCCGGACCGCCCTGATGGCCGCCGACCCAGAGGAGCCCCCAGCAGACGCCGGCGTGGTCGCGGAAGTAGACCGTCTCCTTGGCGAGGTCATCGACCTCATCGGTCAAAGCGCGTTCGCTCGCCTCGTGGCGATAGTGGTCCTGCGTGCAGGCGGCGAGCGCGGTCATCAGCAGGATCGGAATGAGCTTCTTCATGTCGTTCTCCTTGTCGATGGTGGGGTCACGCGTCAGCGCGGAGACTCTGGCGTCGCGGGCGCTTCGGGCGGCGTCAGCATGTGCCCGACCTTGTCGCAGTCGACCGAGATCATCGCCGGGCCGCCGGTCCTGGAGTTGCCGCCGCCGTCTTCGACGTAGACGTAGCCGATGCAGAGGTCTCGAGCCTGCGGGTGCCGCACGAACCTCATGCTCCGGACGATGTCGTCGGACTGTTCGGGCGAGGCTGCTTGGGGATCCTGACGTAGGCAGGCGACGCTGACGATCAATCCGATGATGGCGATGACGAGCAGGACGGTCCCGGCGATCGCCCAGGGGCGCCCCCTCTTATTCGCCGCGCGGCGCTCGCGATGGAATCTTCTGACTTTCGCGTTCATTGATGACATGTCTTTCTCCTCGGGAAGGTGCTGAAGGCAGTCAAGCAGGGAAAAGTCCGCGTGTCAAGGCCGCGTGGTATACTTCCGGCGTGGACACGTATACGCATAATCTGCTGGGTCACGAGCGGCCGCCGCATTCCAAGCGCACGTTTTGGGAATACGCGCTCTGGACGTTCTTCGGCCTCCTTATCGCCGTCATCGTGGCCGGACTCGCCTTCGGACTGCCGATCCTGACCGCCGCGCGGGAGGTCTACGCGCAAGCCAACGCCGCGCGCGACGACCTCTTCGCCGCCAAGGCTTCCGCCGAGAAGCTCGACTTCGAGACCGCCTCCTACCAGCTCGAGAACGCGTCCCAGCGGTTCGCCGCCGCCCAGCGCGCGCACGCGCGGCTGAAGCTGGCCGCCAAGCTGCCGTTCTACCGCGAGGAGATCGCCGCCGTCGGCGACCTTCTCGAAGGCGGCTATGAGGCTTCGGTCGCGCTCAAGGAAGCCATCGACGTCGGCGCGGACCTGGTCGCGGTGCTGAAGAGCGGCACGGCCGCGGTCGGCGCGGTGCCGGACCTCTCGACCGACGACCGCGCCGTGCATGAGCTCACGCGCGAGGAGAAGCGCGAACTCCTGCAGAAGCTGACGGAAGCCCCCGACCGTCTCGGCCTCGCTCGCGACTCGTTGGAGCGCGCGCTCGCGGCCTGGGACCGCATCCCTCGTATGTCTTTCACGCAGGGCATCCTCGACACGCTCGCGCCGTACAAGAAGCAGCTCACCGACCTGCACGCCATCCTCGGGCAGGACCTCTCGACGCTCGCCATGCTCCCGCAGGTCCTCGGCTACCCCGAGCCGAAGACGTACCT
>JBBTWH010000002.1:0-20262 GCA_038062835.1 Patescibacteria group bacterium | reverse complement strand
CTTGAAAAAACCCGCATTTCGGCCTACGATAAGGGGACTATGCCAGGAAAACCTATCGTACTCGCCATTCTCGACGGCTGGGGCGTCGCGCCGCCCGACCAGGGCAACGCGCTGACCTTGGCGAACACGCCGCGCTTCCGCGAATTCGCAGCCAAGTATCCGGCGATGACCGTCCTCTCGTCCGGCGAAGAGGTCGGGCTGATGTGGGGCGAGATGGGCAACTCCGAAGTGGGCCACCTCACCATCGGCGCCGGCAAGGTCTACTACCAGAGCCTCCCGCGCATCAACCGCTCCATACAGAGCGGCGAGTTCGCGAAGAACCGCGTGCTGATGAAGGCGCTCGAGCACGCTCAGCTGAGCGGCGGCAAGGTGCATCTCGTCGGCCTCACCTCCATCGGCAACGTCCACGCCGCCATGGAGCACCTGAACGCGCTGCTTGACATGGCCAAGGCCGGCGGCGTGAAGGATCTCTTCCTGCACGCCATCCTCGACGGACGCGACACGACCTTCAACGCCGGCATCGACTTCGTCGGCCGCGCGATGGACCGGATGAAACAGAACGGCCTCGGCAAGGTCGCCACGCTCTCCGGCCGCTTCTTCGCCATGGACCGCGACAACCGCTGGGACCGCGTCGAGAAGGCGTATCGCGCCATGGTCGACGGCAAGGCCGACGCGACCGCCACTGATCCCATCGCCGCCATCAAGGCCTCGTACGACGCCAAAGTGTATGACGAGGAGTTCGTGCCGACCGTCATCACCGAAGGCGGCCAGCCCGTCGGCACCATCAAGGATGGCGACGCCGTCATCTTCTTCAATTTCCGCCCTGACCGCGCGCGCGAGCTGACGAAGGCTTTCGTCTTGCCGAGCTTCGACAAGTTCGAGCGGACGTACATGAGGAACCTGAAGTTCGTGACGATGACGGAATTCGAGAAAGACCTGCCCGCCGACGTCGCCTTCCCGCCCCAGCCCATCTCCACCTGCCTCGCCAAAGTCGTTTCCGACGCGGGCATGAAGCAGCTCCACATCGCCGAGACGGAGAAGTACGCGCACGTCACCTTCTTCCTGAACGGCATGAAGGAAGACCCATATCCGGGCGAGGACCGCGCCATCGTGCCGTCGCCGAAGGTCGCCTCGTACGACCAGCAGCCGGAGATGTCCGCGCGCGAGCTCACCGACCGCATCCTGAAGGAGATCGACGCCGGCACGTATGACCTGATCGCCGTGAACTTCGCCAACGGCGACATGGTGGGCCACACCGGCAACCTCGCCGCGACCATCAAGGCCGCCGAGGTCGTGGACGAGTGCATCGGCAAGATCGCTGACGCCGTGCTCGCCAAGGACGGCGCCATGGTCGTCACCGCCGACCACGGCAACGCCGAAGAAGTCGTGAACCTCCAGACCGGCTCCATCGACAAGGAACACTCGACCTACCCCGTCCCGCTCATCGTCATCGGCAAGCAGTTCGAAGGCATGGCCGGCGAAGCGCAGGAAATGGTGGGAGGGGATTTGAGCCTCAGCCCGCCCGTCGGTATGCTTTCGGACGTCACTCCGACGGTCCTGCGCATCATGGGGATTCCGCAACCGCAGGATATGACGGGGAGGCCGTTGATTTAAGGAGAGCCTAAAATTATGGAGGAATTTAAAGGAATTTTGAATCAGTCGGGTCTGCCTTTTATTGAGGCACTCTTGAAGTATGAACAAGATTGGGTCTGGACACCCAAGGGACAGGCGGCCGCAGACCTATTGCGTAAAATATCGCCCATTTGCTAGGACCCCTGCGCGTGGGCGCAGCGCTTCCTGGTGGAGCGGCCGAAATCGCCATTCCGGCTTTGGGGTTCGATTCCCCCTGCGTCCATGCCCGCGTTGACAAGCATGCGGAAAATAGGGTAGATTTTACTCATGGCGATTTCGGTTCCGCACCAGGGGCGAAAGCCCGAACAAAAACTCCCCGAAAGGGGAGTTTTTGGTACACTGAAATCACTATGGACATGCCCACCATCCCCGAATCCGAACTCCGTCTCGACTTCTCCCGTTCTTCCGGCCCAGGTGGGCAGAACGTGAATAAGGTTTCGAGCAAGGCGCAGGTACGTTGGAACGTCGGCGCTTCGGTGGCGTTTACGGACGAACAGAAGTCGTTGATCCGCGCGTTCGCGGGGAAGCATTTGAACAAGGAAGACGAGATCGTGTTGGCGGCGGAATCGGAACGATCGCAGCTGCAGAACAAGGAGGAGGCCATCCGGCGGCTGAACGCGCTCGTCGCGGCGGCGCTCATCCCGAAGAAGAAACGCAAGCCGACCAAGGTCAGCCGCGCGCAAAAACGCAAGCGCGTCGAAGAGAAGCGCATCGTCGGCGAACGGAAGCGATCGCGGAAGCCGCCGCGTCTCGATTGATGGCGAGGGCTTCTCGGAAGGTGAGTTTTCCGCATACGACGCGCGCGGGTTGACAACCATACGTTTCCGTGCGAACCTCGGACCAGTCCATTCGAGGAGGATCTCATGAGGAGACGTATCGCGTTCGCGTCTGCGGCTCTCGCGCTGGCCTTCGCCAGCCCGGCGGCGGCGGAGAAGCTCGCCAGGGTCGAAGTGACGCCCAGGCAGGTCACCTTCACGGTCATGAACCCGTCGCCCTTCCTGATGACCTGCACCGGTCAGCTCGTCGGCATCACCAAGAAGGGCAAGAAGCTCGTCGTCCGCCTGGACAGAGACGAGATCCAGCCCGGCGGCGAACGCTCTCTCTCGCTCTACTCCTGGAACCACGCCAAGGATCCGTTCATCGACGGCTGGTCCGACATGGTCTGCGACGCCCCGAACCCCGAAGACTCCGAGTAACGTCCGCCATGCGGACGTTTTTTCATACCCTCCTGCGTGAAATTCGACGGCTTTGCTAGGCTGATGGTAGGCTCCACATGAAGGAGGAACGCATGCTCATTGTCGGAATCGCGGACCGTCCGAACCCTCAGTCCTTCGGCGTCGTGCCGTTCATCGTCCGCACGGATGAGGGGCGCCTGCTCGTCGCCGGCCATCAGGAGGCCGAGATCGACGAGGAGCGCCTGCGCTGGCTGTACAGGAACCCCATCGGCGCCCTCGACGTCTCGCAGATCGGCGCGCGCCTCGACGCGTTCGCCCGTGGTCTCGTGGCCGGTTGGGTCGGCGGCGTGTTCATGGCCGAATGCAAGGCGCGCGCCGCGCCGCTGCCGGAGATTCCTGCCGCGTGCCACGCCGTACCCGGCGAAGCGCGTTTCTGGATCGGCCCGTCCGCCGAGGTCCGCGCCTGCCGCCAGCGGTGGGTGGAAGCGGCCGCGCGACAGGTCATCCGCACCCGTGATCGGACCTTGGCCGACCTGATGCTCTGGGCCGACCCCCGGGCGCCCGAGCGTGAAGCCGCCGTCTGGTACACCCGTGATACACGGGAGGAACGCGACCAGGAACTGCAATGGTTCTCGCAGATGGCGAAAGGAAGCCGCCGCCGCACCAAGAAGGAGATCGAGGCGGAAATCCGCCGCACGATCGAGCGCCTCAAGGGCGACTGATACGCCCGCTTGACCGCGGGCGTTTTTTCGTCCATGATGGAGCGTCATGAGCAAGGACTTCACCCTCACGCATGTCAGCAAGGACTCGCGCGCCCGCGCGGGCGTCTTGCATACCGATCACGGCGACGTGGAGACGCCCGTCTTCATGCCGGTCGGCACGCAGGCCACGGTGAAGGCGCTCGACGCCGCCGACATGGAAGCGCTGGGCGCTCAGATCATCCTGAACAACACCTACCACCTGCACCTGAGGCCGGGGGAGGATACGGTGCAAGCGCTCGGCGGCGTCCACGCGTTCCAGAAGTGGGACCGCGCCATCCTGACGGATTCCGGCGGCTACCAGGTCTTCTCGCTCGGCCAAAAAATGGTGCGCGAGGACGTAAAGGCCGCGCCGACGTCCCGCAGCGGTTCGCTCGTGAAGATCGACGAGGACGGCGTCACCTTCACCTCGCATCTCGACGGCTCGAAGCATCGCTTCACGCCGGAGGAGGCCATCCGCGTCCAGCAGAAGCTCGGCGCCGACATCATCATGGCCTTCGACCAATGCACCTCCGACGCCGCCTCGCTCGACGAGGCGCGCGTCGCGATGGAGCGCACGCACCGCTGGGCCGATCGCTGTCTCGAAGCCTTCGAGGACAAGAAGGATGCGCCTGCCTTCAAGCAGCAGCTTTTCGGCATCGTCCAGGGCGGCGTCCACGAGGAACTGCGTCGTGCCTCGGCGGAATTCATCGCCTCGCGCCCGTTCGACGGCTTCGCCATCGGCGGCGAATCGGTCGGGTACGACATGGCCAAGACGCGCGAGATCCTCGATTGGATCCGCGACCTGATGCCGGAAGACAAGGCGCGCTACACGATGGGCGTCGGCCTCTCGCCGGAAGACCTCTTCGAAGTCGTCGAAGCCGGCATCGACATGTTCGACTGCGTCTCGCCGACGCGCACCGCCCGGAACGGCGCGCTCTTCAACCGCGCCGCCGGCCGCGCGAAAAAGTACCGCATCGAGATCGGCAACGCCGCCTTCGAGCGCGACCAGCGCCCCCTCGACGAGGAATGCGCCTGCTCGACCTGCAAGCGCTACACCCGCGCCTACCTGCGGCATCTCTTCAAGACGGAAGAGATCGCTTATTTCCGCCTGGCCACCATCCACAACCTGCATTTCCTGCTCGACCTGATGCGACGCATGCGCGCCGCCATCCTCGAAGACCGCTTCCTGGAATTCAAGAAGAGCTGGATCGTCGAATAAAAAGACCGCCCTTGAGAGGGGCGGTTTTCAGTTCTTGCCGTCGCCGACCGGCACGCCGGCACCCACGCTCTGCGCCGACACTTCGGCGATGACGTCCTTGAGGGTGGCGCGCGCCCGGTGGGCGGGAATGTCGGGATGCCGATAGACGACGAAACTCGTCGTGCCGTCGGGCGTGCGCCAAGCGACCATGGCGGCGATGGTCGTCGGAAACTCGCGCGAGATGATCGTCATCGCCTCGGCGTCCTCGTCGTCCGTCGCGTGCGGAAGTTCCAGCACGCGGTCTTCCATCTTCCTCTTCAGAGCGGCGGCGTCGTCCGGCTCGCCGAGCGTCCGCATGATCCAGAACTGGTCGCCGAGATCGACGTATCCGATCATGCAGACCAGCTCGGCTTCGCCGTCGGGAATCGCGTCCGGATCCAGCGGTACGAGAAGACCGTTGCGGATCTCATAGATGAGATTGAACGTGGCGAGATCGACGCCGTCGGGGAAGTGCCGGTTGGCAAGGACGTACACGTCTTCGGTCTCCAGGGGATGCTTCAAGACCTGCCTCCTATGAATGTGCGTACGCGCTTGATAGCACGCTTGGCCAGTCCGCGTCAATGAAAAACCCCCGAAAAATTCGGGGGATGGCGGGCGGCTAGTTTCTGTCGCCGCGCGAAGATTCCTGGCTGCGGATGAATTCCACCGTGAGCTTGAGCCAGCCGACGGCGTCGCTGCGCGATACCGACGGGTGACGGAAGAAGCCTGCGACCAGCGGGCCGTCGGGCGCGCCCGCGCGGGCTCGGATCATCGCGGCGAAGGTCGTCGATGGCATGAGTCCGGCGATCTCGATGAGGTTGTCGGCTTTGCCGCGCACGCCCGTCAATGCCATGACGGCCGCGATGGCGGCATCGCGCGAGGCGAGGTGCTCGACGGAAGTGCCGACGGGATAGATGTGGAAGCGCGGCCGTCCGTCGGACAGCGATCCGACGGTGATCATCGCCTCCCAGAACAGGCACTCGTAGTCCGCCGGATCGCTCATGGCCTCGGGCGTCAGTTCGCCGGCCATGATCGACTTGATGGCGTTCAGCCAGATGCGGCTGGGGTGGAATTTCGGCAGCTTGTCGAGCTCGGCGATCGTTTCGTCCAGCGTCTTCAATCCGTCGTCCTTGGGCATCGCGTCCTCCTTTGCGTGCGGCCTTCTTGAGGAAAGCGCGTGACCATTTAGCCCTGAGTCGTCGGATTCGTCAAACGATGAGCGTCGCGTCGCCGTAGCTGAAGAAGCGGTACTTCTTCGCGACGGCTTCGCGGTAGGCGCGCAAGACGCGCTCCTGTCCGGCGAAGGCGGAGACGAGCACGAGCAAGGTCGATTTAGGCAGGTGGAAATTCGTCATCAGGACGTCGGCCACGCGGAACCGGTAGCCCGGCATGATGAACAGGTCGACGTCGCCGTGCCAGGCGCAGATCTTCCCGCCGCAGCGTTCGGCCGCGCCTTCGAGCGCGCGGAGCGCGGTGGTACCGACGGCGATGACGCGCCGCCCTTCGACCTTCGCGCGCAGGATCTCCCGGGCCGTCTTTTCCGGCATCTCGACCTGCTCGGCGTGCATCCTGTGGTCCTTCAGGAATTCCGAACGTATCGGCATGAAGGTGCCGAGTCCGACGTGCAGCGTCACTTCAAGGAACGTCACGCCCTTCCTCTTCAGGTTCCTCATCAGCGCCTTCGTCAGGTGGAATCCGGCCGTCGGCGCGGCGACCGAGCCGATTGTCTTGGCGTAGGCAGTCTGGTATTCAGCGGCCGTAAGCGGCTTGCGCTTGATGTACGGGGGCAGAGGCACCTCTCCATGGAGGTTCGCCTTGCGTATGACCTCGTCCTTCGACGCGGCGAAATCGACGAGGAGCGATCCGTCGGCGTCCTTCCACTCCACCGTCGCGACGAAGCCGCGCGCGACCGCGATCCTCGAACCGTGCTCCAGCTTGCGCCCGGGCTTGCCGAGCGCACGCCAGAACTTCCCTTCGGGACGCACCAAGAACAGTTCGATCCCTGACTTCTTCGCGTCATCGAGCGTCCCGGTCAGACGCGCCTTGAATACTTTGCTGACATTCACGACCATCACGTCGCCCTTCACGAGGAAATTCGGAAGGTCTTTCACCTTCGCGTGCGTCAGCGAATCCTTCACCCGATCGATGACCAGCAGCTTCGCGGATTCTCTGGGCGAAGCGGGCTTCTGGGCGATGAGCTTTTCTGGAAGTTCGTAGTCGAAATCGGAGGTGCGCATATGCCGGCATTGTACTACACTGGCCTAGATATGCCTGAATTACCGGAAGTAGAAACCCTGCGACGGCAGATGGAGAAGGCGCTCGTCGGACGGAAGATCGCATCCGTCGACGTGCGTTTCGGAGGACGCATCAAGCCGTCGCCTGCCGCGCTCTCCGCCGCCGTCGGCGCCAGGTTCAAGTCGTTCGGCCGCCGCGCGAAGCTTCTCCTGGCGCATCTTTCGAACGGCTTCACCGTCGTCACGCATCTCAAGATGACGGGCTCGTACCTCCTGAAGAAGGCGGGGGAGATGCCGACCAAGCACGTCCACGTCGTCTTCCATCTCGATAAGAAGCAAGACCTCTGGTTCGAAGACGTCCGCAAGTTCGGTTTCCTGAAGATCTTGAAGACCGAGGACCTCGAAAATGAGATCTTCGGCAAGGAGGGCTACGGTCCGGAACCGCTCGACCCATCCTTCACCTTCGCGCGTTTCAAGATGTGCGTGACGGGACGGCCATCGAGGAAGATCAAGCCGCTCCTCATGGAACAGTCGTGCATCGCCGGCATCGGCAACATCTACGCCGACGAGGCGTGCTGGTACGGCAAGGTCCATCCCGAACGCGCGGTCGGCTCGCTGTCGGAAAAGGAACTGAAGGGCGTCTACGACGGCGCCTTGAAGTCGCTCCGCGCCTCCGTCGATCGCCTCGGATCTTCGTCCGACACCTATCGCGACCTCTACGGCGAGAAGGGCGGCAACGTGCCGCATCTTTGGGTCTACGGCCGCGAAGGAAAAGCCTGCCGCCGCTGCGGCGCGAAGCTGAAGAAAATCCGGGTCGCGAGCCGCGGCGCCGTGTATTGCCCGTCATGCCAAAAATCTCCGCGGTCCGCGAGGTGATCGCCACGCTCAAACGCGAATTCCCCGGCAAGGGCGCCGTCGAGCTCGGGCGCGCCGAGGACGTACTGTTGGCGACCGTGCTTTCCGCCCGCACGCGCGACGAGCAAGTGCTGAAGGTCTATCCGAAACTGCGAGCGAAGTTCCCGAAGCTCGCCGATCTCGCCGCCGCCAAGGCGACCGACATCGAGAAGCCGCTTTCCGAAATCGGCTTGTATCGCGCTAAAGCTCGGGCGATGAAGGGGATCGCGGAAATCCTCATCCGTCGCCACGACGGAAAGGTGCCTTCCACGCGCGAGGAACTCGTCGCGCTGCCGGGCGTCGGCCGCAAAACGGCCAACTGCGTCTTGTGCTATGCTTTCGGAAAGTCCGCCATCGCGGTCGACACGCACGTCCATCGCATCGCCAACCGCCTGGGCTGGGTCCGCACGAACGACGTCGAAAAGACCGAGACGGCGCTCATGCGCCTCATCCCCAAGGATCTCTGGCTGCGCGTGAACCGCGTCTTCGTGCAGTTCGGCCGCAACATCTGCATCCCCGGACGTCCCCGCTGCTACGCCTGTCCCATCGCACGCCTATGCGCGTATCCGAAAAAAACGCCGCGTCCATGAGGAAGGGACTTGTCCGCCGAGCCGGCGGCGCAGGCGGGTTCACGCTCATCGAGCTGCTCATCACCACGACCATCATCGGCCTGCTCTCCGTGGCGGGCATGACGTCGTATTCGCTGGTGCGCGGCAGGGCGCGCGACGCCAAGCGAGTTTCGGACGCCCGCACCATCTATAACGCGATCGAGCTGTATTTCGAGCAGCACGGCAGCTATCCATCGTCCCCGAGCGGCGGATTGATCCTCGGATCGGACGAGGCCAAGATGATCTCCGACGCGGGCATCACGCCGTACGGCGGCGAGACGGGAACCGTTTTCCTCCAAGGCGTCCCGTTCAACGCGCTCCCGTACGGATCGCCGTATCTCTATCGTTCGAAGCATCGCGACGGCAGTCTGTGCGAAGCCGATTGCGTGAGCTACGAGTTCGCCTTCGGGCTCGAGTATCCGACCGGCTCGCTTTCCTCCGGACCCCATCTCGTGACCGACGACGGCATCATGGGCGAGGAGGCCGGCACGAGCGGAGTCTCGAGCTTCGCGCAGCTGCGCGAATACCTGCCTTCATCCGCGGAAGTCGCCGCCGCCTTCGGAACGGCGCAGGAGACGGCCGAACTCGCGCGGAAGGTCGCCGAGCGCGGCGACGTGCAGACCGCCAACAAGGCGCTCGTCGTCCCTGCCGCCGTCGTCGGTTCCGTCGCCAGTTTCGCCGCCGCGCTGGCGACCGCGCTCCCGTTCGCCGATGCGGGACAGTTCTTCCTGCTCGTCGTCGCCCAGCCGTACCTGTATCTGACCAGGCGCAAGCGCCAGGGTTGGGGCACGGTCTATCATGCCGGCACGAAAGTCCCGATCGACCTCGCGACCGTCCGCCTGGTCGAGGCCGGGACCGATCGTCCCGTCGCCACCAAGGTCACCGACAAGGATGGACGCTTCGCCTTCACGCCTCCGGCCGGCACCTACCGAATCGAGGCCGTGAAGCCGGGATTCGCTTTCCCTTCAGCCTCGCTCTCGGGCCTCACTGACGATGGCGCGTACGTCGACGTCTATCACGGCAACCTCATCCGGGTGACGGAAGCCGGCAAGACGCTGACGATGAACGTCCCGATGGATCCCTTATCCGAGCCGGAAGCGGAAGTCCGCGTCCTGCTGTCGGAGAGCAACAAGAAGTCCATGCGCAAGGCGGTGGCCGCCCTCGGCCCTTTCCTCGGCGTCATCGCGCTCGCCGTCACGCCGAGCCTGCCCATGCTCGCGCTCGCGCTCGCGCAGATCTTCCTGTACCAGCTCTTCAAGCGCCTGGCCGAACCGGAAGCGCCGCGAAGCCAAGGGACGATCTACGACATCGACACGCGCAAGCCGCTCAAAGGGGCCGTCGTGCGCGTCCTCTCGCTGCCGTACCACAAGGTGCTCGAATCCAAGCTGACCGATGCCGAGGGACGCTACAGCTTCCATGTCGGGGCGGGGGAGTACTACCTGATCGCCCTCAAGGCCGGCTACGGCAAGACTGAGACCGAAGCCATCGACTTCAAGAGCATCGATAAGCCTGCCTGGATCGCGTCCGATTTGCCGATGCGGAAGTCGAAGGAGCCGAACGCCCCATAAAAAATGGCGGCCCTGATCGGGGCCGCCGTTTCGATACGTCTATTAGACCAAGATGCCTTTGAGTCGAAGATGCTCCTGCACGGCCGTCGTGACCGCGTAGTCCGACTCGCTGAATTCGACGCGTTTCGTCAAGGAACGCAGGAGCCGGAAAGCACCGATGATGACGCTGTCCGAATCGTTCAGTTCGATGCCGACCGACTGAGCGGCGCGGGCGCAGCGCTCAGCGTGGCGGCGCGCCCTTTCCTCCCGATTGCGGATGCCGACCTGACGTTCCGCCTCGGCGCGCGCCCGAGCTTCGAGGCGTCGACGGCCGCGTTCCCCCTCGCGTCGCGCCAACTCTTCCGGATCGTTGTTCTTGACCCAGTTCACGATGTACGCCTCTTCTCGCAGTCTCCAATCGCGCGCGTCCGCGGCCCTTCTGGACCACGCCTGATGATCAGGACGGCCCGCGCCGGAGCTGCTGAGTGTCTCGGCCTGTCGGAGATCGTTCGTGATGCCCTCGATCTGCGTCCGCAGTTCTTCGAGCCTCCGACCGGCTTCTTCAAGGGAGGGCGGCGGACTTCCACTGCGGTATATCGTGACGCTACCCATGACGTCCTCCTTATTTCCGCGCTGCTGCGGACCGCGATATATATCATGGAATCGCCGTCATGTCAATCGATGGGCGATGCGCGGGTCGTCTGGAAAAGGCCAGGCGTTTCGGGTAAGGTATCTGCATGACCCTCATCTGGATCCTCATCGCCAGCGGCCTTTCCGGGCTCGTTGCCCTCCTCCTGGCCCTCGCGCTCTATAAAGGGAGACTCTGGTCGCACGACCGTTCCCACGATTTCTTGAGTTTCGCCGCCGGCACCCTGCTGACGGTGGCGTTCCTCGATCTTCTGCCGGAGGCCGCCGAGGCGTACGAGGCCGCGGGCGGGGAGCATGCCATCGACGCCGCCGCCCTGATGGTGCTCGTCGGCTTCCTGCTGTTCTTCTCCATCGAGAAGATCCTGTTGTGGTACCACTGCCACGAAGAGCACTGCGACGTGCATACATCGACGACGATGGTCCTGCTCGGCGACACCTTCCACAACTTCCTCGATGGCGTCGCCATCGCGGCCTCCTTCATGGTGAGTCCCGGCGTCGGCGTCGCCACGACCGTCGCGGTCTTCATCCACGAGATTCCGCAGGAGGTCGCCGACTTCAGCGTCCTGCTCTCCGGCGGCATGAAGCCGAAGCGCGCCATCATGTTCAACCTGCTCTCCGCCCTGGCGAGCCTGGCGGGAGCCCTTGGCGCGTACTTCTTCTCGACATCCGTGGACGGAGTCCTGCCGATCATGCTCGCGATCACCGCCGGCGGGTTCATCTATATCGCCGCCGCAGACCTCATCCCAGAGATCCATAAGGAACGCCGCCGCGCGAAGATGAAGCGCCAGTTCGGCTTCTTCCTGTTCGGCTGCGCCGTCATCTACGCGTTCATCCGCCTGTTCGCGCACTGATGACGCTCGATCTCTCCAGCTTCCGTGCCATCAACGGCATGGCCGGCCGATCGGACGCGCTGGACGCGTTTTTCATCTTCTGCGCGACGTATCTCATCTTCCTGATGATCGCGCTCGTCTTGGCGTATGTCGCCGTTTCATGGAGGACGACGCACTTCGAAGGGCGAGTCGAGAACCTGGCGCACGTCGCATGGTCCGTCGCTATCGGCGTCGCCGCCGAGCGCGTCATCGGCTTCCTATGGTTCCGCCCGCGCCCGTTCGCTGCGCTCGAAGGCGTGACGAAACTCGCCGATCGGCTCGCGGCCGATAAGTCGTTCCCGTCCGCGCACGCGACCTTCGCCTTCGCGCTGGCCGCCGGCGTCGCGCTGCATAACCGTAAATGGGGGAACGCGCTCCTGGCCCTGGCCGCGCTCACGGCTTTCGGACGCGTGGCCGTCGGCGTCCACTATCCGTCGGACGTCGTGGCAGGCGCCATCCTCGGACTCCTTGCCGGTAAGCTGGCGGCGCCGGTCAAGAAAGGCATCGAGCCGTATCTCGAGTTCCTGCCCGTGTTCCGGAAGTATAAGAGGAGGAACGTATGAGCTGGCTCCAGGCGCTCGTCCTCGGCGCCCATCGCGTCTTCGCCGGCCTGGCCTTCTGGTTCTTCATCCTGCGCTGATATGTACGCCATCCTCCTCGCTGGCGGCAGCGGTACGCGCCTCTGGCCCGTCTCCCGCAAGAACGCCCCGAAACAGCTCCAGCCCATCCTCGGCTCCGACACGCTGCTGCGTTCGACGTGGAAGCGCCTGCGCAAGGGACTGCCCGCCGCGCGCATCCTCGTCGTCACCGGCGCGTCGCAGGCGGAGCTCATCCGCAAAGATCTTCCCGAGCTCCCCGCCGAAAACCTGCTCGTCGAACCGATGAAGCGCGACACGGCCGCTGCCGTCGGCTTCGGCGTCGCCGTCGCGCTCGCCCGCGATCCGAAGACGACGATCGCGACCGTCAACTCCGACGCCTACGTGAAGGACGAGAAGGAATTCTGGCGCGTGCTCAAGGTCGCGGAAAAGGCGGCGAAGAAATCCGGACGTATCTCTCTCGTCGGCGTGCGTCCCTCGTATCCCGAGACGGGCTACGGCTACATCAAGATGGGTTCGCAGGCGATGCGCTTCAAGCGTCCGAAAGGCCACGACGAGATCTTCGACGTCGAAGGATTCCGCGAGAAGCCGGACCTCGATACGGCCAAGCTCTACGTCGCGCAATGGGAATATCTCTGGAACCCGACGCTCATCGTCGCCGAAGCGCGGACGCTCATGAACGCCTTCAAGGCGCACATGCCGAAGACATGGAAGGAGCTCGATGCCATCCGCGCCGCCTGGAATTCTTCCGAGCGCGGCAGGATTATCGAGCGCGCCTTCGGCCGCATCGTCCCGATCTCCATCGACTACGGCGTTTTGGAAAAGGAGAAGAAGATGCTCGTCGTTCCGGCGGATTTCGGCTGGGCCGACGTCGGCCACTGGCGCGCGGTCCACGACGTCCTGGCGAAGAAGCCCGGAGCGAACGTCACGCGCGGACGGAATCTCACGGTCGATTCCGAAGGCAACCTGCTCTACAGCTTCACCGGCAAGATGATCGCCGCCGCCGGACTCAAGGAGATGATCGTCATCGAGACGGAAGACGTCATCCTGGTCTGCCCGAAATCGCGCGCCCAGGACGTGAAGAAGCTCGTCGAGGCCATCGAGCGGAAGAAGATGAAGAAGTACCTCTGAAATGAAAAGGCTCTTCACCGCCTCTATCCTCGGGCTCTTCTTCGCCGTATTCGTCTTTTCGCAGGCCGGCAGCCCGGTCTCGAAGGAAGCGTCGACGATCCTGTACGTCATCCCGCAGGGTTCCGGCGCGAAGGCCATCGCCGAAGGGCTCGAGAAGGCCGGACTGATCCGCAGTCCGAGATATTTCCTTTTCACGGTCTGGAGCCGCGGCGACCAGGAGAAGTTCAAGGCCGGTTCCTACGAGCTGACGCCGTCGATGTCGACGCGGGAGATCGAGGCGCTGCTCGCCAAAGGCACGCCCGTCTCGAACGAGATTTCCGTCACGCTCCTCGAAGGCTGGACGCTCGACGACATGGCGGACTACCTCCAAGCCGAAGGCATCGCCTCGATCGCCGAGTTCTACGCCGAAGCGGGGGAGAGCGCGAAGCCCGCCTCGGGACTTCCCGACTGGGCCGCTTCGTATCCCGCGCTCGCGAGCCGACCGTCCGACACCTCGCTCGAGGGCTACCTCTTCCCCGATACCTACCGCATCTACGCCGACGGCGGTGCGAAGGCGATCGTCCGTAAGATGCTCGCCAATTTCGAAGCGAAGCTAGCGCCGGAACTGCGCGCGGAAATCAGGGCGCAGGGACGTTCGGTCCACGAGATCGTCACGATGGCCTCCATCATCGAGCGCGAGGTCCGGAGCGACGAGGATCGAGCCATCGTTTCCGGCATCTTCTGGAAGCGCGTGGACGCCGGACGCGGCCTCGAGGCCGACTCGACCGTCAACTACATCACCGGGCACTCGAAGCCGTCCGTCAGCTACGAGGAAACGCGCATCGACCATCCTTGGAATACCTACAAATACCGCGGCTTGCCGCCGGGGCCCATCGGCAATCCGAGCCTTTCAGCCATCGTCGCCGCTATCCGCCCGAAGGCGACCCCTTACTGGTACTTCCTGACCGATCCTCAAAGCAAGGTCTACTACGGAAAGACACTCGAAGAGCACGCCGCTAATCGCAAATACCTCCGCTGACATGACCGCCCTCATCCTCGTCGCGCTTCTGGTGATGTCCGTGTCCGCGCTTGCCTCGTTGGCCGAGACGTCCTTCTATTCGATCGGATATTCAAAGGCGCTCTCGATGGCGAAGGCCAGGAAACCTGGCACCAAAGCGCTCGTCCGCATCAAGGAAGACATCTCGCGGGTCATCAGCGCCATCGTCATCATCGACAACATCGCCGACATCGTCGGTTCGGCGGCCGTCGGCATGCTCGCGGCCGACCTCTTCTCGTCTTGGGCGCTCGGACTTTTCTTCGCTGGCTTCACGCTCGTCGCCATCGTCGCCGCCAAGATCATCCCGAAGAACATCGGGGAATCCCACGCCGAAGCCGTGGCGCCGCTCCTGGCGCCGGGCATGCTGCTGGTCGTCCGCGCGTTCCTGCCGGTGCTCTGGCTCATCGAGCGCGTCGTCGCGCCGTTCCGTTCGAAGGACGGCGGCCGCGGCGTCACCGAGGAGGAGATCAAGATCATGGCTGCGCTCGGCCGCGAGGCCGGATCCATCGAACACGACGAATCGGCGATGATCCGGCGCGTCTTCCGCCTGAACGACATCACGGCCGACGACATGATGACGCCGGCAGACCGCGTCGAGACGATTCCGGGAGACGTCCCCATCGGAGATCAGCGCAAGCGCGTGCTTGATCTGCGCCACTCGCGCGTGCCGCTGACAGGCGACGCTCCTGACGTCATCCTGGGAGTCGCCCTGACGCGCGACCTGATCGCCGCCGCCGCCCGCGACGAATTCCTGGCGACGCCGACCGACTTCGTCCAGGAGGCTCTTCGCGTGCGCAATGACGCCGTGGCCGACGACCTCCTGCCGCTCTTCCAGAAGCAGGAGCAGCATCTCGCCGTCGTCGAAGACTCTGAAGGCCGCATGGTCGGCGTCGTCACCCTCGAGGACGTCCTCGAGGAACTCGTCGGCGAGATCACTGACGAGAAGGACGTCCGTCCCGAAACCATCAAGCGCGTCGCCAAGGACGAGATCCTGGTCGACGAAGGCACCGCGGTCGCCAAGATCAACCACTTCTTCAACGTGTCCATACCGTTCGAAGGACAGATCGGCGAATACGTCCTCGAGAAGTTCGGACGCCGCCCTAAAACAGGCGAGACGCTTGACGACGGCGGCCTGACCTACGTAATCTCATCGATGTCGCGCACGCGACCCAAACACATCACCGTCCGCAAGCGCGGATAAAGGAGGTTCGGCATGGCCGAACGCAATGGACTTGAACAGCATCGACGCTGGTGGCATGAACTCCAACATGCGTTGGAGGAAGGGACCCCGGCCGAAAATCCGGACGACTTCGCCTCCCTGATCGATACGGTACTCCGCCTCGACTGGCGCTCCGAGGAGCGGGAGCTCGTGGACGCCAAGACCGATTACGGCCTGCTCATCGGCGCGCTGCTGCCGTACTTCGCCTACGTGCGCGGATTCGGTGCCGAGCGCTCCGGGGTTCAGCCCTGCTCCGCCGACCTGCTGATGTGGGTACGGGGTTGGGCGGTCGGTGCGATCATGCCGACGCCGCGCGTTCAGCGCGCGGTCGTCGCCAACCTGCGCCGGCACTTCGCGCGCTTGTTGGAGCGATGACCATGGACCCCGCCACGCGTCGGCAGCTCAAGGAAAAGCTGCTCCAGGACGTCGACGCCTGGGATCAGTCCCAGCGCGGCTTCCAGGATATCGTCCGCAACGCGGCCGACATCGACAAGAAGATCCTGTACGGCCTGATGAAGGCCTTTCAGGCGAGCCGCGACGACGTGCGCGAGTGGGGCTCCGGGACCGAGGTTCCGGAGGAATACAAGCGCTACGTCGTCGTCGAAAAGATCCGCGAACTTCTCGTCGCGGACCTCGGATCGTGACAGGGGACCCGCGCACGGACCAGGACGATCACGCGCTCTTCGCCGTCGTCCACAAGGCGGTCTGCGCCCACACCTGGCTTCAGTCGGCCATCTGCCGGTCGCTTGCGCCGATCGACGCGCGTCAGGATGTCTTGCGCCGGTCGTCCGACCACGCGGAAACCTGCGTCCATCTGCTGGCCAGAGAGATCAGTGACCCGGACCCGTTCCTGCTCCAGCCAGCGCATCTCGAATTCGGACGCATTGACCCGTCGTGTCCTGGTACGTGGCTCCGGCTCGGTCTTTCGGCGCTCGCGCTCGACCTCGTCCTGGCCAAGGTCGGCAAGATCGGCGAGGAGCGGTCCGCGCAGTTCCGCTGGCCGCTCCAGGCCATGAGCGAGGGCTTCGGCCTCGAGCGCCGCTACGCTCTGGCGGAAGCCGGACGCCTCTCGGAATCGAAGGGCGATGACGCGGCGCTTCACGCCATCAGGATCTTCATGCATCCTGCCGAAGAAGCCTGGGGCGCCCCGTTCATATCCGCGGCTGCGGCGGCGCTCGAAGGCCGCATCAAGAGCCGTCGCGAGCTGTTCAAGGCGGCCGTCGCCGCGCTGCGGGAGGCGCCGGGAATCCCCCACGATCCTTGGACCTATCTCGAACCGCATATCGACCGCCACGCCAAGATCTTCGGCATCGGGACGATGAAGAAGCTCGCCATCCGCGCCGCGCTGAAACTCATCTGACGGCCGCCTCCGAAGGGCGGCCTTTTCGTATCCTTGATGCGTTCGCCGTTCCGCTGGTACGCTGTGCCGGCATGAAGACGTACGTCCTCCACAAAGCCGCCGGCGTTCCCGATTTCTCCATCGACTACGCCGCGGAACTGAACGGGGAACAGCTCGACGTCGTGAAGAACGGCGACGGGCCGTGCTTGGTGCTCGCCGGCGCCGGTTCCGGCAAGACGCGCACCATCGTCTATCGCGTGGCGTATCTCATCGAGAAAGGCGTCGCGCCCGGCGACATCCTGCTCCTCACCTTCACCAACAAGGCCGCCAAGGAGATGCTCGAGCGCGTCTCGTCGCTCATCGGCGCCGAACCGGGCCGCATGTGGGGCGGCACCTTCCACCACGTCTGCCACCGGATCTTGAGGGAGCGGGGCGTGCGCGTCGGGCTGCGCGAAGGCTTCACCATCCTCGACGCCGAGGACGCGCGCGACCTGATGAAGTCCTGCGTGCGCGAAGCGGGCGTCGACACCAAGGCCAAGCGCTTCCCGAGCCCGGCCGTGCTCCTGTCCCTCGCATCGTATTCCGTGAACGCGGGGATGCCCGTCGCCGACGTCGTCGAGGCCAAGCACCCGAGCTTCCGCGACATCCTGCCCTCCATCGAGGAAGTCGTCTCCGCCTACCTCCGCAAGAAGCGCGCCTCCAACGCCGTCGACTTCGACGACCTTCTCGCGCTCGCCGCGCGCCTTTTGCGCGAGGACGCCGATTCGCGGGAGCGCTACGCCAAGCAGTTTCGCTACATCCTGGTCGACGAGTACCAGGACACCAACCGCCTGCAGGCCGAGATCGTGCGCCTGCTCGCCTCCGTCCACGGCAACGTGCTGGTGGTGGGGGACGACGCGCAATCCATCTACTCCTTCCGCGGCGCCGACATCCGCAACATCCTCGACTTCCCGCGCATCTTCCCCGGCGCCAAGACCTTCCGCCTCGAGACCAACTACCGCTCGACGCCGGAGATCCTCGACCTCGCCAACGACATCATCGGAAGGAACGCGAACCAGTTCCCGAAAGACCTGAAGAGCGTGAAGCCTTCGTTCACGAAGCCGTCGCTCGTGAACGCCGCTTCCGGCGCGCAGGAAGCCGAGTTCATCGCCCAGCGCATGCTCGAGCTCCGCGACGAGGGCGTGACGTTCAATAACATGGCCGCGCTCTTCCGCGCCACCTTCCATTCGCAGGCGCTGGAGTTCGAACTGATGAAGCGCGGCATCCCGTACGACTACCGCGGCGGCGCGAAGTTCTTCGACCGCGCCCACATCAAGGACGCCATCTCGTTCCTGAAGATCATGGTCAACAAGGACGACGAGGTCGCCTGGATGCGCGTGCTGTCGCTCCAGGTCGGCATCGGCCCGGTCGCGGCCATGAAGCTCTTCGAGCGCGTCCGCGCGACGTCGCACGAGGATGATGTCGGCCCCGAACTCGCGGCCGGACTGCCCGCGCGCATCTCGGGCGGCTGGAAGCGGTTCCGCGAGGTCTACGACGCGCTTCTCGACGCTCGACCGTCGCCGTCGTCCATGCTTCGCGCCGTCGCCGATTCGGACTACAAGGCGTATCTCGAGAACGAGTATCCTGATTACCGAGATCGCCTGGAAGACCTCGAACAGCTCGCAGGTTTCGCTGAATCGTATCCGGATGCCGCCGCTTTCCTCGCCGATGCCGCGCTCCGCGACGACATCGCCTCCGCCGGCAAGAACGCCCGCATCCTCACGGCCGAAGACGATTCCGAAGGCAAGGTCGTGCTTTCCACCATCCACCAGGCCAAGGGTCTCGAGTGGGATGCCGTCTTCGTGATCCATATGACGCAGGGCGCCTTCCCGAACAAGCGCGCGCTGCTCGACGACGGCGGCATCGAGGAGGAGCGCCGCCTCTTCTACGTCGCCTGCACGCGCGCCCGCCGCGACCTGTGCCTCTCGTATCCGCTTTCGGTCGGCTATGACGCGTTTTCTTTCGAGCCGAAATCGGAGTTCCTCGAGGAGCTCTCCGGCGGCCTCGTCGAGGACGTGCGCATCGAGGAGTCCTACGACGACCTGCCGACCATCACCTACGACGAGCACGGCGATCCGAAGAAGCGGACGAGCCTGCTGCGCGACATCAGCGAGTATTGAAAAAGACCGCCTCAAGGGGCGGTCTTGTCGGACTTGGCGATCCGGCGCTTCGGCTCGGACGACCCGAGGAAGAGCGAGATGCGTTCCTGATACTGCGCGGCGAGGTACTGGATGAGCAGGTCCGCGGTGTGCGCGAAGGGCACGTGCGGGTCGGCGAGCGTGTAGCGCGCGCCGCCCGAACCGTACTTCGAGCCGCCGTTGCCGGCGCCGAAGATCGCTTCGATGAGCGCGGTCAGGTTCTCCTGCTTGCTGCGCGTCCGGACCGAGGCGCGGACCTCCTTGCCGGCGACGCCCCAGACGACGGTCGTCTCGGCGCCCCTCACCTTGCGGAGGCTGTCGGCGATGATCGAGAGATAGTCGCCCTCGTCCTCCATCAGCAGGCTCGTGACGTGCGCGATGCGCACGTCGTCGCAGACGGTGCGTTTGGTGGCGAGGACCTCCTGGTAGAGATCGAGGTAGCGGTCGGGAAGCGCGTAATCGAAGCAGTCATGGATGAACTGCTGCGGCGTCGCCTTCATCGCCTCGTTGAACACCTCGCGGTCGATCGCTTTGGTGATCGGATGCGTCAGCCGGTCGGTGTCCGATTGGATGCCGACGGCCGTGAGCTGCGAGAGCCGCTCGTCGGCCTTGCCGCCGACGGCGCAGAGCAGCTTCCAACCGAGCGTCGCGGCGGCTCCGCACGTGTGAATGATCGGCAGGAAGCCCTCGGACTCCTGGACGTCCTCCATGTGGTGGTCGACGGCGAGGCCGAAGCGTTCCCGCGGCAGGACCAGCTTGTGGCCGTTGCCGTCGCGGAAGCGCGAGTCGTCGAAGCGCGAGGAGTCGGCGAGGGCCAGCACGGTGTCGGCGGGCAAGTCCTTCATCGGCTTCATGTGCTTCATGAGCTCGAATTCGTTGTAGAGGATGCGGTTCTGCGGGTGGCCGAAGCCGCCCGAGTAGAAGATCCCGCACTTGACGCCGAGGTGCTCGAGCGTCGCCTGGATGGCGAAGGCGGTGGCGATGCCGTCGGGATCGACTTGGGCGACCAGGACGGACCAGCGCTTGCCGCGCTTCTGCAGGAGCGCTTTGAGTTTCTTGACGCGTTCGGCGCCGATATCGATCTTCCCGTTCTGGGACATGTCGGTTCTCCTCCCGTCGCGTTCCGATTGGAAAGGACGAGAGGTCAACATACGCCCTTTACGGAGAACGTCAATATGCT
>JBBTWH010000001.1:0-114628 GCA_038062835.1 Patescibacteria group bacterium | reverse complement strand
TCATCGCCTTCCACAAGCCCGTCGGCGTCATCACCACCATGGACGCCGCTTTCCCTGACAACATCATGGAAGCCTTGTCGTCCGCGCCCGTGCCGCCGCCCAAGGCGCGGCTCATACCCGTCGGACGCCTCGATGTCTCGTCGTCCGGCCTCATCCTCTTCACCGACGATACCGCGCTGGCCGACCGGCTGATGCGGCCGGATTCGGGCACCGAAAAGGAATACGACGTCATCGTCAACGATGAGCTCACGCCGGAGTTCCTGGCGCACATGGCCAAGGGCGTCCGGTTGGAGAATATGCCCGCCCCTCAGCGCATCGTCATGACGCGGCCCGCGAAAGTGAAGGAAGTCGGCGCGACGCGTTTTCTCATCATCATCACCGAAGGCAAGAACCGCCAGATCCGCCGCATGTGCGAGGCGCTCGGCTACGAGGTGCGCAAATTGCGGCGCACGCGCGTCGCCGGCGTCGAGCTCGCCGACCTGCCGGAAGGGGAGTGGCGGGCGCTGACGAAAGAGGAACTGGCTTCGCTTTCATCAAGAGGTCTATGAAGAATTTCGAAAATTCCAGGATCGAGAGTACCGAGACGCGGCCATCGCAGGCCCAGATCGAGAAGAAATACCGGAACATCAAGGGCATGCGTGATCAGGATCTCGATTCGTTCGAAGCCAACAGGTCGGAAATCTCCGAGTATGCGAGCGGAGGCGGCGATGACGAGACGCGCAAGCAGTATTACCCCGGCTGGACACAGGAGGATTTCGAGGCGCTGGACGGCATGCTGGCCGATTCGGAGTCCTGACCCCATGCCATCGGAGGCCCTTTGGTCCGCCGTCGGCGCTTGGTATCACAGTCATGGCCGCGACCTGCCGTGGCGGCGCACGGACGATCCGTATCGCATCGCCGTGTCGGAATTCATGCTGCAGCAGACGCAAGTCGACCGCGTCGTTCCCCTCTACCTCGCATTCTTGAAAAGGTTCCCGTCCTGGAAGGCGCTTGCGGTCGCGCCGCAGTCCGAGGTCGTCCGCGCGTGGAAGGGTCTCGGCTATAACATGCGCGCGCTGCGTCTGAAGAAGCTGGCGGAAGGCGTCATGCGCGATTTCGGCGGACAGCTGCCGTCGGACGAAGCGTCATTGCTGGGACTGCACGGCATCGGGCCGTACACCGCGCGCGCGTTGCGCGTCTTCGCGTTCCGTCAGGAGGCGCTCGCGCCGGACACCAACCTCCGCCGCGTGCTGACACGCGTCTTCAAGGGGGCGAAAGCGGATCCGAAAGCGTTCGACGAGCGCGCGTGGTCGCGTTGGGAAGCGACGTTGCCGGAAAAGCTTTCGTACGACGTGAATCAAGGCTTGATGGATCTCGGCGCGACCGTCTGCAAGGCCGGACGTCCGCGCTGCGAGGCATGCCCTCTTCGCCGCCTCTGCGCGTCGTATCCCAAGATCTTGACGATGAAGACGCTGCCGAAACAGAAGGCAGCGCGCAAGGAACGCACGGACGCGCTCGGCATCCCGAACCGCATCTATCGCGGCCGCGTCATCGAGGCCTTGCGGAAGGGTCCCGCGACGGACAAGGCGCTTTCCGGCTTCGCGCACGTGCTCTCCGGCCTGGAAAAAGACGGCTTGATCCGCAAAGCGCGCGGACGCTGGGTCTTGGCTTAGGTGTGGTAAAATACGGGCATGGAACGCCGGAGCGCCATGTTCGAAAAACTGCCGGACGAAGCCCCGGGTCGCCTCGACCTTGAGGGCGTTTTCGATTCGTACCGGACGTCCAAGGATGGGCTCAACGATGAGGAGGCGAGACGGAGACTCGGCGTCTTCGGCCCGAACGAGCTCCTCACGAGCGGCCTTAGCGCGTGGCGCGTGATGCTGCGGCAGTTCCGTTCGCCGATGGTCTATCTGCTGGCCGCCGCGGCCGCGCTGTCGCTGGCCTTCGGAGAGCTTGCCGACGGCATGACGATCGGCGTCATCCTGCTCGTCAACGCGGGCATCGGCTTCTGGCAGGAGTACCATTCGGAGCAGGCCGTGGAGAAGCTGCGGGAGAAGCTCGCGGCTCGCGCCAGGGTGCGGCGCGGAGGCGGCATCGTCGCCGTCGACCGGCGCGGTCTCGTGCCCGGCGACGTGGTCCTGCTCGAACCGGGCGACGTGGTGGACGCCGACCTGCGCGTCTTCGTCAGCAACCGCCTGACGATCGACGAGTCGACGCTGACCGGCGAATCCGTAGCCGTCGAGAAGATCGCCGGTCCGGACGCGGTGAACGGCAAGGACCGCGCGCGCAACATGGCGCATATGATGACGCGCGTGGCCGCCGGGTACGGCGAAGGCGTCGTGGTCGCTACCGGGTCGGCGACCGTGATAGGCGCCATCGCAAGGCTGACTGAAGAGACGCCGCGCGTGAGCGCCTTCGAGCGCAATCTGCGAGCCTTCAGCGGCTTCCTGCTCAAAGCGGTCGCCGTCGTCCTGGGCGTCGTTTTTATCGCGAATGTCTTCCTGAAGGGCGAGTCCCATCTCGTGCCCCAGCTCCTCTTCGCCATCGCGCTGGCCGTCTCGGTCATCCCCGAAGCCCTGCCGGCCGTGAGTTCGTTCACCTTGGCGCGCGGCGCCTTGAAGCTGGCCAAGCGCCACGTGGTGGTCAAGCGCCTTTCTGCCATCGAGGACCTGGGCCACATCGAAGTGCTTTGCACCGACAAGACCGGCACGCTGACCGAAGGCTTGATGAGCGTCTCGTCCGTGCGCGCGTCTGATCGCGACGCCGCGCTTGCGCTTGCGCTCGCTGTCGCGTCCGAGGAAGACCTGCGCAATACCGACGCCTCGCCGAAGACGTTCGATGCCGCCGTCGTGAACGCCGCCGGAAAGGACGCGGCCCACGCGGCTCTGTCGCGGCGCCGGAGGTGGTTCGTGCCTTTCGATCCGGACCGTCGCAGGGCGTCCGCCGTCATCGACGACGGCCGTGGATGCACGCTCGTCGTCTTCGGGGCGCCTGAGGAAGTGCTGGCCCGTTCGACCTCGTGGCTGCGCGCCGGCGGCGAGGAGGCGCTCACGCCGCTCTCCGTGATGGCCGAAAAGGCCGCCATCCGCGAGGAGGGCCTGGCCGGGCGGCGCGTTCTCGCGCTGGCGCGCAAGAGGGTCGCTGCGGACGCGGCGTACGATGACGATGCGGAACGCTCCCTCACCTACGTCGGGACGATTTCCTTCGTCGACCCCCTCAAGACGACCGCGAAGGACGCCGTCGCGAGCGCGGCGGCCTTGAACGTCCGCGTCAAGATAGTGACCGGGGATAGTCCTGAAGTCGCCGGCGCCGTCGGCGTGCAGACGGGCGTGATCGGCCGGATCGAGGACGTCGTGACGGGCGAGACGCTCGACGCCGCTTCCACCTCGGAGTTCGAGCGCCTCATCGAGACGCGGCACGTCTTCGCGCGGATCGCGCCCGCGCAGAAGTTCCGCATCATCCAGGGGCTCGAACGGCATTTCCAGGTCGGCTTCCTGGGCGAAGGCATCAATGATGCGCCTGCGCTCAAGGCCGCGAACGTCGCCTTGGCCGTCGATCACGCCAGCGACGTGGCGCGCGAGACGGCGGACATCATCCTGCTGCGCAAGGACCTGCATGTCATCGTCGACGGCATCCGCGAAGGGCGCGCCATCTTCACGAACATCGTGAAGTACGTGAAGTACACGCTGATCGGAAACTTCGGCAACTTCATCGCGGTCGCCGTCGTCTCGCTGCTGATCGACGAGCTGCCGATGCTTCCGATCCAGATCCTGCTCGTCAACCTGCTGACCGACCTGCCGCTCATCGCCGTCGCCGCCGACAGCGTCGACGCGGACGAGATAGCGAGACCAAAGCGTTTCAACTTGCGCGAGATCGCTTTCATCGCCGTCTTCCTCGGGATGGTCAGCTCCTTCTTCGACTTCGCATTCTACGCGCTGAACCGCAAGGAGGGTCTGGCGGACGTCCGCATGCTCTGGTTCCTGTTCTCGGTCGCCACGGAGATTTTGCTGATCTACTCGATCCGCACGCGCTTGCCGTTCTGGAAGGCCGCTCGTCCTCCGTCGACGATGGTCGTCCTGAGCTTCGTGACGATCGCCGTCGCGCTCGGGTTGACGTTCCTGCCGTTCACGCAGGATGTCTTCAGCTTCGTCCCGCCGACGCTGCGGCAGCTCGGCATCGTCGCGTCGATGGCGGCCGCGTACCTCGTCGCCACCGAGATGGTCAAGCTGGCGTACGTGAAATTCTCAAAAACGTCCGTATGAGGCCATTCCGACTTCTCCTCGCTTTCGCCGCCGCGCTCGTCCTCACGGGCGCCGGCTGCGACCTTTCGAAAAAAATCGAATGGCGCTTTCCGTTCTCGTTCGGGAAGGCGCAGCCGGCTTCCGACGCCGCGGCTTCGACCGCCGGGATATCGCTCAAGCCCGGACTGGCCTTCACCGTGCGTCCCTCGGCGCTCGGCGTGAACGGCGCGATCGACGAGGTGTTCGGTCTCGATGCGCGGGCTTTGGTCGTCGAGGTGCGGAATGCGGATCCCGAACGCGCGCTCACGCTCGGATGGATGACTTCCGCCGCCACGGGCACCCTGTCGCTCGGCGCGTACGAAGGCGCGCACGTGATGCTGCTGCCGGCGTTCTGGATCAAGGGCGAATCATCGGCCGAGGGCAACGGCGGACTGTGGCTCTCCCGCGCCGCCTACGACGAGCTCTTCGGCGCGGGCAAGACCGAATGGCGTCTCGGTCTGGCCGAAAATGCCCTCTCGGCGCTCTCGAAGGCATTCAAGGCCTTCAACGACATCTCCGCCAAGCTCTCCGGCTCCGCCACCGCGACCCAGGTCGCAAGCCCCTTCATGATCGAAAAGACCGCCGTGATCGAGGCCTATCCTCTGACCGTCGACGGCCGTATCGTCCTGGTTCGGGCCATCAAGGCCACGAGCTGGTTCGCGGAATTCCTGGTGCTCGAGAACCGCGAGAACCCGCTGATCCTCAAGATCATCGTCAATCCGGTGGCTGCGCCGGCGCTCAGGGCGCTGGAATCGGCCGAGATCCGCTGGGACGAGCTCGGCTACGAAATCACTTCGATTTCGCGTCCCTGACGTGGTGAGGTTGGTAGCCGTACCAGCATTTGCTGGCGTTCGGCGGACAGAGTTTGGCGTTTTGGATGACCTCGAAGGCCTCGTCGACCGTCTGGGCGAGGTGCATGATGCCGAGATCCTTCCTGTCGATCGCGCCGTGCTTCTTTTCGACGTGCTCTTCGATCCATTGGAGGAACGGCCGCCAGAAATCCTTGCCGATCAGCACGATCGGCAGCGGATCGATCTTCTTGGTCTGGACGAGCACGACCAGTTCCAGCAGCTCGTCGAGCGTGCCGAAGCCGCCCGGGAAGAAGACGTAGGCCTGGGCGGCGAACGAGAGCATCACCTTGCGGGTGAAGAAGTAATGGAAGCCTTGCGAGCGCGTGGTGTAGGGATTCAGGCGCTGTTCCTTCGGCAGCTGGATGTTCAGCCCCACCGACTCCGCGCCCGCTTCCATGGCGCCGCGGTTGCCGGCCTCCATGATGCCGGGACCGCCGCCGGTCACGATCGTGTAGCCGGCCTTGCCCAGCTTCTGCGCCAGCTCGCGCGCCTCCTTATAATGATGGTCGTTCTCGTCGAAGCGCGCCGAACCGAAGAAGGAGACGGTGTTCTTCAGCCCCAGGATCAGCTGGAAGCCGTCGACGAACTCAGCCATGATCCGGAAGATACGCCAGCCGAACTGGTCTCCCATATGGCCGCTCTCGAGATCGGATTTGATGCCGTTGCTCATACGAAAAGGATGCGAAGTAATCTTCGCATCCAGTATACCTTTTCCCGGACGTCACTGCATCCGCTCCGGCCAATGGGGATCCGTGACGACTTCGAGGTCCAGGAAGGCCGGCAGTCTTTGGAAGAGTCAGGGGTCAGACCCCTCCAAGTGCCACAGATGACTTGAAAAATATCTCGATTGTCGCTACAGTGAGGCCATATGCAATGCACCGCCGTTTACCAGAAGCGAGGAAAATGGTACCTCGGATGGGTCGAGGAGATTCCAGGCGTCAATACGCAGGGCAGGACGCTTGCGGAAGCGAAGAGGAATCTCAAAGAGGCGCTCGGACTCGTGCTCGAAAGCTATCGCGACCTGATTAAGAAAGACCGCCCTCGCGGCAAGGTCCTGCGCCAGAAGATGGCGTTCTGATGTGAAGCGGAAAGATCTGCTGCGGCATCTTGCGCGGCACGGCTGCGCGTTCTTGCGCGAAGGCGCGAACCACAGCCTGTTTTTGAATCCGGCCGTCGGGCGGGTTTCGACCGTGCCGCGTCACAATGAGATCGATGATTTCCTGACGAAAAAGATCTGCAAAGATCTGGGCATACCGCCCGCGAAGCGCCGTTGATGGACCATATGAAACCTCCCTCCGGCGAAGACTTCCTCAAGAAGAAATACGACCTCCACAAGGCCCCCGAGGTCGATGAGCAGGCCGAACGGACCGAGTTCCTGGAAGGCGAGAAAGTCCCCCAGGACCCCTCCGCCCGCATTTCAAATTATCTCAAGCGTTTCGACGACATCCTGAAGCGCCAAGACCCGCATGAGCGCGAGCGCGGCGTGGAAGCCCTGAAGATCGTCCTGCATCGAAAGAACGTCATCAAGCCCTCGGAGATCCCCGAGTCGTATTTCGAGCTCCAGAAGAAGATCGCCCGCGAGCAGGGCCACGGCGACGTCGAGATCGACTCGGAGACGCGAGGCCAGGCCGCCAAAGTCATCATCCGGGACCAGGAGACCTCCCTCGACAGATGGGTCGACTACCTCGCTTCCCCCGACGCCCCCTATCCCGCCTGGCTCAAATACTGGGCCACCAGAGAGATGCTCAAGATGGGCGGCTACGACAAGGAGAAGCACGCCTTCGCTAAGCGCAGGAAGGACACCATCAGGCCCTTCCCCGACCTGAACCGCGAGGCCCTACCCTATGTCCTCGCCGCCGTCGGGAAGAAACATGGCTCCAAGGTACCTGGTACCGAGGCGCCAGGCATCGACCCGGAGTTCGAGAAGCTCCTCGCATCCGAATCCTTCCCCAAGCTGTATGCCTGGGCCATCGAGAAGGTCACTCCGGCTTCAAAGGAACAGCTCGAATCGGTGGAAGGCGAATGGGTCAAGTACGCCCAAGGCTCCGACCCCAAGCCGCTCTCCGGCTCTCTCGAAGGCCGCGGCACCGGCTGGTGCACCGCCGAAGGATCGACCGCCAAGCTCCAGCTCCAAGGCGGCGACTTCCATGTCTTCTACTCCAAGGATGAGGACGGCAATCCCGTCATCCCTCGCGCCGCCATCCGCATGGAAGGGGACAAGATCGCCGAAGTCCGCGGCATCGCCGAACAGCAGAACCTCGATCCCAAGATCGCCGGCGTCGTCAAGGACAAGCTCTCGGAGTTCCCCGACGGCCCCGCCTACGAGAAGAAGGCCTCCGACATGAAGATCCTGACCAAGATCGAGGCCAAGACGGACAAGGGCGAACCCCTCGGCAAGGACGAGCTCAAGTTCCTCTACGAGATCGACTCCGAGATCGAGGGTTTCGGCTACTCAAGAGACCCCCGCATCAAGGAACTAAGAGACAAACGCGACCCCAAAGAGGACGCTCCCGTCGTCTTTGAGTGCGCCCCTGACCAGATCGCCTGGAACCAGGACGAAATCACATCCTCCACCAAAGCCTACGTCGGACCCCTCTTCCCCGGCGTCTTTGACGCGCTCTCGCATCTGGAACACCTCTACACCTCCTTTCCCGAAGGCCGCATCGAGCGCTTCAAGCTCGAACTCGGCGGCAAGACGCCGGAGGAATATGAGGCGGAACTCGCCATGGAAAGCTTCGAGATCACGGATCGGGCGAAGGACATCCTTCGCAAGACGTCGACCTCGAAGGAAAAACAGGAAACCGAACTCATCCGCCTTACGGTCGAGGCGCTTGGCTTCACCGCCTACACGCGCTATGACGAAATCCTGAAAAGGGCCAAGGAACTCGGCCTCGACCACGCTCCTGCCGAGGCCGGTCCGGCACTACGCCTATCGATGAAGGAGCAAGTTATGAACGATGATGTCATCGTGGCGATGGAACCATTGGCGGACCGCTACGTCGGCCCGAGCGTGTTCTTCGTGGGGCGCAGCGGCGGCGGGTCGTGGCTGGACGCGATTAGCGGGAGGCCCGGCGGTGGGTGGCATCCGGACGATTCGTTCGTGTTCGTTCCCCGCAAGCAGTCCTCGGTTACTTAGGCCTATAGCTCGTGCACTTGGACACTTAGTCCTTTGTCCGGTTGATGCCCGGCGCCCGAAAAGGCGCCGGGCATCTTTCGTGGCACCTAGGTGCCAGGCACCGATCCGCGTCGGTTTGCCAGACGATTGATGGATGAGCTTACTGCATCCGCTCGGGCCAATGGGGATCCGTGACGACTTCGAGGTCCAGGAAGGCTTTCTTGCCCTGGATATGCTCGAGCTCCTTGCGGACGTTCATGCCGATCTTGCGGATCATCATGCCGCCGGCGCCGATGATCATGCGCTTGTGCTGGTCGGAGTCGGTCAGGATGCGCGCCTTGATGTAGAGGATCTCATTGCCTGCCGCGTGGCCGTCAGGCTTTACGCGGCCGCCTTTCGACGGTCGCATCTCGATCTCGTCGACCTCGACGGCGATCGTGTAGGGGACTTCCTGGTAGAGCGCCATGAAGACCTTCTCGCGGATCAGCTCGCCGTACCAGGTCTTGTTGTCGATGTTGGTGATCTGGTGCTCGGGGTAGACCGGCTCGCCTTCCGGCAGGCGCGCGTAAATCTCCTTGAGGAGCGACTTCAGGTGCGTGAGCTTGAGCGCGGATACCTCGACCTTTCCGTCGAAGTCCGGCGCGAGGGCGCGATAGTCCTCGAGATAGCGCGGACGCGGCTCGTCGATCTTGTTGATGACGAGGAGCTTCCGCGACTTCACGTCGGCGATGAGTTTCAGGATGTCCTCCTCCTCTTCTCCGATGGCGCGGGTCGGATCGACGACGTAGAGCACCAGGTCGACGTCCTCGAGCGCGCCCTTGGCGGCCGCGTTCATGCGGTTGGTGACGGCGTCACGGCGCTTGCGGAAGATGCCTGGCGTGTCGACGAAGATGATCTGGCCCTCGGCGCCGTGAAGCACGCCCTGGATGGCCTGGCGGGTGGTCTGCGGCTTCGGCGTGGTGATGGCGACCTTCGTGCCGACCAGCGCGTTCAGCAGGGTGGATTTTCCGGTGTTGGAGCGCCCGACGAGGGCGACGAATCCGACTTTCATATGCGGGTCAAGTGTACCAGAGTTTCGATATGCGGCGTATGCGGGAAGAGGTCGACGGCGACGGCAGGTTCGGCCTTGTAGGCGCGCAACAAGTCCTTGAGATCGGTCGCCAGCGTGCGGAAGTTGCAGGAGACGTAGACGATGCGTTCAGGCCGTCGCTCCATCAGCGTGCGGCGCACGGCGGGGTGGAGTCCGCTCCTCGGCGGATCGACGATGACGACGTCCGGCGCCTCGGTCTCCCAGGAAAGCTTCTCGGCGGCTTCGGCGAGGAAGCGGACGTTCTTGATGCCGTTCTCGTCGGCGGTCATCTTAGCCTGCTCGATGGCGGGCGCGTCGAGCTCCACGCCCAGCGCGGACTCGACGTCCCCGGCGAGGCCGAGGGAGAAGAATCCGCCGCCGCAATACAGGTCGAGGAGCTTCGCATGCGTGCCGGACTTCACGAAGGCCTTCACTTCCTGGAGCAGGACCTCGGCCATGCGGCTGTTGGTCTGGAAGAAGGCGTTGGGATGGATGCGGTAGCTCACGCCGCCGATCTTCTCGCGGAGGAGCGCCTCGCCCTTCAGCGGACGGAGCGTCGCGGCGGTCGAGATGTCGGTGATCGTGTGGTTCACGCCGTGCACGATCGAGGTACAGAGCGGATCGAGCGCTTCCATCAGCCCCTCCTCGTTCTCGAGCTCGCCTGCCGATGTCACGAGCGTGGCGAGCCTCTCGCCGCTGAACTTGCCTTCGCGCACCACGAGGTAGCGCAGGAAGCCTTGATGGCAGCGGTTGTCCCACGGCATGTGCGATGTGGTCTTCACCCATGCCTTCACGCGCCTCACGACCTCGAAGCCGTCGGCGGAAAGCATTAAGCAGGTGGCGAGATCGAGATGCTTGTCCCAGCGGCCTGGTTCCTTGAGTCCGAGCTCGCCCTTCGGGCCGAAGACGTAATCCATCCGGTTGCGGTGATGGAAGAGTTCGCCAGCCGGGATGGCGCGGCCGACGGAGAGCGGTACGCCGGCGGCCTTGAAGGCCACGTCGATCATCGCGATCTTCTCCTTGAGCTGGCGCTCATACGCGACATGCTGCCAGGCGCAGCCGCCGCATGAGCCGGCGTGCGGACATTCGGGCTTCACGCGGTCCGGCGAGGCCTGGGTGACGACGGCATCGCCGAGGCGCGCCGTGCCCTGCTTGCGGCCGACGAAGATACCCTCGACGGTCTCGCCGGGAATGACGAAATACGCGGCCGTCGCTTTCGCATCGGTCTTCCCGATGCCGCGGCCGCGTTCGTCGAATCCATCGACCTTCATCGTGAGCGCTTGTCCGTACTTCATGTCCGGCCAAGGCTAGCCTTTTTCGGGGGTTCCGTCAACCTTATTACTGCTGGACCGTGCGGGTGCAGGCGCACTTCGCGTCGATGCAGGCCTTGTCGAAGCCGGCGGGGCAGGAGACGCCGCCGCATTGGTCGACGTCCTGGCAGGCGACCGGCACGTTCTCAGTGACGCGCTGGCAGGCGCAGGCGCCTTCGACGCAGGCCGGTCCATATCCTTCGGGGCAGTCGGAAGAGCATTCGGAGGCGGACGAGCAGGACGTGACGACTCCTGCCGGGGCGCAGGCGCAGGCGCCTTCGACGCAGGCGTGGACTTCGTTCGCGCCGCAGGCAAGCGAGGCTTCACAATCGGAAGGGGAAGCGCAGGCGATGGTCTTGATTTCGGAGGAGCGGCACTTGCAGCGTCGGTCTGAACCGTCACAGAACGGGGACGCGCCTTCCGCGCACTCCGAATCCGCGCACTCGGAGGCGTCGAGACAGATGCCGCCGTAGGCGGGGTCGGAGAGGCACGTCAGATACGGCTGGCAGATGCCGGACGGGCAGGCGGCGGGCGTGCAGGCGGGGTGGGTGCCTGCCGGACAGGCGATTTCCGTTTCCAGCCCGGGCGGGCATTCGACGCGCTCAGCCTCGGGCGCGATCACGACAGGCTCGCAGGCGCATGATCCGCCGCCGCACCTCGCGACGTACGCGGATGGGCCGATGGGAGCGAACGGGTATTTCGCGCACGCCGCGCGGCAATCGGCGGCGGGCGCGCAGGCCTCGTCGAGTTCGATGGGGCGCATGCAGCGATGCGTGACGCCGCCGCAGTCCGCCCCTCTGGGGCAGACGCGCGCGCAAAACGTGCCGTCGGAACAGATCTCCCCGCTCTCGCCGCACGTGGAATACTCGCCAAGGACGTCGACGCGATCGGGTCCTTTCAGGCAGCGTTTGGCGTAGACGTCGCAGTCGCCGCCCTCGCAGTCGTTCACGCAGACCAGTCCGAGGGAGCAGCGCGTGGCCTGCACGCAATCTCCGCCTTCGGTCACGTAGGTCAGCTTGCCGGATAGGCCGAGCAGGTCGAACAGGTCCGATAGCCAGCCGCCGACCGTCTCGAAGTAGAACCTCGCTCCCGTCGCGAAGTCGTGGGGGATGGACTTGAAGAAATCGGCGGGAGCCTTGGCCTGGACCGGCGCGGCCGCGAGGCTGAAGGCGATGAGGATGGCGGCGAAGGCGTAGCGCATATCGCAGACAGTATATCAGAAACTGTGGATGTGCCGGAGTTGCCCGTTCATTCGCCTGTGATAGAGTGTTTCCAGGAGATCTTTGTCGACGAACCAAACAGGAGGATGCGATGCGCGGAACGAAAATGACGATCGTGGGGTGCGTGTTCCTGGCCGCGTGCGCGTCGCGCACGAGGGGCCCGGAAACGCCGAAGATCGACGACAACGAGGAGGCGACGCACCGCGTCGATATCCTGCCGATGGGCCACGGTTCCGCCGTCGTCATCGACGCCGAGAACGGCCTGCTCCTGACGTGCCACCATGTGGCGGGCGATGGTCGGCGCGAGCTGATCATCAACATCGCCGAGGGCGACGCCGCCGCCGTGGCGTACCCCGCCAAGGTGGTCGGCTGGGACGAGGTGCACGACCTCGCGGTCATCAAGGTCGAACGCCGCTTCACGCGCGCGGTCGTCCTGGCCGATCTCTCCGAGGTACACCTGCTCGACGACGTCTACAACATCGGGTTCCCGTACGACCTCGGGGAGCTCGGCTCCAAGGGCGCCGTCAAGACGGTCGACTACGACCTACTTGAAGGGGACGAGGACGCCCTGCTCATAGAACTCGACGGCGTCCCCGGCACGTCCGGTTCCGGCATCTTTCTCGCCCGCAACGGCAAGCTCATCGGCCTGATGAGGGCGCTGATCCCGACCGGTCCGAACGACGGCCGGCAGATCGTCGTCCGCGTGGCCATCCGCATCGACACCATCCGGAAGTTCCTCGATGGCGCCAATATCGGCTACCTCACGTCCTTTCCAGGCCAAGGTCCCGTCGCGGTCGGTGACGGCACTTCGCAGCTCGAACGCGTCACGATCAGCATCCCGCCGCCTTCCAAGTAGGCGTATCCCTCGCACCACGGGGGATTTTTATTATTGGCGAATCTCCCGCATGTCGACCCGTGATATACTGAAGGCCATGAAGTTCCCTAAAGGAATCAGGTCGATTCTCGCCTGCGTGGCTGTCGCGGTCGCGGCATTTGGATTCTACGCCTACCGCGGCCGCGTCCTATACACCGTCGAATCGATGCTGCCGGAAGGCCCGAGCATCGTCGCCGAGGGCGTGCTGCGCCAGGATATGCAGGAAGCCGACTTCAAGGTGGTCGCGAGCGGCCTTGAGATCCCGTGGGAGATCGCCTTCCTGCCGGACGGCGGCATGCTCGTGACGGAGCGTCCGGGGCGGCTCAAGCGCGTCGCTCCCGATGGCAGGGCGGCGGAAATTTACGGCATCGACGACGTGCGCGACGGCGGCGAGGGCGGACTGCTGGGAGTGGCCGTCCATCCGAAGTTCGAAGAGAACGGGTTTGTCTACCTGTATCGGACCGTCACGGCCTCGGGCGCCGCCAGGAACCGCGTCGATCGGTATCGTCTTGAAGCCGCTTCGCTCGTCGAACGCACGACGATCCTCCAGAACATCCCGGGCGCCATCTATCACGACGGGGGAGAGCTCGCATTCGGACGCGACGGAAAGCTTTACGTCACGACCGGCGACGCCACGCAGGGCGCGCTCGCGCAAGACCTGAATTCGCTGGCGGGCAAGATCCTTCGCCTGAACGACGACGGGACGATCCCGAGCGACAATCCGTTCGGCACGGCGGTCTGGTCGTACGGCCACCGCAATCCGCAAGGCCTCGCCTGGGACGGCCAAGGCCGGCTATGGGCTGTCGAGCACGGACGCTCCGGCGTGAAGTCCGGCCTTGACGAGCTGAACGTCATCGAGCCAGGGCAGAACTACGGCTGGCCCTCCATCGAGGGCGACAGGGAAGCCGACGGCATGCGCAAGCCGGTCGTACATTCCGGAGCGACTGACACCTGGGCGCCCGGAGGCATGGCGTTCCACGCCGACAGCCTCTTCTTCGGCGGCCTGCGCGGCGAAGCGCTCTATCAGGCCAAGATCGACGAGAGTCCGGTCACCGTCATCTCGCACTTCGAGAAGGAGTTCGGCCGCATCCGCGCGGTCGCGATCGGCCCGGACAAGCTGCTGTACTTCACGACCTCGAACATGGACGGACGCGGGGCGCCGAGGGATGGCGACGACAAGATCGTCCGGGTGAACCCCCGCCTCTTCCAGTAAGCCCTCCGGCGTGGTATCGTGTCTCTCGATAGGGTTTTAGCCCGTGAAAACGGTCTGAAACCCCGTTATGCTCAGCATCATCATCCCTACCTATAATGAGGAGGACTACCTCCCGCGCCTGCTGGCTTCCATCCGGAGCCAGCGCTTTGAGGGGTATGAGATCATCGTGGCGGACGCCAAATCCACCGACCGCACGCGAGAGATCGCGGCGCGGTTCGGAGCGAAGGTCGTCGACGGCGGCATGCCCGGTCCCGGAAGGAACCTGGGCGCCCGCGCCGCGCAAGGCGACCTTCTTTTGTTCCTGGACGCCGACGTCGTCCTGCCGGAGACCGACTGGCTCGATCACAAGGTCGCGCAGTTCGCGCGCCGCAAGCTCGATGCCGCGACCTGCATGATCAAGCCGCTCGGCGGCAACCTGCTCGACTCCGTCACGCACAACGTCTTCAACGCTCACATGATGGCCACGCAGTTCCTGATGGCGCACGCGCCGGGCTTCTGCATCTTCGCGACCAAGGCGCTGCACGAGGCCATCGGCGGCTTCGACGAATCCATCACGCTCGCCGAGGATCACGACTACGTCGAACGTGCCGGTAAGATCGGCAAGTTCCGCGTCATGACGGGTTCGCGCATCCGCGTCTCCGTCCGCCGCTTCGACCGCGACGGCCGCTTCCCGATCTACGCCAAGTTCCTCCTGGCCGAACTCCACATCCTCGCGCGCGGCCCCATCCGCCACGACGGCTTCAATTACACCTTCGGACACCGCAAGCATCATGACGACGCAAAGGATCACCCTTGGTAAAGTTTCCGACGTCCCCGTCGGCCGCGCCAAAAGCTACCGCGCCATGGGGCGCGATTTGATTATCGTCAACACCGGAGATTCTTTGCGTGGCTACGTCGACTGGTGCATGCACATGGGCGGCAAGCTCCGCTGCGTCGGCGAGCATTTCGAATGCGACTGGCACGGCGCCCGCTACGAATGCACGACGGGCCAAGCCGTCCCCGACACGGCGGCGCCGGAGGGAGCCAATTTGGAAAAAATCGAGATCGTCGTGGAGGGGGAGGAGATCGTGTACCTGTACACTCCCAAAAAGAGTCCTTGGGCGTTAGAATGATACCTGTATATGCCCCGTATCACGCGTGACACCCTGAAACATCTCGCACTAGCGCTCATGCTCGTTGGTGTCGCGGTGTTTTACGTCATGCGGGGAACGAACCAGTCGTACTTTTTGCCGACGGAAGTGCACGGGCAGCTTGTCATCAAGGAAAACGGCGAGACGATTTCCAGCGCACCGATCACCTCATGCCTCGGCACGGTTTTCGGTCCGCAATTCTATACCAAGGACAATGAGGGTGTCGGGTTCGCGCGGGATATCGAGAAGAGGAATCTGGTCAGCATCGCGCTTAGGCCGATGGTTGAGTACTATCAACCGCCTACCGGCGGCCGTTTTTACGGACGTCCATGCACATTTCCTGTTTCGAATATCGAGAATGGTTATCCTTTGGGCGCATACCTGAGCATCAACCTGTTTTCCGGAAGAAGGGTCTCAAGAGACCGTGGGCAGGAGTATTGGTCCGGGTCGCTGCGCGCGGAGTGTCAGCTGGAAAATGCCCAGTCCGCGCCGTCTGGAAAGAGTTTCGAGGTGACCGTTGATTTCAAGAACTGCAAACCGAGCGAATGAGATACGTACATCGGTACCGAGGATATCGTGTATTTGTATACGCCTAAAAAATCTCCTTGGGCGTTGGAGTAAAGAAAAAGACCCCTCACGGAGGGGTCACTTGCCGGAGGCGTCGAAGGTGCCTGTCAGAGGCACGCCGTTCGTGCCGACCGGGATGTAGATGGTGGTGTGGTTCGGCGAACCGACCATCATCTTCTGCGCTTCGATGGCCTCGTGCTGGAGGTACATCGGCGACAGCTTGCCGTTGATGATCTCCATGGCTTTGGCGATGCCGCGGGCTTCCTCCTCGCGCTTGGCGGCGTCCTTCTTGGCAATCTCGACCTCGGCGTCCTTGCGGGCCAGGATCTGATCGGTGGCCAGCTTCATCGAGACCGCGTCGGCCACCTCTTTGGGCGGCTGGATGCTGTCGATGACGACGCTCATCACCACGAAGGGCGTGTCCTTGGTGGACGCCACGAGGTCATCCTGGACGCTGGTGCCGATCAACAGCATCTCCTTGACGGCTTGTCCCCACACGCGCTCCTGGATCTCGCTGCGGACGAACGCCCGCATCTTTGGCTTCAGGTAGTTGTCGTAGGCGACCTGGACGACCTTGTTCGGGTCCTTCGCGCCTTCGTGGAGGGTGCTGTACTCCTCGACGAAGGCGCGCACCTTGGCCTCGTCGATCTTGAAGGTGACGTGCATGTTCACCGAGAGCTTGAGCTGGTCGCTCGAGAGCACCGAATCCTCGGCGGTGAACGTCTCGGTGAAGGTGTACGGCGTGATGCTGATATTCACGCACTCGAGCATCCAGGTCCGGCCGGGGGAGGTCGGACCCTTCTGCATGCCGTAGAACTCGGCCTTGCCGAACATCGAGCCCTGCGTGCAGTAGCCGACGTAGCCGGCCGGCGATTCCGGGTTGCGGGCGAAGCCGCACCAAGTTAGGAAACTGCCGCAGACGAGGACGAAGACGGCGATACCGGCGATCATGAGACCTTTGCGCATCGAATGAACTCCTTTCACGGGTTGCGTACCGCGCCGGTCTACCACCTCGGAGGCGAAATGTCAAGCCTCGAATCAGTGTGGTTCTTGTCCCCACCAAGGCGGCGGCAGCGGTCGCGAGCGCAGCGTCCGTTCCAACAGCGACATACCTCTTCCCGGCGCCAGCTCGCGACCGATGACGCCGCCGCCCCTCTTTTTTGATATACTGCGGGCATGGCCGAAAAGCAGTTCATGATGGGCAACGAGGTCCTGGCTCGGGCGGCGCGCGCTGCCGGGGCGGTCCTGATGCTGCTCGTTCCCTTCACGGCGGCGGCGGATGCCCCGATGGTGCTTTCCAGTTGCCGGGAAATCACTGCAAGCGGCACATACGTCCTCGAACAGACCTTGTCGACGAACGTCGGAACGCCGTGTTTCAGCATCCACGACACGCACGATGTCGTCATCGATTGCCAGAACAACACGATCAACGACTTCTACCGGGCGTTCGAGTTCACCGACGTCAGCGATTTCACGCTCAAGAATTGCAGGTTCAATACCAAGGATGATGGCGCTCAGCACCGCTCCTTCCTCTACGTCGTCCGAGGCACGCGCGGCGAGATCACCGGCAATACCCTGACGACATCTTCGTCCGATGCGTACATCGACGCGAGCATCAATGACTCATCGTTCATCGATGTCCACGACAACACCATGGCGGCGGCGCTCACCTTCAACGGCTCGTCTGACAGCAAGATCGAGCGCAACACGCTCTCGATGCGGACGGCCACGTTCGACGTTCCCGCGCTCATCAGCGTCTCGAACGGCCGCCGGAACGCGATTACGGCCAATACCCTGACTGGCAGGGACGCGCCTGCGGATCATCTCGGGCTCGATGACGGCATCGTGCTGATCGACGAGAGCGATGACGTGGTCCGGGATAACGATACCGCGGGAAACTACGATTGCGGGATCGAGACGGTAGGCCTCATTGAACGGACGATCTTCGACCGCAATCGGATCCACCGCTCGCTGGTCTGCGGCATCGGCGGCTGGTACTTCAACAGCTGGAAATCGAACACCGTCTCCGATAATACGGTCGAGGGCGGTTCGGCGCGGATGTTCTATTTCTTCCGGGCGTACCGTTTCAAGCCGTCGGAAAGCAAGGTCTATTTCACGGATAACACGTTCCGCGGCAATCGCGTATTGAATGCCGCGAGTCCCGCCGATTTCAACGCCGAGTTCGATTTCTCGAGCGTCGCCGTGGCGAACATCCCACAGGACGGCCACGATATCGGCTCCGGCGATTTTATCCTTTCGAACAACGTCTTTACTGCCAACGATTTCGGCGTTACGGGAAACGGGCTCCTCTTCGGTCCCCAAAGCATGGTCGTCGACGGCGGCGGCAACATCTGTCAGTCTGCCAAGGCCCATGCGCCGCTGGCCTGCACGGCGCCGGGTTCCACACCCACACCCACACCCACACCCACACCCACACCCACACCCGCGCCACCATCCGCACTGTTGCCGGCGGATACCGACGGCGACGGGCTTTCCGATGCCGAGGAGACCGGGCATTTCAATACGAACCCGTCGAATCCTGACACGGACGGCGATGGATTCAAGGACGGCGACGAAGCGCGTAACGGCTATGACCCCGATGGTTCGGGAAGATCCATTCCGCCGGCGACCGATCCGACCGTGGCGGGCGACTACACGGCGATGGTCGCGATGGCTTCGACGTGGGACATCAATACGGACAAGCGCCTCACCACCGCTTCCTCGCCGCCCTGCGTCTCCGGATCGCGCGTCAGGGGAACGTTGCCGGCGGTCTATTACTGCGGCGCCGACGGTAAACGCTACGTCTTCGTGAACGACAGGGCCTATTTCACCTGGTACGCCGACTTCAACGGCATCGCGACTGTTTCTGACGCGACGCTGGCGGGCATCCCCCTTGGCGGCAACATCACCTACCGGCCAGGCGCTCGCATGATCAAGGTCCAGAGCGACCCTAAAGTCTACGTGGTTTCGCGCGCGGGCATCCTCCGCTTGGTGCCGTCGGAGGCGGCGGCGCGTCAGCTGTACGGCGACGGATGGAATCGCATGATCGACGACGTCTCTGACGCTTTCTGGGTGAATTACACGGTCGGTACCCCGTTGTCTGGATGATGCGGCCGTCAAATGTCTCCACAGTCCCCACAAGGCCCTTCGGGGCCTTGTTTGCTATACTGCGGGCATGCCCGAAAAACAGTTCATGATGGGCAACGAGGTCCTGGCTCGGGCGGCGCGCGCTGCCGGGGCGACGGCCATGTATGGGTATCCGATCACGCCAGGGTCGGAGATTTTGCTTTGGTGGGCGAAGGAGGCCGGTTCGGAGCAGGGGAAGAAGGACGACATGGTGTTCGTACAGGCCGAGGATGAGATCGGCGCGTCGTTCATGCTGCTCGGCTCCACCTTGGCCGGGCGCCGCTCCTTCACCGTCACCGCCGGTCCCGGCAACATCCTGATGCAGGACGCTTTCTCGATGGCGGAGGCGATGCGCACGCCGACCGTCGCCTACATCAACATGCGCGGCGGCCCGTCCACCTCCACCGTCATCTATTCGCAATCCGAAGTGAACCTCACCGCCTACGGCGGCAACGGCAACGGCTACCGCATCGTCTATTCGACGGCGACCCTGCAGGAGCTCTACGACTACGGCATCAAGGTCTTCAACATCGCCTGGAAATATCGTTTCCCGACCTTCCTGCTTTCCGACGGCTACCAGGCCAAGATGATGGGCGAGGTCGAGCTGTACGATCCCGCTTCGCGCGGCATCGAGACGGTGCCGACGGAACGCTACTTGCTCGAAGAAAAGCGCGATCGGCCCATCAACGAAGTCGTGCCGAAACCCGAAGTGCACATCCGCGTCCAGGACGGCGTGGAATATTCCTGTTACCGCAACTGCCTGAACCTCGAAGAGGAGACGCTCCAGGTGAACATGGAGATCAAGGCCGCTTGGGACAAGATGGCGCCGGACATCGAGGAGCACGAGTCGTACGGCGACCCGAACGCCAAGGTGCTCGTCGTCGCGCACGGCATCGTCTCGCAGGCCGCCAAGGCCGCCATCGACGCCACCGGCGGCAAGGCGCGCCTCTTCCGTCCCATCACCATCAATCCGTTCCCGCGGAAGGCCCTGCTCGAAGCGGCGAAGGGCGCCGACACCATCATTCTCGCCGAGTCCGCCATCAACCAGCTCGCCCGCATCGTGCGCGACGGTTTGTACGACATGCCCGGCCCGAAGATGATCGAACACTTCCGCCCCTCCATCGGCATCTATCCCGAGGAGATCGTGGAACTCATCAAGAACGCCTGAATATGAAAGCAAAAAGCCAAAAGTCAAAGGCCAAAAGCGGGAAGTCAGAAGCTGCAAGAAAAAAGCTCGGGCTTTTGAATTTTGACCTTTGGCTTCCAGCTTCTTGCTTTGAACTTTTGGCTTTTTGCTTATGAATGCCCCCAGCATTCATCTCGCCTATCCCAAGTGCGTACGGCTTGAATCGAAGCCGCATCTTTTCTGTCCCGGCTGCGGACATCCCGAGGTCCTCAAGGCCTTCGGTTTCGCCATCGACGATCTCGGCATCCAGCGGCGCGTGGCCTTCGGCGTCGACATCGGCTGTTCGCTCCTGGCCTACGATTATTTCAACATCGACACCATCGAGACGCATCACGGCCGCACCGTCCCGACGATGTGCGGACTCAAGCGCGGCAACCCCGACGCCGTCGCGGTCGCGTACGTCGGCGACGGCGGCGCCTACGCCATAGGAATGGGCGGACTCCTGAGCGCCGCCATCCGCGATGAGGACGTCCTCGTCATCGTCGTGAACAACGCCGTCTACGGGATGACGGGCGGACAGGAAGCGCCCACGACGCTCCCCGGCATGAAGACGGCCACCACGCCGTACGGCGCGGACGATCATTTCATCAAAGGTCCCGACCTCATCCGCCACGTGAACCCGAGCGCCTGGATCGCGCGCGGCATCACCACGCGGCAGCTCGCGCTCCGCGACCTGATGAAGGAAGGCCTCCGGCACGTCATCGACGGCAAGGGCTTCGCCTTCCTCGAAGTGCTTTCGCCCTGCACGCTGAACTGGGGCACCGTCGAGCATCCCGACAAGACCTTCGAGATCCTCGAAGGGAAGCTCGCGAAGGCGTTCAAGCTGGGATATTTCTGATATGAGCCAGCCGTACAAGATCATCATCAGCGGCGAGGGGGGGCAGGGCGTGCAGTCCATCGCCAAGATCATCGCCTACACCGCCTTCCTTCAGGGGAAGAAGGCGGTCTACGTGCCGTACTTCTCGACCGAGAAGCGCGGCGGCGTGACCGAAGCCTGGGCGCAAATCAGCGACACGGATCTCGCGTATCCGAAGTTCGCCAAGGCGGACCTATGGGTCGCGCTCTCCCAGCGCGCTGTGCCGCGTATCTTCAACTACCTCAAGGACGACACGAAGATTATCGTGAACAGCTTCCTGGTGAAGGACGTCGCGCAGATCACGCGCTGGAATCCGAGGCAGATCGACGCCGGCCGCATCGCCAAAGAGGAGCTGAAGAAGCCGCGCGTCTTCAACATGATCATGATGGGCGCGATGGTGAAGACGATTCCCGGGCTCGACCGCGACAGCTTCCTGGCTGGCATCGAGAAGCAGTTCAAGTCCAAGTACGAGGTGGACCCTGCGCTCAAGGAACTGAACGAGAAGGCCTTCGACATCGGCTATTCCCACGCCTGATATGGACCGCAACACGCCCGAAGAGCTCAAGCGCCTCGAACCGCACACCGAGGAGAACGCCAAGGTCCGCGTCACGCGGTTCACCGGGCTTTGCAAATCCTGCGGCGAGTGCGTGATGAAGTGCCCCGTGAACGCCATCAGCTGGGACACCAAGAAGCTCGGCATGCTCGGCGAGCCGGCCATCGTCATCGACCTCGACAAGTGCATCGGCTGCGAGACCTGCGAGCGCGTCTGTCCCGATTCCGCCATCAAGATCGTGAACAAGCGGTTGTCGGCGCCGAAGTGGAAGACCGGCATCCTCGGCATGGTCGTGAAGTCGAACGCGCGCCTGATCGAATGGGCCGTGACGACCTTCCGCGCGCCGGCCTCGCGTCTCAAGAAGTTCGGCATCACCAAGGAGAAGACGCTCATCGCCCGCGTGGTACGCTTCTTCCTCCGTTACGACGAAACGCCCATCGTGAAGCATTATGACGAATGAACCCCTGCCGCTCGATTCCGTCGCCGGGCATCCGGCCGTCGGCGTCTCGGTGCGCATCGAATATTCCGCCCGCCACGTCCATCTTTCCCGGGAGCACCAGGACGTCCTTTTCGGCTCCGGCTACCAGATGAAGGTCCTGAAGGAGCTCTCGCAGACGGGGCAATACGCGTATGAGGAAAAAGTCGTCGTCAAAGGGACGAAGGGGCAGTTCGAGGCGCGCGTGCTCGGACCGTGCCGCAAGCAGTCACAGGTCGAACTGGCGTTCTCCGACGGCTATCGCTTGGGCATCATGACGCCAGTGCGCATCTCCGGCGACCTCGCCGGGACCGCCGCGTGCGAGCTGGTCGGTCCGAAAGGTTCCGTCGAGCTTGCCGAAGGCGTCATCAACGACGAGCGGCATTTGCATTGCTCCGACAAGGAGGCGGAGACGCTCGGCCTGAAGAACGGCGACCTGATCTCGGTCCGCGTGCCGGGCGAGACGCCGATCACCGTCCACAACGTGGCGGTGCGCGTGCATCCGAGCTTCCGCATGAACATCCATCTCGACACCGACGAAGCCAACGCCGCTTCGCTCTCCGCGCAAGGGGCGACGGGGGAGATCATCGCGGTGCAGAAAGGCGAAGCGCACTGGACGCAGAAGTAGATATGGCTTCCGTCCGCGTCATTCGCGAAGGCTGGTGGCGCTGGATCGAGCGCGGCACCCGTTTCGACGTGACCTGCACCTCGACGTATATCGAGGACGGCAGCCGCCGCATCGTCGTCGACGTCGCCAACGCCGGCGAGGAAGAGGCCTATCTCGCCGCGCTCGAAGCCGCCGACGTCGATCCCTTGAAGGTGGACGTCGTGGTGCTCACGCATTTCCATCCTGACCACACCGGTCTCTTGCATCTCTTCCCGAACGCCGAATACGTCGGCGCCGGATCGCGCTGGAAGGGCTCCATCCACGCGTATTGGCCGGAAGAGGCGCTGCCGATCACCGACGACGTCTACGTGCTGAAGCTCGGCGGCCACAGCGACCACGATTGCGCGGTCGTCGTGAACGCGCCCGAAGGCGTCGTGGCGATGGCGGGCGATCTCTGGGTGCGCAGCCCCTCCGACCCGCGCCTCAAGGTCGTCCGCGACAAGGACGCGCTCGAAGCCAGCCGCCGCAGGATCATCGGCCTCTCCGCCTGGATCGTCCCCGGCCACGGACCGATGGGTAAATCATCAGACGCCATAGCTGAACTGCCATGATCTTCGTCATCAACTCCGGCTCCTCCTCGTTCAAGTTCAAGGTCTTCGACCTCAAGATGAAGACGCTGGCTTCGGGCATCGTCGAACGCATCGGCCTCGACAAGCCGTTCCTGAAGTTCAAGAACGGCGGCGAGGAGATCAGGGAGACGTTCGCTTCCGTGCCCGACCACGCCGACGCGCTTTCCAAGACCTTCGCCGCCTTGGCGAAGGCCGGTCTCGACGTGAAGAAAGTGAAGGCGTTCGGGCACCGCGTCGTCCACGGCGGCACGGCGCTCACGGTGCCGACGAAGATCGACGCGAAGGTCATCGCCCAGCTGAAGGAATACTACAAGCTCGCGCCGCTCCATAATCCGCCGAACGTGATGGGTATCGAGGCCGTCATGAAGCTGATGCCGAGCGTGCCGAACGTCGCCGTCTTCGACACGGCTTTCTACACGAAGATCCCGGACTACGCCTACATGTACGCGCTGCCGTACGAGCTCTACGAGAAGCACGGCGTGCGCAAGTACGGCTTCCATGGCATCTCGCACGAATATGTCGCGGCCGAAGCCGCCAAGAAACTCAAGAAGCCTCTTTCCAAGCTGAAGCTCGTCACCTGCCATCTCGGCAGCGGCGCTTCCATCTCCGCGGTGAAGGGCGGCAAGGCCGTCGACACCTCGATGGGCTTCACGCCGCTCGAAGGCCTCACCATGTCCACGCGCTGCGGCGACATCGACTCGGAGATCCCCATCTGGCTCATCCGCGAACTGAAGATGACCCCGGACCAGGTCGATGAGCTGATGAACAAGAAGTCCGGCACGCTCGGCATCTCCGGCCATAAGGACATGCGCGACGTGATGGAGGGCGCTTCGAGAGGGGACAAGCGTTCCAAGCTCGCGCTTGAGATGTTCGTCTACGACGTCGTGCGCTACGTCGGCCAGTTCATGGCCGTCATGGGCGGCTGCGACGCGGTCGTCTTCACCGCCGGCATCGGCGAGCGCTCGGACAAGATGCGTGTGCTGATCATGAGATGGTTCGCGCCGTTCAAGCTGAAGCACCTGGTGGTACCGACCGACGAGGAGGGCTCCATCGCGCGGCAGGCGGCCAAGCTCCTCAAGCTGAAATGATCTCCAAGCTCTTCAACCAGGAATCCAAGACCATCGCCGGCGCCGCGCTCCTGATCGGCGTCAGTTCGATCCTGTCGCGCATCCTCGGGTTGTTCCGCGACCGCATGCTGGTCGGGCGTTTCGGCGTGGGCGACGAGCTCGACGCCTATTACGCCTCGTTCCAGGTGCCGAACTTCCTGTTCGCGCTCCTCATCCTGGGCGTCTTCGCGGCGGCCTTCATCCCGGTCTTCACCGAATACCTGGCGAAGGGCCGGCGCGAAGAAGCCTGGCGGATGACGGACCGCATCCTTTCGATCGTGGCCGTGGTGATGGGCGTCTTGAGCCTGGCGCTCTCGCTCGGCGCGCACTGGCTGGTGCCGCACATCGCTCCCGGGTTCACCGGCGAGAAGCTCCAGCTGACGATCATGCTGACGCGGGTGATGATGCTCTCGCCGTTCGTCCTGGCGCTCTCGGCGGTCTTCTCCAGCGTCCTGAACTCCAACCGGCGTTTCCTGGCGGTGGCCTTCGCGCCGCCGATCTACAACGCCGCCATCATCTTCGGCATCGTCTTCCTCTCGAAGCCGTTCGGTGTCATGGGCGTGGCGTATGGCGCCATCATCGGCACCGTGCTGCACCTCCTGGTGCAGGTCCCGCCGGCCATGGCGCTCGGCTGGCGGCTGCGTTTCGCGCTCGACGCGAAGCACGAGGGCGTGCGCGAGGTCGGGCGGCTCTTCCTGCCGCGCGTCCTCGGCGTCGACATCTCGCAGATCAGCCAGTTCATCGGCACGGCCATCGGCACGACCTTCGGCGTCGGCGCCCCGGCTCTCTTCAACCTGGCGATGAACATCTCGGCGGTGCCGCTCGGCGCCTTCGCCATCCCGTTCTCGATCGCGGCCTTCCCGGCGCTCTCGGAGGCTTCTGCCCGCGGCGATCGCGACGGCTTCCGCGACATCTTCGCCGCCACCTTCCGGCAGATCCTGTTCTTCCTGATCCCGCTCTCGGCTATGGCCGTCGTGCTCCGCGTGCACATCGTCCGCGTGCTGATCGGCGCGCGCGGGCTCGACTGGAACGACACGCGCCTCGCGGCCGCCTCGCTCGGTGTCTTCGCGGTCTCGCTCGCGTTCCAGGGCCTCGCGCCGCTCCTGGCCCGCGCTTTCTACGCCCTCAAGAACACCTTCATCCCGGTCCTGGTCTCGTTCGCCGCCATGGCGGTCAACATCGCCGTGACGCTCGCGTGCAAGGCCTGGCTCTCGACGGGTCCGGGCGCGGCCACCGTCTGGCTCTGGCTCGGCCTCTTCGGCGTGGATGACGTCCGCGTCCTGGCGCTCGCCGCCGCCTTCTCGGTCGCGTCGGCCTTGCAGGTGATCGTCCTCGCCTTCGTCCTCAGAAAAAAATTCGGCCGCATCGGCGGCGCCGGCATCCTGCGCGCCTTCGGGAAATTCTTCCTCGGCGCGGCGGCGTGCGCGTGGGTCGCCTGGCAGGTCGTCCAACCGCGGATGGTCACTCTCGACACACGCGGCAGCCTCTCGGTGCTCAAGGAAGCGTCCGTCGCCAGCCTGTTGGGCATCGTGGCGTATGTGCTCGTCCTCTATCTGCTGAAGTCGGAAGAGCTGATGGCGATCGCCGGCGCCATGCATCGACGCTTCTTGAAGTTCGAGAAGCCCTTGGCGGTTTCGGACACGCAGGACCTGTGATACGCTGGGAACGGTTGGGTTCCAAGAAACCAAATCGGGATTCCCTTTCGGGGCGCATTTCCTTCGGGATGATAAGTCGCCTCTAAGCAGAACCGGCGTAAGCCGGGCGGAGCTCCTCCGACACCCGTCGGAGGACGGGGAGCTAGCCCAAAACCGGCGGCGTGCAGAAGCGGTCGCGCATTGCGCCGTCGGGGGTTAAGGGACCGCCAAGGTCGCAGCGACAGGCGACCGGTGGAAGAAGTCCGCGAGGACGTGACCACCGCAGCGGCTCCAGCAGTCGGGTACACAAATGGCCTCGTGCCGTCAGCATCCTGGGGCTAAAGGAAACCAACCGCTTTGTTATCTTAGTCCGCCCCTCCTCGCAGGGGCGGCTTTCTTTTCCGCTTGACGCGCCATCCATACGACTGCATACTTCGCGCGCGGAATTTCCCGCACCAAGGAGGTTTGTCATGACGCGTAAAGGTGTCACCGACGAACAGTATCGGAAGTTGCACAAGAGGCTGAAGGACCTGGAACGACGGCTCGAAGAAGGGACGCTCCCGTTCGATGCGACGATGGAGCGCATCCAGTGCGCCATCGAAGACGAGGACGAAGACCGGCCCGTGCCGGAGGATCGCGATTGGACCGTGACGGTCGACTACGCCGTGCCGATCGAGGACCTGTTCGCGCGCATCACCAAGGAACGACGCGTCGAACATGTCGCCTGCTTCCTGAAGGCGAAGTACTTCCCTTGCCAGCCCGGCCTCGTCTCGGCCACGCTCGGCCTCAAGTTCGTCGACTTCAAGCGGCCGGTCTCGCTGACGGACGCGACCGAGCGGTTGGCGCGTTATCGCTACCGCCCGGTGACTCTCCACGAGATGGAGGCGTTCTCAGACCGGTATCGGGATCTCATCCACTTCTACCCGATCGTCGCGCTCGGATCGCCGTGGCGCGACCAGAGCCACGTGTGGTTCGCGCCCTGGGCCTTCCATGGTGCGCACTCCTGGTGCTTCGATCTGGTCCCGATCAAACCGTACGCCCTTCGTCGTTTCCTGGTCGCTCATATGTGACCGACCCCCCGACCCTTGAAACGGTCGGGGTTTTTTGATAGCGTAGACGCGACATGCCCGCCGAGATCCGCAATTTCTGCATCATCGCGCACATCGACCACGGGAAATCCACCCTGGCCGACCGCTTCTTGGAATTCACCGGCACCGTCGAAAAGCGCGAGATGAAGGCCCAGCTGCTCGACACGATGGACCTCGAGCGCGAGCGCGGCATCACCATCAAGCTCCAGCCGGTCCGCATGGACTACAAGGCAGGGGACAAGGACTACATCCTGAACCTCATCGACACGCCGGGACACGTGGACTTCACCTACGAGGTTTCGCGTTCGCTGGCCGCCGTCGAAGGCGCCATCCTGCTCGTCGACGCCACGCAGGGCGTCCAGGCGCAGACCATCGGCAACCTCTACCTCGCCATCGAGCAGGGTCTCGAGATCATCCCGGTCATCAACAAGATCGACATGCCCGCGGCCGACGTCGAGAAGACCGCCGCGGAATTCATGCAGCTCCTCGGTTGCAGGCGCGAGGAGATCATCCTGGCCTCCGGCAAGACGGGACAGGGCATCCAGGAAATCGTCGACGCCGTCATCGCGCGCGTGCCTCCTCCCAAGATCGAGAACGAGAAGCCGCTCCGCGCGCTCATCTTCGATTCCATCTACGACGAATACAAAGGCGTCGTCGCCTTCGTGCGCATCGTCGAAGGCTCCGTGAAGCGCGGCGTCCAGGCCCAGCTCACCGCCACGCTCGCGCAGAACGAAGTCTTGGAAGTCGGCTGGTTCCGTCCCAAGCTGATGCAGTCCGCCGCGCTCTCCGCCGGCGAGATCGGTTACATCGTGACGGGACACAAGGACATCTCCGCCTGCCGCGTTGGCGACACCATCACCGTCTCGGATTGGAAAGCGCGCGGCCTCCAGCCTCTGCCAGGTTATAAGGAGATCAAGCCGATGGTCTTCGCTGGCGTCTTCCCGAAGGAGGGCGACGAATTCAACCGCCTGCGCGAAGGGCTTTTGAAGCTGAAACTCTCCGACGCCTCGCTCGCCTTCGAGCCCGAACAATCCTCGGCGCTCGGCTTCGGCTTCCGCTGTGGATTGCTCGGATTGCTACATCTCGAAATCCTGCAGGAGCGCCTGACGCGCGAATATAATCTCGATCTCATCGTCACGGTCCCGAGCGTCGCCTACCAGGTCGACCTCAAGCACGGCGGCTCGATCATGATCAAGTCGCCGTCGGAACTTCCCGACATGAGCAAGGTCGACCGCATCCACGAGCCGTGGGTCAAGCTCGACATCGTCACGCCTAAGCAGTACATCGGCGGCGTGATGGGCATGGTCGTCGACAAGCGCGGCATCTACAAGACGATGGAATACCTGACGGGCGTCGAGTCGGCCGCCGCCGTCGACGACGTGGTCGGCGCGCGCGTCATCATGCATTTCGAGATGCCGCTCTCGGCCATCCTGGTCGACTTTTATGATAAATTGAAGAGCGTGTCTTCCGGTTACGCCTCGATGAACTACGAGTTCACCGAATATCGCCCGGCCGAGGTCGTGAAGATGTCCATCCTGGTGGCGGAAGACCCCGTCGAGGCGCTCTCGATGATGGTCTACGAGGACGACGCCACGCGCATCGGTCGGCGCGTCTGCGAGATCCTGAAGGAGGAGATCGAGCGGACGCAGTTCGAGATCAAGATCCAGGCCGCCATCGGCGGCAAGATCGTGGCCTCCGAGCGCATCAAGCCGTTCAGCAAGGACGTCACCGGCTACCTCTACGGCGGCGACGTGACGCGCAAGAAGAAGCTCCTCGAGAAGCAGAAGAAGGGCAAGAAGAAGATGATGGGTCTCGCGGCCGGCGGCGTCGACATCCCGCCCGAGGCGTTCATCGCGGTCCTGAAACGACGTGACGAAGGGAAATGATCATATGAATGACGACAAGATCATCAAGAAGAAAAAGTGGCGTCGGCGCGACTGGGTCAAGAAGGGCTGGGCGTTGCTCTGCCTGCTCGTCCTGACCAGCATGCTTGTCTCCACGGCCTTCTACGGGTACTAATAGGCCCATGGGTCAAAAACGCTGGAAGATGGCCGAAGCGGTCCCGCAGGAAGCCTTCACGGCGCTGGCGGGACATTCGCGGCTCATCGCCGCGCTCCTGTGGAGAAGAGGCATCCGCACGGCCGCCGAGGCCGACGGGTTCTTGCATCCTTCCTGGGATCGTGATGTCCACGATCCGTTCCTGTTCCTTGATATGCGCAAGGCCGTCGACCGTCTGATGAAGGCAGCGAAGACCGGCGAGAAGATCGTCGTCCACGGCGACTATGACGCCGACGGCGTCTCCGGTTCGGTCGTGCTCCACTCGACGCTCAAGGCCATCGGCGCCGACGTGTCGGTGTACCTGCCGCATCGCGAGAAGGACGGCTACGGCATGAACTCCCCGTCGATCGAGAAGATGGCCGCGGAGGGAACCAAGGTCATCATCACCTGCGACTGCGGCATCTCGAGCGGCAAGGAAATCACGCTGGCGGTCTCGCTCGGCATCGACGTCATCGTCACCGATCACCACACCCTGCCGCCCGAGCTTCCGCCCGCCTACGCCATCCTGCATCCGCTGCGCGAAGGCGAGACGTATCCGTTCCGCCACCTCACGGGCGGCGGCGTGGCCTTCAAGCTCTGCCAGGCGCTCTGGAAAGAAGCGCATCTCCCCGAGGGCCACGAGAAGTGGCTGCTCGATATGGTCTCCATCTCCACCGTCGCCGACATGGGCAAGCTCGTCGGCGAGAACCGCGCGCTCGTGCACTACGGGCTCGTGGTCCTCAACAAGACGAAACGCCTCGGCCTCAAGACCCTCATCGACGGCGTGCGCCGCGACGACGAGGTTCTCGATGCCATGTCCATCGGCTTCCGCATCGCGCCCCGCATCAACGCGGCCGGACGCATGGAGCACGCCGATGCCGCCTTCGGGCTGCTGACGGCGGAAACGTCGGAGGACGCGGAAGTCCGCGCCGAAGTCCTGCACGGCCACAACACGGACCGCCAGAAAGCGACCGCAAACATCATGGAAGAGGCCTTCGTGATGGGCGCCGCGCAAGCGACGCAGAGCGCTATCGTCGTGGCGGGACAGGGCTGGCCGGCCGCGCTGTGCGGCCTGGTCGCCTCCAAGCTCGTCGACGAGCACTACCGCCCCGTCATCGCCCTAGGACGTCAGACTCGACTTTCCCCCCTCTTGGAGCAAGAGGGGGCAGGGGGAGTTCCTTCCGCTGCGAGATACGTCGGTTCCGGCCGTAGCATCCCAGGCTTCGACGTCACGGGTGCCCTGCGCGCGTGTTCCGAACATATCCAGAAGTTCGGCGGCCACCCGGCCGCCTGCGGGATGACCATCGTCGGCGACGAGAACTTCGAGGCCTTCAAGAGGGCCTTCGTCGCTCACGCCGACGCCACGCTCGGTTCCGCCGACCTCACGCCCTCGATCGAGATCGAGGAAGAGGCGGCGGTGCACGAGGTCTCCGTCGGGCTCATCAGGGAACTGAAGGCGCTCGAACCGCACGGCGAGGGCAACCCTCGTCCGCGCTTCCTCCTGCGCGGAGGACGCGTCGCCTCGTCGCGGCAAGTCGGCGCAGAGGGTAAGCACCTCCAGCTGACCGTCGTCGACGACAAAGGCGGACGCCTGAAGCTCATCGGCTTCGGGTTCGGTCCGAGGCTGGTCGATCTCCCGATCGGCGGTCCAATCGACGCCGTCGTCGAGCTCGATCTCAACGAATGGCAAGGCCGCGTCGAGCCGCAAGGGAGGGTCGTCGATATTCGGACTTCGGAGATCCAGTCCTAAATCCCCACTCACTCCAGCCCCTCTCTTCCAAAGAGGGGCTTTCTTTTCTCCAATAACGCACGGCCGTGCGTTATTGGAGATTTGAAAGGGTAGGCTGGGGGGGGTAAGGCCACGGAGGAGTAGGCCTTATGTTATACTTCCCCCTGTATTTATGGCCGTCCACAAGCACCTGATTTCGTATAGCGACGGCGGTTCCCGCGGGAACCCCGGTCCTTCGGCGTACGGCTACGTCATCAAGACGCCCGACGGCGAATCGATCGCGGGGCACGGCGAATACGTCGGCATCACCACCAACAACCAAGCCGAGTACAAGGGCATCCTCGCCGCCATCCGCAAGGCGCGCGAACTCGGCGCGGAGACGCTCGAGATGCGCATGGACTCCGAACTCGCGGTGAAACAGCTGACGGGGGAGTACAAGGTGAAGGACGCCGGGCTCGCCTCGATCTACATGCTGATCCACAACGAGCGCATCGCCTTCAAGAAAGTCACCTTCAAGCACGTCCGTCGCGAGTACAACACGGAAGCCGACGCGCAGGTCAACAAGGCGCTCGACCGGCATCTTAAGAAATAGGACCGCCCCCCATGTCTGAACGCATGCCCGAAGCCCCGATCGAACGGACCGAACGGAACGAGCAGGATCTGGCCTTCGAAGAAGCGAAAGCGGCGTTGGCGGAAGGAAACATGGAGGCGTTCTTCGGCCGCTTGGACGCGGCCATGGCCAAGCTCGGCGAAGCCGATGCGGTCGCCTGGCAGAAACTGGCCGTCGAAATCTACGCCGCCGGCGCCGCCAAGCTCACGAGCGAAGAGATGGCCAGGCAGTACGACGAGAAATTCGGCGACCCGGACACCCGCGAGTGGATGTTCGGCCACGTCTGAACGTCAAACACGCGCCTGCCCCTCCCTTGATTTCAAGAAGGATTTTCATCTGATACTTTTTCATCAGGTGAGTTTGTATCTGATGACGAAGCGCGTGGGCTCCATCCTTCGCCGGGGTGGTATATGCAAAATGAAAATCCCGACGGAGGCCGTCGGGATTTTTCGTCCTAGATTTTCTTCGCCAGCTTTTCCGCCTCGGCCACGAGCTTGCCGAGGCTGCCCGTGACGCCATCCGCGAAGAACGTCGGGTCGGTCGGATCGAGCCCGAAGGGCTTGAGCAGGCCGACGGCGTCCTTGGTGGAGCCGGCGCGCAGGAGGTCGAGGTACAACGGCTCGAACTTCTTGCCGTAGGCCTCCCGCTTGGCGTAGAGGCTCTGCGTCAGCAGTTCGCCGAATGCGTAGCTGTAGACGTAGAACGGCCGGTGGAAGTGCGAGATGTACGCCCAGAGGTGCGACATGTCGGCGTAGTCGAAGACATCGCCGTCCTTGCCGTACATCTTGCGCGTGGCCTCCATCCAGAGCGCGTCGAGGTCCGAGGCCGCCAGCTTCTTGCCCGCGCCATGGAGCGCGCGCTCGAAGTTCGAGAAGCTTATCTGCCGCACGACGGTGTTCAGCATATCGTCGATCTTGCCGGCGACCAGCGCCAGCGAGGCCTTCGGGTCGTCCTTCGGCATGCGGGCGCGGAGGAACTCGAAGGTCGTCATCTCGCCGAAGACGCTGGCCGTCTCGGCGTAGGCCATCGGCGCGTGCTGCTGGAGGACGCCCTGCGACTCTCCGGCCAGGAGGCCATGGACGGCGTGGCCTTCCTCGTGCGCGATCGTCATCACGTCGCGCTTCGATCCTTTGTAGTTCAGGAAGTTGAACGAGATCGGTTTGCCGTCGGGGAGCACGATCGAGTAGCAGTAGGCGCCGCTCTCGCGGTTCGGCCCGGCCGGCGCGTCGATGCGCCGCTCCTTCACCATCTCTTCGATGAGCTTGGCGAGCGTCGGGCTGAAGCTCCGGTAGGCCGGAAGGACGATCTCGCGCTGGGCGACGTCGAACGGCACGAGGCTCTTGTCCTCGAAAGGCAGATGCGCATTGCGATCGCTCCACCGGAGGCGTTTGAGGCCCAAAAGCTTGGCTTTCAAGCGGTACCAGCGGCGGGCCAAGGGTCCGGCGACATCGGTGACCGCTTCGTGCAAGGCCTCGACGACCTTGTCCGGGATGCGGTTACCCATGTTGCGGCCCTGCATCGGGTGCTTGTAGCCCCGCTCCTTGTTTTCCAGGTCGTTGCCGCCGGCCGTCTGCCAGAGCGTCTGCGCGGCGTACTTGGCGAAGGGTCCGCCCAGGCCGTCGTTCAGGACCTTGAGGGTCCTGGCGCGACGCACGGCGCTCGCGTCGTCGTTCACGACGTGCAGGATCTCCGTCAGCGTCATCTTGTCGTTCCCGAGCTTGAAGCTCAGGTCGGCCTCGACCTCGTCGAAGAAGTCGCTCCAGGCGCCGGGACCGAAGCTCTCGCGCTTGGTGAGCGCGCCCTCGACCTGCTCGCTGAGCAGATGCGGCTTGAAGAGGCGCGCGTGATCGATCCAGGGGCGGTGCTTCGCGACGAAGGCGTCGGACTTGGCCTGGCGCGCGATGTCGGCCTCCGGAATGTCGACGAGCTCGAGCGTGAAGAACGTCAGGTGCTCCCCCGAGGCGTCGTTCATGACGCGGTCGACCTCGGCGCGCTTGGCGTTCAACTTCGCGTTCGAGAGGTCGACGCTCTTCGAGAGGAAGAGGTAGACGCCGATCTTCATGCTCTGGGCCGAGATGTCGGCGTAGGCGCGCAGAGCGTCGCCCAGGTCGGTCCCGAGCTTGCCGCGGAAGCGCTTGTTGAACGAACGGCAGTGCTTCACGACCTCGTCGAGGTCGGTCGTGAGCCTCGGGTCATCGATCCCTTTATAGAGGAACGAGAGGTCCCAGCGGACGTTTTCGGCCCCGGTTTTTTCGGTCTTGGAAGGCATGATACGGCGCTACTCGATTAAGGCAGATGTCCCCATTGTGAGGGCCGTGCGAGGGAGCGTCAATTCCTGTAGAATAAGGCCGTATGGGAACGTCCGGGCTTTCCGCCAGACTGACCTCCCTCGTTTTCGGCGTGGGCGTCTTCGTATTACTGCTCATCCCGCGCTCCGCGGAGGCCGCCGTCCATAACGTCAGCGGCTGGGCGTGGTCCGGTTCGCTCGGCTGGATCTCGATGGACTGCAACAATCCCGGCACCGGATGCGTCGGCGCAGGAGGGGATTACGGCCTTGATTTCGATGACGACAACAACCTTTCGGGCTGGGCCTGGTCGACCACTGCGGGCTGGATCTGTTTCGGCGCGACATGCGACGGCGCGGCCGGGGCGCCTCCTGGCGGTACGCCTTCGAGTCCGGTCAGCGCGGCGGACCATTATTGCCCCGGATTCGTCCCGTGCGCGTATTACGACACCACCGACCAGGAGATCCACGGCTGGGCTTACGTCATCAGCATGACGGACGGCGCGAACTACCGCGGCTGGATTTCCCTCAACTGCACCGATGTCGGCACGAACACCGCATCGCCGCATTCCTGCCCGAGCTCCGACTACGCCGTCGAGTACGACGAGGACGCCACTCAGCCCGCCGGCGAGTTCAACGGCTACGCCTGGAACGGCAACGGCGACGCCAGCGGTTCAGGCTGGATCAAGTTCGGCTGCGGTACGCCGTTCTCCTCCTGCGCGGCGCCCGGGGCTTGGGGCGCTCGAAGCACGTTCGTCGACACCGGCTGGACCGACGACATCGATCCTATCGAAGGCGTCTACTCGCCGGCGCCCAGCACGTCGGCGCTGACCGACATTCCCGTCGTCTTCAACGGATTCTCCGCGCCGGCAGGCGCGATCATCCGCTGCGTCTTCCAGATGTCAAACGGGACGCATCGCGAACTTTTGCATACCGTCACGACGCGTCAGGCGCTGGTCCCGACGTATTCGATCTCATACGCCATGACTGGCGGCGATGCCGTCGTGGACGGCTCGGGAAACCCGGTTCTCTGGTCGTTCAGCTCGCAGTTGCCTGATCCGCCGTTCGGCTGCGAGATCCAGGCGACGCCGCCGGAGGTGAAGGCCGTCTCGCGCAACGTCGCGGTCCATCCTTCGACGTGGACGTTCGCCGGCGCCGCGGGCGCGAATTCAGTCGACTCCGTGCGCGCGAAATACTGCCTGGACGGCAACGCCGACACCGATCCGTCGAGGGCTTATTTCGAGAACACCGACCCGGACGCGAACGTCGCGCAGTGCGACACCGAGGGCGACCTCGCTTTCACCCTGCTGAGGGCGCGCGGCATTCCCGTAGAGATCCGCTGCTACGACGGCGTCGACGACGACGCCAACCTCCAGCGCGACTGCGCCGGGGGCACTCCTGCGACCGTACCGGACCGTAACTGCCGCGGCATCACGTATCTCTGCATCACGCACCCGCCCGCGTCCTCGCCTCAGCCTCCTCGCCCATGAAGACCCGTTTTTGGATCATCGCGCTCGCCGTCGCCGCCGGACTGTTCTGGCGCGAGTTCCTGCCGGCCCAGGCGGTCATGAATCCTTCATGCGCGGGAAACGTATGCGCGGGGAACGTCTCGGTCGGCGGTCAGGTCGTCGCATACGCCTGGACGCAGAACCATGAGGAGGGCGACGCCAGCCTCAAGGTCCGTTTCACGAGCGGTCCGTACTCCGCGGACGCCGACCCTGTGCGCTTCAAGATCACCGTCGACAAGGCCTTTTCCGGCAACGCTTCGCTGAAGAATCCGAGCCCTGTCGCCAGCCTGCCGCCCGACCAGGCCGTCAACATCCCCAAGACCATCATCGAACGATCGTCTGGTTCCAGCGCGGCCGGCGTGACGTATGATTTCACGCAGGACCTCCGCTACGTCTCGCCGGTACCGGGCACGATTTCCATCACGCTTGAGCTCTCGCAATACGGAGCGACGCAGATCGTCGGTCCGTTCAGCGTGTACCTCGACGCGTCTTCTCCCTCGAACCGCGACGAGGGCGCCTCGCTCTCCGCGCTATTCGGGCCGTCGCACCGGCAGTGCTACGACGGCGTCGACAACGACCTGGACTATCGCCTGGACTGCGCCGATTCGGATTGCACGGGTGAAAGCATCAGCCCGACGCAGGTCTGCGAGTCTCCGGAGCAGACCTGCAACGACGGCCTCGACAACGACGGCAACGGCGAGCTCGACTGCGCCGACCCGCTCTGCAACGGCCGCCCAGGCAACCTCGCAGGCACGAAGTTCTGCGGTTCCGAGAACGCCGGCGCCGCGCACGCGAACTGCGCCGACGCGTTCGACAACGACGGCAACGGCGAGCTCGACTGCGCCGACGACGATCCAGGCACCGGCTGCTGGAAGAGCGGCTTCCAGGATTGCGCCGCCGTCGAGATATCCTGCGTCGACGACATCGACAACGACCGCGATCAGGACTACGGCTCCGCCGTCGATACGAGCGCAGGCACAGGCATCGACTGCCGCGATTACGATTGCGAAGGCCAGGGGAATTGCACGGTCGACGAGCGCATGCGCTGGGATATCGGTTCAGGCACGTTCGTCGATGCGCCGGCGCAGTGCTTCGACGGACTCGACGACGACCTCGACGAGGACGTCGACTGCGCCGACATCGACTGTCTCGGCGCTTCCTTCGGCGCCAGTTCCTGCGCGAGCTTCGAGGCGTATCTGCCGCCCAGCCCTCTCGGCGACGGCACGGTCCTGCCCGCCTTCTATTTCAATCTCTGCGACGACGGCATCGACAACGACGGCAACGCGCTGATCGACGAGTTCGATCCAGACTGCCGGAACGTTTTCGGCCAGTGCGGACCAAGTCCCGGCCAGGAGGACTACACGTTCCTTTCATGCAGCGACGCCGTGGACGACGATCTCGATACCGTGATCGACTGCGCGGACGCAGAATGCCGCGCGAACCGCAAGATCGGACGCTCGGGCTGCACGACGTCCGCCTGCGGATCCCAGTACGCGACGCTCGCCACCGACGTCGCCATCTGCTCCGCCTCCGAGAACGACGCGGACTATTGCGGCGACGGCATCGATAACGACGGCGACGGCCAGATAGACTGCGCCGACGTCGGCTGCACGGCTCCGGCCCAGCGGCACGGGCCGACCGTAGGCTCCGTCGCGTCCAGCCCCTATTTCTGCGGCGCGGAGTCCGGCGCGGTCACCTGTCACGACGGAGCGAACAACGATTCGGACGCCGGCGCCGATTGCTTCGACGCGGCTTGTCAGGACGGCGTCCAGTGCAAGCAGCGTCCGGGCGCCGGCGGCTGGACCCTGGCGGCGAGCTGTCCCGACGTGCCGCATACGACCGCGCTCGCGCCGATCGTCTCCGGCGGCAACACGCTTTATGCCCATGACGACCGTATCTACGCGAGTTCCGCCTACCGCATCCGCTTCACCGGCTCGGGCAGCTACACCTCGCTCACCATCGTCATCGGCGACGGTGCCGTGGCCGCCAACGCATTCCCGTTCGACGCCGGCGCCGGCAACTGTTCGCTTTCCGGCGCGGGCGCTTCGCAACTGCAGTACGCCAGCCCTTCTTCCGGCGTGGGCGTCATCACGGAGAAATACGGAGAGACGGTCGCCGGATTCGACGTGACGCTGAGCTGCGCAAGCTCTTCGGCCGTACCGCTCGGCCCTGAGGACTACAAGATCTCGACCGTCGCGAACCGCTCCGGCTCCGTCGAGTTCGGCGAGGCGACGCCGTCGGTGCAGGTCTTTGAACATTCTGCCCCGACCCTGCCGGCTCCGGCGGTCGAGGTCGAGGGCATCGTGGCGGGCAAGGTCAGCGTGCCCGTCGGCGCCACCGTCCGCCTCCAGGCGACGCCGAACGCCGACCCGTCCGGCATCTGCCGTTGCGAGTTCGATCTCGAAGGCGCGGGCTATACCTCGCCGGACGGCAACTGCGTCGCGACGGTCGGACCGTTCGCCAACGACAACGCCGCGTACGACATCGCCGCCGCGGCGCTCGACGGCGCCGCCAACGTGAGCGCGACTTCGACGCAGACGATCGACGTCAACGTCGTCCCGTCGGTCGACGAGAACCTCGTGCTCGGCACGGACGTCAACGGCTCGACCGTCCTCACCTACCGCGGGACCGAGGACGTCAGCCTGACGACCAAGTTCCGCACCGACACGCTCAGCACCTTCCCGGTCGTCGCGACCTGCCGCGTCTACGTCTACGACCAGGATTGGGTCGGCGGCATCGCAGGCACGGCCACGATGATCCCGACCGCGCTCGGCACGACCCTGACATGCCAGGGCGTCTACGCGGTGCCGGCAGCCCTGGCGGCTGGCCGCTATTGGATTTTCGTCGAGGCGACCGACTCGAGCGGCGACATCGTGCGTTCCAACGCGCAGTCGTTCCTGAAGTGCGAGAACGCCGACGTCGGCACCGGCGCGTGCGCGGACGCCGACGTCGATGTCGATGGGACGCCCGAGGGACGCTTCACCCCGACGGGCTACGCCTCGCCGCCGACGCCGACGTATTTCGGGGCGCCGTTCCCGCGCGCCTGCGACAACTGCATCAACTTCCATAATCCCAATCAGCGCGACGAGAACGCCAACGGCATCGGAGATTCCTGCGAAGCCGGGCTCGTCGGACGCTGCAAATACAAGTACTGCGGCGAATCTCCTGACGACCTCACCCCCGGCGGCGTCTGTTCCGCGGATACGGACTGCGCGGGCGATGACCTGTGCGTGATCGTCGACCAGCCGATGTGCACCGTGAACTGCGCCGTCGATGCGGACTGCTCGCCGCCGGTCACTTCCGCCATCGGCGTCTGCAGTCTCGACTGGGGCGCCTGCGGCGCAGGCGCTCCGGACGAGGGCAGCTGCTGCTTCTCGAACGCGGACTGCCTCTCGAACGAATGCAAGGCGCTCGTGAAACCGTTCGTCGAGACCGTTTCCGGACAGGTCTATTCCGGCGGCGAGATCCAGGCGGGGGAGGCGCCGCCCATCTACAACGCCACCTACTGTCTGCAGTCGGGCGGCCTCATCACCAACTTCACGAGCGAGCTCGGCTGCGCATTGTCAGGATCCACCGTCTACGAGATTCCCAAGCCGGAGAAGAACTACGTCGGTTCCTTCGGCGCGATCGACGTGAACGGCATCCTGAACGGCAAGTACGGCGCGCTGCTGCAGCCAGGCTCGTTGCCTGACCGGCTCGACGGCAAGATCTATTACTTCCCGTCCGGGCTGACGATCGGCGCGCCGATCGAGTTCAAGAACTCGTCCGGAGCGGCGCGAGCCAACGGCCTCGTGATCGTGAAAGGCGACCTCGTCATCGACGGCGACCTGACCTACCAGGACCGCAACGAGAGCGACCTGAAGAACCTGGCCTCGATCGGCTGGATCGTGCTCAGAGACGGCGCCGGCGGCGGCAATGTCTACGTCGGCCCCACGGTCAATCGTTCCGTCGGCGCGTTCTTCGCGGAGGAGACGATCGACACCGGAGGCGGCACGACGCCGTTCGAGGCCACCGGCGTGTTCGTCGCCAAGAAGTTCGAGTTCAAGCGGGAATACGCCTCGCGCACCTCAGGCTCCGAGCGCGTCATCTTCGATGCCCGCGTCATCCTGAACCCCCCGCCGGGCCTTTCGGACGCCACCCGCTCGCTCCCAGGCTTCCGTTCGACCGCCGGGCGATAAGCCGCGTCGTTCGCGAACGACGCGGTAAGGCGGGTTTAGGCCGGTGTGGTATACTGAGAAGGAACCTATTCACTGAGGAGGATATGGCATTGTTCGGCCAATCAAGACCCAGCTATCTCGGAATCGATTTCGGCGGCGGCGGCGTGAAGCTCGTCGAGCTCTTGAACGAGAAGGGGCGTGCGCGCCTCATGACCTACGCGTTCGTCGACCGTCCTGTAGACGAGATGACGCGCAACTACATCGACGACGCTGCCGGCACCGCCGACCTCCTTAAAAAGATGCTCAAGAAGGCCAAGACGACCAGCCGCAAGGCCGTCTCGGCCCTTCCGATTTCTTCGGTATTCAGCTCCATCATCAGCGTGCAGAAGACCGCCAAGCGCGAGGATCTCGAGCAGGCGGTCATGTGGCAGGCCAAGAAGCTCATCCCGCTTCCGATCGAGGAGATGACCGTCGATTGGAAGCCGGTCACCGTCGGCCCTCAGAGCCCTGACGATAAATACGTCCAGATCCTGCTGACGGGCGCCGCCAAGTCCCTCATCAAGAAGTATTCCGACATCTTCAACGCGGCCGGGCTCGAGCTGACGAGCCTCGAGACGGAGGCCCTGGCGATGATCCGTTCTCTCATCGGGCGCGACAAGTCGCCGACGCTGGTCCTGGACATCGGCACGCTCCGCACCAACATCATGATCGTCGAACACGGCATCCCGTTCGTCAGCCGCTCCGTCTCGCTCGGAGGACTGACGGTCACCAAGGAGATGTCCGCCGCCCTCGGCGTGCCGGTGGACCAGGCCGAGAGCATGAAGATCGACGCGGCTTCCATGGCGTCGATGTATAACGCCGGTTTCCCCAAGCTCTTCGAGAAGGTTTTCGCGCCGATCCTGACGGAGCTCACGTATTCCACGAACCTGTTCCTCGGCCAGAAGACCAACCAGGACAAGCGTCTCGACAAGATCATCCTGACCGGCGGCGGAGCGCTCCTGCCGCAGCTCGCCGACTATCTCGCGAAAGCGATGAGCCTCCGCGTCTACGTCGGAGATCCCTGGGCGCGCGTGGTCTATCCGGAGGCCCTGCGTCCCGTCCTCAACCAGATCGGATCGCGGTTCGGCGTGTCCGTCGGGCTCGCCATGCGCGACATCGATTAGCGCGACGCTATGAGCGACATCAACTTCCTATCGGAGCCGGGCGCCCGCAAGGATGAAAAGTCCGCGGGCGGCGCGAAGCCGCTCGCCGATGAGTTGGCGTTGCACGTACCGGAGCCTCTCCCGGACGTCCCGGAACCGAAAGTCGCCGCCCCCGCTCCGCCGCCGAAGCTTGCCGCTGCCCCCGCAGCGTCTCTCTTGAGCCAGAAGGTCCCTGCGCTCCCGCCGAAACCGGCGGCTCCGAAGCCGCCCACGCCCCCGCTCCCCCCGCCGCCGAAGCCAGCCGCGACGCCACCTCCGAAATCGCCTCTGCCGCCTTCTCCTAAACCTCAGGAAGAGAAGGGGAGCGACACGCTGCGCGTCAGCCTCATCACCTCGGGCGGCGGCGCCGGCATGTCCGAGGTCGCCCTGCGCCGCCGGCTCAGGACCTTCGCGCTGATCGGACTGCTCGGCATCGTGCTCGACGGCCTGATCTATGGCGGCCTGGCGTACTACCGCTCCGTCGTCGAGAAGCGCGACGCGCAGGCCGAGCTCTCGGTCCGCGACATGGACGCGCAGATTTCCGCCCGCGAATCCGCGCTCGTGCCCGTGCGCGATTTCCAGGGACTCGTCAAGACCGCCGCCGTCGTGCTCGAGAACCACGAACATTGGACGCAGGTCCTGAAGCTCATGGAAGAGCGCGCGCTTCCCAACGTACAGTTCGGAAGCTTGGCCGGCGCCGATACGGGCACGCTAAGCTTCGAGGTGCGCGCCAGCGATTACACGACCCTGGCCAAGCAGATCATCGCCTTCCGCGAAGACCCCCGCGTGCGGAAGGTCACGGCCGGAACGGCCTCCGCTGATTTCGCGGAGAACGACCTCCTGAAGGGCGCGCGCACGTCGATGACGCTGACGGTCGATCCCGCCATCTTCGATTTCAAGGCGGAAGCGGCCGCGTCTGAAACTGCGCCTTGATATGGCTTCATTTTCTCAAAGCAAGGCGCTCGTCTGGATCGGCAAGAATCTCCTGCCGGCCGGCTCAGCGCTCGTCGCCGTCCTCCTTGGCCTCGGTTTCCTGTTCGTCTTCCGTCCGGAATTCGCGCGTATCCGACAAGCGGATCGCACGATGCGGCTGCAGGAAGAGCGTCTCGCTAAGGAGGCGTATCTCAAGAAGCTGGACGAGCTGAAGGCGGCGTACGACTCGTATGACGCCGAGGACGTCGAACGCATCCGCGCGATGATACCGACAGAGGAGGACACGCCGGGTCTCTTGGCGATATTCGAGGCCGCCGCGCGCTCCAGCGACCTTCAGCTTACGTCCATCAACTTCGCCGCCGGCGACATGACGGGTCTGCCGGGGGTGCAAGGGCTCGGGGCGCTTAATATCGCCGTCTCGCTCCAGCACGGCAACTATCAGCGCTTCAAGCTGTTCCTCGAAGGCCTCGAATCCAACCTCCGATTGTTCGACGTCCGCAGCGCCAGCATCAATCCGCTGGGCGCGAGCTACGGCCTGACGATCCGCGCCTACGTCTGGACTGCGGGCAAACCGACGGCACGCCTATGAACCTGAAGAAAAGCCAGAAACAGATGATCCTGCTCGGCGGCATCGTGGCGGCCATCGTCATCGTGCTCGGCATTTTCGTCTTTTCGCCGGAAAAACTGACCGTGGTTCCGTACCAGCCCAAGGCGGTCGACGCCTCCATCCCCAGGGCCGTCATGGAACATCCGGAATATGCGCGGCTACGCTTGCCGGTCGAGCTCCCGCTCGTCCCAGGGCGCACGGGACGCGACAATCCTTTTGAACCATACTGACGATACTCATGGCCGTCGCCCTCAAGACCGCTGCCGGCCTTCTCGAACTGCTGGCGGGTCAAGGAAAACTCAGCAAGGAGACCTTCGTGGCGCTGGCTACGGAGTTCGCCGGACAGGACGCCGAGGCGCTCGAACGCGTCCTATTGGAGCGGCGCCTGGTGCAGGAAGAGGACCTCGCGCGCGCGAAAGCCGAGGGCCTCGGTCTTGAGTTCGTGGACCTGGCCGGCCGCCAGATCGATCAGGACACGCTTAACATCATCCCGAAGACGGTCGCCGAAACGTACCAGGTGATCTCCTACGAACAGCAGGGGACGACGCTGAAGGTCGCATACGTCGACCCGCTCAACTCCGCCGCCGCCGAAGCCGTCGGGTTCCTGATGGCCGAGCGCAACATGACGGCCGTGCCATCCGTGACCACCCAGAACGCGGCCATCGCCATCATCAAGCAATACGGCGCGTTCAAGAAGGAGGTCGGCGAAGCCCTGGTGACGGCCGAGCAGGAGCAGGAAGAGGCGGAGGATGAGGACCTGAAAGGCGAGGAATCCAAGATCGAGGAAGTCATCAAGGGCGCGCCGGTATCGCGCATCGTCTCGGTGGTGATGCGCTACGCGGTGGAATCCAAGGCTTCCGACATTCACATCGAACCGAAGGGCAAGGAGACGCGCGTGCGCTACCGTATCGACGGCGTGCTCCGCACCCTGCTGACCCTGCCGGCCTACCTGCACTCGGCGGTCGTTTCGCGCGTGAAGGTCCTGGCGAACCTGAAGCTCGACGAGACGCGCGTCCCTCAGGACGGCCGCATCACCCAGGTCATCAACGGCAAGAACATCGACTTCCGCATCTCGACGCTCCCCGTCGTCGACAACGAGAAAGTCGTCATGCGCGTGCTTGACACTTCCACCGGCGTGCCGACGCTCGAAGGCCTTGGGTTCCGCAAGAAGTATCGCGACGCCGTGCAGTCCGAGATCAAGAAACCGCACGGCATGATCCTGATCACCGGTCCGACCGGTTCGGGAAAGTCGACGACGCTTCTCACCATGCTCGGCATGATCAACGACGAGGGCGTCAACATCTCGACGCTCGAGGACCCCGTCGAATACTTCCTGCCCGGCATCAACCAGTCGCAGATCAAGCCGGAGATCAAGTTCACCTTCGCCAACGGCTTGCGCGCCCTTCTGCGCCAGGACCCGAACGTCATCATGGTCGGCGAGATCCGCGACCAGGAGACCGGCGAACTCGGCGTCCATGCGGCTCTTACCGGCCACCTGATCCTGACCACCATCCATACCAACGACGCCATCGGCGTCATCCCGCGCCTGACCGATCTCGGCGTCGAGCCGTTCCTCCTTTCGGCGACGCTCAATCTCATCATCGCCCAGCGCTTGGCCCGCAAGATCTGCGAGCACTGCAAGACGGACGCGGAAGTCCCGGAGAACGCGGCCCTGATGGTCCGCGACGCCCTCAAGGACGTCCCCGCTGAATACTTGCCGAAAGGCTTCACGCTTGAAGGACCGCTGCCGTTCAAGAAGGGCAAGGGCTGCCTGCGCTGCAGCGACACGGGCTACGCCGGCCGCACGGTCATCGCCGAGCTCATCAGCGTCAACGCGGAAATCCAGAAGATGATGAACGAGGGCTTTCCTGTCGATAAGGTCAGGGAGGAAGTGAGGAGGCAGGGCTGGATCACCATGCGCCAGGACGCGATGCTCAAGGTCATCGAAGGCGCCACGACGGTTGACGAAGTGCTCCGTCTCGCGAGAGAATGATGCATATGCCGACGAACCTGAGCGAGGTCAAGATACTGCTGGTCGAAGACGACTCCTTCCTGGCGAGCGTCTACGCCACGAAATTTGAATTGGAAGGTTTCACCGTCCTGCACGGCGCCGACGGCGAGCAGGGCTTGAAGCTGGCCGAGAAGCACTCGCCCCATATCATCCTGCTCGACATCCTCATGCCGAAAATGGACGGTTTCGAGATGCTGCACCGCCTCAAGCTCGATCCGAAACTGATGCAGATTCCCGTCGTGATGCTCACGAACCTCGGCCAGAAGGAAGACGTCGAGCGCTGCCTCAAGGAAGGCGCGGTCGATTACCTCATCAAGGCGCACTTCGTCCCCGGAGAAGCGGTCAAGAAAGTGAAGAAGATCCTCAACCTGAAGTAATAAGGTTTGAGGTCTGAGGGTTAACGTCAGACCTCAAACCTCAACGCTCAGACCTCCCCATGCCGATCTTCAGCTACAAGGTCAAGGACTCCCGGGGCCGCGATCTTGAAGGCGCTGTGGAAGCGGCCGACGCCGGACAGGCCGGCGACGTGCTTCGTGAGCGCGGTTATCAGGTCATGGGCGTCGATGAGCGCGAGGCGACCTCGATCGGCAACCTCAGATTCACGTTCCTCCAGCGGGTCAAGGTCGAGGACATCGTCATCTTCTCGCGCCAGCTTTCGGTGATGGTCGGCGCTTCGATCTCCATCGTGCGGTCGCTGCGCACCGCCGCGCGGCAGACCGTGAGTCCGAAGCTCCATGGCATCGTCCTTGATATCGCCAACGAGGTCGAAGGCGGAGTCAGGCTCTCCGACGCGTTCGCCAAATACCCCCACGTCTTCGGGTCGTTCTACGTGAACATGCTCCGTTCGGGCGAGACTTCAGGCAAGCTCGACGAGGTCCTGCACTATCTGGCCGACCAGCAGGAAAAGGATCTCGATCTGCGTCGCCGCGTGAAGGGCGCCATGACGTATCCGATCATCGTCGTCATCATGCTCTTCATCGTAGGAACCGTGATGATGATTTTCGTGGTGCCGAAGCTGACGGCAGTCCTGCGCGAGAGCGGCGCCGATCTGCCGCTCGCCACCAGGATCCTGGTGAACGTGAGCGATTTCTTCGTGAAATACTGGTACGTCATCGTCGGCGGCGCGCTCGGTGCCGTCGTCGGAGTGAGGACTGCCTATCGTACGCCCGGAGGCAAGCGATTCCTCGACGGGGTCCTGCTCCGTATCCCGGTATTCGGCGCGCTTTTCCGCAAGATCTATATCACGCGCATCACGCACAGCCTCTCGACGCTCATCGAAGGCGGCGTCGACCTGGTTACGAGCCTCAAGGTCGTCGCCGGCGTGGTCGGCAACGAGACCTATCGCGAAGGCCTCGTCCTGACGGTCCAGGAAGTCTCGGCGGGCAACACCATGGCCGGCTCGCTGAAGGGCCGCAAGGAATTCCCGGACATGGTCACCCAGATGATCTCGATCGGGGAGGAAACCGGAAAATTGCAGCAGGTGCTTTCCCGACTGACCGATTTCTACACGCGCGAGGTGAACGCCGCCGTCTCGACGCTCTCTACCGCCATCGAGCCTATCATCATGATCGTGATGGGCGTCGCCGTCGGCGCGCTCGTGATGGCCATCATCCTTCCGATGTACAGCCTCGCTCAACAGATGTGAACCATATGCGCAAAGGCATGACGCTCGCGGAAATCCTGGTGGCTGCCGGAGTCATCCTGCTTCTCGGAGTCCCGATGCTGCTCGGCGTCCTCGACGCACGGCGCCGCGAGCGCGACGGCGCGGTCGTCTCCGCGGCGCGGCAGGCGCAGGCGGCCGTCGAGACATACCGTGCGATGACGGCTTCGTACCCCGGCGCCGCCGCGGATCTGCCGGCCGACGACGCGGGACTCGCGGAAGCGTTCGAATACCGGGCGGAACCGGCAGGCTGCGCGCCGGATGCCTCAGAGACATGCCGTTCCTACGTACTGCGCTTCACGCTCGAGGGGCGCGTCGGCACCCTGCCGGGAGGCGCGTGCGAAGTCCGTCCAGCAGGCGGCATCACGTGCGTCAGGCGCTGAAAGATGGTAGACTGTGGATAATCAGCTTTGAAGAATCTCTGAAAAGAGTCCATCATATCCGTGTGCCGACACGAGGCGATTGAACCCATGCTAATTAGTCATTTAGAAACTTTCGTTCCAACGGTATGAAGCGCTCACAGTCCAAGGGTTTCACCCTTATCGAACTGCTGGTGGTCATCGCCATCATCGGTCTGCTCTCCACCCTGGCCGTCGTCGCCCTTAACAGCGCCCGCCAGCGTTCCCGCGACGCCAAGCGCGTCTCGGACATCCGCCAGATCCAGACCGCCCTCGAGCTCGCGTTCTCAGAGTCGAACAACTACCCGACTGAGACGTCCACCGTCCTCGGCGGCGCTGCGGATGACGTCCTCTGCAACAACAGCGGAGCCGTGTTCCAGGGCGACACGTCGAACTGCACGACGATCTACATGGGTCTCGTCCCCTCGAACCCGACCCCCGCCGGCCTGCCGTACACCTACAACAGCGCCACCGGCTCGGGCACGTACTGGATCACCTTCAGCCTGGAAGGAGCCACCGGCCAGCTCGGCGCCGGCGCCAACTGCGCCAACCAGAACGGCATTCAGGCCGACGATGCGACCCCGGGCTGCTAAGCCTCGGTCGACTCGGGGAAAGCCCGTCCATCATGGACGGGCTTTTCGTGTTATAATGTAGGCATTGTTCATAGACTGCGAAGCATGCCGATCCATCAGCGCTTTCGGGGATTCACGCTCATAGAACTCCTCATCGTCATCGCCATCATCGGCCTCACGGCCACTATCACCATCGCCGCAGTCGGCGGCGCGCGCGCGAAGGCGCGTGACGAGAAGCGGGTGACTGACCTGAAGCAGATCCAAAAAGCGCTCGAGCTGTCGTTCGAGCCGGGTTCAGGTTATCCGGTCGTGGCTTCTCCTCTGACGCTCGGCGCCGGTACGACCGACGTCTTGTGCGCGAAGGGCGCCGTCGCATCGTTCGCCGCGGATCAGGGCGTCGGGAACTGCGACCTTGGCAGGGTCTACATGGGCCTCGTACCGGCGAATCCGACCCCGAACGGCGCCGCCTATGCGTACCGCAGCACGAACGGCATCATTTCGACCTGCACGACGGCGCCGTGCCTCGGCTATTGCGTCCAATCCTCACTGGAGCGCGGCTTGCCGCAAATCGAACTGGCAGCCGGAGCGGTGATGGTAGACCAGTCGTCGCTTCGGAACGGAACTTGTCCCTGACGCATGACCTTCGTAGCCTTATTCATCGGTCTCGCGATCGGCAGCTTCCTGAACGTCGTCATCGGAAGGCTGCGGTCCGGCGAGACGGGCTGGCGGAGCCGATCGCGCTGCCCGGACTGCCACGCGGTCCTGCGCCCGAGCGAGCTCGTGCCGCTTTTCAGTTTCCTGGCGCTCCGCGGCCGCTGCCGTTCCTGCAGCAAGCCGATATCCTGGCAGTATCCGATGGTCGAGCTGTCGACGGCGCTTCTCTTCTTGAGCGCCTTCTGGCTGCGCGGCGGCGACGCCGGCGTACTGGGCGGCGGCGCCCTGCTCGTGTTGCGCGATTGGATCTTCATCGCCGCGCTGACGGTCGTCTTCGTCATCGATCTGCGCGACATGGTCGTCTTCGATTCGGTGACGCTGCCGATGATCGCCATCGCGTTCCTGTTCAACTTGGCGGCGGGGGCCGACGCGCTCGATCTGTTCCTGGCCGCCGCCGCGGGGGCGGGCTTCTTCCTTTTCCAGTACGTCATCTCGCGCGGACGCTGGATAGGCGGCGGCGATATCCGCATCGGCGGCATGATGGGCGCGATGCTTGGATTCCCCGGCGTCATCCTGGCGCTGTTCGCGTCATACGTCATCGGGGCCGTCGCGGCGCTCGGGCTCCTGGCCGCCGGCAAGGCGCGTTGGAGCGGCCAAATGGCGTTCGGGACCTTCCTCAGCGTCGGCACGCTCCTGGCCCTGTTCTTCGGCCAGTCCATCATGGCCTGGTATGCTTCGCTCCTCTCGCTCTAAGGGACCTGCCCCCCGAGCCGTCGGCGCAGGGGGGTTCACGCTGGTCGAACTGCTCGTCTCGATTTCCATCATCGGCGTGCTGACGGGGATGATGATGGCGAACTTCCGCGGCGGCCAGCAGGCGGCCGAAGTGCGTCTCGCGGCGGACATCCTTGTCGGTCAGCTCCGGGCCGTGCAGACGTCGTCATTGACCGGCCGGTTGGCGGCGGTCTGCAGCGGCGGGGCGGAAGATCTCGACGCGTGCGAACCGAAGCAGCCGGCAGTCACGTGCTCCGGAGGATCATGCCAGAAGCGAGTCCCGGCGGGCTACGGCATCCGTTTCTCGACGCTCGCGAGCAGCGAGTACGTTCTCTTCTACGACACCGACGACGACCAGCGGTACGACGCGGGCGAGGAGTACGCGGCGGCGCCGTACGTTTCGACTGCGGCGGCGCGTTTCCAGGGCAGCCCCTCCGGTGACCCGCTCGATATCGTCTACGCGCCGCCGTTCGGGAAGCTGTACGTCAACGGTTCGGACTCCGGCCCGACCACGGTTTCGCTGACGCTCGGCCATCAATTCGGAAACATGACCCGCCATGTCACCATCTACCGCCTTTCCGGAAAAATCGAGCATGATTGAGCGGCACGTCCGTTCACCGCACGGCGCACGGCGCGGACAGTCCTTCATCGAGGCGATGGTGGCGATTACCGTGATCATCACCGCGATTTCGAGTTCGCTGGCGCTCATCCAATCCTCCATCACGGCGACGCGCGTCGGAGGCATGCAGGTCATCGCCGCCAACCTCGCGCGCGAAGGCTTGGAAGTCGTACGTGCGGCTCGCGACACCAACTGGCTCATGGGGCGCAGCTTCCAGGTCGGACTGGTCGATGGTGCCGGCAACAAGACGGCACGACCGATGCTTGATACGGAGAACGGGAGCTGGACGCTTTCGTTCGAGCCCACGTCGATGGGGGCGGCGAACGCGGCCGTCTACCTGATGAGCGACGGCGTCTATCGGCAGGCCGACACTCCGCCGACCGGCGGGGCCGCGAGTCCGTACTCGCGCCTCCTGACGCTCCAACACGTCTGCCGCGACGATGGCACCGGCGTCGAGCGCATCGTCGGAAGTTCCGCGACCTGCCTCGGTTCCGAGACGCTGGCGGGCCTGGCGGTCTATTCGACCGTCCGTTGGCGCGGCGCGGGAGGACAGCAGCAGACGCTGGCCGTCGAGGAACGCCTTTATGACTGGAGATGAAACCTCTATGAAGACGGCGCCGCGCGGCATCACCCTGATGGAGCTTCTGGTCGTCATGGGCATCTTCAGCCTGACGGTGGCTTTGACGTCGTCCATCTTCCTGCTCTCGAACCAGGCGCAGCGCCGCGTGCTGGCTATCACGGCGGCGCAGGCCGACCTGCGCTTCACGCTCGAGAGCATCGTGCGCGAGGTCCGTGCCGGGTCCATCGACTACGAGACGTACGAGGCCGCCGGCGGCATCCAGGCTCCGTCCCTGAACCTCATCATCCGCAGCGCCTCCGGCTCCCGCCTCGAGTTCTACAAGGAGACGAATCCGTCGATCTGTCCGGCGGGAGTCGCCGGTTGTCTGGCCGTGCGCGTCGACGGCGTCGCGCAGAGCGTCACGTCCTCCGGCATCCTCCTCGAGAACCTCGCCTTTTTCATCACCCCGCAGGCCGACCCGTTCTCGATCGACGAGGACAGCGGACTCTATAAGGCCGACGCCCAGCCGACCGTGACCCTGGCGTTGAAGGTACGGACGCAGGGCCGCAGGCCGGAGGACATCGTCACGCTGAACGCCCAGACGACCATAGCCGCGCGCTCATATGTACGCTGACGCTCGCCGCGAAGGGAACGTCCTGCTCATGTCGCTCCTCGTGATGAGCGGCGTCTTGATCGTGGGCGCCTCGCTCGGCACCATCTCGGTGCTGAACTTGCGGCAGGCTCGCGTCATCGACGACGCCGTCATCGCCTTCGCGGCGGCGGAGTCCGGCGCCGAACAGACCCTCTACCAGCTCCGCCGCGTCGGCGCCGGTTCCGCCGCGCTGAACGCGAGTCCGAACCATGACTCGTCGGTGACCGATTCCGGCGTTCCGCTCGGCAACGGCGCGCGCTGGAGCCGCGCCCTGGAATCGACCGAGACGACGATTTTCGCCTCCATCCCCGAAGACCGTTCGTATGAAGTCGTGCTGTGGGATCCGGAGACGCCCGCGAGCCCCGCCGGCACGGAGTCCCTGACCTTCGCCTGGGACGACGTCTGCGGCGGAACCTCCGGCTTGGAGGTGTTGGCGACCGGCTGGGACCCGGCGGCGGCGGGCGGATTCGATCCGAACGTCGCGTTCCACGGCGATTCGCCGGCGCTGACCTTCCTGCGGGTCACGCCCCAGGTCATCGATGACGATTTCATGGCCTCGAAGGCATATCGCGTGCGACTGCGCGCGAAGAACTGCGATATTTTCAACCTGGCCATCACGGCGTATAGTTCCGATGACGCCGGCGGCGTGCAGGTGCCGATCCCGTCGCGCCTGGCCGTCGAGTCGGTCGGCACGTACGGCGCGGCGCGGCAGGCCATGGAGCTCCGTCTCCCGCGCCTTCAGCCGCTTTCGGGCGCCTTCGATTTCGTGATCTTCAGCCAATGTTCGCTCCTCAAAGGCGTTTCCGGAGCGCCCTGCCTATGACGGACAAGAAGACCGTCGGGGAACGCGCCAAGAAGCTGCGCGCGCTCATCGACGACTATCGCTATCGCGCGCACGTCCTCGACGAGAGCCCCGTCTCCGAGGGCGCTTTGGATTCCCTGAAGCACGAGCTCTGGAAGATCGAGCAGGCGCATCCCGAACTCGTCACGCCCGACTCGCCGACCCAGCGCGTAGCCGGAAAGCCGCTCGATACGTTCGGCAAGGTTCCGCACGGACGGCCGATGCTGTCGCTTGAGGACGTCTTCAGCCGCGAGGAGTTCGATGAGTGGATCGAAAGGCTGCGGCGCCGCGTTCCCGGTTTCAAGAGCGACCTGTACGCCGAGATGAAGATGGATGGCTTGGCCGTCTCTTTGGAATACGAAGGCGGCTTTTTCAAGCGCGGTTCGACGCGCGGCGACGGCAAGGTCGGGGAGGACGTCACGATGAACCTGCGGACCATCGAATCGGTGCCGCTCGCGCTCCGGCGCCCGTCCGACGCCGAACTCAGGAGCTTCCTGAAAAAATTCGGCGGAGGATTGGACGAAGCCGGGCTGAAGAAGATCGTCACCTGCCTCCTTTCCGCGCGTACGGAAGTCCGCGGCGAGGTCTACATGCCGAAGAAGGTCTTCGAATCCCTGAACGCCGCTTTGAAGAAGAAAGGGGAGCCGCCGATCGTGAACCCGCGCAACGGCGCGGCCGGTTCGATCCGGCAGCTCGACCCGAAGATCGCCGCGGCGCGCAAGCTGGCCTTCCAGGCGTATGATCTCGTCACGCATGAAGGCTTGAAGACGCACGAGCAGGGCCACGAACTGGCGAAGCTCATGGGGTTCAAGGCGAACCCGTGGAACCTCCGCTGCGAGGACGCGAAGGCCGTCTTCGCGCTTTACGAGAACGTCGCGAAGAAGCGCGAATCACTCGACTACTGGATCGACGGCCTTGTCGTCGGCGTGGACGACAACGCGCTGTACGAGCGTCTCGGCGTCGTGGGCAAGGCGCCGCGCGGCATGATCGCGTTCAAGTTCCCGGCCGAGTCCGTCACGACGCTCATCCGAGAGGTTCGCTGGCAGGTCGGCCGTACCGGTGCCATCACGCCGGTCGCCGTCATGGATCCCGTCTTCGTGGCCGGCACGACCGTACGCCACGCGACCCTGCATAACATGGATGAGATCGAGCGCCTCGGCGTCCGGATCGGCGACACCGTCGTGCTGGAGAAGGCCGGCGACGTCATCCCGAAGATCGTCGAAGCCCTGCCGAAGCTGCGGAGCGGAAAGGAGAAGAAGATCGTCGCGCCGAAGACGTGCCCTTCGTGCGGCGAAGGCGTCGTCCGCCGCGAGGGCGAGGTCGCCATCACCTGCGTGAACCGGGAGTGCCCGGCGAAAGACCTGGGACGCCTCCTGCTGTTCGTCTCGAAGCGCGCCTTCGATATCGACGGGCTGGGCGGGAAGATCGTCGAACAGCTGATGGCCGAAGGCCTCGTCTCGCAGCCAGCGGACTTCTTCGATCTGGCTCCGGGCGACCTCGAATCGCTGGAAGGCTTCGGCGAACTCTCCGCCAAGAATCTCGTCGAAGCGATCGGGTCATCCAGAACGGTCACGCTGGCGCGCTTCATCCTCGCGCTCGGCATCCGGCATGTCGGCGAGGAGACGGCCGTCGAGCTCGCGCGTGAATTCAGAAGCCTTGAGAGGCTGCGCGACGCCCCGCTGCCGGAGCTGAAATCAGCGCGCGGCATCGGCGACGTCGTGGCCGAGAGCGTCCACGCGTTCTTCCGTGATGCCCGGCGCGCGCGGGAGGTCGAGCGCTTGCTCGAAGTCGGCGTCGAGATCGAGAGGCCAAGGCGCGCCGCGGCGCAGCCGTTCAAGGATAAGGTCTTCGTGCTGACGGGGACGCTCGCGTCGCTCTCCCGCGACGAGGCCAAGGATAAGATCCTCGAACGGGGAGGACGCGTCTCGTCATCCGTCGGACAAGAGACGTCCTATGTGGTGGTCGGGGATGAACCGGGCTCGAAAGCCGAGAAGGCCCGGAAGCTCGGTACGACCGTCTTGAGCGAGAAGGAGTTCCTTGCTATGCTCAAGCCCTGAAACTATGAGTCTTTCCCGCGAAGAAATCCTGAAGATCTCGGAGCTGGCGCACATCAAGATCGCCGACGACGAGATCGAGAAGTTCCGCGACCAGATGTCGTCGGTCTTGGAGTACGTCGGCCAGCTTTCGAGCGTCGACGTGAAGGGCATCGAACCCGCGGCGCACATCAGCGGAGTCAGCAACGTCCTGCGTGCCGACAAGGTGATGCCGACGGATGGCGCGACGCGCGAAGCCTTGCTGGCCGAAGCGCCGGAGCGCGAGGGCGACCTCATCAAGGTGAAGGCCGTCTTCAAGTAGCTATGGCGGCACTGCATCAGCTCACCATCCGCCAGGCGGCCGACGGCTTGCGCGGCAAGGAATTCACCAGCTTGGACCTCACCGAGGCCTGTTTGGAGCGCATCCGCGAGGTGGACGGCCAGGTCCACGCCGTCCTTGAGCTCCTCGAAGCGTCCGCGCGAGAAGCCGCGAAGGCCTCCGACGCGCGCCGCGCGTCCGGGGCGGCCATCGGTCCGCTCGACGGCATTCCGCTCATGGTGAAGGACAACATGCAGATGAGGGGGAGCCACACCACGGCCGGTTCGAAGATCCTCAGCGACTATGAATCGCCCTTCGACGCCACCGCCGTCGCCAAGCTGAAGGCCGCGGGCGCCGTCATCCTCGGCAAGGCCAACCTCGACGAGTTCGCGATGGGTTCATCGACGGAGACGTCGGCCTTCGGTCCCACGCGCAATCCCTGGAGCCTCACCAAGATTCCAGGCGGGTCGTCGGGCGGTTCGGCCGCCGCGCTCGCCGCGGGCATGTGCCTCGGCGCGCTCGGTTCCGATACCGGCGGCTCCATCCGCCAGCCCGCCGCCATGTGCGGCGTGACTGGCTTCAAACCCACCTACGGCCGCGTCTCGCGCTACGGCCTGCTTTCGATGGCCTCGTCGCTCGATCAGATCGGCCCCTTCGCCCGCACGGCGGAGGACGCCGGAATGATCCTGGAGGCGATCGAAGGCGAGGACCCGCTCGACTCCACCAGTGCTTCTCGCGAGCGCTACGCCGCGGCGAAGCTGCCGGCTGAAGGCCTGAAGGGCCTGCGCGTCGGCATGCCGAAGGAGTTTTTCGCCGACGGCATGGACGAAGGCGTGCGCGAGCGCGTGCTGGAAGCGGCCAAGAAGCTCGAGGAGCTCGGCGCGGAGCTCGTCGAGGTGAGCCTGCCCTCCGCGAACCACGGCTTGGCCGTCTACTACGTCCTCATGCCCTGCGAGGTCAGCGCGAACCTTTCGCGCTACGACGGCATGCGCTTCGGCCTTTCCGTGCCGTCGCCGAGCCTGAAGGAGACGTATTTCGAGACCCGCGGACAGGGCTTCGGCCGCGAAGTGCGCCGACGCATCATGCTCGGCGCCCACGCGCTTTCGGCCGGCTATTACGAGGCGTACTATCTCCAGGCGCAGAAAGTGCGCGCCAAGATGAAATCCGAGTTCGACGCGCTCATGCTGGAGGTCGACCTCCTGCTTTCGCCGACCTCCCCTTCGGTCGCCTGGGACCTGGGCGAGAAGTTCGACGACCCGATCGCCATGTACCTGACGGACATCTACACCGTCACGGTCAACGTCGTCGGCGCTCCGGCCGTCTCCGTCCCGTGCGGTTTCGTCCGAGACCTGCCCGTCGGCCTGCAGCTCATCGGCCGGCAGTTCGACGACGCGCTGGTCCTCGAAGCCGCCAAACGCTATCAGGACGCGACCGACTGGCACGGGAAGCGGCCGATGCTCTAAGACGCCTCAAACGGGGCGTCTTCTGCTATACTGTCGGCATATGCCGAAGAAAAAGATTTCCAAGAAGACTTTCGCGCCCGCCCGTAAGGCCAAGATGAGCGCCACCAAGACCTTCGTGGCCGGGGCCCGTACGGACTGGTGGGACAAGGAGAAGCGCAAGACGTCCGGAATGAAGCTGTGCGCGCGCTGCGAAGCCGTCTGGTACGACGGCCATTGGCACACCGCCCCGAACCTGGCCGCCGCGCTCAAGGCCAAACGTAAGGCCTCGAAACCCGCGAAGGACGTCCTGTGCGAGGAATGCCGCTACGCCGCCCATGGTCCCGCCGACGCGAAGTCGGCCCTCTTCGAAGGTGAACTGACGCTCGACGGCCTGATCGACAAGAAGGAGAAGGCCGAGATTCTCGCGACCGTCCGCAACGCTGCCAAGCGCGCCCAGAAGCGCGATCCGGAAGACCGCATCGTCGCCATCGACGACCGCGGCGAGCGCGTCGTGGTGACCACGACCGAGAACCAGCTCGCTGTCATCCTCGGCAAGGCCGTGGACTCGTCGCACAAGGGCGGCAAGCTTCGCGTTTCCTGGTCGAGCGACGACCTGCCCGCCCGCGTCCATTGGACGCGCAAATCGAAATCATAGCGGACCGTCATGCTGACCGTCTCGTTCGACGTCGCCTCCGTCGGGAAGATCGTCGCCGTCGTCATCGGCTTGGCGATGGCGTTCTTGCTGCTGCGCGGGATCGGCCGCTTCTTCCGCCGCCTGTTCGCGCCGAAGCTCCAGGGCATGGACCGCGGCGCCATCAAGGCGCGCTGGGACGAGATCGAGCGCATGTCCTCCGCCGGCGGCGAGATGAACCTCAAGATGGCGGTCATGGAAGCGGACAAGCTCCTCGACCACGCGCTCAAGGCCATGGCGATTCCCGGCGCGACGCTCGGCGAGCGGCTCAAGTTCGCCGCCTACAAGTTCCCGAAGATCCGCGACGTCTGGAACGCGCACCGCTTGCGCAACCAGCTTGCCCACGAGTCGAGCTACTACCTGGACCCATCGTTCGCGCGCAAAGCCATCGGTGATTTCAAGAGCGCCCTTCGGCTGCTGAACGTGCTGTGATCCCGTATCTCGAATGGAAGACGTTCGCGCTCGGGCCGCTGACCTTGCAGGTCTGGGGCCTTTTCGCCGCCGTCGGCGTCGTCGCCGGAACGCTCTTCGCGCTCCGCGAAGCCCGGCGCAAAGGCCTCGATGTCGCCAAGACAGAGTCGCTGGCGTTCTGGACGGTGTTCCTGGCGTTCGTCGGCGCGCGCGTCTTTCACGCGGCTTTTTATGAACCGGCCTGGTACGTGGCGCACCCTCTCGACATCGTGCGCATCTGGAAAGGCGGATTCTCCTCCTTCGGCGGGTTCTTCGGCGCCTTCGGCGCCTTCCTATGGAAAGGCCGCGCGCTCGGATTGCCGTTCCTGAAGACGGCTGACGTCCTGACACCGGCCGCCACGCTCGGTCTCGGCTGCGGACGTATCGGCTGCTTCCTGATCCACGACCATCCGGGAACGCTGGCGCACGGCGCGGGGAACTGGCTGGCCGTGAACTATCCGGACGCGCCGCGGTACGACCTGGGATTGCTGCTGGGCGTCCTCGACTTCGCGCTGTTCGGCGCGTATCTGGCCCTGCGGCGGACGACGCGGCCGGACGGTTTCTACCTCGCCTGGCTGCTGATGGCCTACGCCCCCGCCCGTTTCGGTCTGGATTTCCTGAGGACAGTCGACATCCGCTATGCCGGACTGACGCCGGGACAATACGGATCGATGCTCTTGTTCGGCGTCGGACTTTTCGTCATACTGCGTCGTGTCCGACAATCGCCAAGGAGCGTATCGAATGGCTGAACAGATCCCTTCCGGCATTTACCGCCACTTCAAAGGGAAGACGTACGCCGTCTACGGCGTCGCGGAAGACGCCACGAACCCCGCGGAGGGCGAACTGCCCAATCCTCCCCTCGTCGTGTACCGGCAGGACTACGAACCCTACAAGCTCTGCTATCGCACGGTCCGGGACTTCACGGAAGTCGTCGACCGTCCGGAACACGGCTACAAGGGCCCGCGCTTCGTCTACATCCGTTCATGCTGACGGATGTTTTTCGTCCGAAAAAAAGACTACCCGTCACGGGTAGTGGTCGCGGAGCCGCTCGAGCCAGTCGTCGACGGTCTCGAAGTCGATGAGGGATTCCACGCCGCTCTTGAGGCGTTCGACGAGCATGAGGAGCGTGTAGCCTTCGCCGTTGGTCATGTCCGGCCGCCGATACATCTCGACCTCGGCCTCGAGGACGAACTTGATCGTGGCGGCCGTCTTGCCGATCTGCCATTCCTGTCCGGGCGGCGCGTTCGCGCCGGACGCGCTTCGTTCGCTCATGAAAGGACTCCTTCTCCGCGCAGGATACAAAAAAGCCCGGACGTTGTCCAGGCTTTTTTGGCGGAGGAGGGGAGATTCGAACTCCCGATACCTTGCGGTATACTCGCTTTCCAAGCGAGCGCACTCGACCACTATGCGACCCCTCCGTGGGCGTGGCCTACGGGAGCAGACTACACGAAACCCCCGCTTTGGGCAAGATGCTGGGGATATGCTAAGAAGGAGGTAGAAGTATGACCACGGCCGAGGAAATCAAGCAGAAATTGGACCTGGTCGAGGTGGTCGGGGAGTACGTCAGGCTTACTCCGGCCGGCGGCCAGTCGATGAAGGGGCTCTGCCCCTTCCACGGGGAGAAGACCCCCAGTTTTTACGCGCATCGCGACAAGCAGTTCTGGCACTGCTTCGGCTGTTCCGAAGGCGGCGATGTCTTTACGTTCTACCAGAAGATGGAGAACGTGGACTTCCGCGACGCCATCAAGGAGCTGGCGCGCCGCGCGGGCGTGACCCTGCCGGAGTTCGATCCGAAAGCCGACTCCGAACGCGCCGCCGCGCTCGCCGTGCTGGAGGACGCCTCGCGGTACTACGAAGCCGCCTATAAGCACGCGGCCGGCACGCGCGCGCAGGCGTACCTGACGAAGCGCGGCGTCAAGCCCGAAACGATCGCCGAGTTCCGCATCGGCTACGCGCCCGCCACCTGGGATTCCGCCGTGAAGGCGCTGCGGGGCAAGGGGCACTCCGTCGACGACATCATGGCGGCCGGCCTCGCCATCCCGAGCGACAAGAACCGCAGCCACTACGACCGCTTCCGCGACCGCATCATGATCCCCCTGCGCGACGAGAAGGGCACGGTCGTCGGCTTCACCGGCCGCATCCTGCCGGACAGCCCCGAAGCCGAGAAGACCGGCAAGTACGTGAACACGCCGGAGACCATCGTCTACAAGAAGCGCCGCCTGGTCTACGCGCTCGACCGCGCCAAGGGCCAGATCAAGAAGGCGGACTTCGCCGTGCTGGTCGAAGGCAACATGGACGCCGTCTCCTCGCACGAGGCCGGCGTGAAGAACGTCGTGGCGGTCTCCGGCACGGCCTTCTCGACCGACCAGATCGACATCCTGAAGCGCTACTGCACGCGCATCGCGCTCGCCTTCGACGCCGACATCGCCGGACAGAACGCCGCCGCGCGCGCCCTGCCGCACGCCTGGAAGAACGGCCTGCAGGTGATGGTCGTCATCCTGCCGCCCGGCTTCAAGGATCCGGACGAGGTCATCCGCAAGGATCCGCAGCTGTGGGTGAAGGCCATCTCCGGCGCGCGCGACATGATCGAATATTCCATCGAACAGGCCATCGCTTCCGTGAAGCCTCATGACGCCTACGGCAAGCGCAAGGCCATCCAATCGCTCAAGACGGTCTTCGAGCTGCTCGATGACCCGGTCCTGCGCGATCACTGGATCCACGAGACCGCCCAGAAGCTGCTGCTGACCGATGACGGCCTTCGGGAAGCCTTGGCGGCCGCCAAGAAGCAGGCTCCGGCTCCCAGCGGCCCCACGGCCCCCGCTCCGAAGATCGAGACCCGGGAGGAACGCCTTTCCGCCCGGTTGTTCTGTCTCATGCTGAGCGAATCCGAGCTCTTCACGGCCCATATCGGAGCCCTGGATGACCGGTTCCCGGAGGGTCCGATGCGCAACCTGGCCAAATTCCTGAAGGCGCAGTATAGTGAGGACGGCAAAGCCCCGTCGCTTCAGGCCCTGAAAGACGCCCCCGGTCTGCCGCCCATCGAACCGATCCTCCTTTTGAAGGATCGCGACATGGCGGAATCCGAATGGACCCCGGAACGGCTGTCGGAAGAGGCCGCCATCTGCGCGCGCGAACTCGAAAAAGCCGCGATCAAGAAGATGGAAAAGGAGCTCGTGGGCGCACTCGCCGAGGCAGAACAGCGCGGAGACCGCGCGACGGCGACGAAAATCGCCGAACGCCTCGAAGACGTCGCCAAACGTTCGCACAATTGACCGACCCTGGCCGACCATCCTGGAATCGCCGAACGATATCCGGAATCCGCCAGGACGATATTTTTTTGCGATTCCACGAATGCTATGCCTAAGGCATCAACAAAAAAGAAAAGCGCGAAGCGGCCGGCACCTAAGAAAAAGCCGGTGATCAAGAAGATCGCGCCTAAGAAGGCTAAGGCCCGCAAGAAGCCGCCCGCGCGCCTCAAGACGCCGAAAGTCGGTCCGCCTGCCGCCGAACTCGTCGCCAACGTCGTCAAGAAGGGGTTGGCGCGCGGTTTCGTGACCGAGATGGAGATCATGCACGTCTTCACGGAAGTCGAGGAGTATCTTCCCGCCTACGAGGAGTTCCTGAACCGCCTCGATAAGGACGGCGTCAACATCATCGAGATGAAGGAGGGTCTCCTGGGCAAGAGCTCGGAGCGCGAGGGAGCCATGGCGTCCATACGCATCGTCAACAAGGACAAGGACATCAAGCGCGACGCCAAGAAGTCTCCACTCGAGATGGAGATCTCGACCGACTCCATCCAGATGTACCTGCGCGAGATCGGCAAGATCCCGCTTCTCACGGGCGGCGAAGAGGTCGAGCTGGCCAAGCGCAAGGAGCGCAACGACCGCGAGGCTGAGCGCCGGCTCATCGAGGCCAACCTGCGCCTCGTCGTCTCCATCGCCAAGAAGTTCGTCGGAAAGTCCCTGTCGCTCCTGGACCTCATCCAGGAAGGCAACATCGGCCTCTTCCGCGCGGTCAAGAAGTTCGAGTACCGCAAGGGCTACAAGTTCTCGACCTACGCCACCTGGTGGATCCGCCAGGCCATCACCCGCGCCTTGGCCGACCAGTCGCGCACCATCCGCATCCCGGTCCACATGGTCGAGACCATCAACCGCTTCCAGCAGATCGAGCGCCAGCTCATCCAGGACCTCGGCCGCGAGCCGCTGCCGGAGGAGATCGCCGCCGAGATGGGCGAGTCCGTCGAGAAGGTCCGCCACATCATCCAGATATCGCAGGATACCGTCTCGCTCGAGGCCTCCGTCGGCGAGGACGACGAGGACTCCACGCTCGAGGACTTCATCGAGGACGTGAAGAACGTCTCGCCGGACCGCGCCGCCGCGCTCCAGCTGCTCCGCGACTACGTGAACGAAGTCATCAAGGACCTCTCGCCGCGCGAGCAGAAGATCCTGGAGATGCGCTTCGGCCTGACCGACGGCGTGGCTCACACGCTCGAAGAAGTCGGCAAGGAATTCGACGTCACGCGCGAACGCATCCGCCAGATCGAGGCCAAGGCCCTGGAAAAGATCCAGGCCCACGCCGGCATCTCGAAGCTCCGGGACTATTGAAGGAAATCGTTCCGCGCGACGGCGCGGAACACCATGAACCGCCATCAAGGCTGGGCCTGCCCAGCCGCGAAGGAGGAGCGACGGCCATGCGTGAGCGAAGACCGCGGAGCGTGTCTAAGCGGGAGCGTGGCCGGTAGCGACGTAGTTATCCACAGGGGCCAGTCGCCAAGGCTGGCCCTTTTGGTAAGGTGGATTCAGATCAATCCCGGTCTTTCCAACAACGGAGGTACGCCATGCTCGGGAACATGAAGGCCTGGGTACGGGCCAACCGCAACCGTCTCGGAGAGATCGGCGTGACGTTCATGCTGGTCTGGCTCTGGGTGACCCTCGTCCTGCTGGTCATGAACCTGTATGCCATCAAGACCGGCGCCGTCGGTATCGACGTCCTGCCGAGACTGCGTGACGAGCTCCTGCCGTATCCGCTCAAGTCCCTCTTCGCGGACGCCTCCCTCGGCGAGAGCTTCCTCTGGGCGCTCCTTGGCAGTTGCGTCATGGCGCCTCTCATGGAAGAGACTTTCCGCGCCGGGCTCTGCGAGCTCTGCACGGACGACGCGACCGGCGGCATCAAGCACATCTTCGTACTCCTGGCCGGCTCGTTCCTCGGGTTCGGCCTCCTGCACGGCGGCGGCTACTTCAGCATCTTCATCCAGGGCTCCCTGGGACTGCTGCTTGGCCGACTCTGGTTCCGGACCATCCGGCGCTCCGACGGCACCAAGAGCAAGGCGTGGGCATACGCCTCGAACGTCTGCGTCCATGCCGCCTACAACTTCTGCGTCCTCGGGATCCAGATCCTGGTCCTGCGCACGCATCTGTAACGCGAAACCCCCGGCGTACGCCGGGGGTCTTTTCGTCTCATCGTTCAGTTCGCGTAGCCAGCCGGGCGTTCTCCGGAAACGAGCGCTGCGCCGATGGCGTAGTCCGTGAACAGGCTGACGTCGACGTCGCGGACGCGCTTGGCCCAGGCGGCTCCGTAAAGCTGTCTTGCGTGCTCCTCGGTCTGCACCCAGCGGAGGACGCCATTCGGCTCGACCGCGTATGTCTTGGGGTCACTCTGGATCTTGATGAGGTAGACGCCTTCCTTCATCTTCACGTTCCCGCCCAACGGGATGGTGCCGAGCTGGGTGTCGTAGACGCGGACGATCTTGGAGAAGTCTTCGCCGAACCAGGAGCGGTAGACGTCGAGGTGGGGGAAAGCGGAGCGCTTGCCGGCCTTGTACCAGTACACGGCCGGGCCCTCTCCCTTGATAAGGTCGCCTTCGCGCAGGAAGACGAACCAGTAGTCGCGCGAGACGGCGGCGTTGCCTTTGGCGTCGAACGAGGTGATGCGCGCCTGATGCAAGGCGCCGGGCGTGAGGCCCGTCAGCGTGATCTCGTGGGACGTCGTGAGGGCGGCGCTTTCGGCGCGGCCGGAGAAATTCAGTTCGGAGCCGTAGCTCACCTCGAACCGCGAGGGCTCGTCGGTGGTCCAGGTCATCTTGGCGCTCCTGGCCGTCGCGTCGAATCGGTCGATGACGGCCGGGGCGGTCAGGGCCGGGGCGGCCGTATCAGGCGCGCCGCTCGGCGCCGTCGTCACGGGTTCGGGCGCCCAAGCGCCGACGGTCGAGACCGGCGCCACGAACGATGATGCGACCGGGACCCCGGCGGCGTTCAGGCCCTCGGCCCGCAGCTGGAAGGCCGAGGAGATCTGCGGCGGATACCAGACATGGACGCCCTGCGTGACAGGCGCGGTCGCGATCGGAGCGTAGGAAGCGCCGGCGTCGGTCGAGTAGGAAAGGCGGACGGAGGCGATATCCGCCAGGTTGGTGTACCAGGCGAGGTGGGCAGGGCCGGCGGCCGGGAGGGCGGCGAAGGCGCCCGGGACGGTCAGCGCGAAGACGTTGTCGGCGCGTGTGGAGGGCGTGGTGTCGTCGGTGGTGCGGAAGGCGAAGGGATTCGGATACGGACCGGCGACGAGGGCGTTGCCGGCGAGATCCTTGGCGGCGATGCCGAAGCTTTCGTCGGCGTTGTTCGCGTAGGGGAAGTGGCCGACGGTCACGACGGCGGCCGCGGAGCTGAACGACCAGGCTCCGGGGTTTCGGGCGGAGGCCGGGACGAGGCTAGCGGGGTCGACGTCTTCGCTGAACGTGAGCGTGATGTTCGCGCTGCGGTAGACGTCGATGGAGCCCGCGGCCGGGTTCGAGGCGATGAGGATCGGGGAGGCTTCGTCCTTTTCCGTCACGGCGGCGGAGGCGTCGTCCGGGGCGAACGCCGCGAGTCCGGCGCCGGCGTAGGAGACCTCGAACTTCGCGGCCGACGTCGTGAGCGGCAGGTTCGCGGCGTCGAGGACGATCTCGACGAGGGCGGGGTCGGACGACGGCGAGGTCACGGCGACCTTGGAGATCGCGAGCGCGGCGCCGTCGTACGCGACGACGAAACCCGAGGCGTCCTGGAGGCTCCAGGACGAGCCGCTCGGGTTGGCGACGGCGACGACGGCACGGTCGATGCGGCCGTCATGATTGAAGTCGCGGAGGGCGATCGAGACGAGGTCGCCCGGAGCGGCCGCGGCCGGCAGGGCGGCCGACATCAGGCTCAGGATGGCGGCAAGGGCGGCGGGTTTGAGGGGGATGCGCATATGCCTTGATTTTATCACACGAAACTGACTTTGAAAGCATGCTTGCGGGCCGCCTCGACCTGGGCCTCCGTCAGGATGCCGCGCTCGATCAGGAACTCCTGTTCCTGGTGAAGGTGGGTCTGATACATCTCCGGCCCATCGGTGCACAGCACGAACGGCACGTCGTGTTTGATGAGGGCCGCGAAGGTATCTTTCAGGGCCTTGATGCCAGGCAGGATGCTGTTCTTCAGGTTCGAGGTCGGGCAGATCTCGAGGGTGATGCCGAGCTCGGCGACGCGGCGCATCAGCGGGGCGGAACGCACGCACTGGATGCCGTGGCCGATGCGGTCCGGCCGGACTTCCTCGACGACGAAGCGCATCTCGTCGAGTTGGCGTTCTTCGCCGGTGTGTACGGTGACGCCGAGTCCGGCAGACCGGGCTTTCTTGAAGTGCGGCAGGTGCTTGCGCATCGAGAACTTCGGATGGTTCGGTCCAGCCATGTCGACGCCGACCACGCCGCGCCCGGCGTACTTGATGGCCTTCTCGACGAGGATCATGTTCTGCTCCGGCGGGAACGAGCGGTCCATGATGAGGATGAGGCCGGCCTTCACCTGCGGATACTCGAGCAGGGCCTTGTCCATGCCCCAGACCGCCGACATGATGATGTTATCGAGGTCGCGCTCGCCGCCGCGGTTGCGCTTCATCGGATTGAAGCGCAGTTCGTGGAGCGTGATGTTGCCCCGGCGATACGCGCCGTCGATGACGGCCTTGACCGACTCCTCGATGGCCTCGGGCGAGGACTGGATGAGCTCCGTCCAGCGGAAGAAACGGTCATGCATCTCGCTCAGGTTCCGGTTCCGTTCCTTTCCGCGCATCGTGATCATCTCCTCGAACTCCCAGTAGCTCTTGGTCGGGAGCTTGATGCCCTGGCGGTGGGCGATCGACCAGAGGATCGACGGCCGCACCGAAGCGCCCAAGTGGTTGTGGAGGTCGGCGAGGGGTTTGCGGGTCCGCTGGGGCATAGGAAGGGTTCTTTCGGGCAGTATACGCCTTAAATGCGGGTTTCCCTAGGGTCTTGCGTGAAGGATGGCATATTTACCTATACTGTTCGCGCCCCTTGATGAAACTTTTGAGCCTGTGTATAGTATGCCCGTTCAGGAAACCGCCCTGACAGGAATTCGTTCGTTCCGAGGTAGCTCAGCGGTAGAGCAGTGGACTGTCAAAGCTGGTCCCGCCGGACGATGCGCATGGAAGACATGCCTTCGACAGGCGGGTGCAGGGCGCCGGTTCTGCGGCGTCAGATGCAAGAGCAAATATCACGTCGATCGGCGACGAAAGATGCTCAAGCGGATGGCGCTCACCTACAAAGGAGGTGCGTGCGAACGTTGTGGTTACGCTTCATGCGAAGCTGCGCTGACGTTCCATCATCTTGAACCGGCACATAAGGACTTCAGTATTTCCGCGGACGGCACGACGCGCTCATGGGCACGGATTCGATCCGAGCTCGATAAGTGCGCCTTGCTCTGCGCGAACTGTCATGCCGAAGTCCATCAGGCAGCACGCTCCGGCGATGCCGGAGGTGAAAAAATCGGGTGAATTCGGCGAACGTCGGTCCGACCAACGCCGAGCCGAGCCCCGCGAAGCTCGCAAGAGCGGAGTGGGGAGGGTGTAGAGACTATCTCGCAAGAGAGTACTCCGAAGCACGCGCTTCGGCGGAAGCCCCCGACCCCCGAAAGGGGGATGACATAGTCCAGTCGCCAGCACTGTAATCCATTGGTCCTGGGTTCGAATCCCAGCCTCGGAGCCAGCAAAGATACCCAGTAAATTCTGGGTATTTTTGCTATACCCAGGTGGGAAGGGGAACTGATAGACTGTCACCATATGTTTCTCGAACGCTTACGGACCACAAACCTGGATCTCAATAAAAAGTACGCATTCGTTGTTCCTATGGGGGCTACGGAGCAACACGGACCGTTTCTTGCGTTAGGAGCAGATTCGTATCTTGCCGACGCTATCATGGAGGAGGCTGAGGCCGCGTACCCAGAGGTTATTTTCTTGCCGACACTCCGCATTACCTGCTCAGAGGAGCATGAGGGTTTTCCGGGGACAGTTTGGGTAACCGCAGAAACGATGAACCGTGTCTTAAGCGACATCTGCAACTCCCTAAAGCCATACGCCAAGACAATCGCATTTGCCTCATTCCATGGAGGGAATCTTGCGCTGCTCGATGCCTTTGTTGTCGACCATGCATCTGTGTTCGGCGATGTTCGTATCGTCCACCTCCCGATAGGATCAGATGAGACTGAAGAGAAAATGCGTCGGATGATCGGTGGACCGACCGATGCGCATGCCGGTAACGTGGAGATTTCCATGATGCTCGCTTCACACGAGTCGTTGGCAGACGTCCCGCCTGATGACTATCCGAAATTCTTCGTTGAGAATCCATTCGGCACCAACCACCTCAAAGATTTTAGTGCGGACGGCATTGCCGATAATCACCCCAGGTGGGTAATAACTAAAGAAAACGGTAAAAAGATGATGGAGTGGACAGTTGAGGATTTTAAGAACGAGCTTCGAAAGATCGTCTAATGTCGTGTCACCAGCCGGGGCCGTCAGCGCATGGCTGGGATAGACACCAGTCCAGGGTGCAGCATAATAGCAGTTCTCACGTCCTCCACGACGCGGAGCCATGAGCAAGCGTGTGGGGCGACCCACGTGCTTGGTCAAAAGCCAGCCAAGAAATTGGCTGGCTTTTAAGTCTCATAACGCTACGCTTTGTGCGCAGACAGTCGTTGAAGGAACGCTGTTTGACCGTCTTCGAGATGGATGACCGAACGGCGTTTCTTGATGGCTTGAACCGCTGCCTCTGGTGACAGGCTGCCCTCAAGGATGAGGTACGCGGCATACAAGGTGGGGGCGCGACCATGGCCGTTCTTGCAGTGGATATAGACCTTCTGTCCATTCTTCAGCATCTGCTTGAGAGCCGCGATGCCTACGAGGACGTTTTCATACGATGGCGGGGCGTGGTCCGGCGTTGGCAGCCAGACGAACGTGCGTACGCCCTGCGGATGATCGATGGCCTCTCCTTCGAGCGAGATGTCCGCAGTGACGCCCTGCGCGGTCAGGGTCTCGTCGAAGTGCAGACGGCAGCACGCATTTGTGCCGATAAATACGTTCTCGCTGATCTTTGAGAACTCGAAGGGTGGAGTCGTCTGGGGGTGTGCCATATCGGAACCACTACTGTCGATCCTTCTTGAGAAAGATGATTGCCTCTTGTTTCGCTGCGAGCGTGTGCTTCACGGCCCACTCGTTCGCGAAATCTGCGATCGCCTCCGCTTGCTGGCGAGAGTCCAGGTTCGTCGTGCTGTTGTGGAGCCTGAAGAAAAACTTCTTGATCTGCTCCCTGTACTTGTCGTGCTCGGCGAGGTGCTCCTTCAGTTTCGGGTAGCCTCGGCGCTTGAGCAGGCCCTCTTCCTCCTCGAAATGTTTATAGATATGATCGACCAGTTTCTCCCAAGCCTGCCGGACTCCGTTCTTGTCGATGACCGGATGTTCGGCGAAGTCTGAGAGCGCGTTGGCGATCCCATAAAAAGATTCGTGCTGTCCGTCGATCTCAGGGACCCCGGTGTTCTTATCATCCGTCCAGACTAGGCGTTGGCGTTTCATGGCGTGAGTCGTCATTGACGATCATCATACTTCATGTGCCGCCTTCGTAAAAGCGACGTGAACGTCCGATCGAAAAAACCGGCGAAGTCGCCGGTGTGCGGTCTGAAGTCACGGTGCGCGCGAGCAGCGCGAGGAACGCCTTCTCCATGAGGATGGCGGCACCGGCGGATACCTGTCCCTTTGGTACCAGGTACCGATTCACAGCATCGTGTTTTCCCTGGAACCGCGCCTGGTCCTTACCACAGGTGCCAGGTACCGAACTAAGGGATGGCAGCAGGTCGGACGAAAACAAAGAGCGCACCAGAACGGCATGAGCGAGCGTGCTCTTTACCGTGCGGGTGCGCGAGGAGTTGTTGCGAGGCAACACTCTATGACTCAAGGCCGTATTTTTCGGCAAGCATCGAGGTGCAGACGGTCGTGCTCTGGCATGAGCTTCGCGATCGCCTTCTTGATCTTGGTGATATCACCGAGGGCGCGGACCACAGCGCGCCCTCCGACGAAGTGCCAATCGACGCGCTGACCGGAGAGCTTGGCGACCTTCTTCACCCAACCATCCATTGCGTTCGGTGGGATGGTGTCAGTGGTGAATACATGTTCACCGTTCTCGTAGATGTCTTGGTCGCAGTCAGGGGGCGTTGGTCCATCCGTTGCCATGTTTTGCTCCTTGTGGCGGTGCGGGCGCGGATTCATCGTTTCTGCGGCGGCAACATCTTGACCGGGAAGTCGATGGTTGATTCTCCGACTGTTTCAGGATGACCCTCCTTATGATAACAGTCATCGACCCATTCATTCGGACACGTTCCATGTAATCGGACACGGAATCGGACAGGGACGAATTCCGCGTAGACGATTCCATTCACCGGTTTCACGACCGGCAATCGAGAGCCGATCTCGATGACGTACCGGACTCCGTATTCCATGCGATCATCCGGCGGCGGCGTCTCGAACCGCAGGTTGAGCCCCTCGTAGTACCGGCGCTTAAGCCCAAGGTATTCCCCCTGAAAAAAGTTTTCCGGGTTATCCCAAGGATTCATGTATCCTCCTTACCGGGGGACGTACCCCGACCGTCGTGCGTATAGTTCCGACTGCGGCTAGAAGATACATCGGAGCGGTCGATCCGTCAAACCTGACGACCCACGCGTCTGATCAAAAGCCAGCCATTCCCATGGCTGGCTTTTGTGATGAATACGTCGCGGTATCTGCACGGTCTGTTCAGGAGCTGATGGACCAATCTCCGGGTCGCCGCGCCTTGATCTCGACCGCGACGGCGTAGGCGATGACGGCCCCGGTGATGAGCGCCAGGGCGACGACGACCTTCGTCTTGGTCGAGATGCGCGTCTTCGTTTTTACCGCGAAGGGCTGATTCTCCATGCTGACGATGATTCTTTGATTAGCCACCTTCAGTATAGCGTAATAGGTTGAAATTGGTATACTTTGCGCATCTCGCTTTCCGTGATGTAAATTCGACTTATGCCCAAAAAGACGATCTCCAGCGGCTCCGCGCATACGATGCCTTCGGACATGCTAAAGGCTCTCGTCTCCGATAGGGCGGCGGCGGGAGTCTGGGAGGATCTGACGCCACTCGCACGTAACGAGTGGATCTGCTGGGTCACCTTCGTCAAGAAAGACGAGACGAGGAAGGAACATATCGAGCGGATGGTCGATCAGCTCAAGGAGGGGAAGCGCCGGCCTTGCTGCTGGATCGGCTGCATCCATCGCGCGGACAAGGCGATCAGTCCTTCAGTGAGAGGAGTGCTCGCCAGGCGATCGGGAAAGCGGAAGAAATAGTCCCTCATGATTCACCGATAACCGAGACCTATGCTCGACATGAAGACCTTCAAGCGAAGCCTGCCCTATTCCGCCGGCGCAATCCTCTATGTCGCGGCCGTGGGGACGGTCATGCAGAACATCGAGAGGATCTTCGGCGATGGGGACGGTAAGCCGGATAGCGCCCTCGCCCCCGTCGGATTCCTTTTGCTGCTCGTGACGTCCGCCGCGACGATGTGCATGCTCATCTTCGGCAAGCCGCTCATGCTCTATATCGACGGCAAGAAGCGCGAGGGCGTCATGATGGTCGTCTGCACCATCGGCCAGCTCGCGGCCTTCACGGTCCTGCTCTTCGTCGTCCTGGCGATGCGCGGCTGAAGTCTAACGAAGAAAACCCGCCGAGCACCGGCGGGTTTTCCGTTCTTGGAGCGCGGACGTCAGCCGCGGACGCTCCAATCTCCTGGGCGTCGCGCTTTCAGGCTCACCGTGCTGGCGACGGCGTAGGCGACGACGGCCGCGGCGAGCAGCGCCAAAGCGACGATGACTTTCGTTCGCGTCGCGACGCGCGTTTTCGTCTTCGTGACCACGGGCTGGTTCTCCATACCTTGCGGTGATTCTTCGGTTAGATACTTACAGTCCCGTCTAAGGCAGTCCTACGCCGGAATCGATATCGATCGGCCTGGAACGCGCGCCACCACTACGGCGTAGGCGATGACCGCCCCGGTGATGAGCGCCAGGGCCACGATGACTTTCGTCCTGGTCGAGATGCTCGTCCTCGTCTTTACGGTCACGGGCTGGTTCTCCATACCTCGCGTATCGCTATATAGTTAAACACCTCCAGTATAGCAGAAACGGCTGATATTGATATAATGACCTCTGATATGAAGAGATTCCTCGTCTCGATTTCCTTCGCGCTCGCGCTCCTCCCGGGGACGGCTTTCGCCGCCGTTAATTGCGACGAACAGGCCAAGCCGGCGCTCGAATGTCCGACGGGGTACGGCGTGATGTGCATCCCGACCGGCGGCGACCACTGGGGCTGCGGCAGGGAAAACGCAGAGACTCCGGCCGCCATCAGCGCGACTGAACCGTCGGATACGGCCGCGGAGCCGGAAACGTCCACGGCGACTGCGCCGTCCGAGCAGTCGGCCTTCCCGGCACCCTCGGCTCCGCCGACGCCGAACATCCCGATGCCTGACGCGAGCGCGGCGGCGGAACCGGAAGAGTTCCCCCTCGAGAACGCCCAGGAATTCCTTGAAGAGACGTCCGAATACGCCCCGGACTCGCTTCAGCCGATACTCGAAACAGCCGCCTGGACCATCGGCACGATGCTCGCCCTCCTCGGCCTTTGGGAGTGGGTGAAACGGATGCGGGAAAAGAAGAGCGGGAAGTGCGGCCGCTGCGGCGGCGGGACGAAGGCGGAGGAAAAGAAGCCGTGCGCGCGCTGCGGCGGCAGCGGCAAGATCGAGCAGGAATACGAGGCGACCGTCAAATGCACGCACTGCAAGGGCAGCGGGACGGACCCCTGCCATCACTGCGGCGGCACGGGGAAGATGTCGATGCCCAATCCTCCGCAGAGCGAGCAAGAACTCGAAGGTTGGCCGCCGTGCGATTTCTGCGGCGGCAGCGGAACGAAGAAGATCGGAGCCGGACGGGATTGGGGAGAGGCGAACGACGCCGTCAAGAACGGCCAGTTCGCCTGCTGCATGTGCCACGGCAAGAAGGAGGAGACCTACAAGGCGAAGCGCGAGGTGGACTGCCCCGACTGCAAGGGCGCAAAGCGATGACAAACGAAAGTATCAGATACTAAGGTATCTGATACTTTTTCGGCAGATGAAAAGACCGCCACTGGTAAGGTGGCGGTTTCGCTATGGCGAGAAGGAGCTGCCGCAACCGCAGGTGGACTTCACGTTCGGGTTGTTGAACGTGAAGCCAGTGCCGTTCAGGCCGTCGACGTAGTCGAGCTCGGTGCCCGCGAGGTACATCAGGCTCATCGAATCGACGAGGACGGTGAGGCCCTTGATGTCGAAGACCTGGTCGATGTCCGGCTTTGGATCGTCGAAGTAGAGCACCTGGTTGAAGCCGGCGCACCCGCCGCCTTGGACGGCGAGGCGGAGCGGCTTGCCGCGCGTCTTCTCATCCGCGTCGCGGAACTCGATGAGTTTCGCGGCCGCCGCATCGGTCAGGGTGATGGGCGTCTGAGGCTCATCCATGGCGTTCCTCCTTGGAAAGGGCGTCTGTCCCGATTCTACCATAGCCCCCTTGCATTTTTCCCGGATTTGGGCTATACTGCGATGTCTTCAATAAGGAGGCAAAATAAAGGAAAAAATGTACAAGTCTAATGGTACCCGACCCCAGGGGGGCGGATGGAAGGGCGGCAATGACCGCAAGTTCGGCGGAGGCGGAAGCTTCAATCGCCGCGACGACCGCGGGTTCGACCGCCCGCAGATGCATCAGGCCACCTGCGCCACCTGCGGAAACGGCTGCGAAGTGCCGTTCAAGCCGAACGGCAGCCGGCCGATCTACTGCCGCGAGTGCTTCAAGAAGGACGGAGATACGTCGTCCGCGCCGATGCGCTTCGACCGCGACTCCGCGCCGCGCCGCGATGACCGCGGGTTCGATCGCGAGGAGAAGCAGCTCTTCAAGGCGACGTGCGCCTCGTGCGGAAACGGCTGCGAAGTGCCGTTCAAGCCGAACGGCAGCAAGCCGGTGTACTGCCGTGCCTGCTTCGGCAACGAGAAAGCCGGCGCGACGGACTATAAGGAGTTCAAGCGCGCGGCCCCGGCCGAGGACCGCTCCAAGGAGCAGTTCGCCGCCATCAACGCGAAGCTCGACATGATCATCAAGGCGATGAACCTCTCCGCTCCGGCGAAGACGTCCGCCGCGGAACCGGTGAAGGCCGAGAAGGCCGCCGCTCCGAAGGCCGAAAAGGCCGTGGTCGCCGAGAAGCCCGCGAAAGCCTCCAAGGCTCCGGCCAAGAAGGCCGCCGCCAAGAAAAAGAAGTAACCACGTAAAGGACGCGGTGCGTCCGACGTGGCGAGTGAAAAAACGGCCCCGACGTTACGTCGGGGTCGTTTCGTTTACGGAAGCTCGGGCAGGTCCGCGTCATCGAGCGACGCAAGCTCCTCGTACTGCGCGCGCGTCATCAGGATGTAGACCGGCTTCGACTTCGGGACGAGCCACGCGACGAGCGAGTCGAGGCGGGATTCGGCGAGCGAAGTGCAGCCTACGGTCGGACGGCCTTTGCGTTCGAGATGGAACAGCACGCAGCTGCCCTCGCCTGGGACGGGCGGATCGTTCTCGGGATCGGCGGCGCCGTTCAGCCCGATGACGATAGTACGGCTCTTGATCTTGTCCTTGCGACGGAGCGGCCGGGTCCAATCCCAGTCGGCCTCTACGTCCGCGGTGTCGATGATGCGGTTGTACCACTCCGACGAAGGATCGGAGACGCAGGCCATCGTGCGCGAGATCGGCTTCATCTTGCCGCGCGGCGCCTTCTTCAGTCCTTCGCCGAAGCCGTAGGCCTGGCCGAGGTAGAAGGCGCCGGCGGGAGCCTTCTTGTCGTTCTCGACCTTGCGTTCCTCATCCGGGCCGCACCAGTCGAGCAGGCCGCGCCCGGCCGCGAGGCCGCGCCTGCCGATGCGGGAGCTCCAGGCCTTGCCGACGCGCTTCCACGGGCCGTTGCGCTTTCGTTCGAAGCGGTAGAGCGTCGCCTTCGAAGAACCCCACGAGGGCGCGATGCCGACGACGAGCTGGAGCGTGTCTTTCGGCACGACATGGCCGTCCGTGGGCGCGCAGAATGAAAGGGCGAGCAGAAGGAGAGCGTGCATGGAGACCTCCTGGACGGCAGTATATCGGAGGTTCGTCGTTTTGTCCGTTACGTGCCATACTGGACCCGATGTGTTTTTCAGCGACGGCAAGTTTCATCGCGGGAGGGGCGCTCGGCTCCGTCGGAGCCGTCACCCTGAAGAAGGCACGGACATCCGCCCGAGTCCCGATCGCGGCGGTGCCGTTGTTCTTCGGCATCCAGCAGCTCATCGAGGGGCTGCTCTGGCTGTCGCTCGGCCAGCCGCGGCTTGAAGCCGCGGCGACGATGGGATTCCTGCTTTTCTCGCACGTGTTCTGGCCGACCTACCTGCCGTACGCGGTCTGGCGTGAGGAGACGGGGCCGCGGCGCAAGAGGGCGCTCGGCATGTTCGTCTGGTTCGGCGCGGCGGTCAGCCTCTACCTGCTGTACTATGTCCTCCGCGGCCCGATTTCCTCGACGCTCATGGGTCATGGCATCGCGTATGAGGTGCCCCTGCCGAACCTCGCCGTCATCCCCGGCGCGTACGTGCTCGCGGCCTGCGGCAGCTGCTTCGTCTCGAGCCACAAGTATATCCGCGTCTTCGGCATGGCGCTGGTGGCCTCGCTCGCCATCACGTACGCGTACTACGATCATGCTTTCGCCTCGGTCTGGTGCTTCTTCGCCGCCATCCTGAGCCTCATCATCTTCATCCACCTGCGGCAGAAGCCCCTTGCGTGACGCGTGCGGCCTCCTGTACGTCTGCGCCATCTGATTCCTGACCACCGCGCATGCTCGACATCCTCAAAAGGCATTTCGGCTACGACCGCTTCCGTCCGCTGCAGGAGGACATCATCCGCCACGTGCTCGACGGCAAGGACTGTCTCGCCCTCATGCCCACGGGCGGCGGGAAGTCACTGTGTTTCCAGATGCCGTCCCTGGTGACGGGGGGCGTGACGATCGTCGTCTCGCCGCTTATCGCGCTCATGAAGGACCAGGTCGACCAGCTCACGACCAACGGCGTGCCGGCCGCCTTCATCAACAGCACGCTCGACGTCGCTGAGATCGAGGCGGTGAAGCGCAAGGCGCTCGCCGGAGGTCTGCGCCTGCTCTACGTCGCGCCGGAGCGTTTGGCGACGCCGGATTTCCGCGCATTCCTGTCCAAGCTCGACGTGAAGCTCGTGGCCATCGACGAAGCGCACTGCGTCTCGGAGTGGGGACATGATTTCCGTCCCGAGTATCGGAACCTCACGGTCCTTCGGATGGAATTCCCGAATGTGCCGACCATCGCGCTGACCGCCACGGCCACGATGGAGGTGCGTCAGGACATCATCCGCCAGCTGCATCTGCGCGCGCCAAGGACGTTCATCTCGAGTTTCAACCGCCCGAACCTTTCCTATTCCGTCGCGCCCAAGAAGAAGGGCTGGGCGGGGCTTTTCGCGACATTGGAGAAATATCGCGGCGAGAGCGCCATCTTGTATTGTTTTTCGCGCAAGGATACGGAAGCGTTGGCGAACGATCTGCGCGCCAGGGGCTTCAAGGCCGCGCCGTATCACGCGGGTCTCACGCCGGATGTCCGTGCGCGCACCCAGGACCGCTTCATCAAGGACGATATCGACATCGTGGTGGCGACCATCGCCTTCGGCATGGGCATCGACAAGCCGGACGTGCGGCTCGTGGCGCACTGCGACCTTCCGAAATCCGTCGAGGGCTACTATCAGGAGACCGGACGCGCCGGACGCGACGGCCTGCCTTCGGAGTGCGTGCTGTTCTTCTCGTACGGCGACCGGCGCAAGCAGATGTTCTTCATCAACGGCATGGAGTACGGGCCGGCCCGCGACGAGGCCCAGCGCAAGCTCGACGCCGTCATCCGTTATGGCGACCTCAAATCGTGCCGCCGCCGGTTCCTGCTTTCGTACTTCGGCGAGACGCCGGGCGCCGAGAACTGCGGCGGCTGCGACGTCTGCCTCGGCACGACGATCAAGGAAGCGCCTGTCGTCGCGAAGAAGTCCGCGTTCTCCGCGGACGGAGAAGACGCCGCGCTGTTCGAGCGCTTGCGCGGACTCCGCAAGCGTCTGGCCGCCATCCGGCGCGTGCCGCCCTACATGATATTCGGCGACGTGAGCCTGCATGCCATGGCTTCGCAGAAACCCGTCACGCGCGAGGAATTCTCCGTCATCACCGGCGTCGGCGAGAAGAAGCTCCAGACCTTCGGCGACGTCTTCTTGGAAACCATCCGAGATCACGCGGCGGAACGGCAGGCGTCGAGGTGAACGGGTTGCCCGTCCGCCGCAGATAAGCTAAAGTCAAGCTGTAAAAGCATCAGGTATCTATGCAAAAACATCTCCTCTTCCGCGCCGGCGTTCTCGCCGCCGCCATCGGGCTTTCGGCGACCGCCGTCATGGCGAACCACGCCTGGGCCAATTACCATTGGGCCCGCACCGCCAACCCCTTCACGTTGAAGGTCGGCGACAACGTCTCGGCCGTCTGGGATCCGTATCTCGACACGACCGTCTCCGATTGGAGCACGTCGTCGGTCGTCGACCTGACGAAAGTCCAAGGTGCGGCCGGCAAGAACTGCAAGCCGAAGGCCGGCCAGGTCGAGGTCTGCGCCTCCAAGTACGGCCGCAACGGCTGGCTCGGCATCGCCTCCGTCTGGGCCGCGGGCGACCACATCACCCAGGGCACGGTGAAGATGAACGATACCTATTACGCCACCGCGCAGTACAACACGCCAGCTTGGCGCAATCTCGTGATGTGCCAGGAGGTCGGACACACCCTCGGGCTCGACCATCAGGATGAGGCGTTCGCGAACCCGAACCTCGGCACCTGCATGGACTACACGAACAGCCCCGAGAGCAACCAGCACCCGAATGCGCACGACTACGAGATGCTCGAGACGATCTACGCGCATCTCGATACGACCACGACCGTCGCCGCTTCCGCCGCGGAAGCGCCCGCCGACGTCGACGAGCAGGATCCGTCGGCATGGGGCCGCGAAATCCGCCGTTCCGAGGACGGTCGCGCTTCGCTCTTCGAGCGCGACTTCGGAAACGGCCGCAAGCTCTTCACCCACGTCTTCTGGGCCGAACCGCGCGAGCACGGACGACCGTAAGGACCGCGAGGATGACCGCCGTAAGGCGGTCGTTTTCATATCCGCCTTAGACTCAATCGCGATCCTATCGCAAGAAAAAACCCGCATCGTCTAGATGCGGGTCGGAGTCGGTGCAGCGATCAGTTCGAGCGCTACTCGCAGTCGGGCAGGCCGTCGCCGGCGCCGGTCGTGATGTTGTTCAGGCCGAACCCGTTGGGGTCCGACAGGCACGAGTCAGTCTGGCTGACATCCCACTCCTCGCCGTTCGGGTAGTAGTCGGGGATGCCATCCCCGTCCTGGTCGCCGGTCGTGCCGCAGAGCTCGAGTGCCTGGTCGGCCGTGCCGGTCGAGGGTTCCTCGCCGCCGACGCAGGCGGAGAGCGCGATGCTGGTGATGCAGGTCATGATGAAGGTGCGCATGTCGTTTCTCCTTATGGTCACTGGAAGCAGTCGGGGGTGCCGTCGGCCGGGTTCACGTCTTGCGCCCAACCGAGCCGGTTGGCGAAGACGTTCTGCTGGCCGGGGCTGACCCCGTACTTCTGCTCGCCGGTCGTATTCCCGCCCTTGCAGGCGAGGATCTGACTGGCGTTGCAGCCGTCGGCCGTCGTCGTGCCGTCGCCCAGGTGGTTCGGACGGAGCGTTCCGCTGGTCGGGACCGGCCCGTTCAGGTCGGTGCCGAGACAGACGTCGTTTTCGTCATCGACGCCGTCGCCATCGGAGTCCTCGAGGGCGTAGACCGCCGAGTGCTCCAACCCGACGATCGTGAGGCTCGTTCCGGTATGGCAGATGGTGTCGCTGCCTTCCCAGACGAAGCACTCTCCGGCGCCGTCGATGTCGGTCTTGTTGACCTTGACCTTGGGAGCCAGGCAGCTCCCAAGGGTGTCGATCTGCGCGCCGACGCTGTCGTCGATGCAGTAGTTCCGGTTGGATACGTACGGCATGACGACCGTCTTCGACGTGCCGACGGGCAGGGTCGCCTCGATCTCGATGCCCGGCTTGTTGCCGGACACGACCTCGACCTGGACGGCGGTTTCGCCTGCCAGCGGCTGCGTGCCGTCGGGCAGGGTCAGCTCGTAGGCGTTGCTCGTCGCGCCGATGATGGTCAGCGTCTCGGAGCCGTCGAGGTTGGTCGTGCCTGTCGCGTCGGATTCCCCGGCCACCAGGATCGGCACGCCGCCGACGTGGGTGCCGTAGATCATGATGCGATTGTTCGATGCATCCGATACCAGCAGACGCTCGTTCGTCGCGTCCCAGGCCATGCCGATGACGCCGAACAGGGTGTCGGCCGCGGCTATCTGTTGGTGGACCGTGAACATGCTGGTACCGGCATCGAACGTGGCCTTGCCGCAGGCTTGCGAGCCTGGACTCGGATCCCAGCCGGACGCGAGGTCCGGCTGGCCGATGACGCCGGTCGGCATCGCCCCGAAGGCTGCGCTCGAAACCCCGGCCGATGTGTCATACTCGAGCACTCGGCAATTGCTGTAGTCGCCGATGAACATACGCTGGTTGGCAGGGTCGAGTTCGACCGTGTTGAGCCAGTTCAGACGGGTTCCGCCTGTCTGCCGGAGGACCGAGGTGAAGTCCGGCTGGCCGATGACGAAGTCCGACGGCATGCCGTTCACGATGGCGCCGAGCGGATCGGCCGTGCCGAGGTTCCAGCCCATCACGCGGGCCGTCCTGTTGGTCGCGATCAGGAGGACGCCCTCGTTCGGAACCCACTCGATGTCCGTTGGACCCTGCATGCCGCAGGCGTCGGCGGAGGTCGGGAAGTTGAGGTTCCCTGTATTGGGATACAGGACGCCGTTGCAATCCCTCGGCTCGTGGAGGGTGAGGTTGAGCTGGCCGAGCACCTTGCTGGCCGCCATCCCGTTCGTGAGGCCGCCGGAGAGATCGAAGACCGTGACGCGGTCGTTGTCGTCGCCGACGTACAGCAGGGAGTGCGCGTCGTCGAACTCCAGGGAGTACGGGTTGCGCATGCCGCAGGCGTTCGCGGCCAAGGCGGGACCTCCGCCGCACTGACTGTCATTGATGGCCGTCACGAAGCTCGCTTGTCCCAGCACGTAGGCCGCCGCCTCGCCGGTCGTGAAGCCGTCGGAGCCGTCGTAGAAGACGACGCGCGCATTCAACGTATCGGCGACGGCCAGGTATTGGCCGACGAACGCCAGCCAGCTGGCGCTCTTCAAGCCGCAGGCGGTCGGAGCTCCTCCGCCCGCACCGCCGCCGCATGGCGTGTTGACGGTGTTGGTCGTGAAATCGGGCTGTCCCAGAGCGACCGTGCCGGACGGGCCGCGGATGATGACGCGGTTGTTCCCGGCGTCCGCGATGAACACCCGCTGATTCGCTTCATCGACCAGGACCGAATCCGGAGCGTAGAGGGTGTCGGCTGTGGGCGGCGCGGAGGCAAAGTAGGCGGCCGGCGTGATAGGCGTCTCGAGCGGCCTGGTCGGACTGGTGAAGTCGGCCTGGCCGAGGACATTGTCCGCGGGCATGCCGTCCGTGACGTAGAGATCCGCCGCGGCCTGGCTTCCCAGGAACATGGCGATGACAGTGACGCAGGCAAGGATGACCATCTGGTTCCTCCGCTTGCCGCTGGCGTGTTTCGTTTCCATGAGAGTATCTCCTGTGATGAGAGTCGTTTCTCTGCATGTGTCCAGCGGATCATGAAGTCAAACCAAAGGCTTTCTCCCTTCCAAGGCCCTGTTTCGCCTCGCGAGCCGTTCCAAGCCGACGCCGATCACGACGCCGCGCTTCCATGAAATGAGCATTGCGCCCCGCGACGACACGCGCTTATCGCACGTTCCGACCAGAGCACGCTGCCTCAAGCTACGCGCACTGCCGTATCTTGTCAAGGGCGGAGCCGAAATCACGGCCGTAAGCCGGGTGGGAATGGGTAGATCATGCGGAAAAACCGCTCGATGTGCTAGGCTTGACCCATGAAAATCGCCATCATCGGCGGGGGCGCGGCCGGGCTCATGGCCGCTGCCGCCATCCATGAAAACGCGCCGGATGCCGAAGTCTTCCTCATCGAAAGGAACGACGGTCTCGGCAAGAAGGTCATCATCTCCGGCGGGGGACGCTGCAACGTCACCACGGGCCTGCGCGACGTGCGCGAGGTCCTTTCGAAGTACCCGCGCGGCGGCAAGTTCCTGAATTCGGCGATGCGGCGCTTCCCGCCTGAAGCGGTCTTCGCGTGGTTCGAGGCCCATGGCGTCCCGCTCAAGATCGAGGAGGACCTGCGCGTCTTCCCGCAGTCCGACGACGGCCATGACGTGGTCGGCGCCTTCGAGCGGCTGTTCGAGGGCTCGAACGTGATGATCATGCTGAACAGGCATGCGATCCGGATCGAGAGTGCGGGCGACGGTTACAGGATCCATTTCAAGGACGGGTCTGCGCTCGAAGCCGACCGCCTCATCCTGACGACCGGCGGACAGGCCTTCCGCCATACCGGCTCGACCGGCGACGGCTACGCCTTCGCCGAATCGCTCGGGCATAAGATCACGCCGCTCGCGCCGAGCCTCAACTCCTTCTTCACGCGCGAGACTTGGTCGAAGGACGTCTCTGGCCTGTCGTTCGAGAAGGTGCGCCTGCGGACGAAGTTCGCGAAGACCTACGAGTTCACCGGTCCGATGCTCTTCACCCACCGCGGGGTGAGCGGACCAGCCGTCTTCGCGCTCTCGAGCCTCGTCGCCTTCGAGAAATACGACGCCGCATATCCGATGGCGCTCAAGATCGACCTGTTCCCCGATCGGACGGAGCAGGAACTTTTCGACAAGCTGGAGAACGCGCTGCGCGAATATCCCCGACGCAGTCTGGTCAACGTGCTTGATTTCATGTTGTCGAAAGCGCTGGCGTTCGCGCTCTGCAGCGACGTCGGACTGGACGCGGAGGCGCTCGCCGGAGGACTGCCTAAGAAGGACATCCGTAAGATCACCGAGTGGCTCAAAGGCATCCCGCTCGCGGTCATCGGCCGCGGAGCGGGTGACGAGTTCGTCACGGCCGGCGGCATCGACCTCAAGGACGTCGACCCCAGGACGATGGAATCGAAAATCTCCCCCGGACTGCATTTCGCGGGAGAGATCCTCGATATCGACGGCTTCACCGGCGGCTTCAACCTGCAGGCGTCCTGGGCGACCGGTCGCGCCGCCGGAGAGGGCACGGCGGCCTGACCTCCTTCATTTCACTTCGATGATGAGATAGACGACGCGCCTGCCGTTGGCCTCGACGGCCGCGGTCTCGCCGGCTTTCCTGCCAATCAGCGCTGCGCCGAGCGGGGAGAGGTACGAGATGCTGCCGCTGCCGGGCGCGGCTTCCTGCGAACCGACGATGTCAAAAACGCGGCGCTTGCCGTTGACTTCGATAGTCACCGTCGCGCCGATCCTGGCGCTGCCGTCCCTGGCCGCGCCGTGCGCGATCGGCACGGCGTTCTTGAGGCGGTCCTTGATCTCCAGGATGCGCGTGTCGAGTCCGAGCAGCTTCCCCTTGGCGGCCGAGTACGCGAAGTTCTCCGAGAGGTCGCCCATCTCGCGGGTGCGGCGGAGCTCCTCGACGGCGCGCGGACGCACGTGCGTCTCGATGCGTTCGAGCTCCTCGCGGAGCTTCCGGATGGCCTCGTGGGTGAGGTGATAATCGGCCGGGCCGGGCGCGTACTTGCCGGGTTTTCGTTTCGGGACTTGCATAGATGCTATGATGCCGATGATAGCATACATCCATGACCAATGAATTCGCGGTGCTCGGAGGAGGTTGTTTCTGGTGTACGGAATCCATCTTCAAGGAACTGAAGGGCGTCGCCTCGGTCATGCCGGGATACGCCGGCGGCGAGAGGCCGGAACCGACGTACGAACAGGTCTGCAGCGGCGATACGGGCCATGCCGAAGTCATTCGGGTGGAGTTCGACCCGTCCCTGATCTCTTTCAGCGATATCCTGCAGGTATTCTTCGCGACGCACGACCCGACCACGCTGAACCGCCAAGGCAACGACGTCGGCACGCAGTACCGATCGCTCATCCTCTACGCCGACGAGAAGCAGAAGGCCGACGCCGAAGCCGTCATCGCCGAACTGAAGGCGGCGGGTGGCTACGGCGGCCGCGAGGTCGTCACCGAACTGAAGCCGCTCGAAACGTTCTGGGAAGCCGAAAGCTATCACCGCGACTACTACACGAAGAACCGCGGCGAGAACCCGTATTGCCAGCTGGTCATCGACCCGAAACTCGCGAAATTCCGGGCGAAATTCCGCAGCCTCCTAAAATCGGCGTGAAACCTCCGTCCGCCTTGAAAGACGGTGCGGAATCCGTTGTAGTAGCCCATATCCGGAACCGGATCCCATGCCTGAATCGACCGCGCCGCACAAGACTGACGAGCAGATCGCGTCGGAGGTGCAGGCGGGCGACGCCGCGTCGTTCGGCCTGCTGATGGAACGCTACGGGCCGAAGATGTCGCGCTACGCGAAGCGGTTCCTTTTCGGTTACGAGGACGCCGAGGATCAGGTCCAGGAAGTCTTCTTGAAGGCCTACGCCAATATCCAGAGCTTCGATCCTGACCGAAAATTCTCGTCCTGGCTCTATCGTATCGCCCACAACGAGTTCATCAATGCCATCAAGAAGAAGGGGCGCGAACCGCTCAGTTTCCTGGATCCCGACCTGCTCTTTCCGCATCCGGTCGCGAAGGAGCGCACGGACGCGGATGCCAACGCCCGCGAGATGCGAGAACTGCTGGACTGCTGCCTCGAGAAGCTCGATCCGAAGTACCGCGAACCGCTCGTCCTCTTCTACTACGAGGAGATGGACTATCGCGAGATCGCCGAGGTCCTTCGTATCCCCGTCGCGACCGTCGGCGTCCGCCTCAACCGTGGGCGCTCCGCCATGAAGAAGCACGTCGCTGGCAAGACCTGAACATATGGAACGAAAAACGAACGAAAATTCGCTGAAGACCAAGGTCCTCGCCGCCATCGAAAGCGGGAAAGTGACCATGCGCCCGAAATGGCATTTCTTGCTCAAGACCGCGCTCATCGCCGCCGGGGTCGTCTTCCTGACGCTCACGCTGGTGTATCTGGTGAGCTTCATCATCTTCGCGATGCGCGAGAGCGGCGCCTGGTATCTGACGCCGTTCGGGCTCCGCGGGCTGCAGGCCTTCCTGACGGCCGCGCCTTGGCTGCTGATCCTGGTGGCGCTGGCCATCTTCGCCATCCTCGAGGTGCTCGTCCGGCGCTTTTCGTTCGCGTACCGCCGCCCGTTGCTGTATTCCGTCATCGGCATCCTCGCGCTCGTGACGCTTTCGAGCTTCGGCGTGGCGCGTACGCCTCTCCATTCTGACCTGATGCGGCACGCCGAGCGGAGGCGCATGCCGATCGGCGGCGGCTTCTATCGCGGCTACGGCATGAAGGACGTGCGAGACGTGCACCCGGGCTTCGTCGTGAGGCTCTTGGGAGGCGGATTCGAGATCGACACGTACCGCGGCGGAGTCGTGCCCGTGCTGGTCACCCCTTCGACCGAATTCGTTCCGGGCGGGCGTATCTCCGTGGGTGACCACGTCATCGTCTTCGGCCCGTCGGACGAGGGGCGGATCCACGCGTTCGGCGTCCGCGAAGTGCCGCCGCCCTCCATGCATAAACGACGTTGATTTCGAACGATTAAAAAGCGTATGCCATCACGTATCGCTGCGTTCTTCAGGGCGCATAAACTCGCATCGGGCGCCGTTGTCATCGCGCTTGCAGGCGGCGGCTGGCTTCTCTACAAGCGCGCTTCCGGACAGGAAGACGCGGCGCGGTATGTCACGGCGGAAGCGGCCAAGGGGACGCTCGTTTCGTCCGTTTCCGGCAGCGGAGCCGTGTCGACATCGGAGACGATCGACCTGAAGCCGAAAGCCTCGGGAGAATTGACGTACCTGGCCCTCACTGCGGGACAGGAGGTCAGGGCGGGTGCCGTCATCGCGCGGATCGATTCGAGCGACGCGTATCAGGCGTATAAGGACGCGCAGGACAGCCTCAAGACCGCCGAGCTCTCGTTGGAGAAACTTAAGGCGCCGGCCGACGATTTCGATATCCGCCAGGCGGAACACGCTCTCGACGAGGCGCGCGAAGCGGAAGCCGAAGCGCGTGACGGCATCAAGGAGGGTTACGAGCAGGGCTACAACGCGGTCGTCGATGCGTTCCTGGACCTTCCAGGCGTCATGGTGACGCTGCAGGATTCCTTGTACGACAACGTGCTCGAACCCGTCCAATCGAACATCGATTACGTCGCCGATACGACGAACCGTTTCGACGCTGCGGCGTATCGCATCCGGGACGACGTGGTCGAGGCCTACACGGACGCTCGAGCGTCGTACGACGCGACGTACGCGGCATACAAGGCGTCCTCGCGGTTCGCCGCCGAATCCGAGATCGAGAAGCTCATCGATTCGACCTACGAGACGTCGAACGCCGTTTCCGAGGCGGTGAAGACCGCCATCGATTTCATCCAATACTACAAGGACCAGCTCAGCGCGCGGGAGATGAAGGTCCCCTCCAAGGCGACGACGTTGATCGTGGATCTGACGTCCGCGCTCGGACAGGCGAACGGCACGGCCTCCAACCTCTTGAGCGTCCGCAGCGACCTTTCGTCCGATCGGAAAGCGCTTAGCGATGCCTCGTGGAATATCACGGAACGCGAGGAGGCCTTGGCGGTTCTCCAGGAAGGCCCCGACGCGCTGGACGTCCGTTCGCAGGAACTGACGATCGCGCAGCGCAAGAACGCCGTCTCGAGCGCCGGTCAGAAGCTCGCGGACTATGTCGTGACCGCGCCTTTCGACGGCGTGATGGCCTCCGTGGAGGCCAAGAAAGGGGAGTCCGTCTCGACAGGCACCGTCCTCGGCACGCTCGTCACGAAACAGAAGATCGCCGAAGTGACGCTCAGCGAGGTCGACGTAGCCAAGGTCGCCGTCGGCCAGAAGGCGACGCTCACGTTCGACGCCGTCGCAGACCTGACGATTTCGGGCCAGGTGGCCGAAGTCGACGCGCTCGGGACTTCGGCGCAGGGGGTGGTCAATTACGGCGTGAAGATCGCCTTCGACACGCAGGACGACAGGATCAAGTCCGCCATGAGCGTCACCGCCACGATCATCATCGAAGCCAAGCCCGGCGTCCTGCTCGTGCCCGCATCCGCGGTCAAGACCCAGAACGGCGCTTCCTATGTGGAAATCCTGGCGGCGGGCTCCGAGGGGACGCCGGAACGGCGCGGCGTCACGATCGGCGCCACCAACGACGAATCCATCGAGATCCTGAGCGGCCTCACGGAAGGAGAGAGCGTAGTCACCCGCACCATCATGCCGACCGCCGCGGCCGCGACGCCCGCCTCAGCCTCCGTGAACGTCCGCGGTCTGACCGGCGGCAATGCCGGTTTCGGAGGCGGAGCGGGGGGCGGCGGATTCAGGCCGCAATAAGACGGACCTGTGATTTCCTGCGACGCCATCACCAAGACCTATCGGAACGGAGCCAACGAGACGCACGCCATCAAGGGGGCGACCTTCGACATCCGTGACGGAGAATTCGTGGCCATCATGGGTCCATCGGGTTCCGGAAAATCGACGCTGATGCATCTGCTCGGCTGCCTCGATACGCCGACCTCCGGTACGTACGTGCTCGACGGAAAGGACGTCTCGAAGATGACCGACGACGAGCTCGCGGAGGTGCGCATGCACCGCATCGGCTTCGTCTTCCAGGCCTTCAACCTCCTGCCGCGCGCGAGCGTGCTCCGCAACGTCGCCCTGCCGCTCGTCTACGCCGATGTGCCGCAGGAGGCGCGCGAGGTCCGTGCCAAGGACGCGCTGCGCAAGGCCGCGTTCCCGGAGAAGTTCTGGGGGCACAAGCCGAACGAGCTTTCCGGCGGGATGATGCAGCGCGTGGCTATCGCCCGCGCGCTCGTCAATGATCCGGCGCTCGTCCTGGCGGACGAGCCGACCGGCAACCTCGATACCAAGACCGGCGAGATCGTCCTCGGCACGTTCCAGCAGCTCCACGCCAAGCACGGGCGCACCATCGTGCTCATCACCCACGAGCCGTACGTGGCGGAACACGCGGAACGCATCATCTTCGTCCGCGACGGCGAGATCGTCAGCGACGCCAAGAATCCGAACCGGCGCCTCGTCGGCGAAGGGCATGTCGAACACGTATGAGGACATCCGATCTCTTTCAAGAGACGTACGGCGCGCTCTCCGCCAATAAGGTGCGTTCCGGCCTCACGATGCTCGGCGTCGTCATCGGCATCAGCTCGGTCATCGCCATGATCTCGATCGGCCAGGGCGCGGCCGGCTCGATACAGGCGAGCATCGAAGGTCTCGGCTCGAACCTCCTGACGGTCTCACCGGGGTCCTCGCAGGCGGCGCGCGGCCAGGTCTCCGGCGGGCGCGGCTCGTCGAGGACGCTCGTCACGGAGGATGCCGAGGCCCTGCGCGGGATCGACGGCGTCGCCTACGTGTCCGCGGAATTCAGCTCGCGCTACCAATTGGTGGCGCAGAACGGCAACAACACCAACGTGACGGTCCTCGGCGTGGAGCCGGAGTACCTGCCGGTGCGCAACGTCGCGGTCGCCGCGGGTTCCTTCATCACTGAGACCCAGCTGCGCTCCCTCGGGCGCGTCGTCGTCCTGGGAGCGACCGTCGCGACTGACCTGTTCGCGGAAGAAGATCCTGTCGGCAAGACGCTGCGCGTCAACGGGAGCAACTACAAGGTGGTCGGCGTCCTGGCCGCCAAGGGCGGCACGAGCTTCAACAGCCCGGACAACTCCGCCTACGTGCCGCTGACGACCATGCAGAAGATCCTGACGGGCTCCGATTACCTCACGTCGGCGGCCATCAGCGTCGAGGACAAGGAGGAGATGGCGCAGGTCAAGGCCGAGGCCGTCTCGCTCCTGGCCGCGCGCCACAAGGTGGATCCGGAAGCGCCCGACTTCTCGATCATCTCGCAGGAAGACGTCATCGGCACGCTCACGCAGGTGACCTCGACCTTCACGACGCTGCTCGCCGCCATCGCCGGCATCTCGCTTGTGGTCGGAGGCATCGGCATCATGAACATGATGCTGACGACGGTGACGGAGCGCATGCGCGAGATCGGACTCCGCAAGGCCATCGGTGCCAAGCGCAAGGACATCGGCACGCAGTTCCTGGTCGAATCCGTCATGCTGACCTTCGTCGGCGGCGGCATCGGGATCCTGCTCGGCTGGATCGTCTCGCTGCTCATCACCAAGTTCTCCGGCACGGCGACGGACGTCTCCGCCGGGTCGGTCGCGCTGGCCTTCGGGGTCTCCGCGCTCATCGGCATCGTGTTCGGCTACTACCCGGCGCGCCGCGCTTCGGGCATGAACCCAATCGAGGCGCTTCGATACGAATAATCACTCTTCTCAAGTATGGACATGAAAAAACTGGCTCCCATGATCGCGGCGATCGTCCTCGTGGTCGGCGGCGGCTCGTTCTACGGCGGCATCGCGTACGCCAAGGGCAAGGCGTCGGACCGCGGCGGAAACTTCAACCGCGCGGCCGGGACGGCGGGCGGCACCGTCGGGAGCGGCGGATTCCGCGGCCAAAGCGGCGCTCGCATGGGCGGGGGATTCACCGCGGGCGAGATCCTCTCCAAGGACGACACTTCGATCACGGTGAAGCTCATGGACGGCGGTTCCAAGATCGTCTTCCTTGCCGACACGACCAAGATCAACAAGTCGACTGATGGCACCAAGGACGACTTGGCCGTCGGCACGCAGGTCGTCGTCATGGGTGCATCCGGGACCGACGGCAGCGTGACCGCGACATCCGTCCAGATCGGCAGCGGGCTCGGCTTCGCGCGGCCGGTCGGCGGTCAGCCGGCGAAGTGATAAAAAAGCGCCCGACCGGATGTTCCGGCGGGCGTTTATGCATCGTCGAGCTTCAGCGCGGCGGCAATCCTCTCGAACGCCGCGGCTTGGCGCTCTGGCGGGAGCTTGAAGACGCCTTGCAGCAGCTCGTTCCAGAGGAGCGACGGGCGATCCGGCCTCGTGGGAGGCTCGAAGATCGTCGGCGGCGGCGAAAGGTCCTCCGGAGAGGTCGCCATGATCACCATGGCGAGTCCGAGCTTCCGTTGCGCCACATTCGCGTTGGCGAGGGCGCGCGGAGCGTGGAACCTGTTGGTCACGAGGATGACCTTCGTGATATCGAGCTCGACGCAGCGTTTGAGGTTGCGTTCGAGCTCTTCCTGCGTGGTCTGCGAGGTCTCGTCGAGCTCGACGCGCGGTTCGAGCCAGAGGCGCAGCTTCTCGACAGGGACGCGGAGGACCTTCGCCAGCCACTCCGCGCGCTTCTGGACCGCCTGGTAGGTGTACCGGGCCTCCGAGACGCCGTCCTTCGACGACGCTCCGGTCGAGAAGACGACCAACCGGGCGTCTTCCGCATACGCGAGCAGCGTACCGAAGGTCGCACGTCCCGTCGCGGTGTTGGGTCCGATCGTGCCGATGGCCAGGTCGTGCCAGTCGTACGTCCGGTAGGCCCCGTCGGCGTGCTTCAGGGTGAGCTTCGAATCCAGATGGAAACCGTGGATAAGGACCGCTGTTCTCATGGCACCCTCCTGGGCCGTTCTTACGCGAAAACACGCATAAAGTCAAGGGTAAGGGTTCACGCGGCATCCCGTCTGGGGTAGAGTATCGCTTATGAAAGGAAGGTTCATCACGGTCATCGCGGGGCTGGCGCTCGTGGTCGCCGGTACGGCCATCTTGTGGCCGTCTTCGCGTTCCGTCGTGGGCCAAGAAGGCTCCGATCCTACGGACGGAAGCGCCTTGCAGGACCCGGAACATGCTGAAATCGCGACGACGCGCGTCGAGCGCATCGAAATCCCGCCGCAAGCCACCTTCAGCGTCCTGATGGAGGATGCTGGCGTGCTTGGCGTCGATACCGCCGCCATCTACGAGGCCTCGAAGGACGTCTATGACCTCGCGACCATCCGCGCCGGAAAAGCCCTCGATCTGGTCTATGGGCTGACCGATTCCGCATCCGGGACGTTCCAGGAGCTCGTGTACGCCCTGAACGACGAGGAGGAGCTCCACGTCCGCAAGGAAGGCGAAGCGTGGGCCGCCGCGAAGGAGACCATCGCCTACGAGGTGAAGATCAAGACCGTCGAGGGCACGGTCGAATCGTCGTTGTACGCCGCCGCGCTCGGCCAGGGCATCGACGAGCGCGCCGTCATCGCCATGGCCGACGTCTTCCAGTGGACCGTCGACTTCGCCCAAGACGTCCGCGTGGGGGACACCTTCAAGTTCATCTACGAAGAGCGCTACCGCGACGGCGCCTACGTGATGCCCGGACACGTGCTCGCGGCCGAATACGTCAACGACGGCACGGTCTTCCGCGGATTCCGTTTCATCGATTCCAAGGGCGAAGAGGGCTACTATGACGAGAAGGGCATGTCGCTCCGCAAGATGTTCTTGAAGGCGCCGGTCGCGTTCAAGTACATCACCTCCGGCTTCACCACCGGCCTGCGCTACGTCAGCGCCTTCAACACCTCCACCGGACACCGCGCCATCGACTACGCGGCCAAGGCCGGCACGCCCATCCGCGCCACGGCCGACGGCACGGTCGTCATGGCCGGCTGGGATGGCCCCTACGGCAACAAGGTCAGCATCCGCCACAACGCCACGTACACCACCAACTACGCGCACCAATCGCGGATGGCGGTGAAGCGCGGACAGAAGGTCGAGCAGGGCCAAGTCATCGGCTACGTCGGCTCGACGGGCTTCTCGACGGGTCCGCACCTGCATTACGAGATGGTCAAGAACGGGACCAAGATCAACCCGATGCGCGAGACGTTCCCCGGCACTGATCCAGTTTCGGAGGACGAGAAAGCGGCTTTTGAGGAAGTCGTGAAGGTGTGGCGTGACAAGTTTCTGACGCGGAGGTGACGGGTATGTTACAGTGATGCTGATATGCGGCGTTTATTGACCATCCTCCTGCTCATCATCGGACTGGCGCTGGTCGGCGTCCTGGCCTTGAATTTCAGGACAAAACCGCCGGTCGAGCAGCCCGCGCCCCACTTCGTCGGCATCTTGCCGAGCGCGGAGGACATCCTGGAGGAGCGCCTCGATGCCGCTACCGGGACAGAACCGGTCGAGGCGGAGGATGCCGATGAGGAATACGTCGCGGCACCGCCCGTCGGCTACCTTCCGCCGCCGACCCGCAACCTGACCGGCAGCGCGCTCGGACGCCAGCGGGTGCCCTTGCCGGAGGCCGTCGGCGACATCAACAAGCTCTACTATCACACGCCCAGCCTGACGCTTCTCATGGCCGTGACGGAGCCCGACGGGGTGCGGTCCGTCTGGAAGCTGCCCGAGAACGGAAAAGCCGAGCGCGTCTTCACGGCCAGCGCGTCTCCGGGCGAGATCCGCATCCACGGCGATTCCAAAGGCGTCGTCTACGTCCAGACCGACAACCCCGTGCGCCTCTACCGTTCCGGCGACGGGTTCAAGAATTGGCATACCGTGCTTGAAGGCGCGGCCATGTTCTGGTCGATGGCCGACGACGGGAAGGGCAACGTCTACGCCACGACGCACGAACGCAACCGCGCCGTCCTTTATCGCAGCCCCAACGACGGCTTCAACTGGGAGCCATGGATAGACTTCCAGCAGCTCTTCCCCGAATACGCGCGTACCTACAGCGATGATGACGACCGCTTCATGCTGCGCCACCTCCACGGCGTCATCTACGACGCTCACGAGGAACAGATCGTCGTGGGTACCGGCGACATCGCGCGCTTCGCCTTCATGTCTCCCGACGACGGCAAGACATGGCAGACCGTCTGGGACGAAGGCTTCACCGCGTCTGCGGCGGTTTCAGGCGGCTCCCGCTGGCTGCTCGGCCCGGATCAGCTGCACGGCCACGGGCTGGCCATCTACGACGCCGATGCCAGGACGACGCGCGAGGTCTGGAATCCCATCCCGCACGGCTACGCCGGGTACGTCTACAGCCTGCTGAACGTGAACGGCATCTATTACGCCGCGATACATACGGAATCAAACGAGGTCGGCGAAGTCGTGCCGAAGTTCGGCGTCATCGTCTCGCCGGACGGGGAAGCGTGGTATCCGTTCCTTGAGTATGGCCCACTCACGAACCATGCGCGTACGGACATCTGGCTCGCCTCGGCTCCGACCGTCGTCTACGCGAGCGTGAACGGAGCATTATACGCCTTCCGTCCGCTGGACCAGGCCTGGTTCGCTGACAAGCTGGCTTTCTGAATCGCACTCCTATCAAGAAGCCGCGCCTTCCTCCTCGACGCGCAGCCACTCCTTTTCCAGTCTCGCGAGCCGTTCGTCCAGCTCGGTGAGGCGCGTGCGCTTGTCAGGAGCGTAATCGGTCGGATTCTCGAAGTAGAATTTGAGGATTTCCCCGCGTTCCTTGTCGAGTTCCCTGATATTCTCCTCGATCTTCTGCTGGCGACGCCGCCGGTCCCTCGAGGCCTGATGAGCCTCCCGCTTCGCGTCCGCGTCCATGCCGGCGGATTCCTGAATGCCTTCCTCCGCCAGCGCGACATCTTCGTCCATGGCGACGGCGAGATCGTCCAGGTAATCGCCGTACGCGCCCGGATACTGCCTTACGCGACCGTCGCGCACCTCGAAAATCCGCCGTCCGACGCGCTGGATGAAGGATTGGCTATGGCTCACGAAGACGACCGTGCCAGGCCAGTCCGATAGCGCGGCGGCCAGGGATTCGGACGTTTCGGCGTCGAGATGGTTGGTAGGCTCGTCGAGCAGGAGGACGTTGTGGCGCGCCAAGAGCAGCCCCGCCAGGCACAGGCGGGAGCGTTCGCCGCCCGAGAGTACGCCAGTGAGCTTTTCGAGGTCGTCATCCTTGAACAGGAAATCACCGGCCATCTTCAGCACGGCCTCGTTCGATGTGTCAGGCGCGGCCGAACGAACGAGATGACGCATTACGGTATCATCCGGCTTGAGCGACTGCTCCACGTGCTGGGCGTAGTAGCCGATGTCGGCCTTGTGCCACCACCTGCATTTGCCGTCGACGGGCGGAAGGACGCCGGCGATCGTCTTGAGGAGCGTCGTCTTGCCCATGCCGTTGCCGCCCAGGATGGCGACGTGTTCGCCGCGCACCAGGTTGAAGCTGACGCTCGTCAGCACGGCGCGGCCGTCATAGCCGGCGGCGAGTTCCTCGACGCGCGCGGCGGATCCGGGCGGCGTGTGGGGCATCGGGATGCGGATGGCGGCGGTCGGGAGCAGGCTCGCGATATCGATGTCGATCATCTTCGAGATCTTCTTGAGCTTCGACTGCACCTGCTTCGCTTTCGACGCCTTGTACCGGAAACGGTCGACGAACGCCTGGATGTGTTCGCGCTCGCGCTGGATCTTCTTGTTGGTCTTGAGGACGAACGCGCGCGCCTCCGCCTTGCGGGCGAGGAACTCGCTCGGGATGCCGGGTCGCATCGAGAGTCGGCCGCGCTCGATCTCGGCGGTACGGTCGGCGACCGCGTCCAGGAACTCGCGGTCGTGCGAGGTGACGATGAAGGCGCCCTTGTAGGTCTTCAGGAAGCGCTCCAGGAGCAGCAGGGTGGGGAGGTCGAGATAGTTGACCGGCTCGTCCAGGACCAGCAGATTCGGGTCTTCCATGAGCATGGCCACCAATTTAAGGCGCATCTGGAAGCCTCCGGAGAGGGAAGCCGCGGGCATGGCCAGGTGGCTCCGGCGCAGGCCGAACTGGGCGGACATCTTGGCGCAGGCCCACTCAGCGCGGCCGCTCTTGCCGACGAGGTACGACATGCCCGTAGCGCGTTCTGGCATCGTCTCGTGCTGCGCGACCGCGCCGATCTGCAGGGTGGGGAAGCGGCGGACTTCGCCCGCGTCGGCCTCCTCCTGATCGAGCAGGATACGCAGCAGCGTCGACTTGCCGGCGCCGTTGCGTCCGACGAGCGCGATCTTCTGGCCTTCCGCGATCGTCAAGGAAACGCCGTCGAGAATGACGGCGCGGCCGTAGGCCTTGCGGATGGCGGACAGTTCCAGAAGCGTGCGCATAAGCACCCAATCTACCGTTTTTGAAGACATTCGACAATGTTTCCGCAAGAGCTTTGGCCGTCCGCCGGTTATCCTCTGGCCATGGTTTCCATGACGGATTACGCTGAGCCAGCTGCGTCGTGAGCTGACGGCACTTTATCCACACGAAGGGAGTACGTGACACAACATCTAGTGGTATACTGGGACCGCATGACACAATATGTTGTGAAATGCGGTCTCTGCCGTTTACGCGCGCATGAGCATGAAAACTGACCAGTTATGAGCGACTCCGGAATCCTCGCGCCGCGCAAATTCTACCGGCCTTTCGAATATCCGCACTTCTTCGAATATTTCCAGAAGCAGAACCAGGCGCATTGGATGCCGACGGAAGTCCCGATGGAAGCGGACATCGCCGACTACCGCTTCCGCCTCTCGCCCGAAGAGAAGAACCTCATCGTCCAGATCCTTCGCTTCTTCACGCAAGGCGACATCGAGGTCAACAACAACTACAACACCAAGCTGATTCCGGCCATCCCGAAACCGGAAATCCGCATGATGCTCTCGGCCTTCGCCGCCATGGAGAGCATCCACGTCTGGGCCTATTCCTACCTGAACGATTCGCTGGGCCTGCCGGAGCGCGAATATTCCGCCTTCCTGGAATACGAAGCCATGCGGAACAAGTATCAGTACCTCCAGAACTTCGAGACGGATACCTTGGAGAACATCGCTCTCAATCTCGCGGTCTTCGGCGCGTTCATGGAAGGCGTCAGCCTGTTCTCAAGCTTCGCCATCCTGATGAACTTCCCGCGCATGGGGAAACTGAAAGGCGTCGGCCAGATCGTCACCTGGAGCATCCGCGACGAGAGCCTGCACAGCAAGGGCGTCTGCCACCTCTTCCGCGATCTCGTCGCCGAGAACAGGCAGATCTGGACGCCGGCTTTCCAAGAGAAGCTCTACAAGGCCTGCGGAGAGATGGTCGACCTGGAAGACCGCTTCATCGACACCTGCTTCTCGATGGGCGAAGTGCCCGGCCTGACGGCCGACCAGGTGAAGGCATATATCCGCTACACCGCCGACAAGAAGCTCCAGGAAATCGGGCTCGAGCCGCGCTACCGCGTCGCCAATCCGTTGCTCTGGCTCGACACGATGGTCAACGCCAAGGAACACACGAACTTCTTCGAAAACCGCGCGACGGAATACGGCAAGGGAGCCATCCTCGAGGATTGGGCCTAAGCCTCCGCGACGCGTCCGCTTACTCAACTACCTTAGGAGCAAGCCTATGCCGCGCCACGCCTCCGTCATCGACGCCCTCTCGAACAACGACCTCGTCGACGCCCGCGATATCCTTTTGGAGGATGTCCTCGCCAAGACGCAAGGGCGGGGCAGCTGGGATTCTCCGCAGTATAAGGGCGACGCGGACGTCCAGCGCAAGATCGTCACCCGGCCTGACAGGAACGCGCTGTTGACGTATTTCGGCCTCGAGAACCTGCGCGACCGCTACTTCCTGAAGGACGCGGCCGGGCGCATCGTCGAGGATCCGCAGATGTTCTTCTCGCGCGTGGCTTGCGGCATGGCGCGCGGCGAGGCCGAGCACGCCCAACGGCTCTACGACGCGATGTCGCGGAACTGGTTCATGCCGGCCACTCCGGTCCTGACCAACACCTATACGAACCGCGGCCTGCCGATCTCGTGTTTCCTGAACACCGTCCCTGACAGCATTGAAGGCATCTACGAGGGCTACACCGAGAACGCCTTCATCTCCAAGAACGGCGGCGGCATCGGCACCAACTGGTCTGAGCTGCGAGGACAGAACGCGCCGCTCTCCATGGGCGGCACCTCTTCAGGCGTGATCCCGTTCATCAAGGTGATGGATTCGTCGACCATCGCCGTTTCCCAGGGCGGCGTGCGGCGCGGCGCGGCGGCGGCTTACCTGCGCGTCGACCACCCCGATATCGAGGAGTTCATCGACGTGCGCAAACCCGTCGGCGACATGAACCGCCGTTGCCTGAATACCAACCACGGCATCGTCGTCACCGACGAGTTCATGAAGGCCGTCGAGGAGAAGCGCGCTTACCAGCTCATCGATCCGAAGCGCAAGGTCGCCGTGAAGGAGCTTGACGCTACCGAAGTCTGGCGCAAGATCCTGAAGACGCGCGTCGAGACGGGCGAGCCGTACCTGCTCTTCATCGACACGGTCAACCGCGCCGTCCCCGCGCACCACGCGGAGAAAGGCCTGTTCGTCCAGATGAGCAACCTCTGCTCGGAAATCACCCTGCCGACCACGCACGACCGTACCGCCGTCTGCTGCCTCTCTTCGCTCAACCTCGAGCGCTTCGACGAGTGGGAGCCGCAAGCCGAATCGCTCATCGACGACGCGGTGCGCGGGCTCGACAACGTCCTCGACAACTTCGTCGAGACGGCCGACCCGAAATACTACGCCAAGTCCATCAGCTCCGTGAAGCACGAGCGCTCCATCGGCCTCGGCGTCATGGGCTATCACGGCTACCTGATGTCGAAAGGCCTTCCGTTCGAGAGCGTGGCCGCCCGCGGCATCAACAAGAAGATCTTCAGCCTGATCCACAAGCACGCCAAGGCCGCCTCGCGCGCGCTCAAGGAAGAGCGCGGCGCCCCGCTCGACGGCGGCGAGCAGCGCAACAGCTATGTCCTCTCGATCGCGCCGACGGCGAGCATCAGCTTCATCTGCGGCGAGGCCACGCCCTGCATCGAACCCATCACCGGCAACGCCTATCTGCAGAAGACGCTCTCCGGCAGCTTCCTGGTGAAGAGCCGGCACCTCGAACGGCTCCTCGAGAAGAAGGGGATCAACACGGTCGAGACGTGGAAGAAAGTCATCGCCGCCAAAGGCAGCGTCCAGCATCTGGAAGAGCTGACGGACGAGGAGAAGGCCGTCTTCCGCACCGGCTATGAGATGAATATGCGCGAGATCGTCCAGCAGGCCGCTGATCGCCAGCAATACATCTGCCAATCGCAGTCGGTGAACCTGTTCTTCCCGACGCCCATCAGCGGCAAGTACCTGCACGACGCGCACTTCCTGGCCTGGAAGGCCGGCGCCAAGAGCCTCTATTATCTCCGCTCCGCCGCGCCCATCGAGGCCGACGCCATCGACAACGCCCAATTGAAGGTCCAGGCCCGCGACTTCGCCAACGAGGAATGCGCGGTCTGCCAGTAGGAATCTGAAAACGTCCCGACATCACGTCGGGACGTTTTCAGTACTGCGCTCAAGGCTGGACGACGAGCGAGGCCGCGCCTCCGCCGTTGCAGGTGATCTGGTGCGTGCCGGCCTTCCAGACGGCGGCGACGGCGACGCCGTACGGGCCGATCTTGTAGGACTGGCCGGCCAAGCCGATCGTGACGGCCTTTTCGTCGCGGTTGTCGAGCAGGAAGTACTTGCCGCGCTTTACGGTGAGCGTTCCGGGACTGCCATGGCAGTCGGTGAACTGGAAGCGGTAGCCGGATTCGATGTAGGGCAGGCCTTTCTTCGGGTAGTTCCCAGAAGGCGCTTCGGTCTCGCCGCCGACGATGGCGTCGGGCGCGGGGGCGGCGATGGACGGGGATGTCCCGTCCGCAGGCGTCGATCCGGCAGGAGCCGGCGCGGCCTCAGGGCGGGCGATGATGGCGTAGAGCAGGATGCCGATCGCGATGCCGACCAGCACGTACGGGGCGTATTTCTTCACTTCTTCGTCTTTCATGGGAAAGCGACGTTAAGACTTCGACCGCGAGACCGTAAGGCCTCTCATGCTTGTGCGTCAAGGATAGCATAGGCGTCCCGAGCCGCTCAAACGTCCCGTGGTATGATGGTTTCACTATGCGGACGCTGCCCACGGCTGAAACGATGCCTTTCGAAGCGGAACTCCGCGTGCATCCGCGCGCGCGGCGGCTCAGCATCCGCGTCCATCCGGGCGGCCGGACGCTCGTGACCGTGCCGCACGGCGTACCGTACGGCATGATCCTGCGCTTCATGCGCGGACAGGCCGCGTGGGTCGCCAGGACCTCCGAAATCATGCGCCGTTTCAAGCCGCGTCCGACCAAGGCCGAAGCCCGGCGCGACTACCTCCGCCACAAGGAAGCGGCGCGGCGCCTCGCGTACGCCGCCATCGCGCGGTTCGCGCCGACGTACGGCGTCGCGGTCAAGGCCGTCTCCATCCGCGACCAGAAGACTCGCTGGGGCAGCTGTTCACGCGACGGTCGCGTATCTTTCAACTATCGCATCGCGCTCCTGCCCGAGCGGATGGCGGAGTACATCGTGGTTCACGAGCTCTGCCACATACTCGCCTTCGACCATTCGCCGCGATTCTGGGCGCTCGTGGCCCGGACCGTGCCGGAGCATCGCATGCTCCGCAAGACGCTCCATCAGGAACACCCGTTGCAGGCGTGAAAAAGACGAGGCTCAATGCCGGGATTTTCGTTACAGGAAGCGCACAGGCGCGTAGTACGTGGTAGAATAGACCTAGAAACTAAACATCATCGCGCTATGACGAATCTCGTCGCGTATTTCAAGCAAAAGCCGAAAGCCGCGCTGGCTATCCTGGCCGTCGCTGTCGTCATCGCCGCAGCCTGGCAATTCGCCGGACGGAAGTCGTACGTCCGGTTCGACGGCGGTACGGCCATGATGGGAATCTCGGATGATTCCTATGGATACGGCGGATCTTCCGGCGGCGCCGGATTCATCGGCAAGACGGCGCCCTCCATCGCCGAAATGCCGCCGACCGAGTTCGACGGACGCGACGCGGCTTCTTTCAGGATGACGGCGCCACAGCCCGCGGCCGGACAGACAGCCGCGGAAGTCGACCAGAAAATCGTGAAGAACGCCTACCTGCACCTCGTCGTCGATAAGGTCTCCGAAGCTGCCGAAGAGATCGGCCGCTTGGCCACGGAGCGCGGCGGTTTCGTGCAGAGCTCGTCGGTCTCCGAGCGCGGCGACGGCGCGTACAGCGGCGACGTCAGCGTCCGCGTGCCGGTCGCGAAGTTCGAGGAGGCTCTGGGCGAGATCAAGAAGCTCGCGAATCTCGTGAAGAGCGAGAATCGGACCGGACAGGACGTGACCGAGCAGTACACCGACCTCCAAGCGCAGATCCGCAACGCCAAGGCGCAAGAGGAGACATACCTGACGGTCCTGAAGCAGGCCCGCTCCGTCGAGGACATCCTCAAGGTACAGGAACGCCTCGGCGCCGTCCGCTCGATCATCGAGTCGCTCGAAGGGCGCCTGAAATACCTCGAAAACGCGACGTCCTACTCGACCATCACCGTCTCGATCGAGGAAGAGGCGATCGTCCGCGCTCCGACGAAGGAGTTCCGACTCGGCTCCATCATCCGGGGCGCGACGCAAACGCTCGTCGCCGCCGTCCAGAACCTCGTGGCCGGCCTCATCTACGTGATCATCGTCTGGGGCGGCATCCTCCTGCCGATTGGCATCGTCGCTTGGATCGTCTGGAAGACCTGGAAGCGCCGCACGACGCGTTGAACGAAAGAAAACACGCCATCCATGGGAACGGCGTGTTTTTTACGCGTGTACCGTTTTGCGACACGTGTCGCATTCTTGTACAAGGGCTTTCGCTTCACGAAGAGCGGACGGCGAGGTAAGGAAAGGCGCTCCTCAATCTGGTCACGCAGGCCTTCCACGCCGCTCAGGCTCAACCCCTCGGTTGAGCCTTTCTTTTTCCGCTAATCAATGATATGATTCCGCGCGCTATGAACCCCATCATCACTCTCAAGGTCGGCAAGGAAGCGAACGTGGCGTTCCGACACCCGTGGATCTTCTCCGGTGCCCTGGAAAACGCGCCGGAAGACTCCGCACACGGTGACGTCGTCCGCGTCGCGGACAAGCGCGGCGTCGTCCTTGGTACCGGCACCTATTCCGCCCGTTCCTCCATCGCGGTGCGCGTCTTCGCGTTCGGCGAAGCGACCATCGACCGCGCCTGGATCGCGGCGCGCATCAAGGAGGCCGACGCGCGCCGCAAGGCCATGGGCTACGGCCCCGGCACCGATACGACGGGCTACCGCGTCGTTTTCGGCGAGACCGACCATCTGCCGGGCCTCGTCGTCGACCGCTTCGACGACACCGTCGTCTTCCAGATCTCGACGACCGGCATGGACCGATTTCGCCTGGACGTCATCGCCGCCATCGAAGAGGCGCTCGATCCGAAGAATATCGTCGAACGCAGCGACCTGGCCGTCCGCGAGGAGGAGCTTCTCGAAGAAGTCGTCGCGGTCCACAAGGGTTCCGCCGACGATCTCGTGGAGTTCAAGGAGCACGGCGTGAAGTTCCTTGCCGACGTGAAGGGCGGGCAAAAGACCGGTTTCTTCCTCGACCAAAAGGACACACGATCGGCGCTCGGTCGCTTCGCCGAGGGAAAGAAGGTGTTGAGCCTCTTCTCATACTCCGGCGCGGCCGGCGTGGCGATGATGAAAGGCGGCGCGCTGTCGGTGCACAACATGGATTCCTCCGAGGAAGCGCTCGAGCTCTGCGAAAAGCACGCCAAACTCCACAAGATCAAAGCCGCGAATTTCACCACGGAGTCGACCGACATCTTCCAATGGCTCGGGGAACAAAAGGACGGGGACCATGACATGGTCGTGATGGATCCGCCCGCGCTCATCAAGGCGATGAAGGACGCCGAGAGCGGCCGCAAGGCGTACCACTTCCTGAACCGCGCCGCGATGCGCCTCGTGAAGGACGGCGGCATCTTCGCCACCTCGAGCTGCTCGCACTTCCTGACGGAAGACGACCTGGCCTACACGCTCCGCCGCGCCTCCGTGCAGGCCGGTATCACGCTGGACATGCTCGCCGTCACGCGCCAGAGCGCCGACCACCCGCAGTCCGTCTATTTCCCGGAGTCGAATTATCTGAAGACGTTCATCTTCCGGGTAAAGCGCGCCCGCACCGCCTGAAAATGACGTGTACGAAAATGCGACAGGTGTCGCATTTCGGTACATGATGAAAAACGCCCTGCCTAGAGCAGGGCGTTCGTTTTCGCGGCGAGGATGAAGTCGTTCTTCGAGAGGCCGTGGATGGCGTGGGTCGTCAGCTCGAGCGTGAGACGGCCCCAGCCGCCGCGATAGTCCGGGTGATGACCTTCGGCTTCGGCGATCTTGGCGACCTCATTCAGGAAGTTCAGGCCTTCCATGAAGTCCTTGAACTTGAAGTCGCGGCGGATCCATTTGCCGTCGTCCGAAAGGGTCCAGCCGGGGGTCTGCGGCATGAGCTCCGCGATCTCCTCGGCGGTGAGCGTCGGCATGCCCGGGCGGCAAGAGACGCAGACTTGTCCGATCAAAGGGGTGTCTGACATGGGCCCATGATATACTCGGACTGTTTCCACGTAAAGCCAACGTTATGCCGCTGAAAATCGGACAGAAAGCCCCAGGATTCCATCTGCCGGACCAAGCCGGAAAGGAACACGACTTGAAGGACTACGCCGGCAAATGGGTCCTGCTGTATTTCTATCCCAAGGACGACACGCCGGGTTGCACGACTGAAGCCTGCACGCTGCGCGACAACTTCCCGAAGTTCAAGAAGATGAAAGCCGTCGTGCTCGGCATCAGCGCCGATGCGGTGAAGAAGCACGCCAAGTTCGCCGAGAAGTACGACCTGCCGTTCACGCTCCTGGCCGACGAGGAGAAGAAGCTCGTGAACGCCTACGGCGTCTGGGCCAAGAAGAAGTTCATGGGCCGGGAATACATGGGCATCTTGCGTAACTCGTATCTCATCAACCCGGAGGGAAAAATCGCCAAGATCTATGAGAAGGTCAAACCGCAAGAACATGCCGAAGAAGTCCTCGCCGATCTCAAGGCGCTTGCCGCGTAAAAGCACTTCGCGCTCACGCGGCGGGGAGCCTGATACGCCGTTCGCCCGCGCGGTCTATCGCGTCGTTTCGGAGATCCCGCGCGGCGAGACGCGCACCTATGGCGAAGTCGCCGCAGCCGCCGGACGTCCCGGCGCCGCCCGCGCCGTCGGCACCATCATGAGCCGCAACACCGACACCAAGCGTGTGCCGTGCCACCGCGTCGTCCTCGCCGACGGTAAGGTAGGGGATTACGCGTTCGGAGGGTCCGCCAAGAAGATCGCGCTCCTCAAGAAGGAAGGCGCGCTATGAAGCTCGTGAGCCCCGCGTTCAGCGCCGGCGGCGAGATTCCGTCCATCCATACGTGCGACGGGTCCGGCGTCAGCCCCGAGCTTCGGATTTCCGACGTGCCGGCGGATGCCAGGAGCCTTGCCCTCATCATGCACGATCCAGATTCGAAGACCGATTGGATCCACTGGACGATCTGGAACATCGACCCCGGCACGTCCGTCATTCCGGAAGGCGTCGTGTCCGCAGGGACATCGCAAGGCCTCAACGATTTCGGCGTCGAAGGCTACGGCGGACCTTGCCCGCAGGTCGGACGCCATCGCTATGTCTTCGAGCTGTTCGCGCTCGACGCCACGTTAACGCTCGTGCCCGGCGCCGACGCCAAGACGCTGCACGCGGCCCTGGAAGGCCGTACGCTCGTGATGACGACCCTCATGGGTACCTACCTCCGGCATCTGAACGTCACCACGAGCATCAGATACCCTGGTATCTGATGGAAAAGTAGCAGGTGAAAATGCGGGCGGCCCTTGCGTGAATACGGCCCGTTGTTCTAGGAGAAGCGTGTATGCCGAATCCACGCAGGGTCTTCGCGCCAGGAATTCCTTATCATGTCATCAGCCGCGGAAGCGGCCGATCGGTGGTTTTTCGTGATCCGTCGGATTATGAGACGTACTTGCGGATTTTGTCTGAAGCAAAACGGCGCTTTAAAATACTGATCTATCATTACGTCTTGATGCCAAACCACGTGCATCTGGTTCTCTGCGCCACGGCGAGCAACGGCTCGGCCTTCATGCGCCAATTGAATCTCACGTACTCGCTCTATTCCTGCAGGAAGCGCAGGAAAATCGGGCATGTCTGGAAGAATCGCTTTAAGAACATCCAGATCGATTCTGACGCCTACCTGCTCGCCTGCGGGAATTATATCGAGATGAACCCGGTACGCGGGCGGTTGGTTCAATCGGCGGACGAGTGGCCATATTCGAGCTTCAGGCATTACGCGACCGCTGAAGCAAATCCTGTTGTCGATGGCAACCCTCTCTACACCGAATTCGGGAAGACAGCGAAAGAGAGGTGTAGGAGATACGTTAGCTGGATCGGAACGACACGGCGTTGAATTTTTATCTGCCGGAAAAGTATCAGATACCTGAGTATCTGATGACAAAGGGACAGTGGGCGATTGACCGTTTTCTTGCTCGGACTTAAGGTGACTTCACTATGCGCATCACTCGTTCCACCGCGCTTCCGCAAGAAGCCAAGGCCGACCTCCTCATCGTCGGCGTCTTCGAGGGTTCCGAAATCACCCCCGTCTCCAAGCTCGACGCCGCGTTGGGCGGACACCTCGCCGTCCACGTGAAGGAGGACGAGTTCAAGGCCAAGGAAGGCGCGACGCTTTCGATCCACACGCACGACAAGCTGCCGTACCGCCGCCTGGCGCTTCTCGGCCTCGGCGAACGCAAAGGCTTCGACGTGAAGCGCCTGCGCAGCGCGACGGCGCGCGCGGCCAAGCTGGCGTCGGCCTCGAAGGCCAAGACGCTCGCGCTCTGGATGCCGTTCGAGAAGGCCGGCGCCAAGGCCGCCGACACCCTTCAGGCTGCGGCCGAAGGCCTCCTGCTCGGGAACTACCGCTACGAGCGCTACAAGGAAGACAAGAAGAAGCCCGTCGAAGAGACGGCCATCCTGGCCGCGGGCCACGTGCACCCCAAGCTTTTCGAGAAGGCCATCGCCGACGCGCGGGCCTTCGCGGACGCCTCCGCCTACGCGCGCAACCTGGTGAACACCCCGGCGCTCGAGATGCATCCGGCCACCTTCGTGCAGGAAGCCATCGCCATGGCCGTCGGACAGAAGCGCATGACCATCCGCATCTTCGGCCGCAAGGAACTCCTGGAGATGGGCGCGGGCGGCGTCTTGGCCGTGGCGCAGGGTTCCGCGCACGAGCCGAAGATGATCCACCTCGCCTACAAGCCCGCCGTGAAGGCCAAGAAGCGCATCGTGCTGGTCGGCAAGGGCGTGACCTTCGATTCGGGCGGCCTCTCGCTCAAACCCGCCGACGGGATGATGGACATGAAGATCGACATGGCGGGCGCGGCGGCCGTGCTGGCCGTCTTCCGCGCCCTGCCGCTCTTGAAGCTGCCCGTCGAGGTCCACGGCATCATGGCCATGGTCGAGAACATGCCTTCCGGCACCGCCATCCGCCCCGGCGACATCGTGAAGACGATGTCCGGCAAGACCATCGAGATCCTGAACACCGACGCCGAAGGCCGCGTGACGCTGGCCGACACGCTTTTCTACGGTTCCCAGCTGAAGCCCGACATGATGATCGACCTGGCGACGCTCACCGGCGCCTGCATCGTCGCGCTCGGGCAGGACATCACCGGCATGCTCACCGACGACGACAAGCTCGCCGCGCGCCTCGAACAGGCCTCCGCGACCTCCGGCGAATCGCTCTGGCGTCTTCCGCTCTACGCGCCCTACGCCGACCAGGTGAAGAGCCGCCACGCCGACCTCAAGAACATCGGCAGCAAAGGCGGCGCCGGCACCATCACCGCCGGCCTCTTCCTCAAGGAATTCATCGGCGAAACCCCCAGCTGGGCGCATCTCGACATCGCCGGGCCGTCGTATAACGAGAAGGATTACGCCGATGAGCGACCTTGGGGGGCGAGTGGGTATGGGGCGAGGCTCTTACTGGAGTTTTTGAGGAAGTTGTAGGGTTTGGGAATACGTCGGTCGATAGATTCCTCGATAGCTTGGATGAAAAAGAAGGCCTCTCGGCCTTCTTTTCGTTCCTATTCATTACCCCAATGTCTTCTCCCCAGGATTCCACTCTACCGGACACTTTTCGCCCGTCTGGAGCGCTTCCAGGACGCGCAGGGTCTCCTTCACGGAGCGGCCGACGTTGTTGTCGTGGTAGAGCGCGTACTTCACCAGGCCTTCGGGGTCGATAATGAAGGTGCCGCGGATGGCTTCGCCTTCGTCTTCGTTCAGGACGCCGTAGGCCGAGGAGACCTTCTGGGTCGTGTCAGCGAGGAGCGGATACTTGAGGGCGCCGAGCTCCTTGAGCCACGCCTTATGTGAGTGGGCGGAGTCGGTGGAGACGCCGAGGACGACGGAGTTCAGCTTCTTGAAGGCGTCATCGGCCTTGGAGAAGCCGGTGATCTCAGTCGGGCAGATGAAGGTGAAGTCGCGCGGGTAGAAGAAGAGGACGACCCACTTGCCCTTATAGTCGGAGAGCGCGTGGTATTCGAAGGTCTCATGCGAGACGCCCTGGAGCTTGAACTCCGGAGCCTTTTGGCCGACGAAGGTGTTCATAGGCTACCGCTTGAGGTCAAACTTCTCGATCTGGGCGTTCACGGCGGACCAATCGACGTTCGCGGTGAAGGTCTCCAGGTACTTCTTGCGGGCGGTGGCGTAGTCGAGGAAGTAGGCGTGCTCGTAGACGTCGAGGACGAGGAGCGGGACCTGGCCCCAGACGCCGCCCTGGTTGTGGACGTCGCAGACGACGTTCATCAGGCGCTTCTCCTCGAGATCGAAGGCCAGGACGACCCAGCCGCGCGCGGCCATGCCGCAGGCGGAGAACTCGGCCTGCCACTTCTCGTAGGATTCGAAGTCTTCCATGATCCAGTCGGCCACGACGCCTTCCGGGGCGCCGCCTTTGCCGCCGAGGTTGTCGAAATAGCGCTCGTGGAGCTTCACGCCGTTCAACGCGAACGTCTCCTCAAGCTTGAGCTCGCGGAGATCGCTGTGCGTGGCGTTGACGCCCTCCAGCGAGACGCCGGCGAGCTTGCCGCGGATCTCGTTGGTCTTCTTGACGTACCCGACGTAGAGGACGTCGTGGTGCTCGGAGAGCTGCTTCTCGGACAGTCCGGGCAGTTCCTTATACTTGAGGGGTTTGGCTTGCAATTCCGGCATAGAAGACGGTGCGTACGTTTACGTTAGGGACAGGTTCAAGCATAGCAAACCCGTCCCGAGAGCGTCTACGACGCGAGAGAATCGACGCGATCTTCATATTCCGAGATTTCGAACCAATCCACGACGTGCCCGACGAGCTGGCGATACATCGATTTGAACTTCCTCCTGCTCATAAAAGATGATTGTTATGTCATTCTGTTAGTACTTCCTCAGCACCGCCCGCACGACACCCTGGATGAGCGGGTCGTGGACGTAGATGGGACCCATGGTGGCGTTGGCGGGCTGGAGGCGGATGCGGGTGGCTTCGCGGTAGAAGCGCTTGAGCGTGGCGTAGGTGTTCTCGAGGAGGGCCACCACGATGTCGCCGTTGCGCGGCGAGGGGTTGCGCTCGACGATGACGAAGTCGCCGTCCAAGATGCCGTCGTCGATCATCGAGGTGCCCTTCACCTTGAGGACGTAGGAGTTGATCTCGTCGACGACCATATCGGCCGGGACGTCGATAGTGTCGTTGGTCTCTATGGCTTCGATGGGCAGTCCGGCGGTGATGAGGCCGCGGAGCGGGAGACCGATGGCCGGGCGGCGCGTGGTGGCCTTCGGAGTGAGAGAGAGCGAGCGTCCGCCGTCGTGGCGGAGCACGTACCCCTTCTTTTCGAGCAACGAGACGTGCTTGTGGATCGTGGCGGGGCTGGACGCGCCCATGGCGACGGCCAGTTCGCGATAGCTGGGCATGACGCCGCGGTCGCCGACGTGTTCCTGGATGGCATCCAGCAACTCCTTCTGCTTCGACGTGAGTTCGAACATAGAATGGGGTGGGTTATTGAGTAGGTCCCGGCATGCGCCGGGACGAACGTGCGCCTCGTGCCCGTTCGCCTTTCGTTCATAGTGTAGACGAACGAAAGGCGAACGGGTCAAGAGGCCGATTGTGGACAACTTTTTTGCTTGTTTTCCGTCGGCGCGTGGTGGTATGCTCCCAACGGTTAAAAATCTTTGAGTGATCTTTCGTATGGGAATGTCGTACGCCTGCGCGTACTGCGGCGAACTGAACGGCAAGGACATCGCGTACCGATGCGAGCGCTGCAGTTCCGCCTCGATCGATGAAATGGATGGCGCGCTGTTCTGCGAATCGTGCGGCGAGATCCGAAAGGAAGATCTCGGCATCGAATGCGGACTCTGCGGCGCCACCGAACTCGCCGTCGCCGACGCGACCGCGATGTAAACGGCGGAAAAACTCGCAAGGAGGAAAGGGCTCCGTAAAAGCATGACGGAGTTTTTTCTTTTCCGAAGCGGTGCTATCGTAACCGCATATGTTCGAAGGCCATCCCATCGCCGAAATCCTGAAGCGCTGGAGCGAAGAGCTTCCCGGTTCGCGCTGGCACGTCGTCGGCGGGGCGGTGCGCGACGCGCTGCTCGGCCGCGCGCTCGGCGACATCGACATCCTCGTCGCCGGCGTCGAACCGGTCGCGCTGGCGAAGTTCCTCGAAGCGCGCGGCTCCGTCGATTTCGTCGGCCGCACCTTCGGCGTCTTCAAGTTCACGCCGAACGACGGTAGCGCTTCACTCGACATCGCCCTGCCGCGCCGCGAGAAGCCCGCGGGCACCGGCGGATACCGCGACGTCGCGACGCATGCCGACCCGCACATGCCCATCGAGGACGATCTCGCGCGCCGCGACTTCACCGTCAACGCGATGGCCTGGCACGTCGTTCGCGAACGACGTGCCACGGGCGAGGCGGCGGGCGGAACCCTGATCGATCCGTACGGCGGACAGGAGGACATCGCGAAGAAGATCCTCCGCGCCGTCGGCGATCCTACGATGCGTTTTCAGGAAGATTATACGCGCATGCTTCGCGCCCTGCGGTTCGCCATCCAGCTCGACTTCGGCATCGAAGCGGCGACGTGGAACGCCCTGCGTGCTTCGATGACGCACGTGAATGAGACGCGTCACGGAGGACGCCTCGTGCCGTACGAACTCGTCTCGCGCGAACTGGTGAAGAGCCTCGAAGCCGCTCCGATTCGCGCGTCCGAACTGTGGACCGACGCCGGCGCAGTGGAAGCGCTCTTGCCGGCGCTCGGCGGCGGCTGGCCGCTCGCGGTCCGCAGGGCGATGGCGCGTCTGAAAGAAGAAGACGTCCTCCGCACCCTCAGCGGGAAGTCTGTGCCCTCGCGCGTCCGCGTCGGCATGTGCTTCGCGCACCTCGGCCGCGATGGCGCCATGGCCCTGGCCGAACGTCTGCGCCTGGCGTCCTCCGGACACGGCGTCGACGCGACGCTTCTGCGCCGCCTGGCGTCCGGCGTCGACGTCGCCCTCTATAAGGAACTGGGCGCGGAGTCCCTGCTTTCGGGCGAAACCGTCATGAAGCTTTTGAAACTGGAACCCGGCCCCTCCGTGGGCGAAGCGCTCGACCTCTTGATTGATGCGCAGGCGAGGGGTAAGGTCAGCGGTCCCGGAGAAGCGGAGGACTACCTGAAAAAGCGCTTCGGCGCTTAATGTCATCCAGACCGAAGCGCAGCGTAAGCTCCGGTATCTGATACTTTAGTACCTGATACTTTTTCATCTGATGTAAAAAGGGCAGATGAGAACCGGGATGACATGAAAATAAAATCCAAATGATCTTCGTCGTCCACTACGCGGAACTCGGCATCAAAGGCAGGAACCGGACCGTCTTCGAGTCACGGCTGGTTTCGAATATCCGCGAACAGCTGAAGGGCCTGGATGCCGCGAAGATCCGCCGCCGCACGGGCCTCATCCGCCTCGAATGCCCTGACGCGGCCGCGCCTGAAGTCACGAAGCGCCTGTTGAACGTCGCGGGCCTCGCCACCATCCTGCCGTGCGCGCGCGTGGAATCGAACGTCGAGACCATCGTCGCCGAGGCCGTCTCGCGTTTCAAGGACAAGACGGGCACCTTCCGCGTGACCGCCCGACGCCCTGACAAGAATTTCCCGATGACATCGCAGGACCTCGCCGCGAAAGTCGGAGAAGCGATCTTGGACGTGAACCCGAATCTGATAGTGCAGATGAAGGGAGCCAATCACACCTGCTGGATCGAGCTGACGGATGATGGAACCTACGTCGCCTCCGACAAGCTGCGCGGCATCGGCGGCCTGCCGGTCGGGAGCGGCGGTAAGCTCGTGTCGCTGATCTCGGGCGGCATCGATTCGCCGGTCGCGTCCTGGATGATGCTGAAGCGCGGCGCGCCGATCCACTACGTGCACTTCCACAACTTCCCGTATACCGACCGCGCCTCCATCGACATCGTGAAGGACATGATCGCGGTCCTGAACCGCACGGGCATCAAGGCGACGCTCTCGATGATCAACCTGACGCCGATCCAGGAGGAAATCGCCGCCGTCTGCAATCCGCAGTTCCGCGTCATCCACTACCGGCGTTTCATGTTCCGCATCGCCGAGCGCATCGCGCTTCGTGAAAAGGCGGGTGGGCTCGTAACGGGCGAATCGCTCGGTCAGGTCGCCTCGCAGACCGTCCAGAATATGCGCACCATCGAAGCGGTCACCAAGCTTCCCGTCTTCCGTCCGCTCATCGGCTTGGACAAGGACGAGATCACCGAACGCGCGCGCAAGATCGGCACCTTCGAGATCTCCACGCGCCCGCACTCCGACTGCTGTTCGCTCTTCATGCCGGATCATCCTTCCACCAAAGCCTTGGAGAGCTTCATCGACGAAGACGAGAAGAAACTCGACCCCGGGTCGGAGCCCGGGGCAGGCGTCGAGAAGTGGATGGAGACCGTCATGAAGGATGAGGAACGTATCGACATCGATGCCGTAAACTGGTAGCTTCCTCCTGACGTTCCTTGAAAGGGGTCCTTGATGAAACCGCTCGTAGAGTTGCACCTGCACTTGGACGGATCGCTCCGCATCCCGACCATGCTCGAGATCGCGTCCTCCGAAGGCATCCGCCTGCCCGCCACCGACGAAGCCGGACTGCGCCAAGCGCTGTCCTGCGGCACCGTGCGCGAGAGCCTGGCGCAGTACCTCGAGCACTTCGCGCACACCACCGCCGTCATGCAGTCGCGCAAGGCGCTCACGCGCATCGCGTGCGAGTTGATCGAGGACTGCGCCGCCGACGGACTGAAGTACGTCGAAGTCCGGTTCATGCCTTCGCTCCATACGAGCGGCGGCCTGGCCGAAGAGGAGGTGATGGAAGCCGTGCTGGAAGGCATGACCATCGGCGGACTGCGCCACGGCCTCGGCGGGGGCCTCATCGTCTGCTCGATGCGCCACGTCGATCCGTCCGTGACCGGCCGCATGGTCGATCTGGCCATCCGCTATCGCCGCAACGGCGTCGTGGCGGTCGACCTGGCCGGCGACGACAACCTGCCCGCGCTCGAACACGCGCCGCACTTCCGCCGCGCGAAGGAGGCGGGCCTCCATGTCACGATCCATGCGGCCGAAGGCGGTCCGCCGGAGCGGGTCATGGAAGCGATGGAGATCTTCGGCGCCGAGCGCATCGGCCACGGCATCCAGGCGCTCCGCGACCCGAAGCTCCAGTTCGAGTTATGGACGCGCCGCGTCGGCGTCGAGGCCTGCCTGAGCTCGAACGTCCAGACAAAGGCCGCCGCCTCGTATTCGGATCACGCCGCCCGGGCGTACATGGAGTTCGGCGGACTCATCTGCCTCAACACCGACAACCGCCTGCTGGCGGGCACGACGATGGTGCACGAGCTCGCGCTGGCCAGGCTCTTCTGGAAGCTCCAACCCGTGCAGGTCCGGCGCCTGATCTGGAACGCCATCGAGATGGCCTTCATTTCAAAGGAGGCCAAGACGGCCCTCCACGCGGAACTCCGCGCCGACGCGGTCACGGACGCATCGCCCCCGAACCCTTGAAGTTCGGGGGTTTTTCATTTACGCTTCGTGCGTATGAGCTGATCCCGGATATCGCTGCGCGATTCCGGGATGATCGCGCGAGAAAGGACGCCATCATTCATAATGCTCGCGCGATCAGCAAAAGGTATGAGTCGTCTGTATGTCATCGCGACGCCCATCGGCAATCTCGACGATTTCTCCCCCCGCGCCGTCGCCGCGCTGATGGAGTCGTCCTTGGTGCTCTGCGAGGACACGCGCGTCTCGCGGAAGCTCATGAACCACTTCGAGATTCCCGCCGCGACGACGAGCTATCACGAGCACACCGGCATGGGAAAACTCCAGGCGCTGGTGAAGCGCATCGACCAGGGCGAGACGATGGCGCTCATCTCCGACGCCGGCACGCCGGGCGTCTCGGACCCGGGCGCGCGTTTCGTCTCCGAACTCGTGCGCGTCTCGCAGGGCCAGGTGAAGATCATCCCGATCCCCGGACCGTCCGCCGTCACGACGCTTCTCTCCGTCTCCGGCTTCCCGGCCGACGCCTACGTCTTCCACGGCTTCCCGCCGCATAAGAAGGGGAGGAACACCTACTGGAAGATCATCGCCGACGAGAAGCGCACGTCCGTGTTCTTCGAGAGTCCGCACCGCGTCGAGAAGGCGATGGCGGAACTCTCCGCGCTCTGCGCGCCGCATCGCAAGATCGTCATCGGCCGCGAACTCACCAAGATGTTCGAGTCCGTCCGCTACGGCGAGATGAAAGACGCGTCCGAACTCCTGAAGACCGAACCCATCAAGGGCGAGTACGTGATAGCTGTTGAAGGTAAGTAAACATGTCATTCTGAGCGAAGCGAAGAATCCGCCTTGTTCTCCGAAGAATAAGACAGATCCTTCACTGCGTTCAGGATGACAACATATATGCCGAAAAACGCCTACTACATCACCACCACGCTCCCGTACGTGAACGCCGATCCGCATATCGGCTTCGCGTTGGAAATCGTCCAGGCCGACATCATCGCGCGCTGGCACCGCTTGAAGGGTGAAGAGGTCGTCTTCAACACCGGCACCGACGAGCATGGCCAGAAGATCCAGGACGCCGCCGCGAAGGCCGGCCTCGATCCGCAAGCCTACTGCGACCAGTACGCCGCCAAGTTCCACGCGCTCAAAGAGACGCTCGACCTCACCTACACGCACTTCATCCGCACCACCGACGCGCATCACGTCGCCGCCGCCCAGGAATTCTGGAAGCGCTGCGACGCCGCCGACGACATTTACAAGAAGCAGTACCAAGTGAAGTACTGCGTCGGCTGCGAACTCGAGAAGACCGACTCAGAACTGGTCGACGGCAAATGCCCGATCCATCCGAAGCTGGAGATCGAGAGCCGCGACGAGGAGAACTATTTCTTCCGCTGGTCGAAATACCAGGACGCGCTCCTGAAGCACTATGAAGCGAATCCGGGATTCGTCGTCCCTGAACACCGCTTGAACGAGATCCGCAGTTTCGTATCGGGCGGACTCCAGGACTTCAGCATCTCGCGCCTCAAGGAGAAGATGTCGTGGGGCGTGCCTGTCCCCGGCGACGAGGCGCACGTGATGTACGTCTGGTTCGACGCGCTCGTGAACTACATCTCCACCATCGGCTGGCCGAACGAGAAGTACGCGAAATTCTGGCCCGGCACGCAGGTCGCCGGCAAGGACAACCTGCGCCAGCAGTCCGCCATGTGGCAAGGGATGCTGCTCTCCGCCGGCGTGCCGATGTCGGAGCGCATCTTCATCCACGGCTTCATCACCGCCGACGGTCAGAAGATGTCGAAGTCGCTCGGCAACGTCGTGAACCCGATGGACCTCGTCGCCATGTACGGCACGGACACCGTCCGCTACTACCTCGCCAGCCTTCCGGCCTACGAGGACGGCGACTACACTGCCAAGCAGTTCGAGGACATCTACACGTCCAAGCTGGTGAACGGCATCGGCAACCTTGCCGCCCGCACCGCCACGATGGTCGAGAAGTATTGCGAGGCGAAAGTCCCCGCCAAGACCGAAGACCGTTTTGAGACGGCTGCCTTCTGGGAGAAGTACGGCCATGCGCTCGAGAACTTCCACTTCGACGAAGCCATCCGCGCGCTCGAGCACTACGTCACGACCGTGAACCAGGCCATCGACGTCGAGGCGCCCTTCAAGAAAGCCAAGCTCGGCGAAGACGTCGCCCCCTTCATGTACCAACTCGCCGAGGCCCAGCGTCAGATCGGCCTGGCGCTCCTGCCGATCATCCCTACGGCCGCCGCCAAGATCCTCGCCCAGATCGGCGTCGAAATCTCGTCTTCAAATCCTCACGACCGTGAGAATTTGCAGCTTCCCGAGGCTCAGGCTTGGGGCGGCTTGGAACCAGGTTCTCCGGTCAAAAAAGGAGATATCCTCTTCCCGAGACTGGAACAAAAGACGGCGTAAGCCGTCTTTTGGTATACTCCTCCTATATGGATACCACCGAAGAAAAGGCCAAGAAGCTCCAAGCGGCGTATGACCAGTTCATGGAACAGATCAAAGGCCTCGAACATGAACGCCTCGAAGTCATGAAGAAGGTCATCGGCGAAATGGAACAGGTGGAGATCCAGCGTTTGCTCGAAGAACTCAAGAACCAGTAAGCGCGTATGCCAGCCGAAGCCCAGCGAGCGCCAGTTCCGGAAGCGGAACAGCCGCCGGCGCCCGCGCAGGAAGCGGCGCGTCCGCCTTCCTTTAATGAAGCGCTCACCGGCGTGCCGACGCCGGAAACTCCGCGCGGACCAGGATCGCTCCGCGAAAAGGAGACCCGTTTGGAGCAGGAAGGCATGGCCAAGCTCAATGAGATGGGAAAGAACCTGAACGTGCAGGCCGAGGCGAGCGCGCAGGAGTTCGGCGAGAAGACGAAATCCTGGTGGAACCGCGCCAAGGGCATCTTCAAGAAGAAAGAGGCCGAAGCGGTGAAAGGCGAGGCCGAGATCCTGTCGGAAATCGAAAAGGCCGACGCCGTCTTCGCCGAGTTCAGGAAAAAGGCGGCGGAGATCATGGCCTCAGGCGACGCGGATGGACTTCGCATGCTGGAACGCAGTCTTTCGAAGTCCTACGACGAGCTCGCTCCCAAAGTCGCGGCTGAAGTCGCGGCCGAAGCCTCCGCGATGAAGAGGGCCCTCAAGACGGGCGAGATGCCGCCGATCACGGAAGCCGGCGCCAAACTGAACTACGTCGCCAAGCGCCTCTCGGAAGTGCGCGGCAGGATGAGCGGCGGCGCGGCGCCCGCGCCGGAAGCCGCTCCGGCGCGACCGGCGGCGGAACAGCCTAAGGGACAGCCGGCGGAAGCTCCGAAAGCCGAAGCGGCTCCGGAAATCGACGGACGCGAGAGCCTGCTGAAAGGCAGGGCGCTCAACGACGGCACGACCGTGAAAGGCTTCGAGGGCACCCCGGCCGCCGCGATGGTCGATACCTATATTGAACGTACGAAACAAGTCGGCACGACGGATCGCCACGGCGAGATCGTCGGCGTCGGCATCGGTTCGCGCAAGACGCGGGACGGCTCGTCCGAAGGAGCCGTCACCACCAAGTACGACGACGGCAAGGAGCGCGTCGAGACGTCGTCCGGCCGCGAACTCATCGGCATGCCTGGCGGCCTGATGAAAGACGTGAAGCCGCAAGCGCAGATCGTCGAGGAGCCGTTCTTCAATGAAGCGGAGCGGGCTGAACTCAAGGAGGCCGAAACCCAGATGCTGGCTGAAGAATCGATGGACGCGCGGGGCGAGTTCGAGGTCAAGCCGGCCGCGGAATCCGCGGCCGAGGCAGCAGGCGTGACCGTCAGCGCGGACTACGCGAAAGACATCGAGCGGGCGACGCCCAAGACGCCCGAGTCAGCTAGCGAGGTTTCCGGCGAGATCGAGACTCGTCCCGAAGCGTCCGAATCCGCGGCTCCAGCGGAGGAGCCGGGTGCTCCGGTGACGGAGGGGGCAGGCGCGATGCAGCATGAGAGCAAGGAGGGGCCGCGCGCAATGAGCCTAGGGGAACTGGTCGAGGCCGTCCGGACATGGGAAAGGAACAGCATGTTTGACGGAGGCGTCGCTGAGAAGTTTTTCAAGGAGCATCCCGATCTAGGCGAGAAGCACGCGCACATCCGCATGGATGCGGATGCGCAAATGGCGAACATCGTACAAGTCTCGGAATATCTCCGCCGGATCGCGTTGAACGCGGCGCCGGGCGAAGCCGCCGAATCCGTGCTGCAGCACAAGCGGGAGGAGATGGAGTCGAAGAAAACCGGTGCCACGCCCCAAGAGAGGACACTCATCGATGACGAGGAGCGGCTCTTATCCATGACTGCGAGACAGCTCGAAGCCGCTGAAGGGCTGAAAGCCAAGCATGGCGCTCCCGCAATCGTGATATACCCATCTCCGGAGGCGCCCATGGAACCCGAAGCGTCCGTAGAGACTCCGCCTGCAGTAGCTCCGGAAAAGAATGAGTTCCCCGCGGACAAGCTCCAAGCGGGCATGGGAACGATCGCGGAAAAGCAGCTCTTGCCGAAGGCGCAAGCAAGCGGCGCGCCGAAGACATACGGCAAGGTCGTCGCCGGCATGGCCGCAGCTGAATTCCTGAAGTTGTTCGTCGACGAGGGGAAGATTTCAGGAGAAGAGGCTGCATCGCTCGCGGAGGAGTTCAAAAGCGACCCCGAGGAATTCAACAAGGCCCGCAAGAAGCTCGTCACAGCCATCAACAAGCTGACGCGCTGACATGACCTTCTTCGACCTCATCCTCGTGCTCGGCGTCTTCGCCTTCGTCCTGGCGGGGCTGTGGTTCGGATTGATCCACGCGCTCGGCGCGCTCGTCGGCATGGTCTTCTCGGTCCTGGTGGCAGGCCGTTACTACGATTCCTGGGGCCACGCCACTTCCGGCATCTTCTTCGGCAACGAGAACCTGGCGCGCGTCGTGATGTTCCTCCTGCTGATGATCCTGGTGAACCGGCTGATCGGCCTCGTCTTCTGGGTCATCGAGAAGATCTTCAAGATCGTCGCCGTTATCCCGTTCCTCAAGACGTTCAACGCCATGCTCGGCGGCCTGCTCGGATTCTTCGAAGGCGTCATGGTGGTCGGCGGCGCGCTTTACATCGCCGCCCGCTATCCGATCAGCGCCTCGTTCGGCACGGTGCTGGCCGCCTCGCACGTCGGCATCTGGCTCCTGCACGCCTTCGGGCTCTTCGCGCCGCTCCTGCCGCAAGCCGTCCGGCAGATCCAGGCGGTTATTTGATTCATCCGACCGCGCGCTGTAGGCTTTTTTCATGTTAATTGACACCCACTGCCACGTGCACTTCAACGCCTACAAGGACGACATGGATGACGTCGTCCGCGCTTCGTTGTCCGCGGGCGTGCAGATGGTCACCATCGGGACGCAGAAGGACACCAGCGCGGGCGGCATCAAGCTGGCCGAGCGCCACGACGGCGTCTGGGCGACGGTCGGATTGCATCCCTCCCATATCTTCGCCGGCTATCACGACGAAGGCGAAGTGCAGTTCAAGTCGCGCAACGAGACGTTCGATCCGGAATACTACGGCGAGCTTTTGAAACATCCGAAAGTCGTGGCGGTGGGGGAGATGGGACTCGACTACCACTACGAATACGAGGGCATTTCGCTCGAGGAGATGAAGGTCACGGAGGCGTCCGCCTTTGAAGCCGGCGCGCGCCTGGCCATCGACAACGATCTTCCCGTCGTCATCCATTGCCGTGACGCGCACGAGGACCAGATCGCGCTCATCGGGAAGATCTGGGGGCCCTATGAGGGCGGCCTGCCACGTGGGCGCGAAGCGCCTTTACGTGGCGTCATCCACTGCTTCACCGGCACCAAGCGCGACGCGGAACGCTATCTGGAACTCGGTTTCATGCTGGCCTTCGGCGGCACCATCACCTACAAACCGCGCAAGGCCGATCTCGAATCCGGCAAGGAGCTGCTGACCGACGTCGTGAAGTGGGCTCCGCTCGACCGCATCGTCGTCGAGACGGACGCGCCGTACCTCGCGCCCGTGCCGCACCGCGGCGAGCGCAACGTGCCGGCCTTCGTGAAGCTGGTGGCCGAGAAGGTCGCCGAGCTGCGCGGCATCTCCTTCGACGAAGTCGCCGCCGCCACGACCGCCAACGCAAGAAGGCTGTTTCGCCGCATGTCATCCTGAACGCAGTGAAGGATCCCTTTCCGGAAAGCGATTCTTCCCCCCCCCATCCTTGTCATCCTCCGCGTAGGCGGAGGATCCACCGGGCCTGGATTCCCGCTTTCGCGGGAATGACAAGGGGGGCTTGACGGTCGGCGCTTTTTGAGCTAGGTTCGGCCCAGGACAGGTAACCCGTTCCAGGAGATACCGTGAAGACCTTCAGTTCCTTGTGCATCATCGCCGCGCTCGCCTCCGTCACCGCCTGCATGCCTGACCGGGAGAGCGACGAAAACTGCCTCCTCGTCCGTCTGGCGCACGACGGAAGCCCCGAGCAGTGCTGGGTGCTCAAGGCCGGAAACGGCTCGAGCCACGACAGTCACTTCAGGTGGGTAGATGCCATGACCGGCGACAACTTCGTCGTCACGGCGCCGCACATGGTCGTGTACGTGGAGGGCGGGGACTGGGAGGCCGCGGCGCGGCAGCTCGGACTCCCGTCGCTCGAGGCCTGCGCGCGCCTCTCGAATCCCGTCACGCCGGAAGCGCCCTGAACGGGCGGAACATGACGCAAAATGGCTGACATCAGCCATTTTTTACTTGCCACCCT